>JAXLRD010000080.1:0-29819 GCA_046331285.1 Vicinamibacteria bacterium
CACGAAGTTGACGCCGTCGCCCGCCTCGTTGCCGAGCGACCACAGGATGACCGACGCGTGGTTCTTGTAGGTCTCGACGTTGCGGACGTTGCGGTCGAGGTGGGCCTTCTCCCACTCGGGCTTGTTGGCGAGCGTCTTGTCGGCGTCGTAGCCCATGCCGTGGGACTCGACGTTGGCCTCGGCGATGACGTACAGGCCGTAGCGGTCGCACAGCTCGTACCACTCGGGGACGTTCGGGTAGTGGGACGTGCGGTCGAGGTTGAAGTTGTGCTGCTTCATGAGCTCGATGTCGCGCACCATCGAGTCCGCCCGGACGTACTGGCCCGTCTCCACGTCCCACTCGTGGCGGTTCACGCCGCGGATGACGATCGGCTGGCCGTTGACGAGGAGCATGCCGCCCTTCGTCTCGACCTCGCGGAAGCCGACCTGCCAGGGGACGACGTCGGTCGTCCGGCCCGCGGCGTCCTTCAGCGTGAGGAGGAGCGTGTAGAGGTTCGGCTTCTCCGCGGACCACAGGGCGGGGGCGGGCACCGGCGCGTCGAAGGAGACGGCCGCCGTCCGTCCCGCGGCGGCGCGTCCGGCGCCGGTGAGGACCGGGAGGACGGAGCGTCCCGACGCGTCCTGCAGCGCGGCCTCCACCGTGAACGCCTGCTCGGCGGCCGCCGCGTTCGCCACCGTGACGCCGAGCTTCAGCGTGGCGTCGCGATACTGCGCGTCGAGGTCGGTGACCACGCGGAAGTCCGCGACGTGGACCGGGGCCGTCGACCACAGCACGACGTCGCGGAAGATGCCCGACATGCGCCAGAAGTCCTGGCACTCGAGATAGGAGCCGTCCGTGAAGCGGTAGACCTCGGCCGCGAGCAGGTTCTCGCCCGGCTTCACGAAGTCGGTGAGGTCGAACTCGGCCGGCCCGCGGCTGTCTTCGGAGTAGCCCACCTTCTTCCCGTTGACCCACAGGTAGAAGCCGGCCGAGACGCCGTGGAACGTGATGCGGACCCGGCGCCCGGCCCAGGCCGCCGGCACGTCGAAGCGGTGGCGGTACGAGCCGACGTAGTTGAGGCCGTGCGGGATGAGGGGCGGGAGGCTCGCGCCGGAGGCGTAGCCCGAGCCGAAGTAGAACGTGCCCACGGCGTCCGGCGCCTGCAGGTTCCGCGGCGGCGCGTTCCAGCCCCACGCGTAGCCGATGTTCACGTAGAGAGGCGGCGCGTAGCCCTGCATCTCGATGTTGGACGGCACCGGGATGGTCTTCCAGCGGGTGTCGTCGAAGGCGGTCTCGTAGAAGGTGACCGGCCGCGACTCGGGGTTCGGCGAGAAGTGGAACCTCCACTGGCCGTTCAGGAGGCGGTAGTAGGGCGACCGCTCGCGCGCGATCGTCGCGGCCGTGGCCGCGTCCGCGAAGGGGTAGACGGGAGCGTGAGGGTCGAGCTTGTTGATGCCGACGACCTGCTCGTTCTCCCAGTCGGGCCGGTCGACCGCGCGCGCCGGGGACGGCGCGGCGAGAAGGAGTCCGAGGAGAAGGGCGCCGAGGGCGGGGGGAAGAAGCCGGGGAGAGGGTCGTTCGTGGGCCATGACGGTGGAGTGTTTCCGACCGCCCCGGCCGGGTCAAGAGAGCGGATGGACCCTCCGGCCGGTCAGGGCTCGACGTCGCCCATGATGAGGTCGGCCTTCTTCGTCGCGTCGACCTCGGCCACCGCCGCGCGGGCGGCGGCGGCAACCTCCGCGTCGGGATCCTGGACGAGCGCCTCGGCCGCCGGGCGGGCGAAGGCCGAGGAGAACATCGCGACGAGCCGCAGCCCCTCGCGCCTGGCCCCCGGGTCGGGCGAGCGCAGGAGGGCGCCGACCGTGCTCCACCCCGACGCCAGGGGCACGAACCCGCGGGCCAGCTGCTGGCGGAACGCGCGGGCGGCCGAGGACAGGCCGGCGCCCGAGCCGTTCTCGAGCGCCGCGCGCACGCAGCCGACGGCCGCGGGGTCGCCGTTGACGCCCAGCGCGACCTCCGCCACCGTGCGCACGACGTCGCGCCCGTCCGAGAGGCGCGCGCAGACCGCCTCGGCCGACTCGCCCTTCAGCTCCGCGAGCGCCGACGCCGCGTTGCGACGGAAGCGCCGGGCCGTCATCGGGTCGGGATCCTCGAGCGGGGCGCGGTCGAGGACGTCCGCCACCACCGCCGGGTGCCCGGCCGCGGCGACGCAGGCGACGTCCTTCGCCTCCGGGTTCCCCGAGACGAGGCTCTCGAGGTGCGCGCCGTAGTCGTCCGGCTTGCAGAACGGCGTGAGGCGGTCGAGGTGGATGAGGTCGATCTCGGTGGGGACCGAGCGGGCGACGTAGGGCGACAGCCGCAGCCGCGGCTTCGGCTTGCGCCACATCAGGAGGCTGCCGGCGAGCGCGATCGCGATCGTCCCGGCGACCACGATCCGTCGCCACGGCACGCTGCGGGCCGCCCCGCTCATCGCGCGCGGGATCACCCGGGGCGGCGGCGCGGCGCGGCGCAGGTCCTCGCGCAGCGTCACGGCGCGGGCGGGCGCCGCCGCCGTGCGGGCGCGGAGGGCCTCGGGCGAGAGCACCGTCGTCGCGGTGGCGGCCGCGCCGCCGGGGTCGAGCTCCCAGTCGAGCCGCCACGCGCGGACGGCACCGTCGGCGCCGGCGGTCAGGAGGCGTGCGCCCGAGGCCGACAGCGCGAGCGCGAGGACGGGCGCGGGGTGGGGAAGGGCGCGGGCCTCGTCTCCCCGTCGGAGGTCGAGCACCCGCACGGAAGCGTCCCGCCCCGAGACGAGGAGGAATCGGCCGTCGGCGGTGAACGAGAGGCCCGTGGCCGCGGCGCCGCGGCCATCGAAGCGGCGGACCTCGCGGCGGGTGCGCGGGTCGAAGACGCGGACGAGCCCCTGCTCGTCGCCCGTCGCCACCTGGCGGCCCGCCGGGTGGACCGCGAGCGACGCGATGTTCGCCGTCTGGCCCTCGAGCGCGCCGAGCGCGGCGCCGGTCTCGGCGTCCCACAGCCGCGTCGTCCCGTCCCAGCCGGCGCTCGCGAGGACGAGGCCGTCGGCGGAGAACCGCACGCACGACACGGTCGCGGCGTGGCCCTCGAGGACCGCGCCCGCGCCGAGGGCCTTCAGGTCCCAGAGGCGGACCGTGCCGTCGACGCTCCCGCTCGCCGCGCGCGCGCCGTCGGGGCTCGCGTCGACGGAGGTCACGGTCTCGGCGTGGCCTTCGAGCACCGCGAGCCCCCGCCCGCTCCCGGCGTCCCACACGCGGACGGTCCAGTCCCGGCCCCCGGAGACGAGCTTCTCCCGGCCGAGGGCGACGGAGGTGGCCGCGCCGTCGTGCCCGGTCAGCGTCCCGAGGACCGCGCGCTTCTCCGTGTCGAGGACGCACAGCGCGCCGTCGAACACCGCGGCGAACCCGCGCCGGCCCGCGGGGTCGAGGGCGAGGCCGAGAACGGCCTCACGGCCCTGCAGGACGACGCCCTCCTCCCAGGCCGAGGCGAGCGCGCTCCGCGGCAGGCGGCGGGACAGGTCGTCCCAGAACGCCAGGACCGTCGGCGCCCGCTCGTGGCCCTGCACCGTCCGGGCGGTGCGCGCCAGGCGGAAGGCGGAGGCGACGTCGCCGTCGGCGAGGGAGCGGCGGGCTTCGTCGAGGTGCTGTTCGAAGAGGCCGGCCCGGGCCTCCTCCTCGCTCGCGGTGGAGGGCCGGCACAGGGCGGGCGGCGGCGGCTCGACCGGATCGGGGTGCACGAGGCTCACCGCCGCGCCGTGCGCGACCCAGATCGCGCCGTCGCGCGCGACGGCGATCGCCTGGACCGCGAGGTCGAGGTGGGCCTTCCCGAGGAGGCGCTGGCCCTCGGCCTCGAACGCGCGCAGCGTGCGGTCGGCCGAGCCCGACAGCAGCCGCTCGCCGTCCGGCGAGAGAGCGAGCGCGAGGACGGCCTGGGCGTGGGAGGCGAACGCGCGGACCATCTCGCGGGAATGAAGGCCCCAGTCGCGCACGACACCGTCCTCGCCCGCCGTGACGAGCCGCGACTGCAGCTCGTCGACGAGGAGCGCGTGCACCCGCGCCGGCGCGGCGATCGACCCGAGGCGCCGGCCGTCTTCGCGCGACCACAGCTTCACCGAGCCGTCGCGGCTCGCCGAGGCGAGGAGCGACGGGCCGGCCGCGACCGCGGTGACCGCGTCGTCGTGGGCCGGGATCTCGCGCACGCAGCGGCCGCTCGCCGGGTCGAAGACGCGCACGGTGCGGTCGGAGCCGCCGGCCACGACGAGCGGGCCGTCCGGCGCGAGGGCGAGGCACGTCGCGAACCCCACCGTGCGCTCGAACGAGCGCACGGCCTTCCCGGAGCCGAGGTCCCACAGCGCGAGGGGCGCGCCCTCGGCCGCGACGACGAGCGATCGCCCGCCCGGCAGGGCCAGGAGCGCCCGCACCGGCGCACCCTCGACGGCCAGGGTCCGCAGCAGCTGGCCGGAGGCCGTGTCCCACGCGCGCACTTCGCCGCCGCTGCCCGCGATCACCGCGGAGCCGTCCGGGGCCAGCGCGAGGGCCGCGACGGGGCCGGGCAGGCCGCGCACCGTGCGGCGGGGAGCCGCGGCCGGTCGGGCCGCGGCGGCGACGTCGGCGGCGAGCGTCTCCGTCCCGCCGAGGGCCGTCGCCCGGGCGAGGGCCGCTTCCGCCTCCGCTTCCTGGCCGAGGGCCAGGTGCACGCGGGCCTTCAGCTGCTGCGCGCGGGCCGAGCCCGCGTGCGACGCGCACGCCTCCTCCATCCGGCGCACCGCCTCGGGGTCGGCGAGCGACGCGGCGGTCCACGCGGCCAGGACGCCGTTGTAGGTGGCCTCGGGATGATGGGGCTCGGCGGCGAGGGCGCGGCGCCAGAGCGACGCGGCCTCCGTCGCGCGGCCGAGGTCGACGAGCGAGACGGCCCGGTTGTTGAGCGCGTCGGCCGCGCCCGTGCCTCCGCGCGGCTCCTGGCGCGGGTAGACGCGCCCCGCGATCCGCTCCCAGGCGGAGCGCAGGACCGACGCGGCCTCCGCCATGTCGTGGGGCCGGCTCTCCGGCGACTCCGCGAAGGAGCGTTCCACGAGGTCCGCCACGTCGGGCGGGATCGTCGGCCGGCCGCGGGCGTCGAGCCCTTCCTCGCGCACGGCCCGCATCACCTCCGGGGCGGCGAGGCCGAGGTTCCACGTGCGGCGTCCGGCGAACATCTCGAGCAGGCAGAGCGCGAAGCTCCACAGGTCGGAGCGCCGGCTCATCGCCTCGCCGCGCATCTGCTCGGGCGACGCGTACGCCGGCGTGCCGCCTCCGCCGCCCTCCACCGTCATCGTGTGGCCGGCGGCCGCCGCGGCCCGCAGGCCGAGGCGCGCCGGCCGGGCGCGAGCGAGGCCGAAGTCCGTCACCTTCGCGACGCCGTCGGACGTGAGCATCACGTTCGCCGGCTTCACGTCGCGATGGACGAGGCCCTGCTGGTGCGCGTGGTGCAGGCCCCAGGCGAACTGGATCGCCACGTCCAGGATCGCCTCCGTCGAGTCGAGGCGGCCGCGGTGGATGGCCTCGTGCAGGCTGCCGCCGTCGACGAGCTCGGCGAAGACGATCGGCAGCCCGGCCACCCGGCGGACGTAGTGGCAGGTGACGATGTGAGGGTGGAGGCCGAGGTTGACCCAGGTCTCCGCCTCGCGCTCGAACAGGTCGGCCCCGCCGGCGGCCTCGAGCACCGCGGGCAGCGGCGCCTTCACCGCGAGGTCGAGGCCCCAGCCGCGGTGCCGGACGCGGTAGACGCGTCCCATGCCGCCCTCGCCGAGGACGCCCTGCACCTCGTAGAGGTCGAGGACGACGTCGCCGGTCTTCCACGCGGCGGCGGGGGTGGGGCGCTCGAGGATCGTCGGCGCCGCGGCGCCGGGCTCGGGGCCGTCGAGAGCCGTCGCGCGCGGCTCGGCGTCGAGCCGCGTGGGCGCCGGGATGGCGTCGTCGTCGAGCCTCGTCGGCGCGGCGACGTCGTCCTCGAGCCGCGTCGCGGCGGGAGGCTCCTCGTCGAGGCGGGTCGGCGCCGGCGGAGGCTCGGCCGGCCGAGGCACCTCGAAGCGCGTGCCGCACTTCGGGCAGCGGACGAAGCGCCCCGCCAGCTCGGCCGGCACCTTCGAGGACGCGGCCCCGCACGAAGGGCAGGCGACGCGCAGGAGGCCGGTCATCCTCAGAGCACCTCGCGCAGGGCGCGGGCGAAGCCGCCGGCGTCCGGGTAGCGGCCCTCGGGCGCGTCGCTGAGCGCCCTGTCGATGACCCGCGCGAAGTCGGCCGGCACCGACGCGTCGCGCTCGCGCAGCGGCACGACGCCGCCTTTCAGGATCACCGCCAGCGGGTCGCGGTTCGACTCGAAGTCCCGCGCGTACTCGCCGGTGAGGAGGAAGTAGAGCGTCGCCGCGAGGCTCCACACGTCGCTGACCGGGCGCACCTGCCGGTAGGCGGTCAGCTGCTCGCGAGGCATGAAGTGGAAGGTGCCCGCGACGGCGCCGGTCGCCGTCATCCCGGACATCCCGGTCTGCTGGAAGCTCTTCGCGAGCCCGAAGTCGGCGAGCCGCGCGGTCCCGTCCGCGGCGAGGAGGACGTTGTCGGGCTTGAGGTCGCGGTGGACGAAGCCCGCGGCGTGGGCGGCGGCCAGGCCCTCGGCCGTGCCGAGGGCGATCCGCACGACCGTCGGGAGGGGAAGCTTCCCGCCGCGCACGAGCCGCAGCCGCTCGGCGCTGCCCCCGGCGCAGTACTCGAGGGCGCAGTACAGGAGGCTGTCGTGGCGCCCGACGTCGAGGAGGGCGACCACGTTCGGGTGCCGCAGGGACCTCGTGACCTCGATCTCGCGCAGGAAGAGGTCCTCCGCCGCCGACTCCACGTCGAAGCGCGGGAGCAGGATCTTGAGGGCCACCGCGTCGCCGCCGTCGGCCTTCTTGGCGCGGTAGACGACGCCCATGCCGCCGCGGCCGAGGAGCTCCTCGACGGTGTATCCGCCGACGACGGCTCCCTCGAGGTGCGGGTCGGAAGGCTCGGCCGGTCCCGCGGTGCGGTCGGGGACGAGCTCCGCCGCCGTCGGCTCGCCCTCCACGTCGACCCGGATGATCGTCGCGCCGACGCGGATCTCGTCCCCGTGGCGCAGGTCGACCTGGGCGAGCCCGCGGGCCTTCGCCGCCTCGGGCGTCTCGTCCGGGCGGCGGCCGCCGTGGCGCACCCCGTTCACGTGGGTGCCGTTGAGGCTACCGAGGTCGCGCAGGCGCGCGAGCGGCGGGTTCGTCTCGAGGAGGAAGTGGTGGCGCGAGGCCGAGGCGTCGCTCGCGTCGAGCCGGGCGTGGCAGTCGGGCGCGCGGCCGAAGAGGAAGGTGTCGTGGGCGTCGAAATCGTAGCGGCGGCCGCGGATGGGCCCGGCCGTGACGACGAGGCTCACCCGGGGCGCCATGCCTGCGGCGGATTATATAGACGGCCCTTCGCCGGCGACGGGCCTCTGTTATTCTCGCGTGCGCTTCGTCACGGGAGGCCCTCGATGAGACTCAGCGTGCTGCCCGCCGTCCTCCTGGCCGCCGCCGCCGCTTCCGGGTGCATGGACCGGCGCGAGAAGGCCATCCAGCAGGTCTCCCACGACGAGGAGGTCCTGAAGCAGGTCAACGGCGCGGTGAACGAGGTCATCCGCAACGCCCCGGACTGCGCGGTGGCGAAGCCGCTCATCGCCGAGGCGTACCAGCGGATCGACGAGGCGCGCCCGAAGCTGTCCGCTCCGGCCAGCGGGCAGACGCTCGAGGCGTTGAAGGTCCAGGTCGACCGCGTGGCGCAGGTGTGCCCGTGAGGCGGGCGGCGCTCGTCGTCCTCGCGCTCGCCGCGGCCGCCCGTCCGGCCGTGGCGTCGACCCGCCTCGACCTGAACGGGCCCTGGCATTTCCGTGTCGACGCCGACGGCCGCGGCGAGGCCGCGGGGTGGACGAAGGCGGTGCCGGCCGACGTGGAGACGGTCGACGTCCCCCACACCTGGGGCGTGGGGCCCGACGCCGAGCACGAGGGTGTCGCGTGGTACTGGAAGACCGTCGCGGTGCCGCCCGCTGTGCGCGGCCGCCGGCTCGAGCTGCACTTCGGCGCGACCTTCTACACGGCGCGCGTCTACGTGAACGGCCGGCTCGCGGGCGAGCACGAGGGCGGCCACACGGCGTGGTTCGCCGACGTCACGGCGGCCCTCGGCGACGGCGGCCTCGTCGCCGTTCGCCTCGACAACCGGCCCGGCGTGGCGACCATCCCCGGCTGGGCGATGAGGCTCGAGGGCAGCGGCACGCTCTGGTACGACTGGTGGCACTACGGCGGCATCGTGCGCGACGTCGCCCTCGTCGCCCAGGAGCGCGCCGCGATCCGCCGCGCGGAGATCCGCCCGCGGGTCGAAGGGGCCTCGGCGAAGGTCGCGACGCGGGTGTTCGTCGACCGCCTCGCCGCCTCGGGCCGGCTCACCGTCGACGCGCAGGCGTTCGACCCGCAGGGGCGGGCCGTGGCGCGGGCGGGGAAGACGATCGACGGCGGCAGGGGCGCCACGGTCGTCCCGATGGAGATCGGCCTCTCCGAGCCGCAGCTGTGGCACTTCGACCGGCCGAACCTCTACCGGCTCGTGGTCGAGGTGAAGGACGGTGACGCGGTCCTCGACCGGCGCGAGGAGACCTTCGGCGTGCGCACGGTCGAGCTGCGAGGCGGTGGCCTGTGGCTGAACGGCGAGCGCGTGCGCGTCACCGGCATGACCCGGCACGAGGAGTCGACGCAGGAGGGCCTCGCCGAGACCCGCGGCACGATGAAGTACGACTGGGACGACATGAAGGCGCTCCACGTCGTGTTCACCCGTCCCGTCCACTACCCGCAGCACCCGTACGTCCTCGACTACGCCGACCGCAACGGCGTCCTCCTCGTCCCCGAGATCCCGATGTGGCAGTTCAGCGAGGCGCAGATGAAGGACCCGAAGGTCCTCGCTCTCGCGAAGCGGATGATGCAGGAGATGATCGAGCAGGCGGGAAACCACCCGAGCGTGTTCGCCTGGAGCGTCTGCAACGAGAGCGCGACGTCCACCGAGGGCGGGCGAGCCTACGTGAAGGCCATGGTCGAGCACGTGAAGGCGCTCGACCCGTCGCGCTTCGTCAGCTACGCCGACGACGGCCTCGGCTTCATCTCCGACGCCGCGGTGAACGCGAACCAGTACACGGACTTCCTGATGATGAACCAGTACTTCGGGAGCTGGCACGGGCCGGCCGAGGGCCTCGCCCCCGCGCTCGACCGCATCGGGAAGATGTTCCCGGGGAAGACGCTCTTCGTCTCCGAGTTCGGCCTCGCCGGGCCCTTCGCCCCGGACAGCGCGCAGGCCGACGCGAAGCGCGTCGAGGTGCTCCGGGGCCAGCTCGCCGAGTTCGCGAGGCACGACTTCGTGGCCGGCGCCGTCTTCTGGTGCTACCAGGACTACCTCTCGCACCGGAACCTCTGGCCGGGGGAGACGACGGGCTTCGTCGAGATGGGCCTCGTCGACGAGAACCGCCAGCGGCGGCCGTCGTACGACGCCTGGAAGGAGGCGACGAGCCCGGCCCGAGTGTCGGTGGCGTGGACGATGGGCGAGGGCCGGCGTCCGTCCGGCTTCCGCGCGACGATCTCGCGCCGGCCCGAGACGGACCTGCCGTCGTACGAGCTGCGCGGCTACCGGGTCGAGTGGCAGGCCCGCGACCACGCCGGGACGCTCCTGGCCGAGGGTGCGGCGGAGCTGCCGACGGTCGGCGCGCCGGCCGCCGTCGAGGGCCGCTGGCCGGCGACGGCGTCGCGCGAGGTGAGGCTGTCGCTGCGCGTCCTGCGGCCCACCGGCTTCGTCGCCGCCGAGAGGCTCGAGCGCTGGTGGGAGTCGGTCTCGGGCGGGCTGTCGCCCGAGGAGGCCGCGAGGCGCGGCCTCGCCACGCCCCGGTAGGAGACGGTCCCGTGGTAACGTCTGCCGACTCGTCGCCGCCCGCCTCGTCGAAGCGGCGCGGCACCGCCCTTACGATCGCCCCGAAAGGAGACGCTCCGCATGAGCCCTGAGACGACCCTGTCGCCGTCGGTGCGCGGGAAGCTGTCGGTGATGATGTTCCTCCAGTTCTTCGTCTGGGGCGCGTGGTTCGTGACGACGGCCACGTACCTGCTCCAGGGGCTGAAGTTCACCGGCACCCAGACGGCGCAGGCCTACAGCACGATGCCGTGGGGCGCCATCCTCGCCCCGTTCCTCGTCGGCATGATCGCGGACCGCTTCTTCCCGGCGGAGAAGGTGCTCGCGGCGATGCACCTCGTCGGCGCCGGGCTCCTCTGGTACGTCTCGACGATCACGACGCCCGGGGCCTTCTTCTGGGTGCTGCTGCTCTACGCGTTCTGCTACAACCCGACGCTCGCCCTCGTCAACGCCATCTCGTTCAACCAGATGGTGAGCCCCGAGAAGCAGTTCCCCGGCATCCGGGTGTGGGGCACGATCGGCTGGATCGTCGCGGGCTGGATCGTGAGCACGATGGGCGTCGAGGCGCAGGCGCTGCCGCTGCGGATCGCCGCGGGGGCCTCGCTCGCCCTCGGCCTCTTCTCCTTCGCCCTGCCGCACACCCCGCCGAAGTCGCTCGGCCACAAGGTGAGCGTCCGCGACGTGCTCGGGCTCGACGCCCTCGGCCTGATGAAGGACCGCTCGTTCTTCATCTTCGTGCTCGGCTCGCTCCTCATCTGCGTG
This sequence comes from Vicinamibacteria bacterium, assembly GCA_046331285.1. Classification (GTDB taxonomy): domain Bacteria; phylum Acidobacteriota; class Vicinamibacteria; order Fen-336; family Fen-336; genus DATBSL01. Next base: position 10,708 of record JAXLRD010000080.1, read on the forward strand.
CCGCTGCAGTTCTACTACACGTTCACGAACCCGTTCCTGAACGCGATGGGCGTCCAGAACGCCGCGGCCAAGATGACGATCGGCCAGATGTCCGAGGTCGCGTTCATGCTCGTGATGCCGTTCTTCTTCTCCCGCCTCGGGGTGAAGAAGATGCTGCTCGTCGGCATGGGCGCGTGGGCCGTGCGGTACCTGCTCTTCGCGTTCGGCAACGCGGACAGCCTCGTCTTCATGTACTACCTCGGCATCGCCCTCCACGGCGTCTGCTACGACTTCTTCTTCGTGACGGGGCAGATCTACGTGGACAAGACGGCGCCGAAGGCCATCCAGGCGAGCGCCCAGGGCTTCATCACCCTCGTCACCTACGGCGTCGGCATGCTGATCGGCGCCTGGGCCTCCGGCCCGATCGTCGACATGTACACGAGCGGCACGGCCGAGGCGCCGGTGCGCGACTGGACCACGATCTGGATCTGGCCGGCGGCCATGGCGTTCGTGATCATCCTGCTGTTCGCGTTCTTCTTCCGCGAGCCGAAGGCCGCCGAGAAGGCTGCGTAGCTCCGGATCGACCGGCGTCGTGACGGGGGCGGGCCTCGCGGCCCGCCCTCGTCGTTTTCGGGCGCTGGTTGGCCTGAGCCGTCCGCCGGGTGAGCCGCGCGGCGGCGAATCGCAGGGGGCGCGAGTCGGGGTGCGTGAACGGACGCTGGTGGCTCGGCCGCCGGGTGAGGAACCTGCTGAGGCATGGCCCGCCGACCGATGGCCCGCGAGCCCCTTGTCCCGCGAACCCCTGGCCCCCTCGTCCACCAGCCGCCGCCGCCAGTGCCCGGGGTGAATCCCGCACCCCGCACCGACGACTGAGCGCGGCCTTCTCCTGCGCAATGATGCTGTCAGGGATCAGATCGTGGGCACGCCGGTCGCGGTTGCTGGGCCTTCCCGTTCCCGGGGTTTGGTCTCCCGACACCAGCCCGTAAATGACTCTGTCCGGACAGAGTCATTCGACGAGCCGCGGCCCCGCCTGGCGCGGCCGCGGGCGCCGCGCACCCCGGGTCCACCCGACGCCGCACGCCCAACGCCGCACGCCCGAGTGGGGCGTCTGCATCGATTCGCGGCCCGCGAAGGCAGGTCTGCACTCAGGCGTGCTGAAGCTCGCGGCGGGCCGTCCCGACGGTTCCGTCCGGCGCGGCGACGGTCGACCGGCAGCGCGGGGCGAGGCGGAGTCGCGGTGCGGCAGAGACCTCGCCGAGGTCGAGAAGGAAAGGGAAGTGAAAAGGCCCCCGGCGGGCGCACCCGCCGAGGGCCTTTGGCTACGTCAGGCCGGCTCTACTTCCAGCTGAACGGACGGAAGCGGAGGCCGCCCCAGAACTGGTAGTTGTTCTCGACGTTGTCGAACTGGTTGAAGAAGGGCACGCGGGTCTGGCCGACCAGCTGCCACTTGCCGTCCTTCGAGAGGTCGACGCCGCCCTGGACGAGGAGCCCCACGCCCGACGAGTCCTTGCCGATGTCCCAGAAGCTGATGCCGCCGCCGAAGAACCCGCGGCTCAGAACACGGTTGACCGCCACGTCGCCGAACGCCGTGGTGTGCGCGTCGTCGTCGAACGGCAGCTTCACGCCGACGGCCGCCTCGAACTCGGCGTTCTCGCCGATCTTCGGCTGGATCCCGATGGTGAAGCCGACGAGCGGCGAGCAGCGCGAGAACTCGGTGAACGGCACCGGCCGGTCGTCGTGGTCGGAGGCCTCGTCGTGGGTCAGGCGCTCCTTGCCGAAGTAGCCGCCGATGAAGACCGGCGGGCCGCCCTTGACGTCGACCTGCGCCTCGCACTGGTTGGTCGAGGTCTGGCCCCACTCGTCCGTGACGACGGCGCGGAGGGTATGGATGCCGGACTTCTTGATGACGACGGCGTTGTTCACGAGGTTCGGCGCGGCGAGGTCGTAGCTGCCGGAGACGGCGCCCTTCGGGTCCACCACCTCGACCTTGGCCGACTTGATGCCGCCCTTGACGCCGGCCGCGACGCGCGAGCCGGAGACGTCGATCGTGAACGGCTTGCCCGCCTTCGGCGGGAGCGGGGAGGCGACGATGCCGCACGTGGGCAGGCAGGGCTTCACGACGACGCTCGTCGTGCCGGTGACGCCGCCGGACGTGGCCTTCACCTCGTACGTGCCCGGCGTGGGCGCGCCCGTGAAGGTGAACTTGAACTGGCCGTTCGTCAGCTTGTCGGAGACGAGCTCCTTGCCGTTGACCGACAGCGAGACCTTGTTGTCGGCCGGCGGGTTCACGACGGAGATCGAGTACTCGACCGGCTGCGAGACGCAGACCTCGCTCGCGCCGGTGACGCTGACGACCGGCGGCGGGGGCGGGGGCGGCGCGCACTTGGGATCGGTCGTGTCCTTGCCGATCTCCTCGACCCAGAAGTTGCCGCACGCCTTGGGCGTGACGACCTTGTAGCGCACGCAGTTCGAGGACATCTCGAACTGGTAGGCGTCGACCGGCTTGCGCCCGGCCCAGAGGACGTCGACGAGCGCGTGCGGCTTCTTCTTCGTGCGCGACGACATGAACGGGATGCGCGTGCCGGGCTGGATCTTCACCTCGGTGATCTCGGCCGACGCGGCGGCGCGGTCGAGGTCCTCGAGGTTCCCCTTCCAGCCGACCTCCTGGAGGACGGCGGCCACGTCGGCCTTCGTCTTCTCGCCGCGGAGGAGCACGCGGATGTCGTCGGGCTTCTTCGGCGGCCGCTGGGCGAAGCGGGTCGCGGGGTTGCCCAGCCGGGTCGCCTTGTGCTGCTGGGCCTCGGCGACCGAGAGGACGCCCAATGCGAGCGCGGGGGCGATCATTACGGCGAATCTGAGTTTCATCGTTTCCTTGGTCCTCCGGTACGTCACCACGCGACAGGGGGACGAGCGGCTCGCGAAGCGCCCCGTCCCCGTCGACGAAGAGATACCCAGCCGGAGAAGCGTCCGGCTACTGGGGCGGAGATTATCACACTCGACACTTCGCGAGAACGTGTTCCGGCTGCGCCAGTTGCGAGTCAAATTGGGGTAAGAAAACGCCCTCCTAGCGCTCCCGCGGCTCGTAATCGAACCACTCGAAGCGGGCCGGCGTCCCGGAGGGCTGCCCGTGCCCGGTGGCGTAGAGGCCGAGGTAGACGCCGGTGAACCCGCCGGCGACCTCGGACGACAGGTAGCGGGTCTCGGCGGCGCCCAGGGGCCGCGTGGCCGGGGCGGGGGCGCCGTCGGCCGGGGCGAGGGCGAACGAGAAGCGGTACTCGGACGGTGTCGCCTCGACCTGGAGGACGACGGGCGTCGTCGGGTCGAGCGGCTCGGCGGCCGTCACGGCCTCGAGGCGGGGACCGATTCGCTGGCGGACGAACACCTCGCGGCGGCCGCTCGCCCGGCGCACCCCGATCTCGTAGCGGTGGTCGGGGTTCATGTAGACGCTGAGGCCCGCTTCCTCGCCGTCCCGTCTCGGCGCGAACTCGAGCCGTGTCGCCGCCCGCACCGCCATGTGCTCCTGCCGCCGGCCGATCCAGGTCGGCGAGGCGGCCTCGGCCAGCGTGGTCGCCGTGCCCTGGAGCGTGAGCCAGCCCGGCTTTTCCGTCGTCGAGTACGCCGCCCGTTCCGGGTTGCGCAAGTGGTTCCACTCGGGACCGGGCGCCGCGTCGAACGTCGTCCGCACGGCCGCGGGTGTCGCGACGGTCGCGGGCGTCGCGCCGGCGAGCCCGTCGGTCGTCACCTCGAGGCCCACGGGCTTCCCGCCGTTCACGACCGGCCAGCCGTCCGCGTCCCACTCGACCGGCGCGAGGAAGGTCTCGCGGCCGAGGTGGTGGTAGTAGCCGCCGACCGGCCGGAAGCCGAGGAAGACGAGCCACCACCTCCCGGCCGCGTCCTCGACGAGGTCCGCGTGGCCGGTGCCCTGCACCGGGACGTCGGCCTCGGTCTGCCGGTGGGTGAGGATCGGGTTGCGCGGACAGGCCTCGAACGGGCCCCAGGGCGAGGCGGCGCGCCCGATCGTCACCATGTGCCCGTACTCGGTCCCGCCCTCCGCGATCATCAGGTAGTAGCGTCCGCGGATCTTGTAGAGGTGCGGCCCCTCGGGATACCGCGATCCGGCGCGATCCCAGACGAGGCCGGCCGGCGTCAGCAGGCGCCCCGTCGCCACGTCGACCTCGGCCTGGTACATGCCTCGCGGCCGGCCGCCTCCGCCGGCGGGCCCGGTGAGGTAGACCCTGCCGTCGTCGTCGAAGAAGAGCGAGGGATCGATCCCCGGGAAGTCGCGGATCCACACCGGCTCCGACCACGGTCCGGCCGGGTCCTTCGCGGTGACGAGGAAGTTGCCCCCGCCGCTGACGTTCGTCGTGATCATGTAGAAGGTGCCGTCGTGCCAGCGGAGGGTCGGCGCGTAGATCCCGCCCGAGGCCCAGGCCTTCGCGAGCGGCAGCTGGCTGTCGCGCGTCAGGACGTGGCCGATCGGCTCCCAGTGCACGAGGTCGCGGCTGCGGAAGACGGGGACGCCGGGGAAGAACTCGAACGTGCTCGTCACGAGGTAGAAGGTGTCGCCGACCCTCACGACGCTCGGGTCGGGATGGAAGCCGGGGATGACGGGATTGCGGTACGTGACCCTCGGCCGCGGCTGCGTCGTGAGCGGCCAGTCGTCGGTGCGGAAGGGCGAGGCCGGCAGGCCGTCGCCGTTGCGCAGCGTCGCGTCCGGGTTGTCGGCCCACGCATAGCGGGCCGCCACCGGCTCCTTCACCTCCGGCGAGGAGACGACGACCGTCTCGCCCTCGACGCGGGCCTCGGCCCGGCGCCAGCGCCGGTCGGCCCCGGCGATCGCGAACGCGCGGGGCGGCCGCCCGTCGCTCGTGGCGAGCCCTCGAGCGTGCGTGAAGCGAACGCGGATCGTCCCGCCCTCGACGCGGGACGAGGCGTAGAGCGGCCCGCTCTTCTCGACCGCCCGGCCGTAGGTGTCCGCGAGCGCCCAGCGGGCGAGCCTCTCGCCCACGTCCTTCTTGTTCTTCGGGTGGATGTCGTCGCCCTCGCCGATGTCGATCGCCACCGCCATGCCGGTCCGGGGCTGAGCCAGGGTCAGCGCCTGCGCCTCGCGCAGCTCGGCCCACTGGCTCTCGCCGGGTTCCTTCGCGCGGGCCATGAAGTTCGCGAGCTGCACGAAGAGGAAGGGGAAGTCGCCCCGGCCCCAGGCGCGGCGCCAGTCGCGGATCATCGTCGGGAAGAGCGTGCGGTACTGGAAGGCCGCGCCGGCGTTCGACTCGCCCTGGTACCAGATGGCACCGCGGATGGAGAGCGGCGTGAGGGGCGCCACCATCGCGCCGTAGAGGACGGTCGGGCCGTTCGGGTCGCTGGCCGAGGGGTAGCGGGGCTGCGTCGCGAAGTCGGGAGCGCGCGGCTCCACCTGTCGCTCCACCCGGAAGAGCCAGCTCCCGGCCAGGGACGCGGACGCGCCGTCGCCCGCCGCCGGCTCGAGGTGCAGCTCGCCCGTCGCGCCGGTGAAGCCGCCGTTGCCGTAGTGGTCGAACACCCGCACCGCGATCGTCGCGCGGCCGGCCTTCACGAGCCGGGCCGGCACGGTGTACTTCCGCGGCACCGCGTAGTAGGCCGGAGTCTCGACGCCGGTGCGGCCGACCTCCTGCCCCTCGAAGTAGGTCGTGTCGAAATCGTCGAGGGGCCCGAGGGAGAGCGCGAGGTCGCGGCCCGCCCAGTCGGCCGGGATCTCCACCGTGCGGCGGAACCAGACCGCGCCGTCGATCGCGAGGCCGGCCCGCTCCCAGGGCTGCGGGAGCTCCATCGTCTTCCACTCGTCGAGCGCGGCGTCGGGCTTTGCCCACGCCGCGGCGCCCGCGTCGGGCTCGTCCTGCGCGTAGTTCGCCTTCTCCCACGCCTCGAGCCGCGCCTGATAGGCGGCGCGGGCCGCCTCGTCGCCGAGCGCGGCGTCGAAGCCGGCGACGAGCGGCGCGAGAGCCGGCTCCTTCTCGAGGGCGCCCCGGCTCGTCCACGCCTCGGCCGGGGTGCCGCCCCAGGAGCTGTGGACGAGGCCGACCTTCACGCCGAGAGCCTTCTGCACCGCCTGACCGAAGTGGAAGGCGACCGCGGAGAAGCCGGCGGCCGACGTGGCGTCGCAGGCGAGCCACTCGCCGACGACGTCGTCCTTCGGCGCGAGCGACGTGGCCTTCGCGACCGTGAAGAGGCGCAGGCCAGAGCAGCCCGCCGCGGCGGCCTCCGGCCCGCCGCGGGCCTGGCGCAGCGGCCACTCCATGTTCGACTGGCCCGAGGCCACCCACACCTCGCCCGACCACACGTCCTCGAGCGTGATCGTGTTCTTCCCGGCGATCGTCATCCTGAACGGGCCGCCGGCCGGCCGCGGCGGCAGGTCGACGCTCCACCGGCCATCGGCGCCGGCCGTCGCGCGGCCTTCGCTCGGCGATCGAGACGGTCACCGGCTCGCCCGGCGCGGCCCAGCCCCACACGCGGGCGGGCACGCCGCGCTGGAGGACCATGTGGGAGCCGACGAGCGCGGGAAGGCGCACGTCGGCGGAGGCGGCGGCCGCGGCGGCGACGAGCGCCAGGGCGGCGGGAACGAGACGGCGCGCGGCTCGATTCAAGGGGGCCTCCTGCTCAGAACCCGACTCGCGGCACTTCGCGCGCTTCCCGCGCGGAGGGCGGCGTGCGGCCCAGCATCACGTCGTAGATCGCCTCGTGCGAGCGGATCGCCGCTCCCACGAGCTCGTCGTAGGGCCGGTGGCACACGTCGACGAACCCGATCTGGAAGTTCTCGCCGTCGAAGCGGCCGAGGGCCTCCTGGTCGTTGAGCACGAAGTAGTGCGCGCCGACCACGTTCGGGTCGGCCGCGGCCGCCTCGACGTACCGGCGGTAGGCGACGCCGCGCTCCTCCTGGCTCTCGACCGCCCGCAGGCCCGTCGAGGGCAGGCCGCGGTCGAGCGCGCCGAAGTGGTACTCGCCGATCAGCACCGGCTTGCCCGTGCGCGCGGCGATCTCGCGGACGACGTCGGCCGGCGGCGTCATCGCGTACGCGTTGATCGTGAAGACGTCGAACGCGTCGGAGGCCTCGTAGAGGAGCTCCGACGAGATCCAGGCGTAGCGCATCCCGAGGTTGAGGTGCCTCGGGTCGACCCGGCGGCAGGCCTCGGCGGGGATCCGCACGTAGGCGCGGACCATCTCCTTCGAGAACTCCCATAGGTCGTCTTTCGCCGCCGGCGAGCGCTCGGCCGCGCGCGGCACGAGGGCCGTTCCGACTTCGTCGAACGCGCGCAGGCCGAGGCCCCACGCCCTGGCCCAGGCCGCCGCGTCGCCGTGGTACCGCGCGGCGAGCCAGCGCGCGAGCTCGCGGCGCGTGGCCGTGCCCGGGTTCGCCTCGAGCATCTCGGCGGCGACGTTGTTCGCGCCGAAGGCCCAGTTCGGCTCGTTGCGCATGAAGTAGCCGACGAGGCTCGGGTCGTCGCGGTACCTCTCGAGGGCCGCGGCGTACCGCGCCGCCGACTCGCGGAAGGACGGGTCGAAGACGTCGGGGAAGTCGCGATAGAGGAGCGTCTTCGTGCCCGGGTACTCGGGCATCGGGACGACGTAGGGCAGGCGCGGCCGCGCGGCCTGGAACTCGGCGTCCGACCAGTTGGCGACGGTGTTGAAGCGCCACGCGACGAGCCGGCCGCGGGTGAGCTCGGTCCAGCGCGCGCGCCAGTCGCTCCCGAACGCGCGTATGAGGTTCGCGAGGCCGAACGAGAACGTCCGCGCGTTCCAGCGGCCGCGACCCTCGCCCCACGCCGCCGCGAACGCGCCCTCGCGCGGCGGCAGCGCGCCGAAGAGGGCCTCGGCGCCCGGCACGATCGCGGCCGTCTCGCCCGGGCGCACGGAGTCGAGGCCGAGACTGAAGAAGCCGCAGCCCTCGGGGTCGACGAGCCACCACCGCCCGCCGTCGCGCTGCGCGCGGAAGAAGCCCGTGGCGGCGGAGCGCTTCGCCTTCGTCCCGCCGTACGCGCTCCAGCCTTCGGGGTAGGACGCGCGGCGCGCGGCCTCGAGCGCCGCGCCGAGGTCCTTCCGCAGCTGCGCCTCGTCGCGCGTCCGCCCGGGCCAGTCCTTCCCGTTCCACTGCCCGAGCGCGTCGACGAGAGGAGCCTGCGCGAGGGGGTGCTCGGGCTCGCCCTCGACGAGCCACAGCCCGCCGACCGCGAGGGTCTGCGGCACGGCGGTGAGCTTCAGCTGCAGCTCGACGTGGTCGACGTCGGCCGCCGCGATCCGTCGGCCGGTGACGACGGCCTTCATTCGTCCGGGCGTGCGCGGCAGGAAGATCGTCTGCCCGTCGAGGACGGCGAGGGGAAGGCTCAGGCGTGTCCGCAGGCCGGGGAAGAGGCCGAGCGACGCGCTGAGGCGGGGCTCCGTCTCGCCCGCGGCGAAGAAGCGCACGAGCACCTCGCCCGTCGTCCGTCCGGGGACGAGCGCGTCGAGCGCGAGGTGCCGGGCGCGCGACCACGGCAGCGAGCCGGGCAGGCGGATCGCCTGCCCGGGCGGGGTCGCGGGGACGACGAGCGCGGGCCCTCCGAGCGGGGAGGCCTCATCGAGCGAGGCGCCCGGCACGTCGGCGGCGAGGCGCGAGAGCTCGACCGGCGAGAGGCGGGCGAGCGGCTCCGGGGGATCCGCGGCGCGGACGGAGCCCGCGGCGGCGAGGGCGATCGTGAGGGCGAGCGGAAGCGGGTGGCGCATGGGGCCTCGCTGGGGCGTGGACGGCGGGACGAGCCTAGTCCACGCCCCTCCGCGCGGCAATCCACCAGGAGGCTCAGGCGCGGGCAGGGCCGGCGCGGCCCCGCCCGCGGCCGGACGACTTACTGGCGCACGGAGTCGATCGTGACCGTGACGCCCTTCGCCGGGATCTTCACGCCCTTCGTCGTGCCCTCGGCGTCGCCCTTCGAGGGGATCGCGTCGCCGGTGCGCGACAGGCGGGCGACCACGTCGACGGGGCCCTCGAACGCCTGGCCGCCCATCATCGCGTCGGCGCCGCCGATCTCGAAGGCGAGCGGGAAGGCGGGCTTCTCGATACGCTTCACGGCGAGGGTGGAGGCCCCGCTCTTCGCCATGACGTAGAGGATGTCGGTCGCGCCGGCCTTGAGGCTCGGCGCGAGCTTGATCGTGCCGGCGATCGAGCCCGCGGACTTCACCGCGCCGGGAGCGCCGCCGCCGATCGGCGCGTGGCCCGGAGGCAGGGCGGGCATCGCGCCGCCGCCCTCGAGCGGCGGATGGCCGGGAGGCAGGCTGGCCGCCGCGCCGGGCTGGCCCATCGCTCCGGGCTGCGCCGCGGCGCCCGGGGCGGGCGCCGCCTCGCGCGAGGAGAGCGGCTGCGTGCCGTCGGCGCTCGCGGCCTGCGGCGTCGGGGTCGCCACCGGGGGCGGGGGCGCGGAGGCGCCGCTGCACGCGACCGTGAGGGCGAGGACGGAAACGGGGAGGATCGGTCTCAAGAGGCTCTACTCCTGTGAAGGAAGGGCGGCGGCCGCCATCAGCGACGGCAGCTCGGCCACGAACGCGCCGCGGGCCACGACGCGGGTGGCGCCCGCGGCCTGGGCCTCCTCGGCGTGGGCCACGTTCACGTGGCCGAGGAAGGCGACGACGGGGACGGCCGCCAGCGAGGCGTCGGCCCGCAGCGCGCGGACGGCCGCGGCCCACGGCAGCCGCGCCGAGTCGGCGTCCACGAGGACGAGGCGCGCGCCGGCGCGGGCGGCCGCGAGGAGGGCGTCCGCGTTCCGGGCGGTCACCACGTCCACCCCGGAGGGCCGCGCGGCCTCGCGGATGCGGCTGAGGAACATGAGGTCGTCCACGACGGCGGCCACGGTCGGCATGGAACGATCAGTATAGCGATAATGATGGCTTCGCCGAGGGGGTCGGAGCTGGAACATCAGTCGTCGGGCGGGCGGGCGGGAGGCGCCTCCGGGTGCTGAGCCGCGCGATGCCCCTCGTCCGGCCCGACGAGCGGCGCGGGGCGGTCGCCGCGTTCGCCACGATCTTCGGCGCGCTCGCCGCGCACACGCTGCTCGAGACCGCCCGCGACGCCCTCTTCCTCGCCCGCCTCCCCGCCTCGCGCCTGGCCGTCGTCTACTTCGCGATCGCTCTCGTGGCGGTGGGCATCGCGCAGGCGCCCTGGGGACGGCGGCGCGCCGGCGGCCCGTACGCGCTCGCGCGCCTCCTCGCCGGCGGAGCCGTCGTCACGACCCTCTTCTGGATGCTCGGCCGGTGGCGAAGCCCGCTCGAGCTCTACGCCCTCTACGTGTGGACGGGGCTCCTCGGCAGCCTCGTCGTGCTGCAGTTCTGGATGGTCCTCTCGGACCTCTACACGCTCACGCAGGCGAAGCGCCTGTACAACCTGGTCTGGACCGGGAGCCTCCTCGGCGCGTCGGCCGGCGCGGTCCTCGCCCGCTTCATCGCGCAGCGGGCTCCGTCGGCATCGACGCTCGTCCTCGCCTCCGCCCTGGTGTTCGCGGTGACGGCCGCGGTCCCGGCGGTGGCGCTCGGCCGGGCCGCGGGCCGGGGGGGCGAGGCCGCCCGCGCGCGGCCGCGGCCCACGCTCGCCGACGGCATGAAGCTCTTCCGCCGCGAGCCGTACGTGCGGAGCCTCGCGGTGCTCGTGCTCGTCTCCACCGTCGCGCTCACGCTCGGCGACTACGTCTTCAAGAGCGCGGTCGCCCGCAACGTGCCGGAGGCGCAGCTCGGCGCGTTCTTCGGCGGCCTCTACACCGTCCTCAACCTCGCGTCGCTCTTCGCCCAGGTCGCGCTCGGCTCCTGGCTCTTCCGCGTCGTCGGCCTCCACCGCGCGCTGTGGATCCTCCCCGCCCTCATCTTCGTCGGCGCGGCCGGGGTCGCGCTCGGCGGCGGCCTCGTCGCGGCCCTCCTCCTGAAGGGGGCCGACGGGAGCCTGCGCAACTCGGTCCACCGCACGGGTCACGAGCTGCTCTACGTGCCGCTGCCCGACGCCGTCCGCGCGCAGGCGAAGCCGCTCATCGACCTCGTCGGCCAGCGCGGCGGCCAGGCGCTCGCCTCGCTCCTCATCCTCTCCGAGACGTTCCTGCAGCGCGGCGACGTGGTCCTCGCCGGCGCCTCGGCCGCGGTCTCGCTCGTGTGGATCGCGTGGGTCGCCGACCTCAAGGAGCTCTACCTCGACGTCTTCCGCGCGGCCCTGCGCGAGGGCACGCTGAAGCCGGCAGCGGACCTGCCGCCCGTCGACCTCGTGTCTCTCGAGACCCTCTTCGCCGGGCTCAACAGCGCGGACGACAACGAGGTGCTCGCGGCGATGGACCTCCTCGAGGAGGAGGGTCGGGCGCGGCTCGTGCCCGCGCTCATCCTCTACCACCCGTCGCCGCGCGTCGTGAGGCGCGCGCTCGAGATGTTCGGGGTGGCCGGCCGCACCGACTTCCTCCCGGTGGCCGACCGCCTGCTCCGCCACGCCGACCCGGAGATCCGCGCGGCGGCCCTGCGGGCCCGCACGCTGGTGGCGCCCGACGAGGGCCGGCTGCGGGCGGCCGCGGCCGACCCGAACCCGCTGGTGCAGGCGACCGCCGCGGCCTTCCTCGTGGCGGGGGAGTGGGCCGGCGCCGAGGCCGCCTCGTGGCTCGAGCCGCTCCTCACGCCGCCCGACGGCGAAGCGGCGCTCGCCCTCGCGCGGGCGATCGCCCGGCAGCCCAACCCCGCCTTCTCCGACGCCCTTCTCCGCCTCGCCGACTCGCCTTCGCCCGAGGTCCTGGCGGAGACGGCGCGCGCCATGGGCCAGCTGCGGCGGCCGGAGTTCCTGCCGTCGCTCCTCACGATGCTCGGCGAGCGCGAGGCGCGGGCCGAGGCGCGCGGCGCCCTGCTGGCCTACGGTCCCGACGGCCTCGCCTTCCTCGATCAGGCGCTCGCCGACCGGGGCCTGCCGATCGAGCTGCGGCGGCACCTGCCGCGCACGGTGTCGCTCTTCCCCCCGGCGGAGGCCGCGGCGGTCCTGCAGCGGCACCTCCTCGAGGAGCCCTCGGGCGTCGTGCGGTACCGCCTGCTGCGGGCGATGAACCGGCTGTCGGCCGCGGGCGAGGTCGAGTTCGACCGCGGCATCGTGCGGCGGGCGATCGACCAGACGATCGAGGCGATCTTCCGCCTCGTGCACTGGCGCCTCGTCCTCGAGGAGGGCGCCCGGGCCGACCCGCGCCGCGTCCGGCCGGGGCACGAGCTGCTCGCCCAGCTCATGCTCGACAAGGAGGGCCAGGCCCGCGAGCGGCTCTTCCGCCTGCTCGCGATCCTCGACCGCGGCGAGGACTTCAAGGGCATCTACCGCGGCCTGCGCGCGAGCGACGCCCGCACCCGCGCGAGCAGCCGCGAGCTCCTCGAGAACGTGCTCGAGCCGTCGCGGCGCGCGGCCGTGCTGGCGATCGTCGACGAGGCGGACGACGAGGCGCGGCTCGCCGGGGCGGCCGGCTTCTACGAGATCCACCCCCTCGGCTACGAGGAGCTGCTCGGCCTCATGCTCGAGCGCGGCGGGGAGTCGGTGCGCTGCATCGCGGCCTACCACGTGGGCGACCTCGGCCTGCTCGCCCTGAGGCCGAAGCTCGAGTCGCTCCGCCACGAGCGGGCGAGCTTCTTCCTCTCCCGCGTCCTCGAGCGGACGCTCGGCACGCTGCCGGGAAGGGGGCCCGCCGTTGCCTGAGGCGCGCGCCCTCCCCCCGCTCGAGCGCATGCTGCACCTGAAGCGGGTGCCGATGCTCGCCGGCCTCGCGAGCCCGGAGATCGCCGTGCTGGCCGACGCGGCGGGCGAGCGCACGTTCTCCCGCGGGGAGGTCGTCTTCCGCGAGGGCGAGCCGGTGGGCTCCGTGCACTTCGTCGTGCGCGGCTCGCTCGCCACCCTGAGGCGCGGCCAGAGGACGGGGACGGTCGGGCCGGGCGGCGGCGTCGGGGGCCTCGCCCTGTTCGCTCGCGACCCGCTCGGGACCCAGGTCGTCGCGGAAGAGAGCACGCTCACGCTGGAGCTGGAGTCCGACGCCGTCTACGAGGTGCTCGAGGACCGCTTCCCGATCCTGCACCACATCCTGCGCGAGACGAGCGGCCGGGCCATCGACCTCCTGACGCGCTTCCGCCTCGACCCCACGGTCGGCATCCCGGAGTGCCCGATCGCCGGCCCCGAGGCGGCCGAGGTGGACTTCGTCGACCGCATCTTCTTCCTGCGCCGGCAGTCGGTGTTCCGCCGCAGCTCGATCACGGCTCTCGCCGACCTCGCGCGGGCCGTGGCCCAGGTCCGCTTCGAGCCGGGCGTCACGCTGTGGCGCGAGGGAGAGCCCTCGCCGGGGATCTTCCTCGTCGGCGGGGGCTTCCTGCAGGCGACGTCCTCGGCCGGGCTCTCGTTCCGCGCCGGCCCCGGCTTCCCCCTGGGCGCTCTCGAGGCCGTCGCCGAGCGCCCGCGGTGGTACGACGTGGTGACCGAGACCCCGGTGACGGCGCTCCAGGGCCACATGGGCGCCCTCGTCGACGTGTTCGAGGACAACTTCGAGATGGCGATGGACTACCTCTCGGTCATCGCCCAGTCGACGCTGCGCATCGTCGACTGGAGCTCGGCGCGCGGAGACGACGACGAGGCCGCGGGGTGATCGCGCGCACGCGCGCCGGCCGCCTCCTTGAAGGCGGCCGCGAACGTGAACTAAGCTAGCCGCGTCGTCACAGCGCTTCAACCCAGTCGGCGCGGGAGGTCGAAAGATGACATCCGAAGACCGCGGTACGTCCGGGATCGTTCTCTCGTTCCTCGTGGGCGCGCTCACGGGCGCGGCGGTCGCGATCCTCTTCGCCCCGCGCTCGGGCCGCGAGACCCGCGAGATCCTCGGCGAGCGGCTCCGCGAGACGGCGGAGAAGGGCCGGCGGATGGGCGAGGAGGCCCTCGAGCGCGGCCGCCAGCTCGGCGAGCAGGCGGTGGAGAAGAGCCGCGAGATCGCGGACGACGCCGGCGCGCTCATGGACCGCCAGCGCGAGGCGCTCGAGCGCCGCCGCGACCGGCTCGCCGCCGCCGTCGAAGCGGGCCGCCAGGCGTTCCGCGACGAGAAGGAAAAGTCGTAGCGCCCGATGGAGACCTGGGGCGTCGTCTTCCTCGGCATCATCGCGCTGTCGTCCGCCATCCAGGGGCTGTTCCTCGTCGCGCTCCTCGTCTTCGGCCGCCGGCTCGCCCAGCGCATCGACGCCCTGCAGGCGAGGATCGACCGCGACATCACTCCGGCGCTCGAGAACTTCACTCGGGTGAGCCGCGCGGCGGCCGAGATCGCGGACCTCGGGGCGCTGCAGGCGCGGCGGATCGACCTCCTCCTCGCCGACACGGTCGAGAAGGTGGAGCAGACGACGGCCCTCGTCCAGCAGCTCGTGTCGCGCCCGCTCGGGCCGCTCACGAACGCGATCGCGTTCGTCAAGGGGGTCCAGAAGGGGGCCGAGGTGTTCTTCGGCCGCGACCGCGCCCGCGCGCCCGAGCGCCCCGTGGCCCGCCGCCGTCACGCGGTCGACGACGACGAGCACCTCTTCATCTGACGCCCGGCCGGGCCCGCCGCCCGGCTAGGAGGCCTTGCCCCGTCCGCCTCCGCCGAAGAGCCGCTTGAGGAGGCCGCCGGACGGCGCGCTCGGCGGCGCGGGCGGCTTCGTCGCCTCGAGCTCCGCCGCGGCCTGGCGGTGCTCGGGCTGCACCTCGAGCACGCGCCGGAAGCTGCCCTGCGCGCGGGCCATCATGCCGCCGGCCTTGTAGAGGAGGCCGAGCTCGTAGTGCGCGTCGGCGTTCGCGGGGTCCTCGCGCACGACCTGCTGCAGCGCCTCCTCGGCCCGCCTCAGCCAGTTCGGGTTCTTGGCGTAGGCGCGCGCGAGGAGGATGCGCCCGCGCCGCTGCTGCTTCGACGGCGGCAGCTGCGGCAGGCGGGCCTCGAGCATCTGGATCGCGTCCCAGTAGCGCGCCTGGTTGAGGAGCAGCTGCGCCGTGTCGACCATCGCCTCCGCGGTGGTGAACGGCTCCGCCTCCTCGCTCGCGACCGGAGTCGGCGGCTCGACCGGCCGCCCGAGCGGGGAGAGCCGCGCCTCGTAGCTGCGGCGGCTGCGCGCGTCGCCGAGCACCTCCCACGCTTCGCCCACGCGGATGAAGATGCCCTCGAGCACGTCGTGGAGGTCCTCGAGTCCGCCGCGGTGGTGGAGGTCGGGGTGGTACTTCCGGGCGAGCCCGGCGTACGCACGCTTGACATCGGCGTCCGTGCAGCCCGGCTCGACCCCGAGGACCTCGAAGTGGTTCTTCTTCGAGAGCGACTCGAAGAAGGAGAGGATCTCGCGGCGCCGCTCGACGGTGCCCGGCTCCAGCACCGCGACGGGCGTCTCCTCCTTCGGCGCCGCCACTTTCGGCGGGGCCGACGGGAAGCGACCGCCCGCCGCGGCCCGCCGCGACCGGCGCCGGCGACGAGGCGGCTCGACCGCCTCGTCGGCGGGCGCCTCGGCCGGCACCCCGTCGTCCCACTTGAGCAGGATCGGTTCGTGCGCCGCGTCGGCGGCCGGCGCGGCGGAGACGGCCTCCGCGGCGGCCGGGGGCGCGGCGCGTGCGGGCTCCGCGACGGGCGGCTCCGTCGCTGCGGCTCGGTACGGTCGGCTCGGTGACGGTCGTCTCGGCCGTCGCGGGCTCGGCGTCGATCGGCTCGGGCCGCTCGCTGGCGGGCGCTTCGGCGACAGGCTGCTCCGCGACGGCAGGCCTCGGCGTTCGCCGGCTCGTGCGACGGCGTCCTTCGCCATCGCGGTCTCGGCGCGAGCGTTTCGGTGGCCGGCGCTTCGGTGACGGGCGTCTCCGCGACGGCGTTTCGGCAACGGGTGCTCCGGCAACGGGTGCTTCGGCCACGGGTGCTTCGGCAACGGTGCTTCGGCAACGGGTGCTTCGGCACGGTGCTTCGGCCACGGGTGCTTCGGCAACGGGTCTTCGGCGACGGCCGGCTCGGCCATCGAGGGCTCCGCCGCCGGCGTCTCGGCGGCGGACGCTTCGGCGACGCCGGCTTCGGCGGTGGGCTCGCCGACCGGCGGCTCGGCCGCCGGCGCGGGTTCCGGCGTCGCGCCGGCGGTGATCTCGACAGCGGGGGTCGCGACGGCCGGAGCCGGAGCCTCGGGTCGCGCGGCCGCGGCGGCCGGCCGATACTCGAGTCGGCCGGTCAGAAGCAGGCCGAGGAGCGTACGCTCGGTCTCGACCGGGTCGAGCGGAACGCGCTTGAGCACGTCGCGCGCGGTGGCGCTGCCGTCGACGTGCGAGAGGATGTAGCCCTCGGTGAGGGTGAGCGTGCGCTCCTCGGCGATCGCCGCCGAGGGCACGAGGCGCCGGTCGAGATCGCCCAGTCCGTCGCGGACGGCCAGCGGATCGGGGACGCGGCGGACGCTCTCCAGGATGAGGGCCTCCGTCGCGCCGGCCACCTCGACGGCGCCGGGCGGCGACGGCGCGCCGTGCGCGAACGCCGGGGCGCTCGGGCCGGCGTCGAGGAGGCCCGCGAGCATGCTCTCCCGCAGGCTGCGCCGCGTCCGCGGCGCGGCCTTCGGCGCCGGCAGCTTCATGCCGATCTCGGCGAGGACGCGGTCGAGGCGGATCTTCGCCGAGTCGTCGGGGCTCCCCGGCGCCGGCGCCTCCTCGGGGAAGACGACCCCGACGATGTGCCCCTCGCGCACCACGAGGCGCAGGGCGCTCGCGCCCCGGCCGAGCGACAGCACGCCGCTCGCCCGGTCGCGAAAGGCGCGCGCGAGCAGCACGAGGCCGCGGTGGGGAAGAGCGGGATCGATCATTTTCGGGTGCCGGCGCCGTTCAGGGGTGCATGGCCACGCGGGAGCGCCGGGCGGGTAGTATACGCGCGGCCTTGACGGGGGAGCGACAACCGGCCGAAACTGCCCCGATCGACATGCCCCAGATCCTGCTCGTCGACGACGATCCGCTGGTCGGAAGGACTCTCGTCGACCTCCTCGGCCTGCACGGCTACGAAGCCGCGCGAGCGGAGTCGGCCGAGCGCGGGCTGGAGATGCTGGGGGAGAGCTCGTACGACCTCGTCCTCCTCGACGTGCGCCTGCCCGGAATGACGGGCTTCGAGGCGTGCGCGCGCATCCGCGAGGTCCACGGCCCGTACCTGCCCGTCATCATGATGACGGCGTTCGGCGACCCGGTGGCCGTCCGCCGCGGCTACGAGTCCGGCGCGGACGACTTCCTGCACAAGCCGATCGACACGCCGGCCCTCATCCTGAAGGTCCGCGCGTTCCTGCGCCTGAAGTCGACCCACGACGAGCTGGTGCGCTCGCGCGAGGAGGCGCAGGCCCGGGCCCGCGACCTCGCCCAGCTCCACGAGATCGGCCGCGACTGGTCGCTGATCGCGGAGCCGGCCGAGTTCTTCCGCATGGTCACCCAGCGCCTGGCCGCGCTCATCGAGGCCCCGATCGTCGGCATCGCCCTCCAGGACCCGGTGACGCGGCGGATGGAGGCGGCGCTCCCCGTGCACGGCCTCGACGAGGCGCGGGCCCGCGCGTTCCGCTACGTGCCGCGGCCGGAGTACCGGAGCCTGTGGAGCCCGCGCAGCGGGCGGCCCTACGTCACGAACCAGCCGGCCGCCGACCCCCGGCTCGCGCAGGAGATCGGCCTCCTCGCCGAGGCGCAGTCGGTGGTGCTCGTCCCACTCGTGGCCGAGGGCGAGCTCATCGGCCTCCTCGGCGCGGCCGACAAGCCCGGCGGCTTCGCCGACTCGGACGTGCAGATCCTCACGACGTTCGCGGGCCCCGTCGCCACGTTCCTCCGCGGCCGGCAGAGCTTCGAGCGCCAGCGGCGGCAGGCCGCCGGCTTCGAGCGCCTCGCCGCCCTCGTGGGCGACATGGCCGCCGTGTCCGGCCGGAGCCGCCTCGTCGACCTCACCGTGAAGCGCGTGCAGCGCGACTTCGGCTACGACCGCGTCGCGCTGTTCGTGCCCGGGCCCGACGGCGTCCTCGCGGTCGAGGCCGAGGTCGGCGTCGCCGTCGCGGTGTCCGACCCCGAGGCGCTGCGCTGGGCGCTGCGGCTCGCCGCTCCCCTCGAGGCCGCACGCACCGACACCTCCTGCGAGCTCGCGGTGCCCGTGCGGGCGGGCGAGCACGCCCTCGGGGTCCTCGCGATCTCGCGCAGCCGCCCGGGCGCCTTCGACGAGGAGGAGACGAGCCTCCTCTCGACCCTCGCCGGCCAGCTCGCCCTCGCCCTGCGCCGGGCCGACAGCGAGGCGGCGACGGAGCACCTGGCCCGGCAGATGGCGACGCTCTACGACCTCGGCCTCGAGACCGCGGCCCTGCGCGACCTGCAGGGCCTCTTCGCCCGCGCGACCGAGGAGGCCGGCCGCCTGATCAAGGCCGACCACGCCTCGGTCCTGCGCTTCGAGGAGCGCGAGCGGGTCCTGCGCCTCTTCGCCGTGTGGGGGCGGGAGCCGGCCGCCCCGCCGGCCGAGCGGCCGGTCTTCCGCCTCGGCGAGGGCATCGCCGGCCGCGTCGCCCGCGACCAGCTTCCCGTGCTCGTCAACGACGCCGAGCGGCACGAGGACTTCGTGCCGCGCGACAACCCGGTCGCGCGCATCCTCTGCGTGCCGCTCACGCACTTCGACCGCGAGAAGGGCGAGACCGTGCTGTACGGCGTCCTGAACGCGACGCGCCGCCCGGGCTCTCTCCCGTTCCTCGACGAGGACCTCGAGTACCTCACGCGCTTCGCGAGCCAGCTCTCGATCGCGTGCGCGAACTCGATGGCCTTCGAGGCGCAGCGCGAGCGCAGCGAGCAGCTCGCCCTGGTGAACGCCGTGCTGCGCGAGGCGGCGGCGATGCTGACCCGCGAGCGCATCCTGGACCTCGCGGCCCGGCGGATCCAGGAGGCGTTCCGGCCGGGGCTCGTCGCGATGCTGGTGCCCGACCACGGCGTCTTCCGCGTCGCGGCGGCGGGCGGCCGCGCCCGCGCCGAGGAGGGGCTCGTCGGAGGGCCGGTGGGCGAGGGGCTCGCCGGCCAGGCCCTGCGCGAGCGGCGGACGGTCCAGGCGAGCGACGCGGATCCCGGGGCCGTGCCGCACGCGCCGGGCAGCCGCAGCGCGCTCGCCGTGCCCGTGCTCTCCGGCGGCGAGGTCGCCGCG
>JAXLRD010000081.1:0-28651 GCA_046331285.1 Vicinamibacteria bacterium
ACCTGATGCTGCCGGACACGGACGGGGAGAAGCTCCTCCGCGCGCTGCGCGGGACGCCGGGGCTCGAGAAGGTGGCGTTCATCGCGGTGAGCGCCGCGCGCAGCGAGGCGCGGGAGAGGGCCATCCACGACGCCGGAGCGGACGGCTTCCTGCTGAAGCCGTTCCCTCTGCGCGAGCTGCTCGACAAGGTGCGCGCGGTCGCCGGCGTCGGGCCGTCGCCCGTGTCGGCCACGCCGTCGCGGGCGCGGCCGACGGGCTCCGGGGCTTCGGCCCCGTCGCGGCCGAGGCCCGCCACGGAGGCGCCGCCTCTTCCCGCGCCGGCGGGCGCGGCCCACGATCCGGCGGCGACGCCGGCGCGCGACGACGACGACGACGACGCGGATCCGCTGTCCGCGCTCGCCGCGGCGCCGCCTCCCGACGGCCTGCACCGCGTCGAGCTGCAGCCCCCCGGCTTCGGCTTCGGCCGCTACACGCGCGTCGAGACGCGCGGCCGTTCGATCGTCGTCCTGACCGAGGCCGCGACCGAGCCCGCGTTCGCCGTGACCACCGTGATCACCGAGAAGGGCCGGCCTCTGCGGAAGATCGAGTCGGTCCTCCCCCACGCCCTCGCGCGCGAGGAGGACCAGGAGACGATCCGCCGCCAGCTCGACATGCAGCACGAGGACGCGCTCCGGCGGCTCGAGGACCTCGTCCTCCAGGAGACGGGCCGGCGCACGCTGTGGAACGAGCAGAACCGCGCGGCCGACGCCGGCCTCCTGGCCTGGGCGATCTCGGCCCTCGCCCAGCTCGCCGAGGTCGAGTCGGGCCCCGAGGACACGCTGAAGGCCCTCGTCGGCACGCACGCGCGCCTCGCGCAGACGCACGCCGTGCTGCGCTCCTTCGAGGTGACCCCGCTCGGACGGGCCGCGCTCGTCGCCGGCGCGAAGGAGAAGCTGCCGCGCCGGGCCGTCGCCGCGGTCGCCGCGTGGAGCGTCGCGCTGGCCATCGAGGCGCTGCGCGTCTCGGAGGGGGACGCCTTCGAGCCGATCCGTCACGCCACGCAGCGTCGCGCCGCGGAGCTCGAGCGGCTCGGCTTCTACGAGCGGCTCGACCCGACCCGCGCCTGACCCGCGCCGCCTCTAGCCGACGCTGCCCTCGAGGCTCACCCCGAGGAGCTTCTGCGCCTCGACCGCGAACTCCATCGGCAGCTCCTTGAAGACTTCCTTGCAGAAGCCGTTCACGATCATGTTGACCGCGTCCTCCGGCCCGATGCCGCGGGAGAGGAAGTAGAAGAGCTGATCCTCGCTGATCTTCGAGGTCGTCGCCTCGTGCTCCATCTGCGCGGTGGAGTTCTGCACGTCGATGTAGGGGAACGTGTGGGCCCCGCACCGGTCGCCGATGAGGAGCGAGTCGCACTGCGAGTAGTTCCGCGCGTTGTCGGCCGCCTTCACGATCCTGACGAGCCCGCGGTAGGAGTTCTGCCCGCGCCCGGCCGAGATGCCCTTCGAGACGATCGTGCTGCGGGTGTTCTTCCCCACGTGGATCATCTTCGTGCCGGTGTCGGCCTGCTGGTAGTTGTTCGTCACCGCGACCGAGTAGAACTCGCCCACCGACTCGTCGCCCTGCAGGATGCAGGAGGGGTACTTCCACGTGATCGCCGAGCCCGTCTCGACCTGCGTCCACGAGATGCGCGACCGCGCGCCCGCGCACTTGCCGCGCTTCGTGACGAAGTTGTAGATGCCGCCCCGGCCTTCCCGGTCGCCCGGGTACCAGTTCTGGACCGTCGAGTACTTGATCTGGGCGTCCTTCTCCGCGACGAGCTCGACGACGGCCGCGTGGAGCTGGTTCTCGTCGCGCATCGGCGCGGTGCAGCCCTCGAGGTAGCTGACGTAGGCGCCCTCGTCGGCCACGATGAGCGTCCTTTCGAACTGCCCCGTCTTCGACGCGTTGATGCGGAAGTAGGTCGACAGCTCCATCGGGCAGCGGACGCCCTTCGGCACGTACACGAACGAGCCGTCGGAGAAGACCGCGGAGTTGAGCGTCGCGAAGAAGTTGTCGGTGACCGGCACGACCGAGCCGAGGTACTTCCGCACGAGCTCGGGGTGCTCGCGGATCGCCTCCGAGAACGAGCAGAAGACGACGCCCGCCTCCTTGAGCTTCTCCTTGAACGTGGTGGCGACCGACACGCTGTCGAAGACGGCGTCGACGGCCACGCCGGCGAGCTTCGCGCGCTCGTGGAGCGGCACGCCCAGCTTCTCGTACGTCTCGAGCAGCTTCGGGTCGACCTCGTCGAGGCTCTTCGGCGCGTCCTTCTTCAGCTTCGGCGCCGCGTAGTAGGAGATGGCCTGGTAGTCGACCGGGTTGAAGCGCACGTTGGCCCAGGTCGGCTCCTTCATCGTGAGCCACTGGCGGTACGCCTTGAGCCGCCACTCGGTCATCCAGGGGGGCTCGCCCTTCACGGCGGACAGCCGGCGCACGACGCTCTCGTCGAGCCCGGGCGGAAACGTCTCCTGGTCGATGTCGGTGACGAACCCGGCCTTGTACTCGGACCGGGTGAGGGCGTCGAGATCCTGGCTGCTGCTCATCGCAGAGCTAGTCTAGGCAATCTATACTTGAAAGTCCAGATTAGCCCCGGTCGAATCTCGACCCGGCGAGCGAAGGTCGAGATTCGACCGGAACGCGACGTTCCTGAAGATCCGTTGTCCGTCCCCGTTGTCCCTCCCCGTTGTCCGTTTCCTCAGATCCGTTGTCCGTCTAGACCCACAAGGCCATCAGTCCGTTGTCCGTTGCATCCCCAGATCCGAGCACATCACGCCCGCGCGCACGAGGAGCGAACAGGACGGGGTCGGACCTAGAAGCGAACGCCCAGCGAAGCCATGACCGGCGCCGTCCAGCGCCCTGTGCTGTCGTCGATCGACTCCAGCCCGGACAGGCCGTTCGCGTCGGCGGCCGCCCCCTGCCAGCGCAGGCCCGAGTCGATGCCGACGAACAGGTTCTCGGTCAGGTCGAAGGAGACGCCGATGTCGAGCCCCACGACGGGCACCGTCGACTTCTTCGAGTAGGGCACGTTGAGGACGGCGGAGCCCTTGTCCGGGGCCGTGTAGGACACGTAGATGCTCTTCATCCAGCGGGCGCCGGCCACGGGGGCGACCCAGGACTTGAGACGCGGACGGTAGGCGACGTAGAAGCGGGCCGCCACCTCGGCGTTTCCTTCCTCGTAGTCCGTGAAGAAGGCGAAGAGGTCCTTGCCCTCGAAGGTGCCGGCGCTGATGCCGGTTCCCTCGGACTTGTAGTGGCCGCCACGGAGGACGAGCTCCACGCGCTGCGTCACGCCGTAGCCGATCCATCCCTGGAGCCGGAGCTTCGGCGCGTAGACGTCCTTGTAGCGCACCGAGTTGAACGTGGCGCTGCGACCCGCGAGCGTGCCGGCTCCGCCGGCCATGAGGTCGCCGCCGAGCTCCGACTGGGTCCCCGCCTGGAACGCGATGGCGACGCGACCACCCACACCCTCGGCCGCGTGAGCGGCTCCCGCGAGGAGCACCGCCAGCACGGACGCCGTCGCGACCCTGCGAGCCTTCATTCCTCCCCCCCTTCGACCGGACGCTGCCCGGTCGTTCTGCGCCCGCAGTTTAGCTCAGGCGGGGGTCCCTTGCGGGCGGGCTGGTATGCTGGGCGTTCCGCGGCGCGCCCGCGGGCGATCGCGCGGAGGCGACATGGCGGAGACGGGCGGCGTGCTGTGGGACCTGGACGGGACACTCATCGACTCGGCCGGTCATCACTGGGTCGCCTGGCGGGACACCCTGGCCGGGGTCGGACGCTCCGTCACCGAGGCCCAGTTCGCCCAGACCTTCGGCAAGCGCAACGACGAGATCCTGCGCGACCTCTTCGGCGAGGGGCTCGACCCGGGCTGGGTCGAGGAGGTCAGCGAGACGAAGGAGCGGACCTACCGGGCGATCCTCCGCGCGGAAGGGCTCGACCTGCTGCCGGGCGCCGAGGACTGGCTCGCGCGCCTCGGCGCGCGCGGCTGGAAGCAGGCTCTCGCCTCGTCCGCGCCCCCGCGGAACATCGAGGCCGCGTTCGAGGCGCTGCGCCTCGAACGCTTCCTGGCGACGATCGTCTCGGCCGACGAGGTCGGCCGGGGCAAGCCCGACCCCGCGATCTTCCTCGAGGCGGCGCGGCGGATCGGCCTGCCGGCGGAGCGCTGCATCGTCGTGGAGGACGCGCCGGCGGGAATCGAGGGCGCTCGCCGGGCCGGCATGCCCTCGATCGGCGTGCTCTCCGGGCACCACCCGCGCCTGGCGGCGGACCTCACGGTCCCCTCGCTCGCCGCCCTGCCCGACGACGCCTTCGAGACCCTCCTCGCCCGCGCCTGACGCCGTCGCCGGCGAACGCCGTCGCGGCTGGCACGCCGTTCGCAGAACACCCGGTCGATGACCACGTCCGACCGGCCCGACTTCCTCCCCTACCGCAGCGACGACGACGAGGCGTTCGCCGCGGCGCTCGCCGGCGTCGCCTCGGCCTTCGCCTCTCTCGGGCGCGTGTTCTTCTGCGTCGACGCCTCCTTCCACGTGCTGCACGCCTCGTCCCATCTCGACCGCCTGCTCGGCGAAGGCTCGGCCCGCCGGGCGGAAGGCCGGCCCCTCGCCGACCTCCTCGGCTCGGAGCTCTTCGGCAGCGGCGGGACGCTGCGCCAGCTGCTCCTCGCCGGCGAAAGGCGCGAGGGCTGGCGCTCGATGCTCGAGGTCCCCGGCGCCGCGCCGCGGCTCGTGTCCGTCACCGCGGCGCCCTTCTGCGCGGAGCCTGGCGCGGTCTGCGACCCGCGCGTCGCCTTCGTGATCGTGCTGCGGCCGGCCGAGGAGGACCAGCAGGACGCGACCGCGACGTTCCCCGGCCTGATCGGCCGCTCGGCCCGCTTCCAGCGCATCCTGCGGCTCGTCGAGAACCTCGAGCACAGCGAGGCGACGGTGCTCCTCACCGGCGAGAGCGGAACCGGCAAGGAGGTCGTGGCCCACGCGATCCACGCCCGCTCCCCGCGGCGCAGGGGCCCGTTCGTGGCCGTCAACTGCGGGGCGCTGCCCGGGGAGCTGCTCGAGAGCGAGCTGTTCGGGCACGTGCGCGGCGCCTTCACCGGGGCCGTGCGCGACCGCGCGGGCCGCTTCGAGGTGGCGGCCGGGGGCACGCTCTTCCTCGACGAGGTGGCCGATCTCCCGGTGCACCTGCAGGTGAAGCTGCTGCGCGTGCTGCAGGAGCGCGCCTTCGAGCGGGTGGGCGAGAGCCGCCCGCGCACGAGCGACGCCCGCATCATCGCCGCGACGAACGTCGACCTGCGCCGGGCGGTCGTCGACGGCCGCTTCCGCGAGGACCTCTACTACCGGCTGAGGGTCGTGCCGATCGAGATCCCGCCGCTGCGCGAGCGGCGGGAGGACATCGAGCCCCTCGCGACGTTCCTGCTCGCGCGCGTGGGCGGTCGCCAGGGCCGGGCGCTGCGCTTCTCGCCCGACGCGCTGCGGACGCTCCTCGAGCACTCGTGGCCCGGCAACGTGCGGGAGCTCGAGAACGCGCTCGAGTACGCGGTCGCGGTGTGCAAGGGGCAGACGATCCTGCCGGAGGACCTGCCGGCGGAGGTCGCGGCCGGGCCGACGTGGTCCGCACAACCGGCCCTCCTGTCCGAGTCGTCGGGCCCGGACACGGCGTGGGGGCCGCGCGATCCCGGCGGCGCCCTCGACGCGGCGCGGATCCGCGCCGCGCTCGAGGCCTGCCGCTGGCGGCGGCACGAGGCCGCCCGCTCCCTCGGCGTGAGCCGGACCACCCTCTGGCGTCGCATGCGCGAGCTCAACCTCGCCTGAGGAAACCGTCTGATGCAAAGCCCCGGGCATTCCGACGTACGGAAAACATTGCGTTTCAGCGAAACGGAACGTCGCAATCAATGCGTTCCAGAAGGCGTTCCTCGGCGCGATTCAGAACGTCCAGGGCGCCTCGAACACGTGGCACGTCGTTCGCTCTCCAGTCGGCCGGTATGAGTCTCTCCCGGCGGCGGTTCCTCAAGATCACGGGCGCGGGCGCCTCGCTGGCCGCGACGGGCGCCCTCGCCTCGCTCCCCGGCCTGCGGGCGTCGCGCGGCCCGGTCGAGAAGGGCCTGCGGACGGTCCCGACCTTCTGCGACCTCTGCTTCTGGAAGTGCAACGCGATCGCGACCGTGCGCGACGGCGTCCTCTGGAAGATCGAGGGCAACCCCGACGACCCGCTCTCGCGCGGAAGGCTCTGCCCGCGCGGCACGGGCGGCGTCGGAGCCCACTTCGACTCCGACCGCCTGCGGGCCCCGCTCGTCCGCGCGAGCGTGCGCGGCGAGGAGAGGTGGACCGAGGTCACGTGGGACGAGGCCCTCGGCCACGTCGCGGAGAAGCTGCAGCGGATCAAGGCCGAGTACGGCCCGGAGGCCGTCGCCTTCTTCAGCCACGGCCTCGGCGGCAACTTCCTCAAGCACACCCTGAAGGCCTACGGAGTCGTCAACGTCGCCGCCCCCTCGTTCGCCCAGTGCCGCGGCCCGCGCGACGTCGGCTTCGAGCTGACGTTCGGCGAGAGCATCGGCTCGCCCGAGCGCACCGACATCCGCAACGCGCGCTGCCTCGTGCTCGTCGGCTCGCACCTCGGCGAGAACATGCACAACACCCAGGTGCAGGAGTTCGCCGACGCGGTCGGGAGCGGAGCGACGGTCATCGTCGCCGACCCGCGCTTCTCGATCGCGGCCTCGAAGGCGAAGCACTACCTGCCGATCCGGCCCGGCACCGACACGGCCCTTCTCCTCGCGTGGATGAACGTCCTCGTGGCCGAGAAGCTCTACGACGCCGAGTACGTCGCGGCCCACGGCTTCGGCTTCGAGGCGTTCGCCGCTGAGATCGCGCCGTTCACTCCCGAGTGGGCCTACCCCGAGACCGGCCTCGATCCCGCGGCCATCCGCGAGACCGCGCGCGAGATGGCGCGCCACCGCCCGGCGACGCTCGTCCACCCGGGCCGTCACTCGGCGTGGTACGGCGACGACGCGCAGCGCTCGCGCGCGATCGCCCTCCTGAACGCGCTCCTCGGCAGCTGGGGCCGCCGGGGCGGCTTCTACCAGCCCGCGTCGATGAACGTCCCCGGCTACCCGTACCCGCCGTACCCCGCCTCGACGAAGGGCAAGGCCGACAATCCCGGGAAGAAGTACCCGTTCGCCAGCGAGGCGATCACCACGGGCCTCCGCGACGCGACCCTGACCGGCCAGCCCTACCCGATCAAGGGATGGTTCACCTACGCGACCAACCTGCTGCAGGCCCTGCCGAACGAAGCCGAGACGATCGAGGCCATCCGGAAGCTGGACCTCCTCGTGGTCGTCGACGTCGTCGGCAGCGAGATGGCGGGGTGGGCCGACGTCGTCCTGCCCGAGGCCACCTACCTCGAGCGCTACGACGACCTCAACGTCGAGCTCTTCCGCGAGCCGTTCGTCGCGCTGCGCCAGCCGGTCGTCGAGCCGACGGCCGACCAGAAGCCGAACTGGTGGATCGCGCGGGAGCTGGCCCTGAAGCTCGGCCTCGGCGCGTACTACCCGTGGAAGACGATCGAGGAGTACCTCGACCACCGGCTGAAGGCCGGCGGGATGAGCCTCGAGCAGCTGCGGAAGCAGGGCGTCGTGCGCGGCGCGCGACCTCCCGTCTACTACGAGGAGGGCGTGAAGCCCGAGTTCGCGACGCCCTCGAAGAAGATCGAGTTCTGGTCGGTACAGCTGAAGGACGCGGGCTTCGACCCCGTCCCGAAGTTCAGCCGCCCCCCGTCGGGGCCGCCCGGCTCGTTCCGGCTGCTGTTCGGGCGCGCGCCGGTCCACACCTTCAGCCGCACCCAGACGAACCCGGTCCTCGCGCAGGCGATGGCGGAGAACGAGGTGTGGGTGAACGCCGACGTCGCGGCGAGGGCCGAGCTGCGGAGCGGCGACCGCGTGCGCCTGCGCAACCAGGACGGCGTCGTCTCGCTGCCCGTGAAGGTGAAGGCGACCCAGGCGATCCGGCCCGACTGCGTCTACATGGTCCACGGCTTCGGCCACACCGCGAAGGGCCTGCGCCGCGCGCTCGGGAAGGGCGCCTCCGACTCGAAGCTCGTCACCCGCTACGAGACGGACCCGCTCATGGGCGGCACCGGCATGAACGTCAACTTCGTGACGCTCGAGAGGGAGGCCTGACGTGGCGCGGCTCGGGATGGTGATCGACACGCGCCGCTGCGTCGGGTGCATGGACTGCGTCGTCGCGTGCAAGACGGAGAACCAGACCCCCGAGGGCATGAACCGGGACTGGATCACCTACGCGACGAAGGGCCGCTTCCCCGCCCTCTCGACGACGATCCAGTCGGAGCGGTGCAACCACTGCGACGAGCCGCCGTGCGTGACGTGCTGCCCCACCGGCGCGTCGCACGTGCACGACTGGGGCGGGATCGTCCTCGTGACGAAGGAGGAGTGCATCGGCTGCAAGGCCTGCCTCGCCTCCTGCCCGTACGACGCCCGCTACGTCCACCCCGAGGGCTACGCCGACAAGTGCACCTTCTGCGTGCACCGCGTGGAGGAAGGGAAGGACCCGGCGTGCGTCTCCGTCTGCCCCACGCACTGCATGCACTTCGGCGACCTCGACGACCCGCTCTCCGAGGTGAGCCGCCTCCTCGCCTCGCGAGAGCACCACGCGATCACCCCGGAAGCGGGCACGCGCCCGCGCATCTTCTACCTGGAGTAGCGATGAACCCGGCGCTCACGGAGTTCGTCTCGACCGCCCACAGCCCGGCGACCGACCCGCACCTGCACGTGTGGGGATGGGAGATCCCCGTCTACCTCTTCCTCGGCGGCTTCACCGCCGGGATCATGGTCCTCTCCGGCTGGGCCCTGTGGAAGGGCCGGCGCAACCCGCACGGGGAACCGACGTTCGCCCTCGCCTCGAGCGGCCTCTTCCAGATCGGCCTCGTCGCGATCTCGCTCGGCATGGGCGCCCTCTTCCTGGACCTCGGCCACAAGCTCTACGTCTGGCGTCTCTACCTCACGATGAAGCCGTGGTCGCCGATGTCGTGGGGCGCGTGGATCCTCCTCCTGGTCTACCCCGTGCTCGCCGCCGGCGTCCTGCTCGACCCGCCGCGGTGGCTGCTCGCTCGCTCGCCCTTCCTGAAGCCGCTCGCCGACGCGCTCGACTCCGTCCCCGCTCGACGGGCCGTGGGCTTCGTCTCGATCGCGACCGGCGTCGCCCTCGGGATCTACACGGGGATCCTGCTCTCCGCGCTCGGCGCGCGGCCGCTGTGGTCGAGCGGCCTCCTGGGCCCGCTCTTCCTCGTGTCCGGGCTCTCGACGAGCGCCGCCTTCGCGCACTGGGCCTCCCCGGTGCCGGAGGAGCGGGTCCAGATGGCCTGGCTCGACAACCTCTTCCTGACGATCGAGCTCGGGATCCTCGGCCTCCTGCTCGTCGGCCTGTTGAGCTCGACCGAGGCGAACGCCGAGGCCGCGCGCCTCCTGCTCGGCGGGCCCTTCACGGCCGTCTTCTGGGTCGGCGTCGTCTTCGTCGGCATCGTCCTGCCGCTCGTCATCCAGACGCTCGCGGTGACCCACCGCATCGTCCACACGCCGATCGCTCCGATCCTCGTCATGGCGGGCGGTCTCGTCCTCCGCTTCGTCATCGTGTCCGCCGGCCAGGCCAGCCACTGGCATCGGCTCCTCTAGAGAGGGAGAACCACTTGGCTTCCGTCACCCACGCCGTCGCGCACGAGGCCGCCGCCGAGGACGCACCCCGGCCGCGGCCGTACATGAACCCGTACCTCGCCGGCATCGGGCTCGGCCTGGTGCTGCTCTCGGCCTTCGTCCTCGTGGGACGCGGGCTCGGCGCGTCGGGAGCGTTCAACTCCGTGATCGCCTGGCTCGTCTCGCTCGTCGCGCCCGGCTACGCGCGGCAGAACGAGTTCCTCGCCGACTACCTGACGGGCGACGCGCACCCGCTGAAGGCCTGGCTCGTCTTCGAGGTCGCGGGGGTCTTCGCCGGCGCCCTCGTCTCGGGCCTCCTCGCCGGGCGGGTCGCGCGCACGGTGGAGAAGGGGCCGCGGGCGACGGTCGGCACGAGGCTCGCCCTCGCCTTCGCCGGCGGCGCGCTGATGGCGATCGGCGCGGCGTTCGGCCGCGGCTGCACGAGCGGCCAGGCCCTCTCCGGGGGCGCTCTCCTCAACGCGGGGAGCTGGGCCTTCATGATGTGCGTCTTCGGCGGGGCCTACGCGGTCGCCGCCCTCTTCCGGAGGCAGTGGCGATGATCGCGCCTCTCTCCAAGCTCGGCGCGTTCGGCGACGAGGCGAGCCTCGTCGTCGCCTTCCTGATCGGGATCGGCTTCGGCTTCTTCCTGGAGCGCGCCGGCTTCGGCAGCGCGAGGAAGCTCGTCTCGCAGTTCTACCTGGACGACCTCTCCGTCTTCAAGGTGATGTTCACCGCGATCGTCACCGCGATGCTCGGCGTGACGTACCTCGCGTGGACGGGCGTCCTCGATCTCTCGCTCGTCTACCTCGTCCCGACCTACTGGGTGGCGCAGGTCGTGGGCGGCCTCCTCCTCGGCGTCGGCTTCGTGGTCGGCGGCTACTGCCCCGGCACGTCGATCGTGTCGACGGCGACCGGGAAGATCGATGGCCTCGTGTTCGTCCTCGGCTTCGCCGCCGGCACGCTGGCCTTCGCCGTGTCCTTCCCGCTCGTGAAGGGGCTCTACCTCGCGGGCGAGGCGGGGACGAAGACGCTGCCGCAGATCACCGGGTTGCCGTACGGGGCCCTGGTCTTCGCGGTCGTGCTGATGGCGATCGGCGGATTCGCCGGCGCGGCGTGGGTCGAGGGCTTCATGGCCCGGCGGACGGCCGCCGCGAAGGCCGAGTAGGAGGCCAACGTGGCGCGCTGGCTGCAGACGCTCACCCTCAACCAGAAGCTCGCGATCCTCGCGCTCGCGCTGGGCGGCCTCGCCGTCTTCGCGAAGGTCGCGCCCGCGCGCACGACGCGCGTGCACGAGAAGGAGCTCCTCACCGCCGCCGAGCGGAAGGAGGACCACGTCACGCCGCAGGAGCTCGCGGCCTGGATCGTCGAGGGCCGCGCGGACTACCGGCTCGTCGACGTCCGCGACGCGAAGGCCTTCGCCGAGTACCACATCCCGACCGCGGAGAACGTCCCGCTCGCGACGGTGGCCGACGGCTCGCTCGGCCGCACCGAGAACGTCGTGCTCTACGGGGAGGGCGGCATCCACGCCGCCCAGGCGTGGATGGTGCTCAAGGGCCGCGGCTACACGTCGGTGCGCACCCTGCTCGAGGGCCTCGACGGCTGGAAGGCCGAGGTCCTCTTCCCCGTCCAGCCGGTGAGCCCGGCGCCCGACGAGGCCGCCCGGTTCGAGCGGGCGGTCCAGCTCGCGAAGTTCTTCGGGGGCCAGCCGCGCGCGGCCGCGGCGTCGGGCGCCGAGCCCGCGCCGCTGGCCGTCGCCGCGCCGGCCCTGCCCTCCGTCGCGCCGCCGACGCTACCCGGCGGCGGCGCCACGGCGGCGCCGCGCAAGAAGAAGGAGGGCTGCTGAGGCGCCGAATACAAGGCTCTTGCGCGACGCGCCGGAGCTAGACTCGAGCCGTCCTCGTCCACATCCCTCGTCGCCCTTTCGAGCCTCTCGGGAGGCGGCCCTTGGGCATCGGTTGCCGAGCCAGCGGTCCTGGCGGCTGCCGCGCGTGTGGCGGGTGCGCGCCATGCCCGCCGTGCCGGTGCGAGCCCGCCTGTGCAGCGCTCGTGCACGCACTGGGTGAGCCGGGGGGCGCCGCCGGCCCGGCGGTCGCGGAGCTGTACCGCCGGTGCTGGGCCACCCTGTGCGGCGCCCTGCGCCGCGAAGGGCTCGGTCCGGCCGACGCGTAGGATCTGGCGCAGCAGTTCTTCCTGAACGTGATCGACCGCGGTTCGCTGCGCCACGCGCGGCTCGACTCCGGCTGCTTCCGCCCGTATCTCCGCGCGGCGGCCCGGCACCTCGCCGCGAACGAGCCGGCCCGCGCGCGCTCCCAGAAGCGGGGCGGCCGCGTCTCGCTCGGCCCGTTCGTCGAGGATCGCCTCGCGTGCCGCGGGAGCGTGACCGCCGCCGCGCCGGAGACGCCCGACCAGTTCGCCAGGCGACGCGCGCTCGAGCGCGCGTGGACCGAGGCGCGCGATGCCGTGCTGGGCCGCGCGCGGGACGAAGCGGACCGGCTCCGACTCGCGGCGCTGCTGCGCCACGTCGACAGCCGCGGCGACGACGACGGCCGACGGCTGTCGGCCGAGCTCTCGACCAGAGAGGGCGCGGCCCGGGTGGCTCTCCACCGCCTGCGGAGACGCGTCGCCGCGCGCCTGGCCGCCCACTGAGCGGGCGCGTCGCCGCCGCGTCGGCCGCGGCTAGCGCACCTCGCAGTGGTAGCTCGACGGGTCGTCCGGGCTGCCCGCGCCGCGGTAGACGTCCGCCGTCGGGTACGGGCAGAGCGGCCGCGTCATCGGCGTCCTGCCCGCGGGAGTCGTCCCGTCCGCCGGCCGCACCGCGATCATCGTCCCGGGAGCGACGCCCTCCTCCACCCACTTCTCGAGAGCCGTCGAGAGGTCGTGCCGCGCGTCGCCGGAGGCCGCGTTGAGGCCGCCGCAGTCGCTCGCGCCGGGCCCCCCGCCGCAGTGCTGCTGCCCGGGCACGAGGTAGAGGCGCAGGAACGAGTCGGTCGGGCCCGCGCCGAGCCGGGCGCGAACCGCGTCGACGTAGTCGATCGTGAGGCCGGCCGGGATCGCCGCGTCGTTCCAGCCGTGGAACAGGATGAGCTTGCCGCCGCGGCTCCGGAACGGCTCGAGGTCCGGGTCCGTGGCGTCGAGAGCCGCGGCCGCCTTCTCGCGCGCGATCGGGAGGTCGCGGTCCACGTCGAACGTCAGCGGGTCCCAGTCGGGTCGGCCGAACACCATGTTCGCGCCGAACCCGGCGGCGAACATCGCCTGCACGCTGCGCCCCGGCGCCTCGCCGTTGATCCACAGCCCCCAGCCGCCGGGGCCGGTCTCGCCTCCGGGCGGGAACCCGCGGCCCACGCGCCGCCCGTCGCTCGTGCGGGGACCGGCGTAGACCTTGGCGAGCGCCTCGGCCTGCGGCGCCGTCAGGCAGCCGGGCCCGTCTCCCGCCGTGCAGAGCAGCGATCGCGGATCGAAGGCGCACTTCGGCGGATCGGCGACCACGCCGTCGACGACGCCGTCCTTCGCGTCGCACGCGGCCAGGACCGCGCGCTCGACGGCCTCGAGCTTCGCCGGCGGAACGTGCGATGCCGGGCCGCCGAGCGCGCGTGCGTTCCAGCCGAAGACGGCCATGAGCGTCGTCCACGGCGCGGCCGGAGCGCCGGCGACGATGCCGTCGTAGTCCTCGGGATGGCGCTGCGCCTCCATGAGCGCCTGGCGGCCGCCGTTCGAGCAGGAGGCGAAGTACGAACGGCGGGGGCCCTCGCCGTAGTAGGCGGCGATCACCGCCTTCGCGGTGACCGTCATCTCGTGGATCGCCCGGTGGCCGAAGTCCACCACCTTCTCGGGATGCCCGAGCGCCCAGCTCGCGTCGATGCCGCTGCCCTGGTGACCGGTGTCGGTGGCCGCCGTCGCGTAGCCGCGGCCCACGTTGCGGGCGAGACCCTCCCAGGCGATCGAGCCCGCGAAGCCGCCGTTGCCGCCGCCCTGGAAGCGGTGGTTCCACCCGCTCGCGGGCATCCAGACCTCGATCGCGATGCTCGAGTCGGACGAGGGGCGCAGGACGCCGGACAGGCGGCAGAAGGGCGGAAGGCCGGTGAGCGGCTTCTCGCCGGGGGGCGTGAAGCTCCCCGACGTGACCGCCTCGGCGACGGTCACCGTGAGGTTCGGCAGCCGCAGGCCGACGAGGCCCGGACACGTCGCGGGACCGGCGGACGCCACGGCCGGAACGAGAAGGAACACGGCGAGGGACAGGCGGCGGGCGAGACGGAGCATGAACGCATACCTCCTGCGCGAAAGCCGGATCATTCTCCGTGATGATCCAACGCACGAACAAAGGACCAGCGAGTTCGTTTAGGCTATGCGAAACACCGCCAGATGAAGCGCGGGGCCGGCTCCTGGGGCCGGCAGCCGGTGGAGGCACGCGTGCACTACAGCTCGACCGAGACGGCGAAAGGCGGGCTCGCCCAGAGCCCCACGGTGAATGCGCGCGTCCACTCCCTCGCGGACGTCGACGCGGCCTTCGTCGCCGGCTGGTCCGATCTCGAGCGTCGTGCCCTCGAGCCGAACGCCTTCCTCTCGCCGCACTTCGTCCTGCCGGCCGTCCGCCGGCTCGAGCCGGGCCTGCAGCCCGTCATCCTCGCCGCCCGCGACGCCGAGGAGCGGCTCGTCGCGATCGGCGTCTTCCGCGACCGCGGCGCGAGCCTGCGCGTCCCGCTCCGTCACCTCGGCGCGTTCCGCTCGCGGCACTCCTACCTGTCGGGCTGGCTCCTCGACCGCGACCACGCGGCCGCGGCCATGGACGCGTTCGTCGCCCTGCTCACGCGCGGCGGCCTGCCGTGGCACGGCATGGTGTTTCCGTACGCTCCGGCCGACGAGGGGCACCGCCTGATGCTCGAGGCGAGCGCCCGCGCCGGGGGTCGCTGGTTCGAGTACGCCCGCCGGACCCGGGCGACCCTCGACGTGAGCGCGGCGGGAGAGCCGGCGATCGAAGCGCTGTCGTCCTCGCGCCGCAAGACCCTGCGGCGGAAGCGTCGCCAGCTCGAAGACGCCGGGCCGGTCGAGTGGCGCCTGCGCAGCGGGAGCGACCTCGGCCGCTGCGTCGACCGCTTCCTCAGCCTCGAGGACGCCGGCTGGAAGGGCCAGGAGGGCGGCTCTCTCCTGTCGACGGCGGCGGGCGAGGTCTTCTTCCGGGAGATGATCGCGGGCCTCGCCGGCGAGGGCCGCGCGTTCTTCACCGAGCTCTCGGTCGGGGGGACGGTCGTCTCGTCGACGTGCAACCTCGAGTCGGGGCACGAGGGCTTCGCGTTCAAGATCGGCTGGGACCCGGAGTACGCCGCGATGTCCGTCGGCACGCTGAACGAGATCGAGCTGATGCGCAGCGCGCCCGCGTGCCTCCGCCACCTCGTCCGCCTCGACTCGGGCTCGGAGCCGGGGTCCTACATGGACGACCTGTGGAGGGGGCGCCGGATCCTCGTCGACGGCTTCCTCGCGACGACCGCGGCCGGGCGCGTCGCCGCCCGCGCCGCCGCCGTCGTGCGCGGGGTCAAGCGCCGGCTGTCCGCCCTCTCCGCCCGCTCGGCCGGCTAGGGGAGGAGGACGGCGGCCTCGCCCTTCTCGGCGATCCGCCGCGCGGCGATCTCGAGGATCTGGTCCCGCCGCTTGAGCAGCGCGCGGACCTGCGGCACG
The DNA here is from genome assembly GCA_046331285.1 of Vicinamibacteria bacterium. Taxonomy (GTDB): domain Bacteria; phylum Acidobacteriota; class Vicinamibacteria; order Fen-336; family Fen-336; genus DATBSL01. The sequence continues at coordinate 15,383 of JAXLRD010000081.1, forward strand.
CTCACCCACTCCCCGATCGCCGCGCGCAGCTTCGCCTCGTCGAGGCCGCGCAGCGCATCGAGGTCGCGGCGGGAGAAGCGCTCGAGGAGCTGCTCGCGGCGGACCTTCTCGTAGACCGCGAACGAGCGCGAGAAGTCGACGCCGTAGACCCGGAAGGACGCGTCGAAGAGCGTGTTCTCGATGTTCTGGGCGTCCCAGTCGAACGTGAGCTGGTGGAAGAGGCGGAGCCGGTGGATCTGCGCGTTCCAGGCGTCGTGGTCGGGCGGGGAGAGCCCCCGGCGCTTGCGCTCGCCCTCGGTCATCGCCCCCTCGATCCACATCTGCAGGGCGCCCCGCCGGCCGCCGATCGTGCGCTCGACCGTCGGCGGGACGAGGCCGAACCCGAGCATCTTGTCGAGCTCGTAGGCGGCGATCTCGAAGCGGTACGAGTCCTCGTAGTCCACGATCGCGCCGACGCCGGGGAACGTCGTGACGCCGCGGCGCGACTCGTCGATCGTCTTCCACACCGCGCGGTGGCTCGCGGCGCCGTCCGACAGGGTGAGCTGGTCGGAGCCGGTGATGCCCTTGCCGATCGCCTTGCGCCGGACGACCTTCGCCGTTCGCAGGAAGGCCTCGGCCTCGGCGCCCTGCACCGGCAGACCGCTGGCCGCAGCGGGAGCGGCGGCCGGCGCCGGCGCGTCCTGGGCCCGGGCCAGCGACGGCCTGGACGCCGGGAGAGCGGCGAGGACGAGGGCCACGGCCGTTCGAGCGCGCATCGCGCCTCCTCTCCGGGAGAATACACGGCGGCCGGCCCGGGGTTGGAGGTCGAGCCCAGCCACGGAGGAAAGACGACCGGCCCGGATGCGCGGCCGGGACTCGGGCCGCCGCGCCGGGCTCAAGGCGGCGGCAGCAACGCCCGGGCGACCCGCGCGTAGTCTCCGCCGAAGTGGTGGCCGCCGGGGAGGACGACGACCTCGGCCGCCCCGCGCAGGGCGGCGCAGGCGGAGTCGCGCTCGTCGGCGCCCGCGACGCAGGCGACCGGGATCGGGGCGAGCCGCTTCACCTCCGGGACCGTGGGGTGCCCGCCCCGGTCGAGGCCGAGCCAGCCCGCGACGTGGAACGCGAACGAGGCGCGGGGCGAGAGGCCCACGAGGCCCACCCGCGCCACCCGCGCGCGGGTCGCCGGCGGCAGGCGGGTCGCGAGGAACGGCAGCGCGTCGGCGCCGAACGAGTACCCGACGAGGAGGACACGCCCCCTCCGGAAGCGCGCCACGCCGTGCTCGATCACGCGGGCGAGGTCGGCGGCGGCCCCTTCCGGCGTGCGCGGCGTCCAGTAGTACTTCAGGCTGCTCCAGCCGAGGCTCGGCACGCCGGCGGCGGCGAAGCGCTCGGCCAGGGACTCGTCGATCTCGGCCCACCCTCCGTCGCCGGTGAGGATCACCGCGAAGAGGTCGCCGAGCGCCGGCGGGGCGGCCGTCGCCTCGACCTCGACGAGCCCGAGATCGCCGACGGTCCGATCGACCGTCGGCCCTCCGCCGGCCGCGGCCGCAGCGCTCGGCGACGCGACCGCCGACTCCTCGGCGAGGCGGCGGTACGCCGCGACGTACTGCGGCTCCCAGCGCGGCGTGACGGCGAACCCGTGGCCGACCTTCGGCAGGCGCACCACGCGGGCCGCGGGCACCTGGGCGACGAACCGCTCGGCCGCGTCGGCGGAGCAGACCTGATCGACGTCGCCGTGGAGGACGACCCACGGCACGTCGAGCCCGGCGAGGGGCTCGAGATCGCGGCCGGGGCCCTTCGCGCGCGGGTGCGACGCGAGGCCGCGGCCGCGGCACAGCGGCGCCGCCAGTGCCACGTCGGAGCAGAAGCCCAGGCTGATCGCGCCCCGGAAGGTCTCCTTCGGGGCCTGGGCGAGCGCGGCGTAGACGAGCGTCGCCCCGGAGGAGTAGCCGACGAGGATGGGCCGCCGGTACTCCGGCAGCCCCGCCCGCAGCTGCACGGCGCGCGAGAGATCCTCGAGCGTCCCGGCCGGGTAGGGGCACGGCGCGGCGGAGCGCAGGCTGAAGAGCAGGCGGCGCACGTCGGCGCCCGCGACGAGCGCGCCTTCCGCCGCGAGGCGCTTCGCCATCGGCACGACGCCGCGGTTCCAGCCGCCGTCGCCGGACAGGAAGAGGACGACCTGGCGAGGCGATCCGGCCGGCGCGTAGACGTGCACCGGGCCGAGCGGCGGGAACACGAACGTGCCGCCGGCGGGGGCGGGAGCGGACGTGGCGGGAGCGGACGCGGCCGCGGGAGGGGCGGCGCGAGGCGCGGGCGGCTCGGCGCCGCGCGCGCCGCGGGGGAAGGCCGCGAGGGCGAGCGCGAGCGCGCCTGCGGCGCGTCGACGGGTCATCGGAAGATCCTCGTTCCGCCGGGCGGAGCCAGCCGGCTCAGCGCGAGGCGGGAGCCTGCGCGATCCACGCGAGCGCCTCCTCGAGGCGGCGCCACAGCTCGGGACGGGCGTCGCCGAATCGGTGGTTTCCCGCCTCGATCGTCCAGAGGCGCCGGGGCTCGCGGGCGGCGGCGGCGATCGCCCGGGTGTCGTCCGCGGGGACGAACTCGTCGTGCGTCGCCTGGAAGATCGCGAGGGGCAGAGGCGCGACCGAGCCGACGATCTGGCGGACGCTGAAGAGCGGCTCGTTCGGCGTCTTCTTCGTGATGTAGATCATCTGGTCGCGGAAGCGCCAGCCGAGCTCGTTCTGGTCGGGCAGGCCCATCGCCACGACGCCGGCGACCTTCGCCTGCACCGCGGGGTCCGTGGCCGCGAGCACCGACAGGCCGGCCCCCTCCGACACGCCGAAGAGCACCGGCTTCGCCTGCGCGCCGCGCGCCGCGTAGTCGACGAGCGCGGCGTAGTCGCGCGGCACGTCGCCGACGCAGAGCGTCCGGTCGCCGTGGGTGAAGCTCGAGAGGTACGCCTTCGCGTCGAACCCGGCCACGAACCAGCCGGCGTCGGCGAGGTGCTCGGCGACGTCCCTTCCGAGGCCGAGCCAGCCGCCGTCGCCGCTCGTGACGACCGCGACGCGCGGGCCGGGCGCGCCGTACAGGTGGAGCGTCTGCGACTGCCCGCGAAGGTCGAGCATCACGGTCCGCTCGGAAGAGGCCTCCGCGACCGCGACCCCGAAGGCCGTGAGGCCCGCCGCCAGAACGATGGTTCCGGTCGATGTCTTCATTCCGCCCCCTGTGGCCACCGTCGCTCGCAGCTCGTCGCAAGGCACGTGCCACGGGTCGCCCGCGCCGGACGGCGGCGCTCGATCCGTCGAATCCCCGGCGCCGTGCGGGCTTGCGGCGCACGGCCCCTCGCGCGGGGCGCGGCAAGGCCGCCACAGTCGACGCGATCGCCCCATCCCGCCCGGGCCCCCACGCGGGCCGCGCGGCGCACCCGGGCGGGCTCAGTGCATCGCGGCGGGGCCCCTGCCCGCCCGCGGGCTGCTCATCAGCAGGAGGAGCGGCAGCAGGGCGACGAAGAGGAGGCCGAGGAGGCGGAAGACGTCGGTGAACGACAGCATCGCGGCCTGCCGCGCGACCATTCCGGCGGCCGCCGCCTGCGCCTGCTGCGCGGCCGTCACCGCGTCGGCCCCGCGCGCGAGGAACCCCGCCTTCATCTGCTCGAGCCACGCGCGGACGGCCGGGCTGTAGAGGTCGACGTGGGAGGCGAGAGCGCTCGTGTGCGCCTGCTGCTTGCGCGAGAGGAGCGTCGTGGCGATGGCGATTCCGAGGCTCCCGCCGATGTTCCGCATCAGGTTGAAGATGCTCGTGGCGTTGCCCATCTGCTCGCGCGGGATCGGGCCCATCGTGATCGTCGTGAGCGGCACGAACAGCAGCGCGAGGGCCGAGCCCTGGATGAGCTGCGGCCAGAAGATGTCCCAGTAGCCCGCGCTGAGGCTGAGCCCGCTGAGCCAGAGGAGGGTGAGGCCGCCCACCACGAGCCCCGTCGCGAGCAGCTTCCGCGCGTCGACCTTCCCGAGCAGGCTCCCGACGACCGGCATCGCGAAGAACGAGCCCACGCCCCGCGGGGCGAGGGCGATGCCGGCCTGCAGCGACGGGTAGCCGAGGAGGGTCTGCAGGAAGATCGGGAGCAGGACCATGCTGCCGTAGAGCACGAAGCCGACGTTCGTGATCAGGACGACGCCGGCCGCGTAGGTCCGGTTTCGGAAGACCCGCAGGTCCACGACCGGGTGCTCGGCCCGCAGCTCGTGCCAGAGGAAGAGGAGGAGCGACAGCGCGGAGACGATCGCGAGCGCGGACATGAAGCTCGACTCGAACCAGTCGTCCTCCTGGCCCTTGTCGAGCAGGATCTGCAGGGCGCCGATGCCGAGGGCGAGGAGGCCGATGCCGGTCCAGTCGACCTGTCCCGCGCGCTTCGACATGTACGGCGGGTCGAACACGAACCGCTGCATCATGAAGATCGAGGCGAGGCCGACCGGGATGTTGATGTAGAAGACCCAGCGCCAGCTGTAGCTGTCGGTGAGCCAGCCGCCGAGCACCGGGCCGAGGATCGGGGCGGTGACGATCCCGAGGCCCCAGAACGCCATCGCCTTGCCGCGCTTCTCGGGCGGGAAGGCCTCGAGCATGACGGCCTGCGACAGCGGCTGGAGGGCGCCGCCGGTCGTGCCCTGGATGACGCGGAAGGCGATGAGGGCGGGCAGGCTCCACGCGAGGCCGCACAAGAGCGACGACACCGTGAACCCGCCGACCGACAGCATGAGCAGCCGCTTGCGGCCGAACTGCCGGGCGAGCCAGCCCGAGAGCGGGAGGACGATCGCGTTCGCGACGAGATAGGACGTCAGGGCCCACGTCGACTCGTCGATCGAGGCGGACAGGCTGCCCGCCACGTGCGGCAGCGACACGTTCACGACGGTCGTGTCGAGGACCTCCATGAACGTCGCGAACATGACCGCGACCGCGACGATCCACGGGTTGACGTGCGGGACGGCGGGGGCGGCGGGCGCCTCGGCTTCGGCCACGGGCTCAGGCCGGCGTCGGGACGGCCGTCTCGACCGCCGTGCGGATGGCGGCCGCGGCGGCGTCCTCTCCGATCGCGGCGTTCACCATGAGGTCGTAGAGCCGCGGGTCGAGCCAGCTCGCGCCGAAGTGCCGCCTCACGTAGGCCGCGCGCTCGCGGTCCGTCGTGTCGATGACGCCTTCGACGTCGGCCTCTTCGCCGAGGCGCTCGCGGATGCGGCGCACTCGCTCCGGGAGCGAGGCGTAGACGAACACGTGGAAGACGTCCGGACGGCCGCGCAGCACGCACTGCGCGCCGCGGCCCACGATCACGCAGCCGCCGATCGCGGCGGCCTCCTCGATGACGCGCGCGGCGAGGGCGGCCGCCCGCTCGGCGTCGAGGACGGCCTCGCGGTCGACCTCCGCCACCGCCTCGAGGCCTCCGAGGCGGAAGGCGCGGCCCAGCCGCTCGACCCAGCGGTCGACGTGCTCGTCGAATCGCTCGGCCGTGCCCGGGTCGACGTGGGCCTCGCTCGCGATGCGGTCGATGAGCGCGCGGTCGAGCAGGCGGTAGCCGAGAAGGGCGGCGAGCTTCGCCGCGATCGCCGCTCCCCCGCTCCCGTACTCGCGGGAGACGGTCACCACGCGGTAGCGGGCGGCGCTCATCGCGTGTGCACGACGGGCACGACCGACAGGCCCGGCCGCAGCAGCCCGCCCTCGTTCTGGCCCGGGTCGAGCACGATCTTCACCGGCACCCGCTGCACGACCTTCACGAAGTTTCCCGTCGCGTTCTCCGGCGGCAGGAGGCTGAAGCGGGCGCCGGTGGCGGCGGCGATGCTGTCGACGCGGCCGCGGTACTTCTTCCCGCCGTAGGCGTCGACCGACACGTCCACGGCCTGGCCCGGCTTGATGTCGCGGAGCTGGTTCTCCTTGAAGTTCGCCACCACCCACACGTCGTCGAGGCCGACGATCGCGAGAAGCGGCTGGCCGGCCTGGACGATCTGCCCCACCTCGGCGGTGCGCCGCGAGACCACCCCCGCGACCGGCGCGTGCACCTCCGTGTAGGACAGGTGCAGCCGCGCGAGCTCCACGGCCGCGCGCGACATGGCGATCTTCGCGTCGGCGGCGGCGGCGCGGGCCGAGACGACGCCGATCTGCTCGCGGCCGGTCCGCGCCTGGGCGAGCCGCGCCTGGGCCGCGGCCACGGCCTTCTCCGCGGCGGCGGCGGCCGCGGCCGCGGCCTCGCGCGCGGCCCGGGACGCGTCGGCCGAGGCCGAGGCGGCGTCGAACTGCTGCTTCGAGATCTCGTCCTTCGCGACGAGCGGCTTCAGCCGCTCGAGGTCGGCCGCGGTCAGCCGCTCGCGGGCCTCGGCCTCGCGCATCTGGGCCCGGGCCGCCGCGAGGCGCGCCTCGGCCGCCGCCACGTCGCTGCCGGCGCCCGTCTCCTGCGCGGAAGTCGTCGTCGAGGTGAGCGGCACGGTGACGCGCGCCGCCCGCGCCGACGCCTCCGCCTCCGCGAGGTCCGCCTCGGCCCGGGCCAGCGCCACCTGGTAGTCGCGCGGGTCGATCCGCACGAGGAGGTCGCCCGTGCGCACCGGCTGGTTGTCCTTCACCAGCACCTCGAGCACGGTCCCGCCCACGCGCGGGGCGACGGGGCTGACGTGCGCCTCGACCTGCGCGTCGTCGGTCTCCTCGCGGCCCGAGTAGTGCCACCACGCGAGAAGCGCGACGGCCGCGACCGCGGCGGCGGCGGCGGCCAGGATCGCGCGGGCGCGGCCCCGCGGCGGAGGCGCCCGATCGGGCCCGCCTGCGCGGCGGGCGGCGGGGTCTGGGGATTGCCCTCGGCCATCACTGTCCTTTCACGAGCTCGTTGAGGCCCGTCTCCGCCCCGCCCATCGCGCGGGCGAGCGAGAAGCGTGCGACGTTGTGCGCGTAGAGGCTGGCGATGCGGCTCGCCTCCGCCCCGGCCAGCGCCTCCTGCGCCTGGACGACCTCGAGGTTGTCGGCGACGCCCGCGGCGAAGCGGTCGCGGCTCTGCTCGAGCTGCTGCCGCGCGAGGGCCACGCCGTTCTCGGCCACCTTCACGCGCTCCTCGGCCGCGCGCAGGTCGAGGAGCGCCGACTGCACCTCGTAGTAGACGCGGGCCCGCGCAGATCCGCGAGCCGGGCTCGCGCCTCGGCCGCGCGGGCCTCGGCCTCGCGCACGCGGGCCGAGACCCTCCCTCCCTCGAACACGGGGACGCGGACGCCGCCGGACATCGTGAAGGTGGCGAGGGCGCCCGAGACGGTGTTGCCGATCGCCCCGTAGTCGGCGCTCACGCCGACGGTCGGCAGGCCCTCGCCGCGCGCGGCCTTGCGGACCTCCTCGGCCGCGTCGACGCGGGCGGCCGCGGCCTTCAACTCCGGGCGGGACGCCGCGGCGCGGGCCGCGGCCTCCTCGGCCGGGATCGCGGCCGACGGCAGGAACGGCATCGGGTCGGCGAGGCGGAAGCGCTGGCCCGCGGGCAGGCCGATCGCCCGCGCGAGGGCGAGCTTCTCCTTCGCGGCCTCCTGCTCGGCCACGATCAGCCGCTGCCGCTGGGCCTGCGCCTGCACGTCCGCGCGGAGCACCTCGATGCCGGCGCCGAGCCCGGCGGCCCGCCGGTCGCGGGCGGTGCCGAGGAGCGCCTCCGACGTCAGGAGCTGCGCGCGGACGGTGGCGATGCGCGCCTCGCCGGCGACGGCCTGCAGGTAGAGCTGGCCGCAGGCGAGGACCACGAGGTCGCGCGCGCTCTTCTCGTCCTGGCGGGCCGCCTCGAGCGCGTCGCTCGCCGCGTGGCGGCGGTGGATCGCGCGCAGGTCGAGCACCGCCTGCTGGACGTACGCGCGGGCGTCGAACACGTTGAACGGCCCGACGATCGGCGGCTGGCCGGGAATCGAGAAGCCGTAGGCCTCCAGGTTGATCTTGAGCCGCGTCTCGCCGACGGCGCCGCGCACCTGGGGCAGCAGGTCGGCGGCGGCGGCACGGCGCGCGGCCTCGGCCGCGTCGACGGCGGAGGCCCCGAGGATGGCGCCGAGGTTCGACCGCAGCCCGCGCTCGATCGCCTCGCGCAGGGTCAGGGGATCTCGTCGGGGGTGGCCTCGCCGGACGGCACTCCGCCGGCGAAGACCGAGAGTGCCCCGTCCGCGCCCGGCGCGACCGACGCCCCGCGGGCGCCGGCCTCCTGGGCGAGCGCGGCCGGGACGGCGGCGAGGAGCGCGGCCGCGCACGCGAGGCGCGCGGCCCGTACCGTCCTGCTGGCAGTGTGGTTCATTTCGGAGGCTGGCTTCCCTGCATGCGCTTCGCGTCGAAGCGCGAACGTCCATTCTCTCAAGCGCGAGGACGGCTGTCCAAGCACGCCTTAGCGGCCGTCGCGCTCGCCGCGGCCGCGGGCGAGGCGCACATTCGGGCCGCTCCACCAGTCCCACGCCACCTTGCCGAAGCGGATCCACGACGTGTCGCCGATCTCGTTCGGGTCGGCGAGGCTGGTGATCGCGGTCGACTGGACGAGGTCCCCCGGCCGGCGCCCGAGGAGCATCACGCGCCACGGCGAGCGCATCGGCAGCGTCCCCTTCACCACCGTGTCGGGCTGCGACGGCAGCGGCGGGGGGGGGGGGCGCCGGGGGGGGGGGGGGGCGGCGGGGGCCCCCCGCCGGGGGGCTGGGGGCCCGGCCCCCGCCGCGGGCCGCGGGCCGACGCAGCCCGCGAGCAGGAGGGCCAGCGCGACCGCCGCGCGCGCGTGCCATCGCCGGCTCGCGGCGCTATCGTTGGCGTCGTGAAGTCGCTGCGCGCGCGCCTCGGCGCCTCCGCCGTCCTCGTCGTGGCGGTGGTCGTCAGCCTCTCGACGTACCTGCAGACGCGGATCGTCTCGCGCGCCGTCGAGGCGGAGGCGCTCGACTCGGCCGAGGCGGTGGCGCTCGGCGTGGCCGCCGACCTCGGCGAGCACGCCGCGCCGCCCTCCGCGGCGGAGCTCGCGGATCTCCTCGGCGACTACCGCAAGGCGGTGCCGGCCGTGCAGTCGCTCGCGGTGACCTCCGGCGGCGCGGTCCTGGCCTCGACCGAGGCCGCTCCGCCGGCGCGCGTGGGCGCGCTCGGCGCCGAGGCCGCCCGCACCCGCGAGATCGTGACCTTCGCCGACGGGCCGCTCGCCCTCCACCTCGCCGCCGTCGCCCTCCCGCACCACCCCGGCGCCCCGGGCGCGGTGGTCGTCGCGGTGCGCATGGACGCCCTCCTCCGCGTGCGGCGCCAGAGCCGTCAGGCCGCGCTCGTCTTCGGCTCCGCGGCCATCCTCCTCCTCGCCGCCGGCCTCGACGTCCTGGCGCGCCGACTCGTGCACCGGCCGCTCGGCGCCGTGCTCGGCACGATGTCCCGGGCCGCCGCCGGAGACCTCGCCGCCCGCGCCCCCGTCGCGCGAGGAGACGAGATCGGCGCCGTGGCCGAGAAGCTCAACGCGATGCTCGAGCGCATGGAGGGCTTCAACCACACCCTGAGGGCCGAGGTCGACCGGGCGACGGCCGACCTGCGCGCGGCGAACCGCGAGCTGCTCGACACCGCGCAGCGCCTCTTCCAGCTCCGCGGGGCGCTCGCCCGCAGCCAGCGGCTCGCCCTCGCCGGCGAGATGGCGGCCTCGGTCGCTCACCAGGTCGGCACCCCGCTCAACGTGATGTCCGGGTACGTGCAGATGCTCCGCGCGGGCCAGCCGGAGGGCTCGCCCGTCGCCCGCCGGCTGGAGACGGTCCAGCAGCAGATCGCGCGGGTGACGGCGATCGTGCAGTCGCTGCTCGACAAGACGCGGCGGCCGGAGCTCGAGCTCGCGCCGGTCGCGCCGGCCGAGCTTCTCGACCGCCTCGCGGAGCTCGCCCGGCCGACCCTCGCCGCCGCCCGCATCGAGCTCGCGCTTCCGGTCGAGCCGGGCCTGCCGCGGGTGGCGGCCGACGCGGCGCAGCTCGAGCAGGCCCTGCTGCACCTCGTCACGAACGCGATCGACGCGATGCCGGAGGGCGGCCGCCTCGAGCTCGGCGCGCGGCGCGACGGGACGGGCGTCGTGCTGTCCGTGGTCGACACGGGCTGCGGCATCCCGCCCGAGGATCTCGCGCGCGTGTTCGAGCCCCTGTACACCACGAAGCCGCGGGGGCGGGGGACGGGGCTCGGCCTGCCGATCGTCCACGAGATCGTCTCGGCCCACGGCGGGACGGTCGCGCTCGACAGCGCGCCTGGCCGCGGCACGACCGCGCTCGTGCGCGTGCCGGCCGTCCCGGAGGAGAGCCGATGACCCGCGTGCTGATCGTCGACGACGACCGCGAGACCTGCCGCTTCATGAGCGAGCTGCTCGAGGAGCCCGGCCGCGAGATCGAGACCGCGCAGACGCCGGACGAGGCGCTCGCCGCGGTGGCGGCGTCGCCGTTCGACCTCGTCCTCTCGGACATCAACCTCGACGCGCGGCTCGACGGGCTCGACCTGCTGCGCGCGTTCAAGGAACGGGATCCCGACGTCGAGGTGGTCCTGATCAGCGCGTTCGGCTCGCTCGAGACGGCGCTCGAGGCGGTGAAGGCCGGCGCGTTCGACTTCGTGAGCAAGCCCGTCGACATCGGCCAGGTGCGCGAGGTCGTCGAGCGCGCGCTCGCCCGGCGCGCCCGGGCGGGCGGCGGGGAGCCGGAGCCGTCCTTCGCCCCCTCCCGCCTCGTGCCCGACGGCCTCGTGGGCCGCAGCGGCGCGATGCTCGCCGTCTACAAGCAGATCGCCCTCGCCTGCGCCTCCGACGCGCCGGTGCTGGTGACCGGCGAGACCGGGACGGGCAAGGAGCTCGTCGCCCGCGCGATCCACCGCCACGGCCCGCGGGCCGAGCGGGCGTTCGTGCCGGTCAACTGCGGGGCGATCCCCGAGGGCCTGCTCGAGTCGGAGCTGTTCGGCCACGTGCGGGGCGCCTTCACCGGCGCCGTCGCCGACAAGAAGGGCCTGTTCGAGCAGGCCCAGGGCGGCACGATCTTCCTCGACGAGGTCGGCGAGATGTCGCCCGCGCTGCAGGTGCGGCTGCTGCGGACGCTCGAGCTCGGCGAGGTGCGGCCGGTCGGCGGCGCGCGCGTCCTGAACGTCGACACGCGGGTGGTCGCGGCGACCCACCGGGACCTCGAGCGCGCGGTGAAGGAGGGGGGCTTCCGCCAGGACCTCTTCTACCGCCTCAACGTGTTCTCGATCCGGGTGCCGCCCCTGCGCGACCGGCGCGACGACGTTCCGCTCCTCGCCCGGCACTTTCTCGCGGTCTTCGCCCAGCGGGGCCGGCCCCGCGTCGCCCTGACCCCGGCCGCGACCGCCGCCCTCGCCGCCCACGACTGGCCCGGCAACGTGCGCGAGCTCGAGAACACGCTCGAGCGGCTCACGGTCGCCGCGCGCGGAGGGACGATCGACGTGCCCGACCTGCCCGAGTCCCTGCGCGGGCGGCGAGTCCCGGCGATGGAGGAGGCGGTCTTCGCGGGGCTCCCCTCTCTCGACGAGATGGAGAAGCGTTACCTGCGCCACGTGCTAGCCGCCGTGCGCGGCAACCGCAGCCGCGCGGCCGAGGTCCTCGGGATCGACCGCCGCACGCTCTACCGGATGGCCGAGCGCTTCGGGCTGGACCTGGGCGAGGACGACCGCTGAGCCGCCGTCCGCGGGGGCGCCCCCGGCCGGCCGCGCCCCCGCGCCCTCCCCGGCCGGCCGCGCCCAGGGCAGGAGGGCCCGCCACGATCTCCACTCGACGCCGCCGTGGAGGCTCGTCAGGGCGACCGCGACGGAAGGGAGGGCGGCCGCGCCGGGGAAGACGAGGTGGCGGCCCTCCCAGCGGGGGGCGAACTTCTTCTTGAACTGGAAGAGGTTCTTGTAGCCGTAGACCGCGTTGAGGTTCTCGAAGAGGAGGGCGACGCCCTTCTCGAGCCCGCCGCGCGGTTCGCCGACGTTCGCGAGCGGCGCGTTCGCGAGGCTCGCCTCGACGAGCCCCCGCCCGCGCAGCTCCTCGAGCGAGCGGGCGACGAGCAGGTCCATCGTGCCGGACGGGGCGTCCTTCCGCTTGCGCATCAGGTCGAGCACGGCGGCGCGGCCGCCGGCGTACGGGCGCCACGAGGTGAAGGCGACCACCCGGCCCGCCGCGTCGCGGCCCACGAAGACGTGGACGTCGTCGAGCGCCTCGAGCGAGAAGCGGGACACGGTCACGCCCATCTCGCCGAGCCGCTTCTCGGCCAGCCACTCCTCCGAGATCTCCTCGAGCTGCTCGTCGACCGCGGCGCTCGCCTCCCGCGCGCGATCGTAGGGAGAGACGACGAGGCCCATCCGCGTGACCTTGTGGACCATCGACCGCAGCGCGGCCCGCTTCCCGCCGGCGAGCGAGAACGACGTCAGGTCGACGAGCGCCTCTTCCGCCATCTTCAGCGAGCCGAGCCCGAGGCGCCGGTAGACCGGGAGCGAGGCGTCCGGCGCCTCGTAGACGCACGGGACCCAGCCGTTCCTCCGGCAGTGGGCCACGAACTCGCGGGCGGCCGCCTCGAGGTCGGCGGGCGCGCAGAGGGGGTCGCCCACCGCGAACGCGACGCGGCCGCGCACGGCGAAGGCCACGAGCGCGCGTCCGTCCGCCACGAGCAGGTGGTGCTTGTCCTCCTGGGCCGCGAACGCGGAGAGCGAGCGCTCGCCGTGGCCGCGCGCGAGGCGCGCGACCGCCTCCGCCGGCGCCTCCTGCCGGCGCCGCAGGATCACCGGCCGCAGGAGGAGCACGAGCACGTAGAGCCGCCCGGCCCAGCTCGCGAGCTGGAGGGCGCCGAGGAAGCGCGCGGCGTGGTCGGTGAGGGGGTCGACGCCGGGGTCGAGGGTCAGCAGGCCCGCGCGAACGGCCTCGACGGCCGGCGTGTCGCCCTCGTCCCAGCGGTACTGGTCTCCGAGGTCGGACAGGCCGACGACGCCGAACGACCAGACGACGACCGCGAGCACCGGCGCCATGAGGAGCGCGCGCCGCAGGGAGGCGGGGTCGCTGCGGGCCTGGAAGCGGCGGCGGTAGGCGACGAAGTAGCCGAGCAGGGCCAGGGCGACCATCGAGTGGTGGACGTCGAACGCGCGTCCGGCGTGGGAGACGACCGAGACGGCGAGGGCTCCCACCGCGACCCACCACGCGAGGGCCTTCCGGCGCGAGAGGTTCCGCGTGACCTGGAGGAGGGCGACGCCCGCCAGCAGCATCAGCGCGCGGCTGCGCTGCATCACGGCGAGCGGGAGCCACCGCTCGAGCTCCTGCACGACCTCGGGCTCGCGCGGCCACAGCGCGGAGAGCAC
>JAXLRD010000082.1:0-28343 GCA_046331285.1 Vicinamibacteria bacterium
CGACCGCCGGGCGGCGTCGTCCTCGGCGTCGAGCTGTCCGCGCGCGATCTCGGGCAGGTCCTCCTCGCGGCAGGGCGGCGAGAGGGTGGCACCGCCGTACTTGCGGTCGAGGTGGCCGCGGGCGAACTCGGGAGCCCACGTCGTGGCGAACGCGGCGGCGAGATCGCGCGCAAGCGTCGTCTTTCCCGTCGACTCCGGCCCCGCCACGACGACGCGCCGCGCGAGCGCGGGCCGCACGCAGTCCGGGACGAAGCTCCAGTGGCGCACCGGGTCCTCGCGCACGGCCGTGCCCGACACCGGGAAGGCGCGGCGCTCGCGGTCGACGAGCACATGGCGCGCCCCGAGCCGCCGCGCGAGCTCGTCCCCGTAGTCTTCCGAGCTGAAGACGAGGTCGGGGCCTGTCGGCACGTGGCGGCGGATGCTGGCCGTCCAGATCTCCCAGAACGCGGGGTGCTCGTGCGGCCACGAGGGGTTCTCGTCCGCGTGGTGGCGCACCTCGACGCCGGGACACAGCTCGCGCATCCACTCGACGCGGCGTTCGCCGGGGATGGGCTCGCTCGCGAGCGAGCAGACGAGGACGACCAGGCGGTCGACGCGCGAGCGCGCCGCCTCGACGAGGTGGACGTGGCCGCGGTGGGGCGGCAGGAACTTGCCGATGATGAGCCCGGTCGTCATCGCGGGGGGTGCTAGCATACGCGGCCAAATGTCCTCCGACAGCCTGGTGAGCCGCCTGCTCGGGGGCCGCGCCTCGGCCGGCCCCGACCTCCGCGTCCATCTGTCGGACCGCGACGGCCCGTCGCTCCACGACAAGATGCGGCAGGCGTACTGGTGGGTGACGAACAACGCGGTCCTCTGCCCGTACTACGACATCGAGTACGGCCGCGGAACGACCCTCGCGAACGCCGCGGGCGACTCGCTGACCCTGCCGGACGAGATGAGCTACAGCTCGTTCGTCCTCGTCCCGCTCCTCACCCTCTTCACCTGCCGCCGCGCGCTCCTCGTGGGCGGACCGGGGCGGGGCAAGACGACCTCGGCCATCCTGATGGGGCTCCTGTCCGGGATGACCCGCGACGACGTCCGCCGCTCGATCCAGCGCGGCCACCCGCAGCTGTCGATCGCCGACCTCCTCGGGGCGCCGCTGCCCTCCGACCTCATGAAGGCCGAGGACCTCTCGGCGGTGAAGATCGGCTGGCGGAAGTGGATCTCGCAGCGGGTCAAGATCATCGACGAGTACAACCGCATCCCGACGAAGACCCAGTCGGCGCTCCTGTCGCTCATGGCCGAGGGTTACGCGGAGATGTTCGACCAGTACGTCTACGCGGGCCGCTCGAGCTGGTTCCTCACCGCGAACGACGACGCGGGCGGCGGCACCTTCCAGGTGATCGAGGCCCTCAAGGACCGCATCGACGTGGTGGTGCGGGCGGTGCCCTTCAACTCCGGCTTCCTCGACGTGCTGCTGCGGCGGATCGAGGCCGACAAGGCCCCGGAGGAGCTCGTGCCGGCCGAGATCGTGTTCACGGCCGAGGAGCTCGAGCGCATCTACTCCGGGATCCTCGCGGTCGAGGTGCCCGACGGCGTGCGCGACCGGATCGGCTTCTTCCTCGGCCAGCTCGACTTCTGCCGCATGGCCTCGCCGCAGTTCGAGGCGAAGAGCAAGGACACCCTGAAGCTCGCCGGCCAGACGGTGAGCCAGGTCTGCAACGAGCAGTGCCCGCTCGACAAGAAGGTGCACCTGTGCACGCAGACGGAGAACGGCGTCTCCGCCCGCGCGTACCAGACCGCCCTCCACTTCGCGAAGGCGATCGCCTACTTCCGAGGCCACGGGACGGTCGAGGTCGAGGACCTGCGGCAGATCGTGCCGTGGGTCCTCCACGACAAGCTCGTGCCGAACGGCCGCAGCCCTTTCTTCGAGTCGAAGGGGAGCCGGGGGCTGCTGCAGGACCGCGTCGCGTGGATCCGCACGATGTTCGACGCGGCGATGGAGCAGTACGGCAGGCACGAGCCGGTCCGCCGGAGGGTGCGGGCGCTGCGGGACGAGCTCGACCAGGGGCTCCAGGGCGTGGCGGCCAAGGCCGTCCAGCAGCGGCTCGGCGCCGTCGGAAAGCTCCTCGAGGAGCTCGTGAAGAAGCACGAGCTCTCGGGGCCGGTGTACGAGGACCTCATCCACCTCAAGTCGATGTACAGCCGCTACCAGAACTACGCGCACTGGCTGAAGCAGACGACGAAGGCCTAGGCCCGTGGCCGACCTCGTCGCCGAGATCGAGGACGCCGCCCGCCGGCGCTACGTGCGCTGGGACGCGGGCCTGTGGCGGCGCGTGGTCGAGGGGCCGGCCCGGACACTCGCGGCGGCCCTGCGCGAGGACGCCTCGGCCGCGCCCGTCCTCGAGAGCTACCTCCGCCTCGCCGCGGAGGGGATCGGCCTCGGGTACCTCTTCCCGCCCGAGGTCGGCGACGGCTTCTTCACCCACGCCTTCTTCCGGCTCGTGCCCGAGGCGCTCGCCGGCGTGCCGCCGGAGCGAAGGGCCCGCGTCCTCGCCGAGTGCTGGAACCTCGGCGAGAACCTCGAGCACGCGCCCGCGTGGTGGCGTCGGATGTTCGTCCGCCTCGCGTCCGACGGCGCGGCCCTCGAGGCGCTGCCGGCGCTCGTCGAGCGCGCCTCGCGCGAGGCGTTCCGTCCGCCCCCGGCGAAGCTCGGCGGGCGATCGCTCCACCTCTACGTCGACCTCGGCGCGGAGGACCGGCTCTTCCTGCCCGGGGCGGTCCACTTCGTGGCGCCCACGGTGGCGTGCGTCCACGACCGCGATGCGCCCGGCGGGCGCAGCCTCGGCGCCTGGCTCGTGGATCCCCCGCTCGTGCTCGGGGCGATGGGCTGCCGCGAGGCGCCCGGCCCGACGTCCGACCGCCTCGACCTCGTGGACGACCTCGTGAGGAAGGACCCCTGCGCGGGCGACGTGCGCAACTCGGCGGCCAACGACTGGCGGGCCGCGCTCACCCTCGAGACCTCGCAGTTCCTCGTCGGGATCTACCCGGCATGAAGGCCGAGGCGTCGCCCCTCGACGGCCCGGCGGTCGAGCGCGCGTGGCGGGACGCCCTCGCCCTGTGGGACGTGTCGGTGACGCTCAGCCCGCCCGTCGGCCTCGGCGGGAAGGGGAAATCGCACTGGCAGGGAGACGAGCCCCTCGCGTACATCGACCTCGCCACGCGGCAGGTCGTGGTGAACCTGCCGCTCCTCGAGAAGCTGGGCGCGGCCGGGAGTCTCACCGCCGTTCTCGCCCACGAGATCGGCCACCACGTCCGCTTCCCCCACAGCCTCGCCCTCGCGGCCTCGCTGGTCCTGCTCGAGAAGAAGCTCGTTCCCGGCCTGCGCCAGTCGCTCACGAACCTCTTCTTCGACCTGCTCGTGAACGAGGTCGTGGGCCGCACGCGGGCCGGCGAGCTGTGCCGCGTCTACGAGGGCTTCGTGCGCGCGTCGCCCGGCCTCGAGCCGCTCTTCGCGTTCTATCTCGCCGTCTACGAGGAGCTGTGGGGCCGGCCCGGCACCCTGCTCCCCGCGAACGCCGTCGCGATGCTGGACGAGGGCTACCCCGGCTGGCGGGCCGAGGCGCGGCTGTTCGTCCAGACCTTCTACTCCCTGCCCGGGGTCCATCTCCAGTTCGTCTACTTCTGCTCCCGCTTCCTGCGCTACATCCCCGATCCCGAGAAGCTCGTCTACGTGATCCCGCTCGGCCACGACGTGCCGCCGCCCGACGAGGACGCGCTCGACGCCGCGGTGCGCGGCTTCGGCGCCGAGGAGGCGGACGAGGCCCTGCGCGAGGCGAAGGAGCGCGGGATCCTCGACGACTCGGGACTCGCGGAGGAGTCCTCGCGCGACCCCCTCGAGTCGATCGACGCGATCACGAAGCACCTGCCGGGCCAGGGAGCCGCGGCCTTCCGCCGGGCGCTCGTGAGCCGCCACTACAAGCGGCTCGTCGACCAGCACCTCATCGTCCCCCCGCCGTCCCCCGCCCCGCCCGACGCCTCGCTGCCGACCGTGACCGAGGAGTGGGAGTGGGGCGACAACCCGCGCGCGATCGACTGGACGGCGACGATCCTCGCCCGCGGCGCGCTCGGCGCGGCCCAGCCGCTGCGGCGCAGCCTCGAGGCCGAGGAGCCGTCGCCCGGCGCGCAGCGCTTCCCGGCGGTCGAGATCTACCTCGACACGAGCGGCTCGATGCCGGATCCCGCGCGCGCCCTCAACGCGATGACCCTCGCCGCGCAGATCCTCGCCGCCTCGGCGCTGCGGCGGCAGGGCGTCGTCCGCGGCGTCGTCTACTCCTCGGGGACTCCCCTCGTCTCCGACTGGATGTACGACGAGGAGCGGGCGCGCCTCTTCCTCCTCCAGTACGCCGGCGGGGGCACGGTCTTCCCGTTCAACGTCCTGAAGGCGTCGGTCCGCGACCGCGACGACGTCGTGCGCGTGATCATCTCGGACTCGGACTTCCTGTCGAACGTCCAGGGGCCGGGGGCCATGGACGCGCTGCGGTTCGCGGTCGACAAGTCGAAGCTCGTGGTCGCGTTCCTGGCCCTCGATCCGCAGTGGGCCGAGAAAGCGCTCGCCCCGGTCGCATCGTCGCCAAGGTTCCGTCTCGCCGCCGTCCGCTCGATGAACGACTTCGGCCGCGCCGCGGCCTCCCTGGCCGACGCCCTCTTCGGGCGTTGACCGGACCGGCCGCCGCGCGGGATAGTCTGCCGGACCGACCGGCCGACAGCAGGAGGAGATGCCCTTCGACATCGCCGCGCTCACCCGCGAGCTCGAGCAGGCGCCGCCCACGGCCGAGCTGCCGTGGCGCGTGGCCGTGGCCGTGGTGAGCGACACGTTCCGGCTCGCCGGCCTCGCGCCGCCCGCCCCCCGCGCCTTCGAGGGATGGAAGCGGAAGTGGCCGCGGGCGGAGGAGCTCCTGACGGCGCTCGCCCGGGCTCTCGCCGCGACCGCGCTCCGCGCGGCGACGGTGGACGCGCTCATGGACTCGCGCCGCCCGGCGGCGGCCGCGCTCGAGGGCTTCCTCGACGGCACCGCGCCGCTCACCGCCGAGATGGTCCGCGGCAACGCGTTCCGCCGCGAGGAGTTCCTGCGCCAGTGGGCGCGCGGCTGCGGCGGGAAGGTCGCCGGCGAGACGGAGAAGCAGTCGCGGGAGAGGCTCGCGCAGCTCGACTACCGCGAGGCGCTCGCCGAGTACAAGAAGGCGGAGGCCGCGCGCAAGATCGAGGCCGCGCGCAGGGCGCAGCTCCTCCGCGAGGCGCGCGAGCGCGAGGAGCAGGCGAAGGGGTGGCGCGAGTGAGAGGAGCCCCGGCGTGAAGGAGCGCGTCGCCGCCTACGAGAAGCGCACCGCCGAGCGCTACGACCCGCCGCCGTGGCTGCGGGCCCTCGGCACGCCGCTCGGGCCGGGCGACGCCTGCCCCACCCTCTTCCGCTATCCGGGCGTCGAGGGGCTTCTCGCGCAGCTCCAGGGCCGGCTGACGGCGCTCGGCCCCTCGGGCCGCGGGCACGTGTGGCTCACGTCGCGGCCGACCGGGGCCTACCCGAGGCCGGTCGAGCTCTTCGGCACGCTCGCCCTCCTGCAGCCGCTCCGGCTCCAGCCGTGCCGCACGCACTGCTTCACCCACAAGCGCGACAACTGGATCGCCCTCGACCGCGCCGTCCCTCCGGACGAGCTCGCGTGGGTGCCGCCGTCCTTCGTGCGGGGCGGGGTGTCGTTCGACCGTGTCCGCACCGCCGACGAGGCACGCCGCCGGTTCGGGCGCGGTCACGCGGACGAGGAGCGGCGGGTCCTCGATCGACTCTGCGCCTATGTCGAGGAGCTCTCGGCGCTCGCGCGCGCCGGCGCGCCCGGGCCGAAGCGGCACTGGTGCGCGGTGCCGGCCCGCGCGCGGCGGGCGCTCCTGGCGGCGCACGGCGTCTCTCCGCGGTGGACGCGGCCGTGAGCGCGTCCGCGCCGGCGCTCGCCGGCTTCGACCCGGGGCCGGAGATCCGGCGCAGCGTGCGCGGACACGGGCGTCACGCGCCGCGCCTGCGGGCCGCCGCCCTCGCCCTCGAGCGCTTCGCCGGCGACGAGCGGCCGCGGGCCCGGGCGCTCGCCGTCCGCCTCGCGCGGCTGCGCGACGCGCTCTGGCGCTCGCCGCACTACGCCGAGGCGCTGGCGCGACGGGGTCTCTCGCCCTCCGACCTGCGCTCGCTCGACGACCTGCGCCATTTCCCGTGCCTCGACCGCGAGACGCTCGGGCGCTCGTTCGAGACGCTGCCGGCGCTGCGCGCGCGGGCGGCGGGCCGCCTGTTCGTCGAGCGCAGCTCCGGCAGCACCGGCCGTGCGGTCGTCGTGCTGAAGGAGGACTACGACTCCGTGCACATGTGGGCCCTCCTCCGCTTCTGGATGCGGCGACTGCGCCTCCGCCTTCCCGCACGGCCGCGGGTCGCGCTGCTCTGCGCCCTGCCGCACGGAGTCGAGTACGAGACGCCGCTCCCGGCGATCGGCGGCACGCTCGTCCGCGTCTCGCTCGCCCGGCCCGCGGCGGCGGAGCGGCTCCGCCGCTTCGCGCCGCACGTCGTGTTCACCGATCCCGCGGGCCTGCACTGGCTCGCCGACCGGGCCGACGCGCCCCGGCTCCGGCTGGTGCTCTCGTCGGCGATGCACCTCTCGCCCGCGCTGCGCCGCCGCGCGGAAGGGGCGCTCGGCGCGCCGGTCCTCAACTACTACTCGACCGCGGAGACCGGCCCCGTCGCGTGGGAATGCCGGGAGGCGGACGGGCGCTTCCACGTCCTCGCCCCCGACGTCTGGGTGGAGTCGATCGACGGCCTTCTCGCCGTGACCCGCCTGCGCGCGAGCGTCCTGCCGCTGCTGCGCTACCGGCCCGGGGACCGGGGCGAGGTCGACCACGGCCCGTGCGCCTGCGGCTTCCGCGGGCCGTCGATCGTGGGCCTGAGCGGGCGCCGGGCCTGCGCCTTCGTGACGCCCGACGGCCGCGCCGTCGACGCGTGGCAGCTCGCGTGGGCCTTCCAGCACCACCCGCTCGACGCGTTCCGCCTCGTCCAGCGTTCGGCGAACTCGTTCCGCCTCGATCTCGCCGCGGGTGAAGAGGCCGCCGCGCCGGTGGTCGAGCGCCTGCGCGGGTCGCTGGCCCGGCTCGGCTGGGACGCCCCGCGCATCGCGTGCCGGATCGTCCCGCGCGACTCGCTGAGAGCCGCCGCGAAGCCCGCGCCGTTCGCGTCCTTCCGAGGAGAACCATGAGCGACACGACCGATCTCGGACAGCTGTTCCCGCCGGCCGGCGGGATCCCCGCCGGGGTGTGGCGTGCGCCGGACGAAGCGGGGCTCACCCTGCTCGTGGACGGCGAGGCCCGCCGCTGGGACGCAGAGCGCGAGGAGATCCGCTCGGCCGTGTGCGCCCGCGCGGAGGACGGCCGGCTCGAGCCGCTCGCCCTCGGGCCGGGCGCCCGGGCGAGCGGGGCTTCGCGCTCGAGGCGGCGCGGGCCGCGGCGCGGGCGTGGGGGCGGCCGCGGCGAGTGGCCCCGCGCCTCGGCCGGCGAGCGGATCGCCTGCATGCTCGACTTCGTCCGCCGGGCGAAGCCCCTGCGCGAGCCGGTGGCGCGCGCCCTCATGTGGGAGGTCGGCAAGCCGTGGCCCGACTGCCTGAAGGAGTTCGACCGCACGATCGAGTACATCGAGGCCACGGCCGAGGCCCTGCGCGAGATCGAGCGCGCGGCGGCGGCGCCGGTGGCGGCCGCCGGCTTCGTCGCCCGCGTGCGCCGCGCGCCCCTCGGCGTCGCCCTCTGCCTCGGGCCCTACAACTACGCGGTCAACGAGGTCTTCACGACCGTCATCCCCGCCCTCGTGATGGGCAACCCGGTGGTGATGAAGACGCCCCGCTACGGCGTCCTCGCGAACGCCCTCCTCGTCCCGGCCCTGCGCGACAGCTTCCCGAGAGGCGTCGTGAACCTCGTCACCGGCGAGGGCCCGGTGGTGGTCGGGCCGATCATGGAGAGCGGGATCGTCGACGCGCTCGCCCTCATCGGCTCGGCCCGCACCGCGTCGATCCTCCTGAAGCAGCACCCGCACCCGTACCGCCTGCGGACGATCCTCGGCATGGGCGCCAAGAACCCGGCGATCGTCCTCCGCGACGCCGACCTCGACGCGGCGGCGGCGGAGATCGTCTCGGGCGCGCTCAACTTCAACGGCCAGCGCTGCACCGCCCTCAAGCACGTCCTCGTCGAGCGGCCGGTGGCCGACGCCCTCGTCGAGCGGCTGGCCGCCCGCGTCGCGGGGCTGAAGGTCGGCATGCCGTGGGAGGAGAAGGTCGCGATCACGCCGCTCCCGGATCCCGCCAAGCCCGGGCACCTCGCCGATCTCGTCGACGACGCGACCGCGCGGGGGGCCAAGGTCGTGAACCGCGGCGGCGGCGAGCGGGCGGGGACGCTCTACCGGCCCGCGCTCGTCTACCCCGTGCCGGAGGAGGCGCAGCTCTTCCGCGTCGAGCCGTTCGGCCCGGTGCTGCCGGTGAGCGTCGTCGCGTCCCCCGAGGAGGCGCTCGGGATCGTCGAGCGGTCGGAGTTCGGGCAGCAGGCGTCCGTCTTCGGCCGCGACCCGGCCGTGATCGGTCCGCTCGTCGATCACCTCGCGAACCTCGTCTGCCGCGTGAACGTGAACACGCAGTGCCGCCGCGGCCCCGACGTGTACCCGTTCGCCGGGCGGAAGGACTCGGCGGTCGGCACCCTGTCGATCACCGACGCGCTGCGGGTCTTCTCGATCCGCAGCCTCGTCGCCGCGGAGGAGAAGGAGCGGGCGCTTCTCGACGCGCTCGGGCCGCACTCCGTCTTCCTGGGCCCGCCGCCCGCCTGAGGCCGTCGTGCGGACGATCCTCTTCACGCAGTGCCTGCAGAACGACTTCGTCGCCCCGCTCGCGGCGGGGGCGCCGCTGCCGAACGACCTGCACATCGGCCGGGCCGAGAGCCGGCGCCTCCTCGGCGACCCCGACGCCGCGTGGGCGCAGGAGGGGCCGCTCGCGCGGTTCCTCGCCGCCTTCGCGGCGGGCGCCGGGCCGGAGCACGCCTCGATCCACGTCCGCGACTGGCACGACCCCGACGACCCGGCGACGCGCGCGCACCTCGAGCACTTCGGCCGCCACTGCGTCCGCGGCACGGAGGGCGCGGCGTTCGTCGAGCCGCTCCGACCCGTCGTCGATCGCGGCGGGGTCGTCGTCGACTCCGCCGTCCTCTCGGACTTCGTCGGCACCACCCTCGAGGAGACGCTGCGCCCCCTCGCCACCCCGCCCGTCCGCGCGGGGATCGTCGGCGTCTGGACGGACTTCAAGGTCCAGTACCTCGCCTACGAGCTGCAGGCGCGCGTGAGCCTCGCCGACGTCGCCGTGTGCAGCGCTCTCACCGCCTCGCGCAGCCGCCTCGCCCACCGCCAGGCCCTCGACCACATGGCGGCGAACCTCGGGGTCACGGTGATCGACTCGATCGCCGAGTTCCTCGCCTGGCTCGGCCTCGCGGCCCCGGCGGTCGCGGTGACCGCGGGACCCGGGCGGTCGCGCCCCGCCCTCGAGCTGCCGGAGGGCTCCCCTCTCGACGACGAGGAGCGGCGGCTCGTCGAGCACCTCTACCGCGACTGCCGGTCGGTGCGGCTCGCCCCGATCGGCGGCGGCTTCTCCGGATCGCGGGTCTTCGGCTCGTTCCCGGTCGACCGGCGCGGCCGCCGGGAGATCCCGTTCGTGACGAAGATCGACCGCCACGATCGCATCGCCCGCGAGCGGGTGGCCGTCGAGGGCGTCGAGAACCTCCTCGGGGCGAACGCGCCGCGGCTCGCCGACCACGTGGACCTCGAGACGCGCGGGGCGATCAAGTACCACTTCGCGACGATGGCGGCGGGGCAGGTCCGCACCCTGCAACGGGCGGTGCGCGAGGCGGACGGGCCGGCCGAGGTGGGGCGCCTCTTCGACGTGGTGATCGAGCGCCTCCTGCGCCGCCTCTACCAGGCGCCGGCCGTCGACCGGCTGGACCTCTTCGAGTACTACGGCTACCAGCCGCGGTACGCGGAGAGGACGCTCGCCCGCGTGGCCGAGCTGGGCGTGGTGGACGGCGGCCTCGTGCGCGTGGCCGGCCTCGGCGAGCCCCTGCCGCACCCGGGCCGCTTCTACGGCCTGCTCGAGGCCCGGGGGCGGCGCGAGCCGGAGGAGGTCGCCTGCTGCATGGTGCACGGCGACCTGAACCTCGCGAACGTCCTCGTCGACGATGCCTCGAACACGTGGCTCATCGACTACTACTGGACCCGCAACGGCCACGCGCTCGACGACGTCGCGAAGCTCGAGAACGACCTGAAGTTCATCCTCCTCCCTCTGCCCGACGACGCGGCCCTCGAGCGGGCGGTCGCCTACGACCGGTTCCTTCTCTCGCAGGACGAGCTGCTCTCGCCGCCGGGCGAGCCCCCGGCCGGCCTCCTCGACGACCCCGCCCTCGCGAAGGCGCACGCCGCGATCGCGCCGCTCCGCGCGCTCGCGGCGGAGCTGCTGGGCGAGGCCGGGCTCGCCTCGCCGGTGCCGGCGCGGGAGTACCGGATCGCCCAGCTCCGCTACGCCGCCCACACCCTGAGCTTCGAGGAGCCCGACGAGCGGCAGAAGCGCTTCGCCCTCGCGAGCGCGTGCCGCCTCGCCGGCGCGCTCGCGAGGGAAATGGCCGCGTAGCCGCTCGCGCGCCCGGTCCCGTCGGGTCTACCGCAGCGGCTCCAGGTCGTCGAGCAGCCGCGCGAGGGCGACGGCGCGGATCCCGCGGCTCAGCTCGGCGGATCGCTCGCCGGCATGGACGACGTCGAGGCGCTTCAGGCGAAGGGCCTCGCCCGCGATCCGCATGGAGGGCGTCACGCTCGGCGCGGCCGTGCGCTTGAACTCGAACCCGAGGCGGAGCGAGCCCCGAACGACGAGGAGGTCGAGCTCCGCTCCCGCGTAGGTGCCCCAGAAGTGGCACTCCTCCCGGCGCGCGCCCAGGCGATCGATCACCGCCTGGATCCCGAAGCCCTCCCAGGACGCGCCGACCTTGGGGTGCCGGACGAGCGCGTCGCGAGTGCGGACGTCGAGGAGGGCGTGGAGCAGGCCCGAGTCGGCGATGTAGACCTTGGGCGACTTCACCTGCCGTTTCGCGAGGTTCTCGCTCCACGGCGGCAGTTGCCGCACGACGAAGGCGCCGCTCAGGAGATCGAGGTAGCGGGCGACCGTCGTGTGGGCCACCCCGAACGCCCGGGCGAACTCGGACCCGTTCCAGACGTTGCCGTGCGCATGGGCCAGCATGGCCCAGAACCGTCCGAGCGTCGGGGCCGGCACGAGAGAGCCGAGCTGAGGCATGTCCCGCTCGAGGAAGGTCCGAACGAACTCCTGTCGCCACTCGTAGCTCGCGGCGTCCGTGCCGGGAGTGAACGCACGGGGGAACGACCCTCGGAGCCAGAGGCGCTCGAGCTTGCCCGCCCCGACCTCGGACAGCGAGAAGCCCGGCAGCTCGTGGACGGCGATTCGGCCGGCCAGGCTCTCCGAGGCCTGTCGAAGGAGAGCCGGCGACGCGCTTCCGAGGACGAGGAATCGCGCGGGCGGCGGCTGCCGGTCGGCCAGCACGCGCAGCGCGGGGAAGATCTCGGGCCGGCGCTGCACCTCGTCCAGGACGACGAGGCCCCGCAAGTCTCGCAGCGCGAGCTCGGGATCGTCCAGCAGCGCGAGGTCCGCCGCCCGCTCCAGGTCGAAGACCGTGCTGCCGCTCCGCGCCCGCCGAGCCAGCTCGCGGGCGAGAGTCGTCTTGCCCGTCTGGCGGGCGCCGAGGAGGGCGACGACCGGAAAACGACGGAGGCGGCCCTCCAGGGCGGCCAGGTGGTCCGGGCGGGGGATCCTCACGACCTTGAATATTGAGCGATAAGCGCTCAATATTCAAGGCTCGGTGTCACGCCGAGCGGAGAGGGCGCCGGAGCAGCGGTCGCACCGCCGCCATCAGCACGAGCACGACGCCGAACGTGCAGACCATCGCCGCGCCCGTCGGCAGGTCGAGCTTCACCGAGAGGTAGATCCCGAGGGCCGAGACGACCGTGCCCATCGTCCAGCCGATCGCGAGGCGCGGGCCGATCCGCTCGGCGAAGAGCATCGCCGCCACCGACGGCACGATGAGGTAGCAGAAGACGAGGAGGACGCCGGCGATCAGCACCGACGAGGTCACGACGAAGCCGAAGGACGCGTAGAACAGGAAGTCCCAGAAGCGGACGTTGAGCCCCGACGCCTCGGCCTTGTCGTGGTCGATCGAGATGGCCAGGAACTGCCGGCGGAAGACGTAGTGGAAGAGGCCGATCACGGCGTAGAGGGCGGCCGTCTTGCCGACCTCGATCCACGAGACGGCCAGGATGTTGCCGACCAGCATGTCCTTCAGGTGCTCGCTCTCCGACGTGGCGTGGCTCATCGCGAGGATCGTGGCCGCGGAGGCCACGGCGTACGCGATGCCGATGACCGCCTCCTGCGGGATCCGCGCGTGCTTCATCCGCACCGTCGAGAAGATCGCCGCCCCGATGAACGTGAAGGCGAGCCCGGTCCAGTAGACCCAGGGGCCGTGCGGGTCCTGCCCGGTGAACGGCAGGAGGATCGCGATCGTCGAGCCGAGGGCGGCGATCTGGGCGAGCGAGAGGTCGACGAAGATCACCCCGCGCTCGACCACGTGCACGCCGAGGTAGGCGTGGATGCCGGCCAGGATGAGGCTCGCGACGAACGGCGCGGCGAGGAACCGGAGGACGTCGAGGTCGAGCATCACCTCGCTCCCGTGGCCCGGATCGCCTTCACGAGGAGGTCGACGTCGTAGTCGAAGAGCTTCACGTAGTCGGCGACACTCTTCTCGCCGCCCACCGAGGACAGCAGCACGACGACCTGGGCGCCCGTCTCGCGCGCGATCGAGTTGGGGGTCTTGAGGTCGAAGTAGGGCTCGACGATGAGGACCTTCACGCCCTGCCGCTTCATCTCGCCGATGAGGTCGAGCGTGTGCTGGGGCGAGGGCGGGATGCCGGGCCGCGGCTCGACGTAGCCGATCACGTTCAGGCCGAAGCGGTCGGTGAGGTTCGCCCACGAGCGGTGGTAGGTGACGACCTTCAGGCCCCTGAAGGGCGCCATCGCCGCGTCCCAGCGCTTCTCCGCCTCGGCGAGGCGCTTGTCGAAGTCGCCGTAGCGCGCCGCGAAGTACGCGGCGTCCCCGGGCGACATCTGGGACAGCTTGTCGGCGATCGCCTTCGCGATCCGGCGGCCGTTCCCGGGGTCGAGGTGGTAGTGCGGGTTGCCCTGCGGGTGGACGTCGCCCATGGCGCGGGTGATCTGGCCGGTCGGGATCTCGAGGATCTTCGCGGTCAGCGACGCGTCGAGGTAGCCGGGCGCGCCCGGCTGGATCTTCGCGTTGCGGCTCTGCTGGACGAGGGGCGGCAGCCATCCGATCTCGAGCTCGCGGCCGACGACGACGAGCAGGTCGGCCTTGGCGAGCTTGAGGATGAAGCTCGGCTTCGCCTCGACGAAGTGCGGGTCCTGGTACCCGCGGGCGATCGACTCGACCTTGACCCGGTCCCCGCCGACCTGCAGCGTGAGGTCGGCGAGGTCCTCGGTGGTCGTGACGACGTTGACGGCGGCGTGGGAGGGAAGGGCGGCGGCGATCACGAGAGCGGCGGTGGCGACGGTGCGACGGAGGCTTCGCATGGCGACCTCTCTAGAACGGGTGGGCGCCGTGGGCGCCGATCGTGAACAGGAGCTGGAAGAGGAACTCGTTCGCCGGTTCGTCGCGGTCGGCGAAGCTCGTGCGGCGGTACTGGCCCCGCACCAGGCTGAACTCGCTCGGGCGGTAGGTGAGGACGAACGAGCCGCCCCGGTCGCGGAGCCCCGGCGCGTCGGCCCGCTCCGCGGAGTCGAGGCGCACGCCCGCGGTCCACCGGCGGGCGAACTGGTAGCCGAGGTAACCGTAGGCGCCGAAGGCGCTCACGGTCCCGCCCGCGGGGTCCTCGCGGCGCGACCATACCGCCTCGCCCCGGGCGAGGACGCCCGTGTAGATCGACCGGCGCAGCGGACGGTAGCGCACCGTGAGGTCGGCGCCGACGAGGCGCGTCTTCGAGTCGGCCGTGACGCCGTTGTGGCCGTAGGCGATCGACCCGCCGAGGTCGACGTTCGTCGACTCGGTCACGTCCCGGTAGGCGCGCAGGCGGCCCGCGTACTGCAGGTCGCCGCGCGTCTCCGCCCTGAAGACGTCCGACTCGCCGCGGAAGACCTGGCCCGTCGCCTCGAGGAAGAACCCCGGCGCCGGGAGGAGCCTCGCGAGGGAGATCCCCGAGTCCGAGAGAGCCTCGCCGCCCAGCAGGTTGCGGGAGATGAGGGGCAGGTCGGCGAACGGGAGCGTGTGGGGGTGCTCCGTGTTCACGCGGCCGAAGGCCTCGCGCATCTTCCCGACCTTGCCGAGGAGGCCGCCGGGGAGCGCGGGGAACGTGAGGTACCCCTCCTCGACGCCGACCTCCTCCGGGCCGAACGTGAGGAAGAAGTCGGCGCGGGCGTAGGGGTCCACGACGGCCTGGAAGGAGAACTCCGACTCCTGCAGGCTCAGCGACGGCTCGCCGCCGCCCGGCGTCTTCCCCGCGGCCCCGACGAAGTTGCCGATGACGGCGATGTCGGGGTTGAAGACCTTGGAGGACGCGACCGGCGCCGCCGCCCCGCCGCCGGCATCGGCCGAGGCGGCGGGCGCGGCCGTCGCCGCCTCGCTCTGGCTCTTCTCGAGCGCGGCGAGGCGCTCCTCGAGCGTCGCGATGCGGCCGGCGTATTCCTGCCGGAGCGCTTCGAGCGCCTCGCGCAGACGCGCGACCTCGTCCGCCGGAGCGGCGGCCGTCGCGGCCGGCGGCTCCGGCGTGGCCGCCGCCGCGGCCCCCGTCGTCGTCGAGGTCGCCCCGAGCGCGAGGCACACCCACAGAATCCCCGTCCATCGTTTCCGGCCGAGCCGCATCCTGCCTCTCCTTCGCTGAAGCCACGTCCACGACGGCCGTCGCGCCGCGCGCCGGCGGACCACAGGGCCCGGGGCGAACCGGGTGAAAGAGGGACCGCGCGCGCGCGTCGACCGTCCGAGGGTGAGCTGCTTCAGGCCGGAGGCGGGCCGCGCGTCGGCAGGTCGCGCGGCGACGCGTCCTGCGGGGCCGGCGCCGGTGCGGGGTCCGCGAGGCGCGCGATCGCGACGACGGGCGGCGGAGCGTAGGGAAGGCCGGGCTCGCCGGCCGTCCCGAGCTTCAGGAGGCAGGCGTTGCAGTGCGTCTCGACGGCGCAGCCGTCGTCGGTGTGGACGTCCCAAGCCTCGACCGTGGCGAGGCAGAGGGCCACCAGCAGCGCGACGGCCAGGTTCCTCGAGGGCATTCCCTGGCGCGACTCTATCCAACACGGGTTCGGAGCGTCAAACCGCGCCTTGACCGCCCGCGGTGGGGGCTTTACTGTTCCTTCCGGTTGGAGCCCCTCCCCTGACGCCCACGGTCTCGCTCTGTGTCGTCCTCTGCCTCTTCGCGGCAGGCCTTCTCGCCCGGGGCTTCTCGCTGGGCCGGAGGCTCGCGAGAGAGGCCCGGGCCCGGGCCGAGGCCCAGGCCGCCCTCGCGCGGAGCGAGGCGACCCTCGCCGAGACCCGGGCCGCTCTCGCCGAGAAGGAAGCCGGCCTGATGCAGACGCGGGCCGCGCTGCTCCAGTCGCGAGACGACGCGGCGCGCGCCAAGTCGCGCGAGACGCTCTTCCGCGGCCTCGTCGAGGTCGCCGACGACGTCATCTTCCGCACCGGCTCCGACGGACGCTTCACGTACGTGAATCCCGCCGTGCAGGACGTGCTCGGCTACGAGCCCTCCGATCTTCTCGGGCGGCGCTTCCTCGACTTCGTGCGCCCGGACTACCGGGAGCAGGCGCGGCGCTACTACGAGGACCAGCGCCAGCAGGGCATCCCGAACACGTACTGCGAGTTCCCGATGATCACGCAGTCGGGCCAGGAGCTGTGGGTCGGCCAGCGCGTCCAGCTCGTGATGCACGGCGACCGCTTCGCCGGGCTCCAGGGGCTCGCCCGTGACAT
This sequence comes from Vicinamibacteria bacterium, assembly GCA_046331285.1. Classification (GTDB taxonomy): domain Bacteria; phylum Acidobacteriota; class Vicinamibacteria; order Fen-336; family Fen-336; genus DATBSL01. Next base: position 16,102 of record JAXLRD010000082.1, read on the forward strand.
CACCCCCCGCAACCTCGCGCAGGAGGCGGTCGAGCGCGAGCGCGAGCAGCTGCGGCAGATCGTGACCCACGCCCCGGTGGCGATGGCGATGCTCGACCTCGAGCGGCGGCACGTCGCGCACTCGTCGCGCTGGCTGCGCTACCTCGGCCACGCCGGGCCGTCGGTCGTCGGCCGGACGGTCGACGAGGTCTGGCCCGGCATGCCGGAGCGCTACCGCACGGTCCTCGACCGGGCCCTCGCCGGCGAGGTCGTGTCGGAGCCGGAGGACGCGCTCGAGCGCGAGGACGGCAGCCGGGTCTACCTCCGGTGGACGGTCCACCCCTGGCGGGACGCGTCGGGGGCGGTGGCCGGCGTCGTCCTCGTCGCCCAGAGCATCGACCTCCTCGTCCGCGCCCGGCAGGCCGCGCTCGAGGCCTCGCGGCTGAAGTCCGAGTTCGTGGCCAACATGAGCCACGAGATCCGCACGCCGATGAACGGCGTCATCGGGATGACCCGGCTCCTCCTCGACACCGGGCTCACGCCCGAGCAGCGCGAGTACGCCGAGATCATCGACTCCTCGGGCCGCGCGCTCCTCGAGATCATCAACGACATCCTCGACTTCTCGAAGATCGAGGCGGGGCGCCTCGAGCTCGACGTGGCCGACTTCGACCTGCGGCGGGCGGTGCGGGAGGTGCTCGGCTCGTTCGCGGAGGCGGCGCAGGCCAAGGGGCTGGAGCTGCTCTGCCTCATCCGCCACGACGTGCCGAGCGCGCTCCGGGGAGACCCCGGCCGGCTGCGGCAGGTCCTCACCAACCTCGTCGGCAACGCGGTCAAGTTCACCGAGACGGGCGAGGTCGTGCTGCGGGTGACGCCGGCGGAGGCCTCCGACGACCTCGTGCGGGTCCGCTTCGAGGTGCGCGACACCGGCGTCGGGATCGACCCGGAGCTGAAGTCGCGCCTCTTCCAGTCGTTCGTCCAGGGCGACGGGTCGGTCACCCGCCGCCACGGGGGCACCGGCCTCGGCCTCGCGATCTCGCGCCGGCTCGTCGGCCTCATGGGCGGCGAGATCGACGTCGAGAGCCGGCCCGGGCAGGGCAGCACCTTCTTCTTCACCGCGCGCTTCCGGCGCCAGGCCCCGGCCGCGGTCGACCGCGCCCCGGCCGGCCGCCTCGCCGGCCGCCGCGTGCTCGTGGTCGACGACAACGCGACGAACCGGCAGATCCTCAAGCAGCAGCTCGGCTACTGGGGCATGCGCGTGAGCGCGGTCGACAGCGGGCCCATGGCCCTCTCCGCCCTGCAGCAGGCGGGGCCCCTCGGCGCCTCGTTCGACCTCGCCATCCTCGACATGAAGATGCCGGAGATGGACGGGCTCACCCTCGCCCGCGCCATCAAGGAGAAGCCCGAGCTCGACGACCTGCGCCTCGTCCTGCTCACCTCCTTCGGCCAGCGCGGCCACGGCGCGGAGGCCTCGCGGATCGGGATCGCCGGTTACCTGACGAAGCCGGTCGACGAGGGCGACCTCTACGACTGCCTCGCCGAGGTCCTCGGCGGGCCGCGCGACCACGCGAAGCACCTCGTCACCCGCCACAGCCTCCGCGAGGCGCGCGAGGACCACGTCGCCCACCTGCTCGTGGCCGAGGACAACGAGGTCAACCAGAAGGTGGCCGTGCGGATCCTCGAGAAGCTCGGCTTCTCGGTCGAGGTGGCGGAGAACGGGCGGGAGGCGGTCGAGGCCTGCGAGCGGTCCCGCTACGACGCGGTCCTGATGGACGTCCAGATGCCGGAGATGGACGGCTTCGAGGCCACGCGCCGGATTCGCGAGGCCGAGGGCGGCGCCCGGCGCACGCCCATCGTCGCGATGACGGCCAACGCGATGAAGGGCGACCGCGAGAAGTGCCTCGCGGCCGGCATGGACGACTACGTCTCGAAGCCGATCACCCCGAAGGACGTCGAGGCGGTGCTCACGCGCTGGGTCCGCGCGGCGCGGCCCCCCGCGGCCACTCCGGCGCCCGCGCCGCCGCCGGGGCCGTCCGCCCACGACACGCTCGACGAGGCCATCGTCCAGAGCCTGATGTCCGTCGACGACGACGGTACCCTCCTCGACGAGGTGGTGGCGACCTTCGTCCGCATCGCCCCGGTGCGGATCGGCGCGCTGCGCAAGGCCGCCCGCGGGCACGACCCCGTCGCGCTCGAGCGGGCCGCTCACAGCTTCTACGGCAGCTGCGGCAACCTCGGCTGCCGGCGCATGGCCGACCTGTGCGCGCGGCTCGAGCTGCTCGGCCGCTCCGGATCGACGGAGGGAGCGGCCGAGGCCGTGCGCGAGATCGAGGAGGCCTACGCCGCGGTGAAGCCGACCCTCCTCGCGCTGCCCTCGCGCCACCCCAGGCGCGCCGGGCCGGGCCCCGCCTGAGGCCGGTCCGGTGGTGAGGGACGCGCTGCGCGCCGTCGTCGAGGCCCTCTTCCGCGTCCTCTTCACCTACGACTGCCTCGGCGAGGAGAAGATCCCGGACGGGCCGGCCGTGGTCGCGGCGAACCATCCCTCGTACCTCGACCCCGTCCTCCTCTCGCTGCAGGTGAAGCGGCCGATCCGCTTCATGGCCTGGGACGCGCTGTTCCGCGTGCCTCTCCTCGGCGGGCTGGTCCGGCTCTTCGGCGCCTTCCCGGTCGACCTGCGCCGGGGCCGGGGCGGCTCGGCCTACGAGGCCGCGAAGGCTCTCCTCGAGGAGGGCGAGATCGTCGGCATCTTCCCCGAGGGCCGACGCTCGCGCGCGGGCTGGATGGAGGACGAGCTGCGCGCGGGCGCCGCCCGGCTGTCGCTCGAGACGGGCGCGCCGCTCGTGCCGGCCACGATCCGCGGTGCCTACCGCGCTTGGCCGCACGACCGGCCGCTGCCCGGCCTCGCCACCGTGCGCGTGCGCTACCACGACCCGATCGACCCGCGCGCCTACGCCGGCCGGCCGGCCGAGGAGGCGGAGGCGGAGCTGCTCGCGGAGCTGCGCCGCCGCGTCGAGCGCTCGCTGCTGCCGGCGGTGCGGGCCGACCGCAAGATCGACGCGCTGTGGCGCGGCGACGCGCCGTGGCCCCGCCTCCACGAGGCGCTGCCCGCGCTCGGCCTCGCCCTCTTCGTCTTCTGGAAGACGCGCTCCTTCGCCCTGGTGTGGCCCTGCTACGCCTACGTCGCGTACCTCCTGGCCGACGTCTTCGTGGTGCCGCAGCGGCGGCTCACGAAGTGGATCCGCAACGGCTCGGCCGCGGCCTTCACCCTGCTCTACGGCGCCCACGTCCTGCCGCGCCTGTCGCTGCCCCCCGTGGCGGCGGGCCGCGCCCTCCTCGCCGTCCTCGCCGGCGCCGGCTTCGCGTACCTCTACGAGCGCACGCGGATCGCCTTCGGCTTCGTGCAGGGGATGGTGATCGCCGGGCTCCTCGAGCTCGGGGCGCTCCACCTCGCGCCCACGCCGCTCGGCCCGCACGTGGCGCTGCCGCTCTTCGCCGCCGCCTACGCCTGGGAGGAGCGCGCGGTCTTCTGGCGCTACGCCGCGCCCCTCCTCCTCGCCTGGGCCCTCGTCGTCCCCCGCGCTCTCGGCGGCGGCGTCGAGCTGCTGCCGCACGCGGTGGCCGGCCTCTTCGCGTGGATCCTCGCGCGCTTCCTGCCCGCCGGGCCGCCCGGCGGCGAGCGGGACGAGGAGCCGGAGGAGGAGGCGACGCCGAGCTCGCTCGGCCTGCGGGACTAGCCCGGCGCCTCCCACGGTCGGCGCCGCGCCCAGTCGAGGACGGCCGCGTGCAGCAGATCGAGGCGCCCGGTGAAGAAGTGGTCGGCGTCCGTCACGACGACGAGCTCGCGCGGCGGAGCGAGCGGCTCGACGACGGCGCGGATCTCCTCCGCGGGGCCGAACTCGTCCTCGTCGCCCTGCACGAAGAGGCGGGGCTGGGCGACCGCGCCGAGCGGCGCCGTGTCGGCGCCCCGGCGCAGCGGGTAGCCCATCGCGAGGACGGCGCGGACGCGCGCGTCGCCCGCGGCGACGCGCAGGGCCATCGCCGAGCCGAAGGAGAAGCCGCCGAGGACGAGCGGCATGCCGGGGAAGCGCCGCTCCATCTCGTCGAGGGCGGCGCGGGCGTCGTCCTGCTCGCCGACACCGCCGTCGTGCGCGCCCTCGCTGCGGCCGACGCCCCGGAAGTTGAACCGCAGCGCGGCGAGGCCGGCCTCCTGCAGGGCCTTCGCCGCGCGGAACACGGGCTTGAAGTGCATCATGCCCCCGTGCAGCGGGTGCGCGTGGCACACGACGGCCGCCGCGACCGGCGGCGCGTCGGGCCGCATCAGCACGGCCTCGACGCGTCCCGCCGGCCCGGCGAAGTCGAACGTCTCGGTCCCGCCCACGCGGATCAGGCGCCGGCCGCGGCCTCGCGCGCGCGGAGCTGAGCCGCCCGCGGCGGCGGCGTGTGCTGGTTCGCGTCCTTCAGCACGCGCACCGCACCGAGGGCGCGGGCCCGGCCGAGCGTCGCGCGACGCAGGCCGCGCAGGGTGCCCGGCGGCGCGCCGGGCGCGATCGCGAGCTCGTCGAGACAGGCGAGGAGCCCGCCGAGGCCGAGGTGGTGCCGCACGGACAGCGTCGCGACGCCGACGATGCGGCCGGCGCTCTCCGCGACGCGGACGAGGAAGCTCGGGTCGTGGATGGTGCGGCGGAAGGTCTGCGCGAAGCCGATCGGCTCCGGGTAGTAGCCGACGTTCTCGAGAAGCGAGAGAACCGCGACGCCGTCCTGCAGCGTCGCCGGCCGGATCTCCACTGCCATCGGTCACCTCCTTGTGCCCCCGGGGCCACGGACATGTGGCAGCCAGGCCACGAAACCCCGGTCCCCGCCGGCGTTCCCGGGAGGAGAGAGCAAGGGCGGGGCCAGCGTGGCCCGGCCCGGAGGGTGGGACGGTTTCAGGCTGCGGCGGAGGGGGCGGGGCCGCGTCGGTCGTCGATGCGCGCCCGCAGCAGGCCCTCGAGCCACACGAGGCTCACCGGCTTGTGCAGGAACGCGTCCGCGCCGAGCCGCGCGGCGGCCACGGCCTGGTCGGGAGCCCCGTAGGCCGTCAGGACGACGACCGGCGCTTCCCGTCGGCCGTCGTGCCGGAGCGAGGCGATCGACAGGCCCTCGGCGCGGCCGTCCGGCGTCAGGCAGACGTCGGCGATGACGGCGTCGAACGGCTGCCTGGCCAGGCGCTCCGCCGCCTGCTGCAGGCTCACCGCTCGCTCCACCTCGAAGCCCGCGCGGGCGAAGTGCGCCTCGTACGTCCGGAGGACCGCTTCGTCGTCGTCGATCAGCAGCAGCCGGTCGCTCACGGCGGTGGCGTGTGCAAGTCGAGTACCAGCCTCTGGCCCTGGAAGATCAACGACTTGCGAGGGAGTGGCCGGACGGCGGCCCGGGCGGGGTTGCCGGATAGCGGTCACCGGGGCCCGTCTCGTGTCAGACTCGGCCAAGAGGGACTTCGCCGGGAGGGGCCATGGGTCTGTCGCCGCAGGAACGGGACGCGCTCATCGAGCAGTACGCGAGGGGGGCCGACGAGGTCCGGCGCGCCCTCGCGACCGTGCCGAAGGAGGCGCTGCAGTGGCGCCCCGGGCCCGGGAAGTGGAGCGCCCACGAGATCGTCGTGCACTGCGCGGACTCCGAGACGAACGCGGCGCTGCGGATCCGGTACGTGATCGCGGAGAAGGAGCCGCTCGTCGTCGGGTACGACCAGGACGAGTGGGCGCGGCGCTTCGATTACCACGGCCAGCCGCTCGAGGAGTCCCTCGCCGCCGCGGCCGCCGCGCGCAGCCGCACCGTCCCGCTCCTTCGGCAGATGACCGAGGCGGACTGGGCGAAGGCCGGCCGCCACACCGAGTCGGGCCCCTACACCGCGGAGGACTGGCTGCGGATCTACGCGGCCCACATGGCCGGGCACGCCCGGCAGATCGAGCGCAACGTGGAGGCGTGGAAGCAGAGCTCGTCGTCCCGCTGACGTCGTTCGACGGCTCCGGCGCGGCGGTCGCGCACGTCGGGGAGGAGCGCCTCGTCGTCCACGGTGCGATCCCCGGCGAGCGCGCGCGCGTGCGCCCGGTGCGCCCGCTCGCGCCGGGGCGGACGCTCGCCGAGCTCGTCGAGGTGGTCGAGCCCTCGCCGTTCCGGGTGACGCCCCGCTGCCGCCACGCCGCCGTGTGCGGCGGCTGCACCTGGCAGCACGTCGCGTACGAGGAGCAGCTGCGCGCGAAGGCCCGCCGGCTCGAGGCCGTCCTCGCTCGCGCCCTCGGCGAGCGCGCGCCGGCGGTGGCGCCGATGATCGGCATGCCCGCCGGCGCGGACGGCATGCCGTGGGGCTACCGGCAGAAGTCGAGCTTCGTCCTCGCGCCGGGGCCGTCGGGCCGCGGCCTCGTCATGGGCCACTACGCGCGCGGGACCCACGACGTCGTGGCCGCCGACGAGTGCCCGGTCCACCCGCCGCGCGCGAATCGCGTGGCGTTCGCGCTGCGCGACGCGCTCGCGGCCGCCCGCGTCTCTGGCGCGAGCGAGGACCTGCGCCGGGGCACCGCCCGCCACGTGGTCCTGCGCACCACCCGCGACGAGAGCGAGTGCGTCGCGATGCTCGTCGTCGGTCGCGAGGATCCCGCGGTCGAGCGTCCCCTGCGCGCGCTCCTCGACTCGCCCGACGCGCCTTCCGGGCTCGCGGTGAACCTCAACGACCGTCCGGGCCCGTACCTCGTGGGCCGCGAGACGCGGCGCGTGCACGGGCCCGGTCACGTCCGCGAGACCTCGCTCGGGCCCGCCTTCCTCGTCTCGCCGACGTCCTTCTTCCAGACGAACGTGGCCGCGGCGTCCGTCCTCGTCGACCTGGTCGTGCGCGCCTGCGAGGGAAGCGCGACGTCCGGCGGCGCCTGCTCGACCTGTACTCGGGCAGCGGGCTCTTCTCGCTGCCGCTCGCCGCGCGCGGCCACACGGTCGTGGCGGTCGAGGCCAGTCGCAAGAGCGCGCGCGACGCCGAGCTCAACCGCCGCGCGAACGGCGTCCCCGAGGAGCGGCTCACTCTCGTGGCCGCCGACGTGGAGCGCGCTGCCGCGCCTCGCCGAGGAGGAGCCGTTCGACGCCGTCGTGCTCGACCCTCCGCGGGACGGCTGCCCTCCGGCCGTGCTCCGCGCCGTCTTCCGCCGCCTGAAGCCGAAGCGCGCGGTCGTCGTCTCGTGCAACCCCGAAGCCCTCGGCGGCGAGCTGGCCGAGGCCCTGGCCGCCGGCTACCGCGTGCTGTCGCTGCAGCCGGTCGACATGTTCCCCCACACGCCCCACGTCGAGGCCGTCGCGGTCCTCGCGCGGGGCGGGGGTGCCGTCTCCGGCGGTCGCCCGCCGGCCGGGGGCCGGCCCGCGCCTACGCCACGTACACCGTCTTCACGTTCACGAACTCCCGGATCCCGAAGGCCGCGAGCTCCCGGCCGTAGCCGGACTCCTTGATCCCGCCGAACGGCAGGCGGGGGTCGGAGCGGACGAGCGCGTTGACGAAGCACGAGCCGGCCTGCAGCTCGTAGCGGGCGATCCGCTCGCCGCGCTCGCGGTCGCGCGTGAAGACGGCGGCGCCGAGGCCGAAGACGCTCTGGTTCGCGAGGCGGATCGCGTCCTTCTCGTTCCTCGCGGGAACGACCGCGGCCACCGGCCCGAAGAGCTCCTCGTCGAAGGCGGGCATGCCGGGGCGGACGTCGGCGAGGACGGAGGGCGGGTAGTAGGCGCCCGGGCCGCTCGGCGGCGCGCACCCGAGGGCGACGCGCGCGCCCTTCGCGACACTCGCCTCCACCTGGCGGTGGAGCTCGTCGCGCAGGTCCGCGCGCGCCTGCGGGCCCACGTCGGTCGCCTCGTCCAGGGGGTCGCCGACGCGACGGGCCCGCATCCGTTCGACGAGCCGCTCCTCGAACGCGGAGAGGACGGGCTCGACGACGACGAACCGCTTGGCCGCGATGCAGCTCTGCCCGCCGTTGACGAGCCGCGACGCGGCACAGGTCTCGGCGGCCGCGTCGAGGTCGGCGTCCTGCAGCACGACGTAGGCGTCGCTGCCGCCGAGCTCGAGCACCGTCTTCTTCAGGCACGCGCCCGCCGTCGCGGCGACCGCCCGGCCGGCCGGCGTGCTGCCGGTGAGCGTCACGGCCGCGACCTCGGGCGCGCGGAGGATCGCGTCCATCCGCGGCGAGCCGACGAGGAGGGCGCGGAAGGCGTCGCGCGGAGCGCCCGCGCCGTGCAGCGTCTCCTCGATCGCGAGGGCGCAGCCGGTCACGTTGGAGGCGTGCTTCAGCAGCGCCACGTTCCCGGCCATGAGGGCCGGCGCGGCGAAGCGGAACACCTGCCACAAGGGAAAGTTCCAGGGCATGACGGCGAGCACCGGCCCGAGCGGCTCGAAGGCCACGAAGCTCTTCGTGGCCTCGGTCGGCGCGGTCTCGGGAGCGAGGTAGCGCTCGGCATGCGTGGCGTAGTGCTCGCAGACCCCCGCGCACTTGTCGACCTCGGCCCGCCCCTGGGCGACGGGCTTGCCCATCTCGACCGCCATCAGGCGGGCGAGCTCGTCCCGGCGAGCCCGCAGCCCGGCGGCCGCCCGACGGAGCACGACCGCCCGCTCACCGAAAGCCGTTCTCCGCCAGAGCTCGAAGGCGGCGGCGGCGGCCCGGAGGACGGCGTCGATCTCTTCCGGTGCGGCCTCCTCGTACTCGCGGACGAGCTCGCCGGTCGCGGGGTTCACGGAGCGCAGGGCCATGAGCGGCCTCCGGAGAAAGGGGTCAGGCCTCGAACCGGGATTCGAGACCCGACCCCGGCCGTCTACTTCGCGAAGACGGCGTCGGCCGGCGTGATCGTCACGGCTTCGGGCCTGATGCCGAGCTTCACGGCGGCGATCGCCTTGTCCTCGTCCTGGACGTCCTGCGGCTTCGGCGCCTCGTACTTGATGGCGGGGGCGACGTCGTTCACGAGCTGGTCCGCGAGGCCCTTCGCGTCCTTGGTGATCATCACGACCTGCAGGTCGGCGCCGGAGAGGTGCTTCTTGATGGCCGCGTTCACGTCGGCGAGGGTGAGCTTCGCGAGGTGGTCGCGCATGAACGACGTGTACTCCGGGATGCCGTACCACTTCGAGTCGAGCGCGTAGCCGAGCTGCTGGTCCTGGGTCGCCGTCATCACGAAGACGTTCTTCATGAGGTAGTCGCGCGTCGTCTCGAACTCAGCCTGGCTGAGGCCCTTCTCGACGAGCTTGCGCACCTCCCACAGGGCGATGCGGAAGGCCATCGGCCCGTTCTCCGGGACGACCGGCCGGATCCACACCTCGAAGATCTGCGCCCGCCGCGCGATGTTCGGCTCGGGGAAGAACTGGAAGCCGCCGCGGGGGAAGGCCTCGATGTAGGCGTAATCGCCGTAGTTCATCCCGCGCAGCTCGCGGATGCGCTGGTAGAGGTGCGAGGAGGACGAGCGGTGCTCGCCGAGCCACGTCCGGGCCAGGTAGAGCGCGGGGTAGTCCGGGTGCGAGCGGGTGACGGCGATTGGGTGGCCGAACGAGATCGCCGTCGCGCGGGTTTCCTTCTCGATCAGGTCGACGGCGAGGCCCTTCGGGGTGCGGGCGACGACCCCGGCCGGCGCGGGCAGGGCCGGGCCCTTCGCGAGCTCGGCCGCCGCGCGGCCGAGGCGCGCCTCGAGCCCGGCCGGGGCGTCGCCGGAGACGCCGACGGTGAGCGCGGCCTGCGTGTACGCCTTCGCCACGAACGCCTTCACGTCGTCGAGGGTGATCTCCTCGAGCCCGGCCACCGTCCCGAGGGCGGGGTGCCCGTACGGCGTCCCGGCGAAGAGCAGCGCCTGCAGCCGCTCCTTGCCGAGCTCCTCCTCGTTGTTCGCCCGCAGGTCCTGCACGAGCGCGTTCCGCTGGAGGTCCTTGATCCGCTGGAAGTCCTCCTCGCGGAAGCCGGGCTCGGCGAGCTGGGCGAGGGCGATGTCGGCGAAGCGGTCCCAGTTGTCGCGGTGCACGCGGGCGGTGAAGGTCGTCATCTCCTTGTCGACGCGCGCGCCGAAGCTCGCGGCCATCGGGAAGAAGGCCTTCTCGATCTCGTCGATCGTCATCGACTTCGAGCCGGCGTCGGCGATCATCGCGGCGGAGAGCGCGGCGAGGCCCTCCTTGCCCGCGGGGTCGTGCGCCGAGCCCACCGCGAAGAGCAGCTTCACGTCGAGCTGGGGCAGCTTCGAGCGCAGCACGACCGGCTTCAGGGCGACCGGCGGCGCCGCCGCCGGCTTCGCCGCGGGAGCGGCCTTGGCGGCGGGCGCCGGCTCGGCGGCCTTCGCGTAGGCCGCCGCGTCGAGCGAGGCGAGGGCCGGGATCGTCTCGACGAGCGCCGGCAGGGCGTCCTTCGACAGCGTCGTCTGCACGAGCGAGGCGTCGACGAAGTACTTCTTCGCCGCGGCCTGGATGTCGGCCGGGGTCACCTGGGCGTAGGTCCGGTAGAGCTCGTTGATCGTGTCGAACGAGCGGCGGTAGCGGACGTAGCGGGCGAGGTTCCCGGCGATCGTCTCCGTGTTGTCGAGCGTGCGAAGGAAGCCGTAGCGGCCGGCCGACTTCGCGTCGGCCACGCGCTGGGCCGAGGGCGGCGCGGCGGCCGCCGCGGCGTAGGCCTTCAGGATCTCGTCCCGCACGTACGGCACGTCCTCGGCCTTTTTCACGCGGGCGACGACGTTGAAGAGCTCCGGGTCGGCGTTGTCCGGCGCCCCGCCGAACAGGCGGTCGACCTTCTGCTCGTCGACGACGAGCTTCTTGTAGAGGGGCGAGGTCGCGCCGAACGAGAGGTCGGCCAGGATGTCGAGGGCGGCCCACTCGCGGCTCGTCTCGGAGAACGCCGGGGCGTGGAACGCCACGCTCACCCACGGCAGCGTCGGCGCGTTCCACGGCACGTGGGCCTTCACCGGCCCGGCCGCGGGCGGCTCCTGCGGGATCTCGACCTTGTACGTCCCCGGCTTCCAGCCGCCCCAGTACTTCTCGACGAGGGGCAGCACCTCGGCCGCCGTGACGTCGCCGGCCACGATCACCGTCGTGTGCTCCGGCCGGTACCAGCGGTCGAAGAACGTCTTCGAGTACTCGAACTGGTTGGGCATGTCCTCGATGTCCTTGAGGAAGCCCATCGTCGTGTGGCGGTAGGTGTGGACCCGGAACGCGTTCTCGCGCTGGACCTCGAAGAGCTTCTGGATCGGGTTGGCGCTGTTCTTGTTGTACTCGCCGAGGACGGCGCGGGACTCGGTCTTGAACGCCTCGACCGAGTAGTCGAGGTTCTGGAAGCGGTCGGCCTCGATCTCGAGGATCTTCTCGAGGTCCTCCTTGGCGAAGGTCGTGTGGTAGTTCGTGTAGTCGTCGGTCGTGTAGGCGTTCTGCCGCGCTCCGGCCTTGGTGAGGATGGCCTGGTAGGCGTCGGGCGGGTAGGCCTTCGTCCCCCGGAACATCATGTGCTCGAAGAAGTGGGCGAACCCGGACTTGCCGGGCTCGACCTCGTTCCGGGACCCGGTCTGGACCGGGATCTGGAGCGACACGATGTTCGGGAACCCGGTCGGGACGACGATCACCTTGAGGCCGTTCGGCAGGGTCTTCTCGACCGCGTCGAAGGGGAGGATCCGATCGGCCGGCCGGGCCGGCTGGGCGTTCGCGTTCGTGGTCATGAGAGTGGCCGCCAGGAAGAGGAGGTGGATTCGGTAGGCGCTCATGGAAATGATCTTAGACCGGCCCCGAAAGCGAAGGACGGTAGCGGCGGCCCCCGTTCCGGTACACAATCAGGCGTTTCGGCGGCCCAAACGCCATGATCTGCCCATCCTGCAAGGCGGACAACGACGACACGGCGGAAGCCTGCTTCACGTGCGGCCGCGCCCTGGCCGCACTGACGGGCGGCTCCGTGATCGCCGGCCGCTACGAGATCCTGAGCCCCCTCGGCAAGGGTGGCATGGGCATGGTCTACAAGGCCCACGACCGGATGCTCGACGAGACCGTGGCGATCAAGGTGCTCCGGGCCGAGTTCGCGAACACGCCGGACATGGCGAAGCGCTTCCGCCACGAGATCAAGCTCGCCCGCAAGGTCTCCCACCGCAACGTCTGCCGCATCCACGAGTACGGCGAGGACCAGGGCATCCGCTACATCTCGATGGAGTACGTCGAGGGGACGGACCTCAAGCAGCTCTCGCGCGACCGGGGCGGCTGGCTCGGGGCCGAGGAGGGCTTCGACGTCGCCATCCAGTCCGCCGACGGCCTGCAGGCGATCCAC
>JAXLRD010000083.1:0-27790 GCA_046331285.1 Vicinamibacteria bacterium
ACGGGGCGCCGACGACTTCGAACGGCGTGTCGGTGCCGCGGCCGACCGAGACGTTCGTCGTCTCGAGGAGCGCCACGCCGGGATAGAGCACCGCCTGCGTCGGGGTGCGGAGGTTCGGCGACGGCGCGACCCAGGTCAGGCCCGTGTCCTCGAAGTAGAAGGAGCGCTTCCAGCCGGCGAGGGGAACCACCTCGAGCTCGACCGGGATCGAGCGCTCGGCCGCCACCATCTTCGCGACCTCGCCGATCGTCATCCCCGTGCGCACGGGGATCGTGTGGACCGCCGTGAACGAGAGCTTGTCCGGGTCGGCCGGCGGCCCCTCGACGAGCGCGCCGCCGATCGGGTTCGGCCGGTCGAGCACGACGACCTTCACCTTCGCCTTCGCCGCCTCCTCCATCAGCCAGCCGACGCTCGTGAGGTAGGTGTAGAAGCGCGCGCCCGCGTCCTGCAGGTCGACGACGACCGCGTCGAGGCCCGCGAGGTCCTCCGGCGCGGGCTTCCTCTTGTCGCCGTACAGCGAGACGACCGACAGGCCCGTCGCCTTGTCCGTGATGTCGCCGACCTTCTCGTCGACCTCGGCGTAGAGCCCGTGCTCCGGCGAGAAGAGCCGCACGAGCGACACGCCCTTCGCCTTCGCCTTGTCGGAGAGCAGGACGGAGACGGTGCTGCGCCCGTCGCGCGTGATGCCGGTGCGGTTCGTGAGGAGGGCGACGCGCCGGCCGGCGATCGGCGCGAAGGCCTTCGCCTCGAGCACGTCGACGCCGGCCTGCACGTCGAACGTCGCCGGCGCCGGCGCGGGAGTCCTCGACGCCGCGCGGCTCGACGGCAGGGAGACGAGGGGCAGGAACGGCTCGGACGCCCGGCGCAGCGTCGCCGGCGCGACGTCGGCGATCGCCGAGGCCACGATCGTGGCGACGCGCGAGCGCAGGCCGACCACGTTGCCGCTGCCGTCGGGGTGGGTCCGGCTCGTGAGGATCACGACGTAGACGCCGGTCGTGGGGTCGATCCACAGCGACGTGCCCGTCCAGCCGGTGTGGCCGAAGGAGCCGAGCGGGAAGAGCTCGCCCCGCGGGCTCGAGTAGCCGGTGTCGACGTCCCAGCCGATCGCCCGCAGCTCGCGGTCGCCGTAGACGCGCGGCGTCGTCATCGAGGCGACGCCGGCCGGCGAGAGGACGCCGCGGCCGCCGGCGAGGATCGCGGATGCGTAGCGCGCGACGTCGTCCGCCGACGAGAAGAGCCCGGCGTGCCCGGCGACACCGCCCACCGCGAAGGCGCGCGGGTCGTGGACCGCCCCGCGGATGATCGCGCCGCCGTTCCGCGTCTCGGTCGGCGCGATCCGCTCGAGCGGCACGCGCCCCCGGCCGACCCCGTCCTGCTGCGGCCGGAACTCCGTGTCCGTCATGCCGAGCGGCGCGAAGACGGCGCGCGCGGCGTACCGGTCGAGCGCCTCCCCGGCCACGGTGCGGACGAGCTCGCCGAGGACCTCGTACCCCACGTCCGAGTAGGTGAAGCGCGCCCCGGGCTCGTGCGCGAGGGGCTGGCGGTACTTGCGGGCGAAGATCTCGGCCGGCGTGCCGGTGTAGAGCTCCATCGGGTCGTCGGGGACGAAGCCGGCGCGGTGCGTGAGGAGCTCCTCCACCGTCACCGCCGAGCGCTCGCCGCCGCCGGCCGCGAACTCCGGGAGATGGCGCACGACCGGCTCGTCGAGCCGGACCTTTCCCGCCTCCACGAGCGTCATCACCGACGTCGCCGTCGCCATCACCTTCGTGAGCGACGCCATGTCGAAGACGGTGTCGACCGTCATCGGCTCCTTCGCCGGCACGAGCGCGCGGTCGCCGTAGGCGCGGCGGAACACCACCTTGTCGCGACGCCCGACGAGGACGACGGCCCCCGGCGCGTCCTTCCGCGCGATCGCCGCGGCGACGACGCCGTCGATGCGGTCGAGGACGCGGCCCGACATCCCCGCCGAGGGCGGCGGGACGACGGGCAGCGCGGCGGCAAGGGCGAGCGGCAGCAGCGAGGCGAGGGCCATGGGTCGCTCCAGGGAGAGACGCGCGGCGTGCGCCGCGGCGACGACGAGCATTCTACGGCGGCGGCCCGGGCTTCAGGGCGGCGAGCCCGCTTCGGCCAGCGCGCGATCGAGGAGATCGGCCACGAGGTCCGGCGCAGTCACGGCCGGCGCGAGGCGAGAGCCGCCCGCACCTCTTCGGCGAGCTCGGTTCCGTAGACGAGACCGACGTAGCGGAGCCTCGCCTCCCCGGGATCGGCGCCGGGAATGCCGCGGACGACGCTCTCGAGGGCCAGCGCCATCGTGGTCCGGCTCAGGGAGAAAGCCAGGCTCAGGCGACGGGCGGCCGGCGCCGCGCGGATCATCTCGAGGTGGACGCGCTCTAGAATGGGCTTCTCCATGGCATCCCCCCGGCCGTGGCCGCACCCGTCGTCCGACCGGCGCCGGCTCGCGGCCGTCCGCTCGGCGGGCGTGGCCTTCGCGGCCCTCCTCCTCGCGCCGGCGCTCGCCCGCGCCGAGACGCGCGGCGTGCTCGTGCTGGACACGAGCACCCAGGGTCGGCCACTCGGCGTGGCGCTCAGCACCTCGTTCCGTCAGGCGCTCGAGGCGCGCGCGAAGCAGCCGGTCTCGATCTACGAGGAGTCGCTCGACGCCGAGCGCTTCCCGGACGCGGAGCACCTCGCGGCCGTGCGGCGGTCCTGGAGGACAAGTACCGTGGCCATCCGCCCGCCCTCGTCGTCGCCTACGGCGACCCCGCGGTGCGATTCGTGCTCGACTGGCGCGACGCGCCCTGGCCGCAGCCCGCTCTCGTGTTCCTGGCGACGCAGGAGGCGACGGCGGCCGCGGCCCGCGCGGGAGCGGCCTCGACCGGCTTTCTCGTCCGCCTCGACGTGGAGGGGAGCCTCCGCGCGGCGCTCGCGCTCCTGCCCGACACGGAGGAGATCGCCGTCGTCTCGAACGGAGACGCCTACCGCCCGGTCGTCGAGAGAGCGCTCGGCTCGCTCTCTCCCCGCCTCCGCGTGCGCCGCCTGTACGACGTGCCGCTCGACGCGATCCGCCGCGGCATCACCGCCCTGCCGGCGCGGAGCTTCGTGTACTACTCCCAGATCTCCTTCGACCGCAGCCGCAGCTTCTTCGGTCGCCAGGGCCTCGTCCTGCTGGCCGCCTCCGCGCCGCGGCCCTTCTTCGGGCACACGGGCACGTACCTCGGGTACGGGCTGGTGGGCGGCTCGCTCTTCCAGCCGGAGATCGCCGGCGAGGAGGCCGCCGCGCTGGCCGCGCGCGTGCTCGACGGCGAGCCGGCCCTCGCCATACCGGTCGCGGAGAGCCGCAGCAGCCGGCTGCTGTTCGACGACCGCGAGCTGAAGCGCTGGAAGCTCGACGCCTCGCGGCTGCCGCCCGGGAGCGAGGTGCGCTTCCGCGCGCCGACCCTCTGGGAAGAGCACCGCGCCACCGTGATCGGCGCCGTGGCCCTCGTCCTGCTCGAGGCGGGTCTCATCGCGGCCCTGGCCGCCGCCGTGCAGCGGCGGCGCGCGGCCCAGAAGCAGCTCCGCCGGCTCAGCGGGCGGATCATCACCGCGCAGGAGGACGAGCGAAGCCGCATCGCGCGCGAGCTCCACGACGGGGCGAGCCAGCAGCTCGCGCTCCTCGCGATCGAGCTCGACCAGCTCGGCGCCGGAGCACCCGCGCCGGAAGCGCCGGCGCAGGCCCGCGCCCTCGCCGGGCGGGCGCGCGATCTCTCCCGCGAGCTCCACCACATCGCGTACGAGCTTCACCCGGCGATCCTCGACCAGCTCGGCCTCGTCCCGGCGGTGCGACAGTTCGCGAGCCAGGTCGAGGCGCGCCACGGGATCAAGATCGAGCTCGGCGAGTCCGGCTGGCCGGCCGGGCTGCCGGCCGCGGTGGCGCTCGCGCTCTATCGCGTCGCGCAGGAAGCGCTGCAGAACGTGGCGAAGCACAGCGGCGCCGACGAGGCGCGCATCGCCCTCCGAGGCTCCCCTGACGGCGTGACCCTGCTCGTCTCCGATCGGGGCTCGGGCTTCGACCCGGCGGCCCCGCCTTCCGGCATCACCCTCGGCCTCGCCGGAATGCGGGAAAGGCTGCGCCTCGTGGGCGGCGAGCTGTGCGTCGACTCGACGGCGCGCGGCGGCACCGTGATCGCGGCCGCGGTTCCGGCGTCGGCGATCCGGGCCGCGGCCTCGGTCGAGAAGGACGAGGAGGCGGGGAATCGGCCGGCCGACGCGCGCGGCGCCGGAGGGCACGCGTGAAGAAGCCGACCGTCGTGCTCGCCGACGACCACCGCCTGCTGCTCGAGGCCTTCCGGAAGCTCCTCGAGGCGGAGTTCGACGTGGTCGACTGCGTGAGCGACGGCGCGCAGCTCGTCGACGCCGCCGCGCGCCTCTCCCCCGACGTCGTCGTCACCGACGTCTCGATGCCGCGCATGGGCGGCATCGAGGCGGCACGGCGGCTGCGGGGACTGGCGCCGGCGACGCGGATCGTCTTCCTGACGGTGAACGAGGATCCGCAGCTCGCCGCCGAGGCCTTCCGCCTCGGCGCGCTCGGGTGGGTGCTGAAGTCGTCGACCGCGACGGAGCTCGTCGTAGCCGTGCGGTCGGCGCTGCGCGGCCGGCGCTATCTCACGTCGCTCGTCTGCGGCGGCGACGTCGACGCGCTCCCGCTGACGGCGGGGCCGACGGCGGTCGAGCAGCTCACGCCCCGCGAGCGCGAGGTGCTGCAGCTCCTGGCCGAGGGCAAGGCGATGAAGGAGGTCGCGGCGGTCCTCGGCATCTCGCCCCGCACGGTCGCGTTCCACAAGTACCGGCTCATGGAGAGCCTCGGCATCCGCACGAACGCGGAGCTCGTGAAGTTCGCCGTGCGCTCGCGCGTCGTCTGAGCGGTCCCGAGGTGCGGTCGCCGCCCGCGCCGTCGTCAGATTCGAGTAAGAGTCGCCGGCAACAGCTGATCGCGTAACTCCCTGAAGCCAAGAGCCCTCCCTGCCTCCCAGGGCGGCTTCGGCGACCTGTCAATACTGCGAGGTTCCTGACCGGGGACCGATCGCTACGATTCTCGTCAGGGCCGCGCCACGAGGCCCTCTCCAACCGACAGACCAGCCGCAGGAGCAGGAGGATCGATGGACCTCACGTTCGGCCCGTTCCGTCTTCGCGACGACGGGCTGCTGTTCGCCGGAGACCGCCATGTCCCCCTCACGCCGACCGAGGAGGGTGTCCTGCGCGCGCTCGCCGCGACGCGGGGCGGCCTCGTCACCAAGAACTCGCTCGTCGCCGCCGTGTGGAACGGCGCGGCCGTCTCCGACGCGAGCGTCAGCCGCGCGATCCACACTCTTCGCCGCCGGCTCGCCGCGACGCCGGGCGGCGAGGAGGCGATCGAGACGGTGTACGCGCGGGGCTACCGGCTCGCCCTCCCGGTGGCCGCCGAGCCCCCGTCGCGCCGATCGAGCCCGGTCCCGGAGCGATCGCGCCGCGACGGCGCCGCAACGCGGGCCGACGTCCCATCGAACTGAGGAGAACCATGAAGAAGACCGTGACGAAGATCGCAACGGCCGCGGCCCTCGCGCTCACGCTGGGAGCCGCGTGCACGCCGGCCGGGCCGAAGCCGGACGAGACGGCCGACGCCATCTACTCGGGCGGGCCGATCGTCACCGTGAACGACGCGCAGCCGACCGCCGAGGCGCTGGCGGTGAAGGACGGGAAGATCCTGGCGGTCGGCCCGAAGGCCGGTATCGAGAAGGCTCACAAGGGCGTGACGACGAAGGCCGTCGATCTCGGCGGTCGCACGCTCGCGCCGGGCTTCGTCGACGGCCACGCACACTTCCTCGGCTTCGGCTCGCAGGCAGTGGGCGCCAACCTGCTCGCGCCGCCCGATGGCACCGTCAACACCATCGACGACGTCGTGGCGAAGCTCCAGGAGTTCGCGAAGGGTCCCGACGTGGGGCGCACGGGATGGATCTTCGGCCTCGGCTACGACGACGCGCTCCTCGGCCGCCACCCCACGCGCGACGACCTCGACAAGGTGTCGAAGGACGTTCCCGTGATCGCCGTCCACATCTCGGGCCACTTCAGCGCGATGAACAGCGCGGGCCTCGCGAAGGTCGGCTACACGGCGGCCACGAAGGACCCGGAGGGCGGGATCATCCGCCGGCGGCCGGGTACGAAGGAGCCGAACGGCGTCCTCGAGGAGCTCGCCAGCATTCCGGTGATGATCCCGGCCATCAACGCGCGCAAGCCCGAGGACAAGGACTACTTCCTGAAGAAGGGCCTCGAGCTGGCGAAGAGCTTCGGCTACACCACCACGAACGAGGGCCGTCTGATGGCGTTCCAGCAGGCGGACCTCGTCAGCGCGGCCGAGCGGGGCCTCCTCGACATCGACGTCATGTCGTACGCGGACTACACCGCGAAGGACGTGCTCCCCCTCATCAGCCGGTCCTACAAGGGCCGCTACCGGGTCGCCGGCGTGAAGATCACCCTCGACGGCTCGCCCCAGGGCCGCACGGCCTGGCGGACGATCCCCTACCTCCTCCCGCCCGACGGTCAGAAGAAGGGCTACGAGGGCTACCCCGCGATCCCCGACACGAAGCTCGTCGCGGCGGTCGTCGACGAGGCGTACCAGAAGGGCTGGCCCGTCCACGTGCATGCGAACGGCGACGCCGCGATCGACCAGCTGCTCGAGGCGATCCGCCCGGCGCAGCAGAAGTACGGCCCGAGCGACCGGCGGCACACCTTGATCCACGGCCAGTTCCTCCGCAAGGACCAGATCCCCGCGCTCAAGGAGCTGCAGATCTTCCCGTCGCTCTTCCCGATGCACACGTTCTACTGGGGCGACTGGTACGAGCAGATCGTCGGACCGGAGCTCGCGCAGCAGATCTCGCCCATGCGCTCGGTGCTGAACGCCGGGATGATCGCGACGAGCCACACCGACGCCCCAGTCGCGCTGCCGAACCTGATGCAGGTGATGTGGGCGACGGTCAACCGCACGTCGCGCAGCGGCAAGGTGATGGGTCCCGACGAACGACTGACGCCGGCCGAGGCGCTGAAGACGATCACCCTCTGGGGGGCCTACGAGCACTTCGAGGAGAAGACGAAGGGCTCGCTCGAGCCCGGGAAGCTCGCGGACATGGTGATCCTCTCCGAGAACCCCGTGGCCATCGACCCGATGAAGATCAACACGATCCGGGTGATGGAGACGATCAAGGACGGCCGGACGGTCTACGTCCGCCAGTAGCCTGGGGAGTCGAGAACGATGACATCGAGACCGCATCTATTGAGGGCGTGCCTCACCGTGGCGACGATCGGGCTCGCTTCTTTCGCCGCGGCGCAGACGGAGCCGGCGGCGCCGGCCCCGCCCGCCGCGGCCGCCCCGGCCCCCGCGACCGGCTCCTCGGCCGACCTCGCCAAGCAGCTCTCCAACCCGGTGGCGAGCCTCGTGAGCATCCCGTTCCAGTTCAACTGGGACCAGCCGGTCGGCCCGGACGAGGCGTCGCGCTTCGTCATGAACCTCCAGCCGGTCGTCCCCATGACGCTGAACGAGGACTGGAACCTGATCCTGCGCTGGATCATGCCGTTCATCGGCCAGCCCGCGCTCGTCGAGGGCGGAGCGCCCGCCTCGGGGATGGGCGACATCGTGGCCTCGTTCTTCCTCTCCCCGTCGAAGCCGGGAGCCTTCATCTGGGGCGCGGGGCCGGTGCTGACGCTCCCCACCAACTCGAACCCCGCGCTCGGTTCCGCGCGATGGGCCGCCGGCCCGACGTTCGTCGTGCTGAAGCAGAGCGGCGGATGGACCTACGGCATGCTGGCGAACCACGTGTGGTCGTTCGCCGGCCCGGCCTCGACGGGCGGCGTGCAGCGGGGCGACGTGAGCGCGTCCTTCCTGCAGCCCTTCGTCTCGTACACGACGAAGAACGTGGTGACGATCGCCCTGAACGCCGAGGCCTCGGCCAACTGGAAGCTCTACCGCAGCGCTCCCGACGGGTCGATCGCGGAGAAGGACGGCACCGACTGGACGATTCCCGTGAACCTGAGCGTCACGAAGCTCACGAAGTTCGGCCCGTTTCCGATGAGCATCGGCGGCGCGGTGGGCGTGTTCGTGAAGACGCCCAGCGGCCAGCCCGACGGGCGGCTGCGCCTCGTCGCCACGATCCTGCTGCCGCGGAAGTGATCGCGCCGTCCCGACGGCGACCGGCGCGGGAAACCGGCCGATTGGAACGATGGAGATGAGGATGAGACACGCAGGTCCCACAGCCATGGCCGCAACGGCGCTCGCCGTCACCCTGGCCGCGGGCGCCTTCGCCCAGGAAGCGAGCCTCCAGGACCTCGCGAAGGCGGCGCCGGCCCTGCCGCAGATGACGATCTACACGGCGAAGGAGATCGTGACCCTCGACCCCGCGAAGCCTACGGTGCAGGCGGTCGCCGTGGTCGGGGACCGGATCCTCGCGACCGGGACTCTCGACGAGCTGAAGGCGGCGGCGGGCCGCCAGCCGTACGTGGTCAACACCGCGTTCGCCAATCAGGTGGTCGTACCGGGCTTCATCGCCCAGCACGACCACCCGCTGCTCGCCGCGCTCACGATGACGAGCACGATCATCGCGATCGAGGACTGGGTGCTGCCGCAGGGCACGTCGAAGGCGGCCAAGAACCACGCCGAGTACCTGAAGCGCCTCGCCGAGGCGAGCGCCGCGGTCAAAGACCCGGGCGAGCCGCTCGTCGCGTGGGGTTACCACCAGTACTTCCACGGCGAGCTGAAGAAGGCCGACCTCGACGCGATCAGCGCCACTCGGCCGATCCTCGTCTGGCACCGCTCGGCCCACGAGTTCTACCTGAACACCGCCGCCGAGAAGAAGTACGGCGTCACGAAGGAGTGGTTCGACGCGCTCGGCGACAGCGCCAAGAAGCAGTCGGACTTCGCGAACGCCCATTACTGGGAGCAGGGTGCCTTCGCGGTCATGCCGAAGATCGCCTCCGCCATCGCAACGCCGGAGAAGCTGCGGGCGGGCCTCGAGTTCGTCAAGGACTACTACCACGCGAACGGCGTCACCCTGGGCTGCGAGCCCGGCGGCCTCGCGTCGAAGAACCTGCAGGACGCGCAGAACGGGGTCCTGAGCGACTCCTCGTCGCCCTTCCGCTTCTACTTCCTCGCCGATGGCAAGTCCATCACCGCTGCCGTCCCGGACGAGAAGGTGGCCGACGAGACGGCGAAGCTCCTCGCCTGGGGTCAGGGGATGACGGCCTACCTGCCGAAGCAGGTGAAGCTCTTCGCCGACGGGGCCATCTTCAGCCAGGCGATGCAGGTGACCAAAGGCTACGCGGACGGGCACAAGGGCGAGTGGATGATGGACCCCGACTTCTTCGCCCGGACTTTCCGGGTGTACTGGGACCTCGGCTACCAGCTCCACGTCCACGTCAACGGCGACGCCGGCCTCGACATGGTTCTCGACCAGCTCGAGGAGAACCTGCGCCGCCGCCCGCGGCCCGACCACCGCACCGTGATCATCCACTTCGCGGTGTCCCGGCCGGATCAGGTGGCGCGGATCAAGCGCCTCGGCGCGATCGTGAGCGGCAACCCGTACTACCCGGTGGCCCTCGCCGACAACTACCGCGGCAACGGCCTCGACCCCGAGCGCGCCGACACGCTCGTCCGGATGGGCGATGTCGAGAAGGCCGGCATCTCGTTTTCGTACCACTCGGACATGCCGATGGCCCCCGGCCAGCCTCTCCTCCTGATCTGGGCGGGCGTCAACCGCATCACGAACGACGGCAACGTGCGCGGGCCGGAGCAGAGAGTGAGCCGCCTCGGCGCGCTCAAGGCCGTCACGCTCGACGCCGCCTACTCGCTGCAGATGGAGAAGGAGACGGGCAGCATCGTGCCGGGCAAGCTCGCGAACTTCACGATCCTCGCCGAGAACCCGCTGACCGTCGACCCCGTGAAGATCAAGGACATCGCGGTCTGGGGCACCGTCAGCGAGGGGCGCGTCCTCCCGGTCAGGAAGGCGGCCGCCGGCCCGAAGGCCGCCCTCGGCCCGGTGCTCGACGCCCCGGCGCTCGCCGCCGGCATCGAGGCTGACCGCCACGACCACGAGCACGGCGAGCACGGCGACGCCTGCACGGCCGCGCGGGGGCTCGCGTCGGCCATCGCCGTGGGCGACAGCCGTGGGGCGAGTCGGTAGAAGAGCGAGACGAACGGTTCCGGAGCCGCCGGCCGCGTGGCGGTTCCGGGGCCTTCCCCAACCCGCGCGGCGACGGCTTCGAGAAAGAGAACCCTGACAATGAGAAGACCGCATGGCCTAGTGACGGGCGCGATCGCGGCGGTGGCCCTGGCGGCCCTCGCGTGCGGCGGCCCGTCGGAGAAGCAGGCTTCGAGCGCGACGGGCGCCGCACCCGCGGCGAGCCCGGCGACCGTCTACTCCGGCGGCGACATCCTGACGATGGCGGGCGCGGAGCCCACCTACGTCGAGGCCGTCGTCGTGCGGGACGGGAAGATCGAGTTCGCCGGCGCGAGCGCCGAGGCGATGACGAAGGCCGGCGCCGGCCACCAGATGGTGGACCTCGGCGGGAAGACGCTCCTGCCGTCCTTCATCGACGCCCACAGCCACTACATCAACTCGCTGCTCGTGGCGAACCAGTGCAAGCTGTACGCGCCGCCTTCCGGCCCGGCCAAGGACGTGCCGAGCATCATCGCCGCGCTGAAGCAGTTCGCCGAGGAGCGGAAGATCCCGAAGGGCGAGGAGATCATCGGCTACGGGTACGACGAGAACGTCATGCCGAACGGGAAGCTCCTGAACCGGGACGACCTCGACGCCGCGTTCCCCGACAACCCGGTGCGCGTCGACCACGTCTCCATGCACGGCACGGTGCTGAACAGCCTCGCCATGAAGAAGTACGGCTACAGCGCGGCCACGAAGACGCCGCCCGGCGGGGTCATCGTGCGCAAGCCCGGCACCAACGAACCCTACGGGCTCATCATGGAAACGGCCTACCTGCCGGTGATGGAGAAGGCCGCTCCGATGACGCCGGAGCAGGAGATCGAGTGGACGAAGGCGGGCCAGAAGCTGTACGCCGAGGCGGGCGTCACGCTGGCGCACGAGGGCGTCACCCACCTGCCCCAGTTCCAGACGATGCGGCGGGCGAGCGAGGCCGGGGCGAACGTCATCGACGTCGTCGCCTATCCGTTCATCACCGACCTCGACAAGGTCGTCGCCGAGTTCCCTGTCTCGGGGTGGGGGAAGTACAAGAACCGCTTCAAGGTGGGGGGCGTCAAGATCACGATCGACGGCTCGCCGCAGGGCCGCACGGCCTTCTTCACGAAGCCGTACCTGACCGGAGGTCCGGGCGGCGAGAAGAACTGGCGGGGTGAGCTGACCGCGCCGCAGGAGGTCATCAACCCCGCCGTGAAGAAGGTCTACGACCTCGGCGTGCCGCTGATCCTCCACGCCAACGGGGACGGTGCCATCGACGCCTTCCTGAAGGCGCACGAGTTCGCGGCCGCGGGCGACCTCGGCAAGTACCGCAACGTCACGCTCATCCACGCGCAGTTCACGCGCAAGGACCAGATCCCGAAGTTCGTGGAGTACAAGGTGCGCCCGTCGTTCTACACGCTGCACACCTACTACTTCGCCGAGGCCCACATGAAGAACCGTGGGAAGGCGCAGGCGGCCTACATCAGCCCGATGCGCGACGCGATCGACGCCGGGCTCCACCCGACCAACCACACCGACTTCGTGGTCGCACCGCTCGATCAGATGATGATGCTGTGGTCGGCGGTGAACCGCATCTCGCGCGCGGGGGCCGAGGTCGGCCCCGACCAGCGGGTGACGCCCTTCGAGGGCCTCAAGGCCATGACTACCTGGGCCGCGGAGCAGTACGACGAGCAGGATCGCCGCGGCACGCTCGAGGCGGGCAAGATCGCCGACATGGTGGTCCTGGGCCAGAACCCGCTGAAGGTCGACAAGATGGCCATCAAGGACATCAAGGTCCTGGAGACGTTCAAGGAAGGGAAGTCGATCTATCGGCGGCCGTAGCCCGCGGCCGGGCCGGGCCGCCGGTACCGCCGGCGGCCCCGCGGTCGCCGCTCTGTCCAAGTATACTTGCACGTATACTTGGAGGCGGCCGTGGCCCAGGTGACCCTTTACCTCGACGAGGAGACGAAGAGACGCGTGCGGAAGGCCGCCCGGGCCGCGGGCGTGTCGCAGAGCCGCTGGCTGGCCGACCTCGTGAAGCGCGGCACCGCTTCGGAGTGGCCGGCCGAGGTGCGGGAGCTGGCCGGCGCGTGGCCCGACTTCCCGACCTCCGAGGAGATCCGGAAGGGAGAGCCGAAGGACGCGCGCCGGGAGAACCTCTAGCCGTGTACGCCCTCGACACCAACAGCCTGTCGTACTTCCTGAAGGGCCGCGGACGCGTCGCCGCGCGTCTTCTCTCGACTCCCCCCGCTGAAGTCGGCCTGCCGTCCGTCGTTCTCTACGAGCTGACGTACGGCGCGGCGCGGTCCCAGGCTCCCCGGTCTCTGCGGGAGAGGCTGGACGCGCTCGTGGGCGCGCTGCAGGTGTTTCCCTTCGGCGCCGCCGAGGCGCGGACGGCGGCCCGCGTCCGCCTCGAGCTCGAGAAGGCAGGGCAGCCTGTCGGCCCCCACGACCTGATGATCGCCGCCACGGCGCTCGAGCAGGGCGCCGTGCTGGTCACGCACAACACTCGCGAGTTCCGACGAATCCGCGGACTGCGGATCGAGGACTGGTACTGACGGACGCTTCTTCCGGGCCGGCTACTTCCCCGCGCCGATCGCCGTCGTGACCTTCGCGACCGTCTCGGCCTTCGCGAGCGTGAACGTCGCCGTCTGGCGGATGTCCTCCGACGAAGCGCCGATCTTCACCGTGTAGGTCCCGGGCTCCGCGACCCACGACGACGAGGCCTCGTCGAACGAGGCGAGGTCGCGGGCGGAGAGCGCGAGGGTGACCGTCTCGGACTCACCGGGCGCGAGCGTCCGCGTCTTCGCGAAGCCGCGCAGCTCGATCGCCGGCTTCGGCGCGGCCTTCCCGGGCGCCGACAGGTAGAGCTGAACCACCTCGCGGCCCGCGGCCTTCCCGGTGTTCTTCACGGTGATGGTGGCGGTCAGCCCGGGCCCGAACGTCGGCGCGCCGAGCTTCAGGCCGGAGTACGCGAACGTCGTGAACGTGAGCCCGTAGCCGAACGGGTACGCCGTCTTCACGCCCTTCGTCGCGAAGTGGCGGTAGCCGACGAAGACGTCGTCGTCGTACGTCACCTCCGCCGCTCGGTCTCCCCGGCTCGGCATCCCGGCCGGCGGGTTCGGGTCGGGGCCCTCGAGCGTCTTCCCCGGGAAGTTGGCCGAGGACGGCACGTCTTTCCAGGCGACCGGGAAGGTCGTCGCGAGCCGGCCCGAGGGCGGCACGCGGCCCGTCAGGACGTCGGCGATCGCGTGCCCCGACTCCTGGCCCGGCTGCCACGCGAGGAGGATCGCGTCGGGCCGGTCGCGCCAGCTCACGGTCTCGACGACGCCGCCGACGTTCAGGACGACGAGCACCTTCTTCTTCGCCGCGCGGAACGCGTCGGCCACGGAGGCGACGAGCGTCTTCTCCGCGGCGGACAGCTCGAAGTCGTTCTCGACCTTGCGGTCCGCGAACTCGCCGGAGTTGCGGCCGAGGGTGACGATCGCGAGGTCCGCCTCGCGGACCGTCCGGGCGATCTCGTCGGCCGGGACCTCGCGCTCCGGCAGCGGCGGCGGGAGCATGAAGCGGCGAGTCGGCGCCGGGCGGTTCTTCTCCTGCTCGGCGAGGAAGGCCTCGTAGGCCTGCGCGAGCGGCGCGTCCACCTCGACGCCCGCGGCCTTCAGCCCCTCGACGAGCGACACGGTGTACGCCTCGTTCACGTCGCCGCTGCCGGTGCCGCCCGTGATCATCCGGTACGAGGTGTTGCCGAAGAGCGCGACCTTCGCCTTCGCCGGGAGGGGCAGGGCGCCCGCGTTCTTCAGGAGCACCATTCCCTGCGCGGCGGCGTCGCGCGCGACGAGGGCGTGCGCCTTCAGGTCCGGCGCGTCCGATCGCGTGTACCCGGCGAAGCCCGGCGTCCGCTTCACGAGCTCGAGGACGCGCGCCACGTTGCGGTCGAGGATCTTCTCGTCGAGCGCGCCGCTCGCGAGCGCCTCCGTGAGCGCCTTCTGCTGCGCGGCGGTGCCCGGCATCAGCAGGTCGTTGCCCGCCTTCATCTGGCCGACCGCGTCCCGGCCGCCGAACCAGTCGGTCATCACGAGCCCGTCGAAGCCCCAGTCGCCCCGCAGGACGCCCTCGAGCAGCTGCGGGTTCTCGGACGTGTACGGGCCGTTCAGCCGGTTGTAGGACGACATCACCGTCCACGGCTTCGCCTCGCGCACGACCGTCTCGAACCCGCGGAGGTAGATCTCGCGAAGAGCGCGCTGGGAGGCCTTCACGTCGATCACGTTGCGGTTCCACTCGTGGTCGTTCGCCACGAAGTGCTTCACCGAGGTGCCGACGCCCTGCGACTGCACGCCCTTCACGATCGCGGCGGCCATGCGGCCGGAGACGAGCGGGTCCTCGGAGAAGTACTCGAAGTTGCGCCCGCCGAGGGGGTTCCGGTGGGTGTTGAGCGCGGGGCCGAGGATGACGTCGGCGCCGTACTCCTTCGTCTCGCTCCCCATCGCCGCGCCGACCTTCTCGACGAGCGCCGGGTCCCACGTCGACGCGAGGAGCGTCTCGATCGGGAACGCGGTGCAGTAGAACGTGCGGGGGTCGCCGTCGCGCTTCGGCTGGATGCGCAGGCCCGCCGGCCCGTCGGCGACCACGATCGAGGGGATGCCGAGCCGCGGGACGGCGATCGTCGTCCCCGCCGCGCCGGGCACGCCCTTCGTCGTCACGCCGACCACCGGCCCCTGGCGCTCCGGCGAGGCGCCGGGCCGGCTCATGCCGCGCCGATCACGATCGCGACCTTCTCCTCCCGGGTCATCGCCGCGACCACGTCCTTCGTCGGGCTCTTCCCGAGCTGGGGCAGCGCGTCTTCCGCCCGGGCGGCGACCGCCGGGGCGAGGGCGAGCGCGACGACCGACAGGAGCGGGAACAGGCGGGGACCTCGGCTCATGACTTCCTCCTGGGAGTACGGGGGCGGGGCGCCCCTGCGCCCGGCGTCTTCGGGCCGCGCCGCGGCGGCCGCGAGTCCTTCGCGGCGGCCACGTCGTGCAGGCGGCGGAACAGGTCGTCGACCATCGCGCCCACGTCCGCGGGCTGCTGGTCGTACCAGACGTTGAAAGCGGTGTCCATGAGGGCGCGGGCCACGAACGCCACGAGGGCGGGCGTCGGGTCGCGCCGCGCGTCTTTCCGCAGGCGCTCGGCGAGGAGAACGGCGAGGCGCTCCTCCATCCGCGCGTTGCGCGCGAGCATCGCCCGTCGCACGGTGGGGCTCTCGCGCAGGAGGCGGATGATCGCCCGCATCTCCGCGGGCTCCGCGGTCCGATCGAGGACCATCTCCCGCAGCGCGTGGCGGAGGGCCTCGAGGGGCGCCTCGCGCGCCGGGCGCGCCCGGAACGCCGCGAGGAACTCCTCGGCGAAGGAGTCCGACGTGCCGACCGCCACGTCCTCCTTCGACGAGAAGTAGCGGAAGAACGTCCGCCGGGACGCCGGCGCGGGCGGCGATCTCCTCGACCGTCGTCGCCTCGTACCCCTCGGCGGCGAAGAGCGCCCACGCGGCGTGGGAGATCGCGTCCCGCACGAGCTGGCGCCGGTCCTGCAGCGACGGCGTCACGGGCGGCACTATAGCACCAGGTGTTGACTCTGGCACCCGGTGTCACTAGCATCCCCGGCGGTCCTGGAGGGAGCGAGATGCTGATGAGAAGAGCGGTCGGGATTCTGGCCCTGGCGGCCCTGGCCGCGGCGGGCGCGAAGGCCGCGCCCGCGCCGGCCGGCGGCGCCGCGGACGCGAAGGTCCGGGCGCGGGTCGAGGCTCTCCTCGCGAAGATGACGGTCGACGAGAAGGTCGGCCAGTGCGAGCAGATCGCGGGAGCCGCGATCTTCCCCGGCGCGCCGAAGCCGGACGAGACGATCGCCCGCGGCGGCGCCGGCTCGGTGCTGTGGCTGAACGAGACGAAGAAGTTCAACGAGCTGCAGAAGATCGCCGTCGAGAAGTCGCGGCTCGGGATCCCGGTCCTCTTCGGCCTCGACGTGATCCACGGCTACCGCACGATCTTCCCGGTGCCGCTCGCGATGGCCGCGTCGTGGGATCCGTCCGTCCACGAGCGCGCGGCGACGGTCGCGGCCCGCGAGTCCCGCGCCGCCGGGCTCCACTGGACCTTCGCGCCGATGCTCGACATCGCGCGCGACGCGCGCTGGGGGCGCATCGTCGAGGGCGCCGGCGAGGACCCCTACCTCGGCGCGGCGATGGCCGCGGCCCAGGTCCGCGGCTTCCAGGGGACGACGCTCGGCGCGCCCGACCGCGTGCTGGCCTCGGCCAAGCACTTCGCGGGCTACAGCGGGGCCGACGGCGGCCGCGACTACGACCCGTCCTACCTCCCCGACGCGCAGCTCTACAACGTGTACTTCCCGCCGTTCAAGGCCGCCGTCGACGCCGGGGTCGGCACGGTGATGAGCGCCTACATGGACCTCAACAACGTGCCGGCCGCGGGCAACAAGTGGCTGCTCACGGACGTGCTCAAGCGCGACTGGGGCTTCAAGGGCTTCGTGATCACCGACGCGATGGCCGCCGGCAGCCTCGTCACCCAGCACTTCGCCCGCGACCGCAAGGACGCGGCCTTCCGCGCCTTCACCGCCGGCAACGAGATGGAGATGGCGAGCGGGCTCTACCCCGAGCACCTCGCGGCCCTCGTGAAGGAGGGCAAGGTGACGACGGCCCAGCTCGACGCGGCCGTGCGCCGCATCCTCGAGATCAAGGTCCGGATGGGCCTCTTCGAGAACCCCTACGTCGACGAGGCGAAGGCCGCGCAGATCATCGGCGCGCCGGAGCATCACGAGGAGGCCCGCCTCGCCGCCCAGCGTTCGATGGTGCTCCTGCGGAACGAGGGGAAGACCCTGCCGCTCTCGACGTCCCTCAGGAGCGTCGCGGTGATCGGCCCCCTGGCCGACTCGATGACGGCCACGGAGGGCTCGTGGATGGTCTTCGGCCACACGCCGGCGGCCACGACCGTCCTCGCGGGGCTCAAGGCGAAGCTGCCGGGCGCGACGGTCGCCTACGCGCCGGGGCCGGAGATCCGCCGCGACTTCCCCTCGATGTTCGACGCGATGTTCCCCGGAGGGAACAAGCCGCCGCAGTCGGCCGCCGACTCGGACGCGGCGTTCCAGAAGGCCCTCGACGCGGCGAAGGGCGCCGAGGTCGTGATCGCGGTCATGGGCGAGGAAGCCAACATGGCCGGCGAGGCCGCCTCGCGCGCGTCGCTGGACCTGCCGGGCCGCCAGGAGGAGCTGCTGAAGGCGGTCGTCGCCCTCGGCAAGCCGGTCGTCCTCGTGCTGCTGAACGGCCGCCCGCTGAGCGTCAACTGGGCCGCCGAGCACGTGCCGGCGGTCCTCGAGGCGTGGGAGCCGGGCAGCGAGGGCGGCCACGCCGGGGCCGACGTGCTCTTCGGCGACGTGAACCCCGGCGGCAAGCTGCCCGTCAGCTTCCCCCGCAGCGGCGCGCAGGCGCCGATCTACTACGCGCGGACGACGACGCACGCCCCCGACGGCTCGCCGTTCGCCGGCAAGTCGCGCTACTGGGACCTCCTCTCGACCCCGCTCTACCCGTTCGGCTACGGCCTCAGCTACACGACGTTCTCGTACGCGAACCTCAAGCCGGCGACCGCGCAGGTGAAGGTGGGCGGCGAGGTCGCGGTGAGCGTCGACGTGACGAACAGCGGCAGCGTGGCCGGCGACGAGGTCGTGCAGCTCTACGTGCACCAGCGGGCCGGCAGCGACTCGCGGCCCCGGCGCGAGCTCAAGGGCTTCCGGCGCGTGAGCCTCAAGCCGGGCGAGACGCAGACGGTCACCTTCACCCTCGGCCCCGACGAGCTGCGCTACTGGAGCTCGTCGCAGCGGAAGTGGGTCCAGGACGCCGAGGCCTTCGACCTGTGGGCCGGCGGCGACTCGAACGCCAGCCTGCACGCGGAGATGACCGTGATTCCGGCGGCCGCGGCCGCCGCGAGGAAGCAGCCATGAAGGCGATCGCGCTCGCCGTTCCCGCCGTCCTCGCCGTCGCGGCCCTGGCCGCGGCCGTCACCCCCGTCGCCCCGAAGGCCGACACCGCCTCCGGTCCCGTCGTCGGCAGCGTCGCGAATGGCGTCGCCTCGTGGAAGGGCATCCCGTTCGCGGCTCCGCCGGTGGGCGACCTGCGCTGGCGCGCGCCGCAGCCGGCCGCGAAGTGGACGGCCCCGCGGCCGGCCGTCGCGTACGGCCACGACTGCGCGCAGCGGCCGTTCCCGAGCGACGCCGCGCCCCTCGGCACGCCGCCCGCCGAGGACTGCCTGTACCTCAACGTCTGGGCGCCGGAGAAGCCGGCCGCGAAGAAGCGGCCGGTGATGTTCTGGATCCACGGCGGCGGCTTCGTGAACGGCGGCAAGCTCGCCCGCGGTCTACGACGGCTCCGCCTCGCGCCCGCCGCGGCGTCGTCTTCGTGAGCGCCAACTACCGCCTCGGCCGCTTCGGCTACTTCGCCCACCCCGCGCTCACGAAGGAGAGCCCGAACGGCCCGCTCGGCAACTACGGCTACCTCGACCAGATCGCGGCGCTCCAGTGGGTGCAGAAGAACGCCGCGGCCTTCGGCGGCGACCCCGGCAACGTCACGGTCTTCGGCGAGTCGGCCGGCGGCGGCTCGGTGCTCATGCTGATGACCTCGCCCCTCGCCGCGGCCTCTTCCACAAGGCGATCGTCGAGTCGGGCGGCGGCCGCGCCGGCGGGATCATGACGCCGAAGACTCTCGCCGGGGCCGAGGCGGTCGGCGTCGCCTTCGCGAAGGCGAAGGGAGTCGAGGGCGACGACGCGGCGGCCCTCGCGGCCCTGCGCAAGCTGCCCGAGGCCGACGTCGTGATGGGCCTCGACATGATGTCGATGGGCGCGCAGGCCACGACCTACTCGGGCCCGATGATCGACGGCAAGATCGTGACCGCCGAGGCGGAGACGGTGATCCGCGCCGGCCAGCACGCGAAGGTGCCGCTCATGATCGGCGCCAACGACCGCGAGTTCGGCTTCATGCCGCTGCCGCCGGCCGCGGTCGACGGCATGCTCGCCCGCTTCGGCGCCGACAAGGAAAAGGTGATGGCCGCCTACGATCCCGACGGCAAGGGCGACAAGGGCGAGGTCGGCGTCGGCATCGCGAGCGACGGCGCCATGGTCGAGCCGGCGCGGCTCGTCGCGCGGCTCACCTCGGCCGCCGGCCAGCCAACGTACCAGTACCGCTTCGCCTACGTCGCCTCGTCGCTGCGCGACAAGGTGAAGGGCGCCCTCCACGCGACGGAGATCCCGTTCGTCTTCGAGACCGCGCGGGCGAAGTACGAGGCCGCCACGACGAAGGACGACGAGGCGCTCGCCGCGGCGGCGAACGCCTACTGGGTCTCCTTCGCGAAGACGGGCGACCCGGCGACGCCGGGGCTACCGCCCTGGCCGAAGTACGACGAGAAGGGCGACGTCGTCATGATCCTGGGCGCGCCGGCCCCGGCCGCGAAGGCCGACCCGTGGAAGGCGCGGCTCGACTGGATCGAGAAGGCCGCGACGCAGCACTGAGCCGGACGGCGGACGCTCGCGCGGGAGCGCGCGGGCGTCCGCTCTTCGGAATCCCGCCGTCGGCGCTGAAGCCCCCGTCGACCGGAATCACCGCGCCGGTCACGAAGGACGCCGCGTCGCTGCACAGCCAGAGGATCGGCCCGCGCAGCTCGCCGGGATCGCCGAAGCGGCCCATCGGCGTGCGGGCGAGGATCTTCCGGGCGCGCTCGGTCGGCGTGCCGTCGTCCTGCACGAGGGCCGCGCGGTTCTGCTTCGCCACGAAGAAGCCGGGCGCGATCGCGTTCACGCGGAGGCCGTCGCCGAAGCGTCGCGCGAGGTCGACCGCCATCCATCGGGTGAAGCTCTCGACGGCCGCCTTCGCCACCGAGTAGCCGAGGACGCCGGACAGCGCCAGCGTCGCGGCCATCGACGAGACGTTGACGATGCTCCCTTTCCCCGCCGCGCCATCGCCTCACCGAACACGAGCGTCGGGTAGACGGTACCGTGCAGGTTCAGGCGCACGACGTCCTCGTAGGCCGGCAGCTTCTGCTCGAAGGCCGGCGCGTTGTCGGTGCGCGCCTCGGCATTGCCCGCCGGCCGCGCGTTGATGAGGATGTCGACCTGCCCCCACTCCGCGAGGAGGGCCTCGCGCGCGCGGACGAGCGACGGCGCGTCCAGGACGTCGGCCCCGGGCCCGGGGGCGCCGATCCCGGCGGCCTGGAGGGCCTTCGCCTTCGTCTCGGCCGCGCGGTGGTCGCGACCGAGGACCACGATCCGCGCCCCCGCGACGCCGAGCCCGCGTCGGCCATGCTGCCGCCGAGGACGCCGTACCCGCCAATCACCACCGCGACACGGCCCGTCAGGTCGAAGAGGGCATCGTTCGGTCAGTTCCCGGCACGTAGCGCTTCTTGACGGCGACGTAGTACGCGAGGTCGCGCTCGGGCGGCTCGACGCCTCGGCCGGCGGCGGCCGCTTCGAGAACGTCTGGAAGTAGAGGAGGCACGCGTCGCGCCACCACCGCGCACTCCTTCTCCTGGATCGCAGAAAGGCCGCCACCTGCGCGTGGCGTTCGCGGTCGACGAGCCCCCTCGACCAGGCGCCAGTCCGCCTCCATGCGCCGCACCGCGCCGACCCCGCCTGGTAGTGAAGAGCCAGATCGTCCCCGGCGTGCGGCCCGAGGCCATCCTGGTCCCAGGGCGTGGTGGAACCAGAGGAGCAGCCGCTCGGCGCACGCCGGACGTCGCCGTACGCCGCGGCCACCTCGGGCGCGTACTGCGCCACGGCGTTCGACCCGTAGCGCTGCGGTCGAAGCCGATGCCGTTCGCGTCGGCGCGGTGGTAGTAGGTCGAGTTCCAGTCGGCGCGCGCCGCGGTGTCGACCAGCCCCGACCCGTAGTGGTGGCCCTCCGCCATCTGGTGGTGGAGGCCGAGCGGCGTCATGTAGTCGACCGCCGCCTCGCGCGAGCCGCCATCATCCGCGCCACGGGCGCGACGACGACCGGGTCCGTCCCAGGTCGCCCGCGCCCACTTCGCCTTCGACATCGGCCGAGGGCATCCGGGTCCCAGGCGAAGCGGCCGAACGCGTACCAGTTCGACTGCGCAGGCGACCCGCACCAGTTGCGGTCGGTGCCGACGTTCGCGACGCCGGCCATGCCCGAGAGAGCGTGGCCGTCGAGCGACCCGTCGATCACCTTCGCCACGAGCGAGCCCTCGCCCTTCGACCGCGTGTCGGCCCGCAGCGTCTCCTCGAACAGCGGGCCGAGGTGGACGAGGTGCGTGGCGAAGCCGAGGTACTCCTGGGTGATCTGGAACTCCATCATCAGGGGCGTGCGGGGCATGGCGCCGAAGAGCGGATGGAAGGGCTCCCGGGGCTGGAAGTCGATCGCCCCGTTCTTGACCTGCACGAGGACGTTCGGACGGAACGACCCGTCGAGGGGATGGAACTCGTCGTACGCCTGCTTCGCTCGGTCGGACGGGGTCTCGTGGGAGTAGACGAACGCGCGCCACATCACGACGCCGCCGTGCGGCGCCACCGCGTCGGCGAGCGCGTTCGCGCCCTCGGCGTGCGTGCGCCGGTAGTCCTGCGGACCCGGCTGGCCCTCCGAGTTCGCCTTGACGAGGAAGCCGCCGAAGTCGGGGATGACGGCGTAGATCTCGTCGGCCTTCCTCTTCCACCACGCGGCGACCTGCGGGTCGAGCGGGTCGGCCGTCTTCAGCCCGCCGATCTCGATGGGCGCGCTGAAGCGGGCCGTGAGGTAGACGCGGATACCGTAGGGGCGGAAGACGGAGGCCAGGGCCGCCGCCTTCCCGAGCCACTCCGCGGTGAGGCTCGTGGCGTTCGCGTTCACGTTCGTGAGGACCGTGCCGTTGATCCCGACGGACGCGTTCGCCCGGGCGTAGTCGGTGTAGCGCGGGTCGAGGTAGTCGGGCAGCTTCTGCCAGTCCCAGAGGGAGAATCCGGCGTAGCCCCGCTCGACCGTGCGGTTGAGGTTGTCCCAGTGGTTCAGGACCGCGGCTTCACCTTCGGCGCGTCGGCGAGGTCGATCGCGGCGGGATCGCCTCCCGTCTGCAGGTGGCGCAGCAGGCGGAAGGCGCCGTAGAGGACACCGACGTCGCTGTTCGCCGCGATCACCGTCGCGCGGCGGCCTCCGACGGAGAGCGAGCGGACGACGAAGCCCTCGTCGCCCGCCCGAGCGAGCGCGTCACCGAGGCCGAGGGCCGCGATCGCCCTCGAGCCCTTCGTCGTGCCGGCGGAGGACGGCGCCGTCCCGGCCGACCGCCGCCGCGCCGGCCACCTCGCGATCGACGAGCCCGCCCAGTCCGCGCAGGAGCTCCGCCCGCGCCGCGCGCAGGGTGGCCGAGTCGCCCTCGACCACCACCTGCGTGAACGCTCCGCGGACCGCCGCCAGCCGGCGGGCGTCGGGGATCGGCCGGTAGCGCAGCCACAGCTCGTAGCCGTCCTCGCCGCGGGCGAGGGCCGGGGCCGCGAGCAGGAGCCCGGCCGTCGCGAGCCGAGCGAGCCGGCCCGCGGCCGGGCGGAGGCTCACGACTCGACCTCCGGCACGCGCGCGTCCTTCGGGTCGGCCCACCGCTCGTTCGGCACGAGCGGCGTCCAGCCCGGGCGCAGCGGGTCCTGGTCGTAGGGGTAGCCGCCGAGCTTCAGGAAGAGCTCGTGGTACTTCCCGAGCTTCTCGCGGTCGAGGCGCACGCCGAGGCCCGGCCCCTTCGGCACCGCGATCGCGCCGCCCTCGTACTTCATGAGGCCGCCCTCGATCACGTCGTCGACGAGGTGGTGGTAGTGCGCGTCGGCGGCGAACGACAGGTTCGGCACCACCGCGCCCATGTGCAGCATCGACGCGAGCTGGATGCCGAGCTCGCCCGACGAGTGGACCGCGACCCCGAGCTGGAACGTCTCGCAGATCCCGGCCGCCTTCACGCACGGCCGGATGCCGCCCCAGAAGGTCGTGTCGAGCAGGATCACGTCGACGGCGGTGTCGAGGACGTTCGCCGCGAGCTGCTCGAAGTTCACCACGACGGTGTTGGTCGCGAGCGGCATCCGCACCTTCTCGCGCACCCGCCGCATCCCGTGGAGCCCGTAGACGGGGTCCTCGAGATAGTCGTTGCGGATGCCCTCGATCTGCTGCCCGAACCAGATCGCCTGCTCGGTCGACCAGACGCCGTTCGGGTCGAAGCGGAAGCGGTCGCCGGGCAGCGCGGCGGCGAGGGCCCGGTAGCACTCGAGCTCGTACTCGGGCGGGAAGACGCCGCCCTTGAGCTTGTGCGACGTGAAGCCGTGCTTCGCCTTCAGGTCCACGGCACACGCCGCGAGCTGCTCGGGCGTGCGCACCTCGCCCGTCCGCGTCCGCGCGTTCGCGTAGCGGAAGAAGAGATAGGACGCGAAGGGCACCCGCTCGCGGAGGCGCCCGCCGAGGATCTCGCTCACCGGCACGCCCCACGCCTGGCCCATGACGTCGAGGCAGGCGAACTCGAGCGCGGCGAGGAGCTGCGTGCGGTTGTTGTAGAGCGACGCCGTCGGGTTCGCGATGAGGAAGCGCATCTCCTCGAGCCGCGCCGGGTCGTGCCCGATCAGGTAGCGCTCGAGGCCCTTGAACGCGGCGGTCGCGACCTCTCCCCCGCCGCCCATCTCGCCGAGGCCGACGAGGCCGTCGTCCGTCTCGACCTCCACGATCGTCCGCACGAAGCGGCCCCAGTGGCAGCCGTTCGCGTGCCGCAGGGGCGCCTCGAGCGGCACGGTGACGGGCGTCGCCCGGATCTTCGCGATGCGCATCGGCTCCTCGTCCTCCTCGTTCTCCCGAATCTACTCGACGCTCGCCCGGGCGCGCAGACGCAGGTCCGCGCTCGACGCCCCGACCTCGACCTCGAACGGCCCCGGCGCGACGGCCAGGGCCTTCTTCGCCTCGTCGTAGCGGAGGAGGTCCCGCGACGGCCGCAGCGTGAACGCGACGCGCCGCGCCTCCCCCGCCTTCAGGTGGACGCGGGCGAAGCCGCGCAGCTCGCGGTTCGCGGCCGGAGCCTTCGCGTCGACGCCGCGGACGTAGAGCTGCACGACCTCGTCGCCGTCGCGCTTTCCGCCGTTCTTCACGTCGAGCGACACCTCGAGGGTCGCGTCGCGCGCGACGCTCGGCCGCGACAGCTTCAGGTTCGCGTACTCGAAGCGCGTGTACGACAGGCCGTGGCCGAACGCGTAGAGCGGCGTGCCGCGGAAGTAGCGGTACGTGCGGCCCTCCATCGCGTAGTCGTCGAACGCGGGGATCTGGTCGGCCGAGGAGTAGAAGGTGACCGGGAGCCGGCCGGCCGGGCTCACGTCGCCGAAGAGCACGTCCGCGACCGCGTTCCCGCCCTGCTGTCCCGGGTACCAGGCGAGGACGATCGCCGGCAGCTTCTCCTGCGCCCAGCGCACGGCGAGCGCCGAGCCCGTCGTGAGGACGAGGACGACCGGCTTGCCCGTGGCCTGCAGCGCCTCGAGCATCTTCTGCTGCACCGCCGGAAGCTCGACGTCGGTGCGGTCCCCGCCGCGGAAGCCGGGGTAGTTGACGCGCATCTCCTCGCCCTCGACCTCGGCCGTGAGGCCGCCTATGAAGACGACGGCGTCGGCGGCGCGAGCCGCGGCCAGCGCCGCGTCGAACGGCGTGCCGGCCGCGGGCGGCCGCCACCCGAGCCGCACCTCGGCGTCGCGCTGGTCCTCGAAGTACTCGAGGGCGATCGCGTGCTCGCGCCCCTTCTCGAGCCGCACGCGCGCCGACGCCGCCCGCGCCACGCTCGCGGGCGACCACTCGTCGATCACCCGCTGCCCGTCGACCGTGAGCCGCGCGCCGTCGTTCGCGGTCACGACGAGCTCGTACTCGCCCGTCTCCGGCGGCACGAGGACGCCCGTCCAGCGGACGGCGAAGCCGTCGTTCGGGAGCGCCTTCGCGGCGTCGAGCTCGCCCCGCGCGATCGGCTCGTCCGTCGGCGCGCCGCGGTCCCACCGGAAGTCGACCTTCGCGTCGACGCGGGATAGGAGCGGCGCGCCGCCCGTCTCCTTCGCGGCGAAGTACTCCCCGCGGAGCCCCTGCTCCTTCGACCCGGCCGCGGGGCGCAGGTAGGCCGAGCCGATCACCTCGGCCGCGCGGGGGTCCATCCGTCCCTCCACGAGGTCGACCCCGCGCGCGTAGACGACCTTCGTTCCCGGCGACACCGCGTTCCGAATGCCGGCGAGGACCGTCACCGGGCGCGACGGCGTCCCGTTGTAGTTGCCGAGGAGGCTCACGAGGTCGTCGGCGGTCGGGCCGACGACGGCGATCGTGCCGAGGTCCTTCCGCAGCGGCAGGACGCCGTCGTTCTTCAGGAGCACGATCGACTCCTGCGCCACCTTCCGCGCGAGGCGGTCGTGCTCGGGCGAGTCGTTCACCGAGTACGGGATCCGCTGGTAGGCGACCTTCTCCGGCGGGTCGAACATCCCGAGCCGCATCCGCGCGAGCATCAGCCGCTCCACGGCGCGGTCGAGGTCGCTCGCCTTCACGAGCCCCGCCTCGAGGGCCTTGCCGAGCGTCCTGTAGGACGCCCCGCACTCGAGGTCGCAGCCGCGGGTGAGGGCGAGGGCCGAGGCTTCCGGCGCCGTCGCCACGATCTTGTGGCGCATGAAGATGTCGTCGACCGCGCCGCAGTCCGAGACCACATAGCCGCCGAAGCCCCACTGCCGGCGGAGGACGTCGTTCAGCAGCCGCTCGCTCGCCGTCGCCGACTCGCCGTTCACGCGGTTGTAGGCGCTCATCACGGACGCCGCCTTCCCGTCCTCGACGAGCGCCTTGAACGCGGGCAGGTACGTCTCGTGGAGGTCGCGCTCGGTCGGCCGCGCGTCGAAGGTGTGCCGCTCCGGCTCCGGCCCGCTGTGCACCGCGTAGTGCTTCGCGGTCGCGATCGTCTTGTAGTAGCGCGGGTCGTCGCCCTGCAGGCCCTTCACGAACTGGACGCCGAGGGTCCCGGCGAGGAACGGGTCCTCGCCGTAGGTCTCCTGCCCCCGGCCCCAGCGCGGATCCCGGAAGATGTTGATGTTCGGCGACCAGAAGGTGAGGCCCTGGTAGCGCTCGCGCTTGTCCTGGCGGACGAACTGGTGGTGCTTGGCCCGCGCCTCGTCCGAGATGACGACCGCCATCTCGTGGACGAGCGGCGCGTCGAACGTCGCCGCGATCCCGATCGCCTGCGGGAAGACGGTCGCGACCCCGGCCCGCGCGACACCGTGGAGCGCCTCGTTCCACCACTCGTACCGCGGCACGCCGAGGCGCGGGATCGCCGCGGCCTGGTTCGTGAGCTGGGAGACCTTCTCCTCGACCGTCATGCGCGAGACGAGGTCGCGGGCCCGCGCCTCGAAGGAGAGGCCCGCGTCGAGATAGGCGGGCTTCGGCTCGTCGGCCGCGCGCGCGCCGCCTCCGAACGCCACGGCCAGGCTCGCCGCCATCGACGCGGCGAGAAGGAACAGGCCGACGCGGCGGACTCGGGAAGTCGATCGGGCGGCGTTCTCACGCGGCATGGAGCCTCCGGGGTTCGGTCGAGACGCGGCGGCCATCATATCCGCGGCGCTCGCACGCCGGGTTCACGACGTTTCACCGGCGCTTTGCCGCGTCCTGATCCCTCGCCGGGGCCCGCAGCCTATATTGAAACTGCTTTTCAGGAACAGGAGACCGCCCCGCATGCGCCAGCCGACTCGCCGTGTCGCCCGCCGCGACGCCCTCCAGGCCATGGGCTCGCTGGCCGGGCTCGCCGTCCTCACCGCCTGCGGGGGCGGGGAATCGCCGAGCGCCGCCTCGACGGGCGCGACCACGTCGTCGGGCGCTTCCGGCTCCACGGCCACCGCGAACGCGGCGTGCGTCGTCACCCCGCAGCTCACGGAGGGGCCGTACTTCGTGGACGAGGGCCAGAACCGCTCCGACATCCGGACGGACCCGTCGACCGGCGTGGCTCGGCCCGGGGTCCCGCTCGAGATCGCGGTCGCGGTCTCGCAGATCGCCTCGGGCAGCTGCGGGCCGCTCGCCGGCGCGCTCGTCGACGTCTGGCACTGCGACGCCCTCGGCCTCTACTCCGACGTGTCGGCGCAGCGCACGGTCGGCCAGCGGTTCCTGCGCGGCTACCAGGTCACCGACGCGAGCGGTCTCGCCCGCTTCACGACCGTCTATCCCGGCTGGTACCAGGGGCGCGCCGTCCACGTCCACTTCAAGGTGCGGACGAACCCGTCCGGGAGCCGCGGCCTCGAGTTCACGTCGCAGATCTTCTTCGACGAGGCGCTCACCGATCTCGTCCACGCGCAGGCGCCCTACAGCCAGAAGGGCCGCCGCGACACCCTGAATTCCGCCGACGGCATCTACCGCGGCGGCGGCCCGGTCCTCGTCGCGCCGCTCGCGGCGAGCGGCTCCGGCTACGCGGGCACGTTCCACGTGGGGATCCAGGTCTAGCCGGCACGGGAAGGGCGGTCACCCCCCGGGACGCGGAAATGTCCTTTCCGCCGGCCCCCCGCGCTCCTAGAATGCGGGTCCATGGCCAGCGCCCCGGAGACAACACCCCCCGCCAAGGCGGCCGCTC
>JAXLRD010000084.1:0-26771 GCA_046331285.1 Vicinamibacteria bacterium
AAGCCCTGGGCCGGCATCGACCCGATCGTGGTCGGCAGCGAGATCGTCGGCGCGCTCCAGACGATCGTCTCCCGCTCGCTCGACATCACGCACGAGCCCGCGGTCGTGACCGTCGGGCAGTTCGAGGCCGGCGTGCGGTCGAACATCATCCCCGACCGCGCGCGCCTCACCGGCACCGTGCGGACCTTCGACGAGGCGATGCGGACGGACGCGCACGCGAAGCTGCGGCGGATCGCCGAGAGCGTCGCCGCCGCCCACGGCGCGACGGCGACGGTGGAGTTCGAGAACGGCTACCCGGTGACGGTCAACGACCCGACGCTGACGAAGCGGATGGCCGCCACGCTCGAGCGCGTCGCGCCCGGCCGCGCCCGCGAGATCCCCAAGATCACGGGCTCCGAGGACTTCTCGCAGTTCGCGAACCGGGTGCCGGGGCTCTTCGTGATGGTCGGCGTGACGCCGCCCGACCAGATGGCCGCCGCCGCGAGCAACCACTCGCCGCTCTTCTACGTGGACGAGAAGGCGCTGCCGACCGGCGCGCGGGCGATCACCCACCTCGCGGCCGACTACCTGTTCGGCGCGGCGGCGAAGGCGAAGAAGTAGCGCCGCTAGACGAGCGGGCCGATCTTCAGCAGCTTCAGGACGGGCGCGCCCGCGTCGCGCGACGCGCCGACGTCGGCGTCGAGCTCGAGCACCCAGTCGTTCGCGCCCTCGGGGTCGACGAGCATCTGCCGCACGAGCCAGCCCGCGCCGTCGTCGATCAGCTCGACGTGCGTGTGCTTGAGGTTGCGGGCCTCGGGGTCGAGGCGGATGCCGCCCGGGTGCTCGGCGCGGTGCGCCTCGCGCGCGGCGGCGAGTCGCTCCGGCGTCCATGCCTGGCCGTCGTCGTCCGTGGCGGAGTCGATCGAGACGAGCGCGTCCTCGTCGCGGCCGAGCGACCACGCGCGGAGGAAGGCGAACGCGCGGGCGCGGATCGCGGCGGTGAAGCCCTTCCGGTCCTGCGTGACGTCGGGCGGCCCCTCCGGCCGCGACGGCCGCAGCTCCTCCGTGGGCGCCGCGAAGTAGGAGGGGTCGCGCATCTTCTCCCACTCCTCGAGGAGGCTCGAGTCCACCTGGCGCAGCATGTCGCGCAGGTAGTGCTCCATCTCGAGGAGCTCGTCCGGCTTCGCGCTCTCGGGCACGGTCTGGCGGAGGACCTTGTAGACGCTGTTGAGGTGCCGGAGCAGGAGCCCCTCGGCCCGCTCGAGGTCGTACTCCTGCACGTAGTCGGAGAACGAGCGGTATCCCTCGAACATCTCGCGGGCGATCGACTTCGGCCGGATGTTCTCCTCGCCGACCCACGGGTGGCGGTCGGTGAACGCGTTGAATGTCTGGTAGACGAACTCGCGGAGCGGCTTCGGGTACTCGAGCTCCTCGAGCTTCGCCATCCTCTCGTCGTAGTCGAGGCCCTGCGCCTTCATCTCCGCGACCGCGCGGCCCTTCACCTTGTCGAGCTGCCGGCGGAGGACGAGCTCGGGGTTCTCGAGGATCGACTCGACGAGGGTCAGCATGTCGAGGGCGTAGGTCTCCGACTCCGGGTCGAGGAGCGGCAGCGTCTCGATGAGGTACATCGAGAGCGCCTGATCCATCGAGAAGTCGTCCTGCAGGTCGACGTTCACGCGCACCTTGGCGCCGGTCGCGGGATCCGGGGCGATCTCGACGATGCCGCGGGCGACGAGAGCGCGGAAGAGCTGCCACGCCCTCTTGAAATGGCCCTTCTTGTTGCGCTCCGGCTCGTGCGACTCGCGGACGAGCCGCTGCATCGCGCGGCAGCCG
Organism: Vicinamibacteria bacterium; assembly: GCA_046331285.1. Classification (GTDB taxonomy): domain Bacteria; phylum Acidobacteriota; class Vicinamibacteria; order Fen-336; family Fen-336; genus DATBSL01. The sequence goes on from JAXLRD010000084.1 coordinate 1,813, forward strand.
TCGCCGCGGCGCGAGAGGACGTTCAGCAGCATCCCGTGCGAGACCTCGAAGCGCGACTGCAGCCTCTCGGGCGAGGCGCCGATGAGGCGCTTGAAAGTCTGCAGGTCCCAGTTCGCGAAGTTGTGCTCGGGCGGCTTGCGCTTGACGACCTTCTTCCCGTCCTTCGCCTTCCGCTCGAGCTGGAGGTTCTCGATCACGTGCTCGGGAGCCTGGACCACCACGAAGCCGCGGTCGTCGAAGCCCTTCCGGCCGGCGCGACCCGCGATCTGGTGGAAGTCGCGTGCCGAGAGGACGGCCGTCTTCTGCCCGTCGAACTTGCACAGGCGCGAGAAGAGCACCGTCCGGATCGGCACGTTGATGCCGACGCCGAGCGTGTCGGTGCCGCAGATGACCTTCAGGAGGCCCTTCTGCGCGAGCTGCTCGAGGAGGACGCGGTACTTCGGCAGGAGCCCCGCGTGGTGGACGCCGATCCCCTGCTTCAGCCACTTGCGCACGGTCGGGCCGTACGGGCTCGTGAAGCGGAAGCCCTCGATCGCCGCCGCGACCGCGTTCTTCTCCTCCCGCGTGCAGAGGTTGAGGCTCGTGAAGTCCTGCGCGCTGTCGGCCGCGTCCTTCTGGGTGAAGTGCACGACGTAGACGGGCGCCTTGCCCTCGGACACGATCTTGTCGAGGGTCTGGGCGAGCGGGATCTCCGAGTACGCGTACTCGAGCGGCACCGGCCGCTCGACCGACTTCACGACCGCCGTCGGCCGGCCGTTGCGGCGCGTCAGCTCCTCCTCGAAGAACGTGACGTCGCCGAGGGTCGCCGACATCAGCAGGAAGCGGGACTGGGGCAGGGTCAGGAGCGGCACCTGCCACGCGACGCCGCGGTCGCGGTCGGCGTACCAGTGGAACTCGTCCATCACGACGTCGTCGACCCGCGCGTCGGGGCCCTCGCGGAGGGCGATGTTCGCGAGGACCTCGGCCGTGCAGCACAGCACGGGCGCGTCGCGGTTGACGGTCGCGTCGCCCGTCGAGAGGCCCACGTTCTCGGGCCCGAGCTCGCGGCAGAGGGCCATCCACTTCTCGTTGACGAGAGCCTTGATCGGGCACGTGTAGACCGAGCGGCGGCCGTGGGCGAGCGAGGCGAAGTGGAGGGCCGAGGCCACGAGCGACTTCCCCGAGCCCGTCGGCGTGTTGAGGACGACGTTCTGGCCCTCGAAGAGGGCGAGAACCGCCTCCTCCTGCGCCGGGTAGAGCGTCAGGCCGCGCGACGCGACGTACTCGAGGAAGCGGCCGAGGAGGAGATCGGCGTCGGGCGCGTCGACGTCGCGGGGCAGGAGATCGAAGAGGGGGCCGGCCATGGCGCGACCCTATTCTGGGCCACCGCCGGCCGGGCGTGGGAGAATGCGGGCGGTGGCCGCCAGTCCCTTGCGCGCGCTCGCCCGCGCCGCCCGGCGCTCGTACTACCACCTGCGCGGCCGCGGGCTGCCGATCGTCTACGACCCGAGCTATCAGCGCAACGTCTGGGGCGTCGCCCTCGACCCCCTGCGGGGCGAGAAGATCCTGGGGGCGCTCGAGGAGTCGGGCCTCCTCTCCCGCGACCTTCTCTCCGAGCCGCGCCCGGTCTCGCTCCAGAACCTCCTCCTCGTCCACACGCCGGAGTACCTGCAGTCGCTGCAGGAGCCGGACGCCCTCGCCCGGATCCTCGGCACGGAGGTCCCGCCCCGCGAGGTCGAGGCGACGCTCGACCTGCAGCGGCTCATGACGGGAGGCACCATCCAGGCGACGCGGCTCGCTCTGCGCACGGGCGGCGTCGCCGTGCACCTCGGAGGCGGCTTCCACCACGCCTCCGAGGGGGGCGGCCTCGGCTTCTGCATCTTCAACGACCTCGCGGTGGCGATCCGGCGTCTGCGGGCCCGGGGCTTCGCCGAGCCCATCCTCGTCGTCGACCTCGACCTGCACGACGGCAACGGCACCCGGGCGATCTTCCGCGAGGACGCGACCGTCCACACGCTCTCGATCCACAACGAGCACTGGGGCGAGACGGAGGCGGTGGCGTCCACGTCGATCGCCCTCGGCGCGGGCGTCGACGACCCGGCCTACCTGCGCGCGGTGCGCGACACGGTGCCGGCGCTCGTCGAGTCGGTCCGGCCCGGCCTCGTCTTCTACGTGGCCGGCGCCGACCCGGCCGGCGACGACCAGATCGGCAACTGGCGCGTCTCGGCGGCGGCGATGCTGGAGCGCGACCGGATCGTGACCGGGGCGACGCGGGGCGAGGGCCGCGGCCGGCCCCTGGTCGTCACCCTCGCCGGCGGGTACGGGCGCCGCGCGTGGCGCTACTCCGCGCGCTACCTCCTCTGGCTCGCCTCGGGCGCCGAGCTCGAGCCGGTCGAGGAGGACGAGCTCGCGCTCAAGCGCTTCCGCCGCCTCGGCCGCGACCTGCGCTTCGCCGAGAGCGTCGACGACGGCCTCGCGTTCTCGCTGACCGAGGACGACATCGCGGCCCTCCTGCCCGGCGCGGCGGCGCCGGCCCGCTTCCTCGGGCACTTCTCCCGCCACGGCGTCGAGCTCCTCCTCGAGCGGGCCGGCGTCCTCGCCCAGCTGCGGGCGAAGGGCTTCCGCGCCCTGCGCGTGGAGCTCGACGGCGGCACCCTGCGCATCGCCTGCGAGGACCAGGGCCCCGGCGCGCGCGAGCTGCTCGTCGAGCTGCGGGCCGAGCGCAGCCGCAGCGCGGTGCCGGGCATGGAGGTGATCTCGGTCGACTGGCTGCTCCTCCAGAACCCGCGCGAGCGCTTCTCGGAGCGCCGGCCCCGGCTCCCGGGGCAGGCGCACCCGGGCCTCGGCCTCCTCCGCGACTTCATGGGCTGGCTCGTCGTCGTGTGCGAGACGCACGGGCTCGACGGCGTCTGGTTCGTGGCCGCGCACTGGCACATCGCGATGCAGAGCCGCCGCCTCGTGCGGCCGCTGCGGCCGGCCGACGAAGCGCGCCTCCTGGCCATGGCCCGCGCCCTCGAGGGCGTGCCGCTGCCCGAGGCGACGACGGCGATCGAGACGGGCCGCCTGGTGGACGAGAGCGGCGCCCCCGTCGGCTGGGAGCCCGTCGCCACGATCCTGCCGGTGTCGGAGCGGCTCCGGGCGGTCGCGGCGGGCAGCGCCTTCGACGAGGCCGTCGCGGCGGCGGGGGCCAGCCTGTCGTATCGCCTCGCCCCCGGCGGGACGAGATAGAATTCGGGGTTCGGCCCCTCCGGCCGACAGCGTTGAAGGAGCTCCTCGAAGACATGCCAGCCCGCCTGCCGCGCTCGCTCGCCGCGCTCGTCCCCGCCCTCTTCCTCGTGGCCGCCCTCCCCGTCGCCGCCGCCGTCCCGACCGAGGAGACGACGGCCGATGCCCCCGGCCTCGCCTCGGACGCCCCGCGCCTCGTCCTCGCCGTCTCGGTCGACCAGATGCGGTCCGACTACCTCACGCGGTACCTGCCGCTCTACAGGGGGGGCCTCAAGCGCCTCGCCGAGCAGGGCGCGGTGTTCGCGAACGCCTACTACCGTCACGCCTGCACCGAGACCGGTCCCGGCCACTCGGTGCTCCTCTCCGGGCGCTCGCCGCGCAGCTCCGGCATCGTCGGCAACGCCTGGTGGGACCGGGCGCTCCAGCGCAGGGTGAACGTCGTGGACGACCCGACCGTGCGCGTCCTCGGCGGCGTCGGCCGGCCCGCCTCGCCCGGGTACTACAACGCCTTCACGGTGGGCGACCTGCTGAAGACCCGCTCGCCGAAGTCGAAGGTGATCGGCGTGTCGTTCAAGGACCGCGCGGCGATCCTGATGGCGGGCCGCCGCGCCGACGGCGCCTACTGGTACGAGGGCTCCGGGGGCCGGTTCGTGACGAGCAGCTGGTACACCGAGCAGGCGCCGGCCTGGCTCGAGCGGTGGAACGCCCGCGCGATGCCGGACTCGTTCTCGGCGAAGTCCTGGGAGCGGCTCCTCTCCGACCCCGCCACGTACGAGAAGTACGCCGGGCCCGACGCGGTGCAGGGCGAGTGGGACGGCAAGGACCTCGTCTTCCCGCACAAGATCCGGGGCACGCCGCCCGGCATCGACTACTACGACGACCTGCGCCGGACGCCGTTCGCCGACGAGATCCTCCTCGACTTCGCGCTCACGGCCATGAAGGCCCACTCTCTCGGCGAGGACGCGGCCACCGACCTCCTGGCGATCAGCTTCTCCGCCTGCGACGTGATCGGCCACACCTACGGGCCCGACAGCCAGGAGATGCTCGACTACCTGCTGCGGCTCGACCGCACGCTCGGCCGCCTCTTCGACGAGATGGACGCGCGCGTCGGCAAGGGCCGCTGGATCGGAGTCCTCTCGGCCGACCACGGTGTCATGCCTCTCGTCGAGGTCCTCCAGGCGAAGGGGCTGCCGGCGAAGCGGGTCGCCCCCGAGGAGCTCTCGTCCGCGGTGCAGAAGGCTCTCGCCGCCCGCTACCCCGGCAAGGAGAAGTTCTTCCTCGACGGGGACCCGATGGAGTACGTCCTCGACAAGCCGTCGCTCGTCCGCCAGGGACTCGACGTGGCGGACGTCAAGGCGACGATCCGCCAGGCCCTCCTCGACACGGGCGTCGTCGACGCCGTCTATACGGCCGAGGAGCTGATGGGTCCGCCGCGGCCGGCCGACCCCTTCTTCGACCGCCACCAGCGCGCCTTCTTCGCGCCGCGCAGCGGCGACCTCATCGTGCGGACGAAGCAGTACGTCTACCTGGGCGGCCGGGTCGGCGGCACGGGCCACGGCACGCCGCACGACTACGACCGGCACATCCCGATCGTGTTCGTCGGCCCGGGGATCGCCGCCGGCACGCACTCGGAGCTGTGCGGGCCCGAGGACATCGCCTGGGCCCTCGGCCGTCTCCTCGGGATGCCCTACCCGCAGCAGGACGCCGAGACGGACCTCGTCCCGCTCCTGAAGAGCGCCCGCTGACGGGAGACGCCGGCCCGGCCGTCCGCCCCGGACGGCGGGCCGGCGTTTTTCGTGCAACCGGCCGGGTGGAGGGGGGGTATTAGTGCATGAGGGCCGGCGACGGCCCCGACCCGACCCCATGGACTACACGATTCCCTTCCCGCTCCCGATCGCCGCCCTCGGCGGAGACGAGGTCTCCCGCCGGGAGCGGGGCGGCCCCCCGACCGGGGAGGTGACCGACGACGAGCTCGTCGCCCGCGTCGCGCGGGGAGACAGAGAGGCGTTCACCGCCCTCTACCGTCGGTACGAGCGGCCGGTCTTCGGGGTGCTCTTCCGCCTCGCCGGGCGACGGGCCCTCGCCGAGGAATGGCTGCAGGAGACGTTCACCCGCGTCTGGCGCGCGGCGGCGACGCACGACCCGGCCCGCGGGTCGGCCCGCCCCTGGATCTTCGCGATCGCCCTCAACACCGCCCGCCGCGACCTTCGCCTCCTCTCGAGCCGCGCGGCCCACGTGCCGGTCGACGACCCGGCGCTCGGCCTGCGGGACGAGCTGGCCCCGGGCGAGGAGCAGATCGCCGCCCGGGTCGACGACGTCCGCCGGAAGGAGGCGGTGCGCGCGGCGCTCGCGGATCTGCCCGACTTCCTCCGCGAGGTCGTCGTCCTCCGCTGCAGCCGGGAGCTGTCCTTCTCCGAGATCGCCGAGGTGACCGGCGCTCCGGAGGGCACGCTGAAGTCGCGCTTCCACCGCGCGGTCCTGGCGCTGCGCGAGCGGCTCGGCGGGGACGCCGCGGCCGGGCCGCGGCGGGGCGAGAGGGGGCGGCGGTGACGACTCGACCGAGCGCGCACCCGTCGGCGGCCGAGCTTCTCGAGCGCCACTTCGGCGAGGCGGAGGGCCCGGCCGCCGCGGCCGTCGACGCCCACCTCGCGCGATGCGCCGCGTGCCGGGAGCTCACGGACGCGCTCGCCTGGGCGGACGAGCGGCTCTCACCCGACGCGGACGCCGCGCCGCCCGTCGACGGGCTCGAGCGCGTGCTGCTGCGCGTCGCGGCGGAGCCCCACCCCGTCGCGCGCCGCCTCTGGCTGCGCGCGGCGCTGCCGAGCGCGGCCGCGGTGGCCGCGGGGGCCTGCGCGATCCGCGCCGCCGGCCCGCGCCTGCAGGCGGCCGGGCTCGTGCCGGAGGCCGCCCTCGCGCCTCTCGCGGCGCTGTCGGGCTTCGGCCTCGCCGCGCTCGCGTTCTTCGTCGCGGGCTCGCTGTTCACCCTCGCGGTCGCGCCCTTCCTGATCCTGGAGGCGCAGGCCGCGCGGAGGGCCGCCTCGCGCTGAGGCGGAAAGGACTCGAGGAGACCATGCAGAGCAAGAAGAAGCTGATCGTGCGCCTGGCGGCGGGATGCGGGGTCCTCCTCGCCATCTCCCTCGCGTGCGTTCTCGGGGCCTTCGTGAAGGACGAGGAGCGCCGGCGGGCCTGGGAGGCCGAGCGGCGGACCCGGCGCGAGGCCACGGTCGAGCGCTCGCGGAAGTACCTCGCCGAGGTCGCCCGCCGCGTGACGAGGCTGCCCGTCGACCCGACCGTCCTCGGCGAGATCGAGTCGCGCTACTTCGACGAGTACGGGCGGGGCCGCCAGCACGTCTGGGCGATGGGCCCGACCGGCGACTTCCTCTTCGGGGTGCCGCGCGAGGCGTTCGCCAAGCTCAACGCGATCTACGACCGCGACGTCGTCCCCCGCCTCCGCGACGGCGTCTTCCTCGACCGGCAGTCGTTCCTGCGCCGGCTGGTGGACGAGAGCGATCAGATCGACTCGAAGGCGTTCGCCGACGAGACGGCCACCCCGACGGACGAGGAGGCGCCGGCGGCCCGGCGCCGCCGGGCCGAGGAGGCCTGGGAGCGCTGGGGCCGCGACGACTCCGAGCGCACGTTCGTCCTGTCGACCCCGCTCAAGGGTGCCGACGGCCAGGCCCTCGGGAGCCTCTACCTGAAGACGGCGGTCGACGACCCGCGCGAGGCCTACTACCGCCGAGACGAGAGCGAGGTCCTCGCCGCGGCGGGCGGGATCGGCGCCGGAGCGGCCGCGCTCGGCCTCTGGCTCCTGCTGCCCTCCTGGGTGTACGTCGACGCGCGCGCCCGCGGGGTGCGGCGCGCCGTCCTCTGGTCGTTCCTCACCGCCCTGTCCCTGCTGGTGGGCCTCGTGGCCTACCTGATCGCGCGCCCCGAGCACCTGCGCGCGCTCGACTGCCCGGGCTGCGGGAAGGACGTCGACGGCGGGCCTTTCTGCCCGCACTGCGGCCGCGACCTCTCCGCCGCCTTCTGCGCCGCGTGCCGTTACCCGCTCAAGCCCGACTGGGTCTACTGCCCGGCGTGCCGCACCGAGGCTCGACCGCAGCCGACGGCCGCGGCCGAAGCGGGGACGAGCAGCTAGGCTCCCATGCCCGTGCCCCCGTCGTCCGCCCCGGCGAGCCAGGCCGTCGGCCGCCCGCTCGTCGTCTCGCTCTTCGTGTCGAGCGCCCTGCTGTCGATCGTCTCCTGGTACACGACGCAGCAGGGCATGGCCCTGTACCTCGCGCCGTGGTTCGCCTTCCTGGCCTCGCTCGGCGTGCAGTCGGCGCTCGTCGTGGTGGCGTGGCTCGTCGGAGTCACGCGCCGCGGCCGGGGGCTGCTCGTGGCGGTCTACGCGTCCACCGCGGCGGTGTCGATCGCGTTCTCGTACGTGAGCCTCCACACGTGGTTCGCCACGCGGGAACGGCCGGCCGAGGTGCAGCGGCGGCTCTACGACGCGCTGAACGCCGCGGCCGGCCGGTCGCAGGCGCTCCTGGCCGCGGCGGCGGCCGAGGGCCAGCGCCACGCGCTCGCCCTCGAGGAGATGGCCGCCGCGGAGAAGGCCCACGGCTTCATCTCCCGCGCGACGGACGCCGACCCGTTCCTCGCCGGCGTGCGGGAGGCGGTCGCCCGCGAGGCCCAGAGCTACGGGAGCGCGTATCCCGAGGGCCACGGCGAGGGCCTGCGCTACACCGCGTTCGACCGCCACGCGGCCCTCGCCCGGCAGGCTGTGGCCCGCCTCCAGGAGGGCGAGCGAGCGCTCGCCGCGTTCCGCGCGTCCGTGAAGCCGCTCGACGCGACGGACGCGCAGCTGCGGGCCTACCGCCAGGCGTTCGACGCGATCCCGTGGCGCGAAGTGGAGGCGACGCTGCACGCGCCGGGGTTCGAGCCGCCGGCGGTCCCGGCCTACGCCGACTTCGTCGACCGGGCGGCGAGCGCCCAGGAGGACCTCGTCCTCGCGTTCACCGAGCTCGTCACCGCCCCGACCGGCCGCCACGCTCTCGCCCTCGCCCTCGCCGCGTTCATCGACGTGATCGTCTTCCTCCTCGCCTACGCCTCCGGGCCCTTCTTCTTCGGCGCGCCCGAGGAGAGGTGGGTCGCGGCGGGAGCGGCGCTCGACTCGGCGGACCCGCAGGTCTTCGTCCGCGGCCTGGTCCGCAAGCTCGCGGCGGGCCCCGACGGCCTCGCCCGGGCGGAGGTCGACCGGCTGAGTCCCGGCGAGACGCAGCTGTGCCTGCTCCTCGCGGCCCACGGCCTCGCCGCGCCCGTCGAGGCGGAGGGACGGCGCGCCTACCTCCTCGACGCCTCCGTCCACCGCACGCTCGTCGAGTCGCTCGCCGAGCGGGGCCTCGCGATGCGCGCGCAGGCGCCCCAGGCCGGCTGAAAAGGTAGACAATCTCCTGCCGACGTCCGACCGGGATCCGCCCGGTCAGCCAGGAGAAGCACCATGCACCTGCAGCCGCTCGACTGGGTGATCATCGCGATCTCCCTCGCCATCTGCTTCCTGCCCGCCCTCTTCTTCGGGAAGCGCTCCGGCAAGAACACCACGGAGTTCTTCGCGTCCGGCCGCTCGGTGCCCTGGTGGCTCGCCGGCCTGTCGATGGTGGCGACGACGTTCTCCTCCGACACCCCGAACCTCGTGACCGACATCGTGAGGCGCCAGGGCGTCGCCGGGAACTGGCAGTGGTGGGCGTTCACCCTCACCGGCGTCGCGACGGTGTTCTTCTTCGCCCGCCTGTGGCGGCGCTCGGGCGTCCTCACCGACCTCGAGTTCTACGAGCTGCGCTACTCCGGCAAGCCCGCGCGCGTCGTCCGCGGCTTCCGCGCCGTCTACCTCGGCTTCTTCTTCAACTGCGTGATCATGGCCACGGTCAACATGGCCGCGGTCAAGATCGCGAACGTGCTCTTCGGCCTCCACGACTGGCAGACGCTCATCTTCGTCGGGCTCCTGAACGTCGCCTTCGCCGCCCACTCCGGCCTCTGGGGCGTCCTCGTCATCGACATGATCCAGTTCTTCATCAAGATGTCCGCGGTCATCGCCGCCGCGTACTTCGCGGTGAAGGCCGTGGGCGGGCTCGACCACCTCGTGGCCACCGTCGGGGCGATGCCGGGGCCGGTCGACGGGGCGGTGCCGGGCTTCAACTACCTCGACGTCCTGCCGACGTTCGCCCCGCACAACACGAGCATGTGGGACCTCGCGGTCGCGGTCTTCATCATGCCGATCGCGGTGCAGTGGTGGGCGGTGTGGTACCCCGGCGCGGAGCCGGGCGGCGGCAGCTACATCGCCCAGCGCATGCTCGCCTCGAAGTCGGAGCGCGACTCGCTCGGCGGCGTCCTCTTCTTCAACATCGCCCACTACGTGCTGCGCCCGTGGCCGTGGATCCTCGTGGGCCTCTGCTCGCTGATCGTCTACCCCACCCTCGGCGACATCAAGACCGCCTTCCCGAACCTCGACCCGAAGTGGCTCGGCCACGACATCGCCTACCCCGCGATGATCAGCAAGGTGCTGCCCGTGGGCTGGATGGGCCTGATGGTGGGCGGCCTGATCGCGGCCAACTCCTCGACGATCCTCACCCACCTCAACTGGGGGGCGAGCTACCTCGTCCACGACTTCTACAAGCGCTTCCTCCGCCCGGGCGAGAGCGAGAAGCACTACGTGACGGCCGGCCGCCTCGCGACGATCCTGCTGTTCTTCTCCTCGTCGGGGATGATGTTCCTGATGACGTCGGCCAAGGACAGCTTCGACATCATCCTGCAGGTGGGCGCCGGCACCGGACTCCTCTACATCCTCCGGTGGTTCTGGTGGCGCATCAACGCCTGGTGCGAGGTCGTGGCGATGGTCAGCTCGTTCCTCATCTCCCTCGTCTTCCTCGTCACGGAGAAGCAGGGGCTGCACCTCCCCGCGCACACGCGGCTCATCTACACGATCCTCTTCACCACCCTGTGCTGGGTCGTCGCCGCCTACGTCGCCCCGCAGACGGACGAGGCGACGCTCGTCAACTTCTACAAGAAGGTGAAGCCGTTCGGCCCGGGCTGGCGCCGCTTCCAGCAGGCCGAGCACCTCACCCCGGCCGAGGCGCAGACGGGCGAGAACATCCCGCTGGCCCTCGTCGGCTGGGTGACGGGCTGCGCCACCATCTGGTCCTCCCTGTTCGCGGTCGGCAACTTCCTCTACGGCCGGACGAACTACGCCCTCATGTGCCTGGCCGTCTTCGCGGTCTCCGGCTTCGTGCTGCTGCGCGTGGTCAGCCGGCTCTGGCGCGCGAGCGGCGACGAGGCGGCCGCGGCCTGAGCCGCCTGCTCGGCCCGGGCCGACACCTTCGGCCCGGGCCGGTCTGCGGCTAGAATGTCCCCTCGATCCCCAAACCCACAGGAGGGCCCGTGACCCGGATGAAGTCGCTCGTCGTCTTTTCGCTCGCGATCGGCACCGCCGCCCTGGCCGCGGCGCAGGCCGTGGACCACCTCCAGGCGCGCCACGACGCGATGGAGGAGGTCGGAGGCGCCATGAAGACGCTCGGCGGCATGGCCCGCGGGCAGGCGCCCTTCGACGCGGCGGTGGTGAAGAAGAGCGCGACCACCATCGCCGAGAAGCTCGCCGAGGCCGAGAAGCACTTCCCGGCCGGAAGCGACGCCGGCAAGACGCGGGCGAAGGCCGAGATCTGGACGAACCGGGCCGACTTCGACCGCCTGATGGGCGAGTCCCGGAAGGCCGCGACGGCGCTCGCCGCGGTGAGCGACGAGGCTGCGTACAAGGCCGCGCTCGGCGCGCTCGGCGGCAGCTGCAAGGCGTGCCACGACATGTACCGCGCGCCGGAGCATTGAGAAGAGGTCGCTCCCGTTCCGCGGCGGTCGCGCTCGTCGTCGTCCTGGCGGGCGCGGCCGCCTTCGCGCTTCTGACCCGGCCCGCGCGCGTCTCGCCGCAGCTCCTCCCGGCCCGCGCGGCCGACCTCGCCAACGGCGAGCGGATCTACCACGCGGCGAGCTGCGCGTACTGCCACCGCGCGGCCGACGCCCCCGCCACGAACCCCGGCCCGCCGACCGGAGGGGCGCCCTTCGTGACCCCCGTCGGCACGTTCCACCCCGGCAACCTGACACCCGACGTCGAGACCGGCCTCGGCGCGTGGAGCGAGGCGCAGTTCGTCGACGCGATGGTGAACGGCACCTCGCCCGACGGGCGGCACTACTTCCCCGCGTTCCCTTACGCCGCATTCCGACGCATGGCGCTCGCGGACGTGCGCGACCTGCGGGCCTACCTGATGAGTCTCGCCCCGGCCCGGGGCGCGGCGCCGCGGCCGCCGTCGGTGCCCCTCGAGCCGCTCGCCCGTCGGGGGGTGGGCCTGTGGAAGCGCCTCGCCCTCGACGCGACGCTGGCCCCGGCCGCGCCGCGCGAGCCCGGCGTCGCCCGCGGCGCGTACCTCGCGAACGGCCCCGGCCACTGCGGCGAGTGCCACACGCCGCGCGACCGGCTCATGCGGCTCGACGAGAAGCGGCACTTCGCCGGCGCCGCGCATCCGGCCGGCGAGGGCCAGGTGCCGAGCCTGAGAGGCCTCGTCGCCCGGCGACGCTACAAGGACGCGGCCGATCTCGTCCTCGCCCTGCAGGAAGGCGAGACGCTGGGATACGACAAGCTCTCGAGCGGCGGCATGGGCGCCATCCAGGCGAACCTCGCCCGACTGCCCGAGTCGGACCTCCGGTCGATCGCGGACTACCTGCTGACGCTCGAGTAGGCCGTTCGAGCGTCTCGACCGAGAATCGGTCGGGCCGTCGACCAGTTTCGTATGCGACTTAGCCACTAATCGCGCCCGATCCTGACGGCGCTCTCCCGGGGCGGGAGGCCCGGAGCGATGTTCGCGAAAAATGGATAGATCGGATCCCACCTTGATCACTGCAGGATGACTTTTTCGTTTCATCGCGCAAATTAGGTAGTGACAAGCGTCCGCAGAGACGTAGAATGTCGATCAACGAACTGTCGTCTCCCTCCTCTCTAACGACAGCCTAGTTCGAAGCCCGACGGCCATTCGTCTCTCCGGCGGGTCTCCGAGCGAATGCAGGCGTTGACGTTTCCGCAAGTGTCGTTGGCCACCCCGCCGGGGGTGAGGTGAGAGAGGGAGCCGCACAAGATGAACTCGAAGACGCGGGGAATCGTCCTCGCCGGGCAGCACGCCTGGCGCGATTCGAAGTTCGATCGGCTGTCGCCCCGGCCGCTTCTTCCCGTCGCCAATGAGCCGCTCTTCTCCTACGCCGTGCGCTGGCTCGTCCAGGGCGGCGTCCGGGACGTGACGATCAGCGTCAACTCGGAGACGCGCGCCGTTCGCCACGCGCTCGAGATGATGCCGGACGTGCCCGCGGTCCTCCTGCACGAGGACGCGGCGCCCCGCGGCCCGGCGGGCTGCATCGCCGACGCGATCGCCGGCACCGACGCCGAGACGGTCGTCGTCGTCGACGGAACCTCCGCGCCGGCGGCCTCGGTCGAGGCCCTGCTCGAGCGCCACGAGTCCTCGGGCGCCGCGGCGACCGTGCTCGTCCACCCCGAGCCGGGGCAGCCGGCCGAGGCCGGACGCTTCGTGCCGGGCGGCCTCTACGCCTTCTCGCGGCGCGTGGTCGACCTCGTGCCGCCGAAGGGGTTCCACGACATCAAGGAAGGCCTGCTGCCGCGGCTCTACCGGGCCGGCGAGCGCACGGCCGCCTTCGTCGCGGCCCAGGCGAGCCCCCGTCCGCTCGACCCCGCGAGCTACCTGGCTCTCAACGAGTGGGTGGTGGAGCGTGTCGCGGCCGGCGCTCCGCCCGCGGGCTACACCCGGCGCGCGGACGGCGCGCTCGTCCACGAGACGGCAGTCGTCTCGCCCGACGCGGTGTTCGTGGGCCCGGTGGTGGTCGGCGCGCGCGCCCAGGTGATGGCGGGGGCGACGGTCGTCGGCCCGACGAGCATCGGCCACGACTCGGTGCTCGGCCCGCGGGCCCTCGTGTCGCGCTCGGCGGTCTGGAGCTCGTGCTCGATCGGCGAGGACGCGGTGGCCGACCGCTGCATCGTCCCCGACCGCTGCGTGCTGCGGCCGCGCGCCCGCGTCCTCTCGCAGGTGCTCGACCCGGTGCCGGGCACGACGAGCCAGACCCCGACGACCCGGCGTCTCCGCGCCTCGTTCCTGAACCCCTTCAGGAGCGCGGACGCGGTGGCGTCCAAGTAGCGTCGGCTCCCCTTAACCGAAACGGGATCCACGCGATGTCCGTCCACCCGATCCTCATCGACTCCGTCCCGCCCTTCCTCGAGGGGCGGGAGGCGCACCCGTCGCTGCTCCTGCTCCCGATCGGCGCCGACTCGCTGATCGGGCACCTCGCGTCGCGACTCGCCCGCGTCACCGTGCACCGCCCGATCGTGCTCCCGCCGCCGGGCGGCGACCACCCCACCTACGCGGACGCGATCTCCGCCGCGGTGCCGGGCTCGCGCGTGGTGAAGGGCGCGGCCGGCGTCGCCGACCTCATCGCGACGTTCGAGCCGTCCGACACGCTGCTCTTCGTCGACCCGCGGAGTTTCCCGGTCGAGGGCTTCGAGCCGACGGCGTTCCTCGCCGCCGCCCCGCAGGACCCGCGCTGGGTCGTGCACTTCGTGACGCTCGGCGGCAGCGGCTCGGGCACGCGCGAGTACGCCGACATCGACGCCGAGGGCAACGTCCGCCGGGTCCGGCGCTACTACGAGAGCGTGACGTGGCCGTTCATCACGGGCGTCACCGCTTCGATCATGCCCGTGTCGGCCCTCATCGGCGAGAAGCTCGACGACCTCTCCCTCGCCGACCTGCGGGGCCGCCTCTCCAGCCGGGGAGTGCCGAGCCGCGACGTGCCGCTGCCGGGGACCTCGGTCGATCTCCACGACGAGACGGGCCTCCTGGCCCTCATCGAGCGGCAGGTGCGCCGGGGCGGGCCGGTCGACGGGCCGCTGCTCGTCGGCGAGGGGCATCGCATCCACCCGACGGCGCGCCTCGTGGGGCCGGTGGTCCTGCACCGGGAGGTGACGATCGACGAGCGGGCCGTCGTGATGGGCCCGGCGGTGATCGGAGCCGGGGCCCACGTCGGGGCCGCCGCCATCGTGACCCAGGCCATCGTCGGGCCGGGCGGCGTCGTCCCGCCGGGCGGCGAGGTGTACCGCCGCGGCATCGGCAACCTGCCGGAGAGCGACGCCACGGCCTCGCCCCACGTGATCGCGGGCGAGGCGGCGCTCGGCACCGACCGGCAGGAGATCGAGATGCCGTCGCCGCGCACCCGGTACATGCAGGCGAAACGCCTCGTCGAGGCGACCGTGGCCGGGGCGCTCCTGCTGATGCTGTCGCCGCTCATGGCGGTCATCGCGCTGCTCGTGGCGATCGACTCCAAGGGGTCGATCTTCTTCGGCCACGAGCGCGAGGGCATGGGCGGGAAGCGCTTCCACTGCCTCAAGTTCCGGACCATGCAGGTGAACGCGGCCGCGCTCGAGCGCGAGCTGCACGCCCAGAGCCTCGTCGACGGGCCGCAGTTCAAGCTGCAGAAGGACCCGCGGGTCACCCGCGTCGGCCGCGTCCTGCGCCTGCTGAACCTCGACGAGCTGCCGCAGCTCATCAACGTCCTCCGCGGCGAGATGGGCCTCGTCGGCCCCCGGCCCTCGCCCTTCCGCGAGAACCAGCTGTGCGTGCCGTGGCGCGACGGGCGTCTGTCGGTCCGCCCGGGAATCACCGGCCTGTGGCAGGTGTGCCGCCACGACCGCTCCGAGGGCGACTTCCACCAGTGGATCGAGTACGACCTGCTCTACGTCCGCTACATGTCCCTCGCCCTCGACATGCGGATCATGGCCGCGACCTTCATCTCGTTCGGCGGCCAGAAGCCCGTCAGCCTCGAGTGGGTGCTCGGGGCCGACGCCGAGGCCGAGTCGGCAGGCGCGACGAGCGCCGCCTGACCCGGACGCCCGCCTCCCTCCGCGCGCCGGCTCCGGCCGGCGCGCTTCGTTTCTCCGGCCTCCATCCCGCGACCGGCGCGCGCTAGGTTCGGTCCGCCGCCGCCTCGGTGAAGCGCACGACGCTGAAGCTCTCGGGGATGTGCGAGTCGTAGACGCCGTGGGGGTTGAGGCTCCAGCCCGGGTTCTCCGGCAGGGCCTTGCCGTGCACCTTCAGCGCTTCGAAGCGCGAGAAGTCGCACCGCAGCGTGTCGCCCTCGCGGGGCGGCAGCGACCGCTGCCGGAACAGGACGCCGAGGCTCCTCCACGGCAGGGCGAGCTCTAGCGTCCAGCCGCGGTCGACGGTCGACGGGTCGTTGATGCGGCCGTCCACGCGCACCGCCGTCTCGAGTCCCTCGAGGTCGAAGCCGAGGAAGGCGAAGCGGCGGCCGCGCGGGTGCCGGCCCCAGCGGCTCGCGTCCTGGAAGCCGCCGAGGACGTCGACGTCGGGCCCGAACAGGTCGAACGGCGGCCGATCGAAGCGGCCGCCGCGCTGCATCGCGTCCTGCCAGACCCAGAAGCACTCGTAGACGGTGCCGAACGAGTTGATCTCGAGCTCGTAGTAGCAGTCCTCGCCGCCGACGAACAGCTCGAGGTCGTTGTCGTTCCAGATGAAGCTGTCGCGCTCGGTGAGGGTCGCGCGGACCTGCGGCTCCTCGGCCCAGTACGCGACGTAGAGCCGCTCGTCGTCCCACTGCAGCGCGACCCGCGTCTCGAAGAGCGCCGGCTCGCCGCTCACCATGTCGACGAAGCGCGACGAGCGCGGCACGCCGCGCCAGGCGGGCTTGTCGAGGTTCCCGTCCACGACGATCCGCTCGCGTGTCCGGAAGGCGGTGACGTGGGCCAGCGCGTCTTCGGCGATTCCGTAGCTCACGGCCGGGAATCATAGTCGAGGCCGGTGTCGATGCCGGCGTCGGCGTTTCGGTCGACACGAGCCCCTCGTCCAGA
Organism: Vicinamibacteria bacterium; assembly: GCA_046331285.1. Taxonomy (GTDB): domain Bacteria; phylum Acidobacteriota; class Vicinamibacteria; order Fen-336; family Fen-336; genus DATBSL01. Next base: position 17,957 of record JAXLRD010000084.1, read on the forward strand.
TTCGAGACACATCGGCACGCTCCTGCGACCGTACCGAAGGCGAGCTATCTCGTTGATCTACAGTAGCTTCGGTCGCTCCTCAAGGCGAGGCCGTGCGCGGCAAGGCGCTTGCACTGTCGGATGCTGTTCGGCTTTCGCGCCGCGCGGCGTGCTTCAGGCGGCGCCTCACATGGAGACCTTCGAGAGATGCCCTCATCACGTCCACGAGCGGCCACCGGCGCGCTCCTCTTCGTCCTCGCCGCCACTGCGGCCCACGCCCAGAGCGCCGGGGAGCGGTACTCGCTCCGCGGCTTCGGCGGCTGGGCCCTCGGCCGCACCGACAACGAGAACGTCTACGGCTACGTCGCGAGCGGAGACACCGAGTACGCCAACTACAACTTCGCCCTCAACCTCGCGGCGAAGCCGACCGACAAGCTGTCGATCCGCTCGCAGGCGTTCTGGGGCGAGGACCTCCGCGGGCGCCGCGTCGACCTCGACTACGTGTTCGTCGAGTGGGCGCAGTCGCCGAAGCTGAAGTTCCGCGCGGGCAAGGTGCTGAGCCCGTTCGGCCTCTACACGGAGACCTACGACGTCGGCACCCTGCGCCCGTTCTACCTGCTGCCCCAGTTCTACGCGGGCACGCAGGGCCTGCTCCCGAAGTCCTACCTCGGCGGCGGCCTCACCGGCAGCTTCGAGCTCGGCGAGAACTGGGAGCTCGACTACGACGCGTTCGGCGGCGAAGTGCACTTCAACCGAGTCAAGTCCACGGTGATCCTCGGCCAGGACCCGTCGACCGGCCTGCCCGTCTCTCAGACCTTCGACCTCGACCTCATCGGGCGGGGCATGTTCGGCGGCCGCCTCGGCATCTCCTCACCGGCGAAGGGGCTCCAGCTCGGCGTGTCGGCGCTGCACGCGGACATCTACCAGAGCGTCAACGGCGGGCCGCGGGAGACCTACCCGGTCACCGAGGAGGCCACTCTGGCGAACGCCTATGCGCGCTACGATCGCGGCCCCTTCCGCGTGCAGGCCGAGTACTTCTACGCTTTCGCCGACTCCGTCGCCCTGTGGTCGGGCTACGTCGAAGCGTCGTACAGGATCGGCCGGCACTGGCAGTTGGCGGGAACCTACGATCGAGGCCAGCTGAACCCGGATGCGGGGTCGCTCTACGCGACCCTCCCCGACCAGCTCAAGCGCCACGAGTCCGTCGGCCTCGCCCTGAACTTCTGGGCCTCGCCGGACGTCGCCTTCAAGCTGAACGGCTACTCGGTGCACGGCAACCAGGCCGCCCGCTCGGACGATATCCTCGACACGGTCCTCGGCCGGCTCGACGACAGCACGTACGTCCTCGTGCTGGGCACGCAGTTCTCCTTCTAGGGGCGACCAGCGATGAGAATCCTGAGAGCCACCCTCTTGCTGCTCGCGGCCGGCTGCGCCGCCTTCGCCGCCCCCGGGACGAGCGGCTACCGCGTCGTCGCGAACCGTGCCAACCCGCTCACGAGCCTGACCCGCGCCGAGGCCGCGCGCCTCTTCCTGAAGAAGACGACGAATTGGCCCGACGGCAAGCCCGTCCTCGTCATCGACCAGGAGCGCGGCTCCGCGGTGCGCCAGGCGTTCAGCCGCGACGTGCACCAGAAGGACGCCGACGCCGTGGCCGCCTACTGGCAGACGCTCGTCTTCTCCGGCCGCGACGTGCCGCCGTCGATCGCGCGCACGGACGCCGAGGTGATCGCCTTCGTGATGACGAGCCCGGGGGCGATCGGCTACGTCGCGGCGGGGGCCGAGACGGACTCCGTCAAGGTGCTGACGCTGCGCTGAGGCGTCAGGCCGAGTCTTTCTCCTCGAGCGACACCTCGCCCTCGACGGCCAGGTCGAACCGGCCGCGGCCGGTCGGGACGAGGCGGACGTCGGGGCACTTCTGCTCGAGCCGCCGGCGCAGGAGCACGAGCCGGCTCTCGAGGTTGTCGCGGAAGGCGGGCAGGCCGAGCGACTGGTCGAGCCGCAGCTCGCGGTTCGTGAAGCTCGTCCGGCCCGCCCCCACGTGCTCGCGCAGCAGGCGCCGGAGGATGCGCCCGGGCACGTTGCGGATCAGGTACTCGCCGTCGACGAACACGCAGTCGTCGTTGCGGTAGAAGACGAAGCGGCGGGCGCGCCCCGTCCGCGCCGCCGACGGCGCGGGCGACGGCGCGGCCGCCGCGTCGTCGGCGCCCGGCTCGAGCATGCGCTCGAGGCCGAGCGCGATCTGGTTGCCGAGGACCTCCAGGTAGGCCTCGTGCCAGTCGTCGAACGCGACGGGGTCCCGGCTCTCCGCGGCGAGGACCCCCACCAGGTGGTCGCGCACGACGAGCGGGATGACGAGCGCGCTGCGCGCGTCGGGGAGCCCGGGGAGCGGGATCTCCGCGGCGAGCGCCGAGGGGCCGTCCGCCGAGAGCACCTCGCGCCGGACCGCCCGGCCGTAGGCGAGGCCCTGGTCGAGGCCGGAGATGCGCAGCACGCGCCGCTCACGCGCGACGGTGCCGACGAGCCCGTCGCCCACCGGCACCTCGGCTCCGATGCCCGCCTCGCCGTAGCCGCGGCTCGCGAGGGCGACGAGGCGTCCCGTGCCCTCGTCGGCGAGCAGGACCATGGCGTGGCGAAATCCGAAGTAGGAGTCGAGCGCCTCGAGGACGGCGTCGAGGAGGCCGCCGAGGTCGGCCGCCCGGTTGATCCGGTCCGAGACCCACTGCAGCCCTCGCAGCTCCGACCGGTGGCCCTGCAGCGTGATCGCGTCGCCGGGCTGCTCGGGCCCGGGGCAGCTGCGGAAGCCGGGGAGCGGCTCGACCCGCTCCAGCTCGAAGACGTCGGCGCCCCGCAGGCGGAAGACGCCGCTCATGCCCGTGTGCGACGCGATCGCCTCGATGCGCAGCGCCATCGTGTCGAAGAGGGCGCCCTCGGTCTCGGTGCGGAGGAAGCGCAGCCTCAGCCGCCACGCGTCGAAGGTGAGGGGGTCGAAGAGCTCCACCGCCGCGCGAGGGTTCTCGCCGAGGTTGCGGCTCGTCTTGTTGAAGAACTGGCGCGAGAGCGCGACGCGCCGGTCGTCGACGAGGTGGACCTGGCTGATGTACGTGACGTTCGGGACGCCGGCCGCGTCGGCGGTGGCGAGGACGCTCGGGACGACGCCCTGGAAGCAGCGCGACGGGAGCGCCGCGAGCGAGTGAGCCCCGGCGTCGCTCAACGGCCCCTCACGAGGGCGCCGGCGCGAGGACCGGGGGTCTGGTCGAACACCGCCTCGACGGCGACCTCGATCGCGAACGCCGGCCAGCAGGTCATCGTGCGCGTCACCCCGCGCGGCAGCCCCACGAGGTCGAGGCTGTCGGCGAAGCGGTCGAGCGACAGGCGGACGCGCTCCTCCTCGTCGCTCCGCGCGACCCGGACGGCGCGGGTCCGGCCCTTCAGCTGGATCGACGTGTGGGACGCCGGCTCGGTCGCGGCCACCGCGACCCGGCCGTTCGACGCGATGTTCGCGACCGTCTCGGCGCCCGTGGCCACCGGCACGTAGACGGTGAAGCCCTGGCGGTCGTCGTCGACCACGAGGCACAGGCCGCGGCAGGCCGCGGGCCAGCCGGACGGGTCCACCGTGCCGACGAGGATCGACCGGCCCGGCTCGAGGTGCCGAAGGATGACGTCGTCGGAAAGCATGGGGACCGCGAGGGACAAGCATACCAGCCCCTCGCGGCCCCCCCGCCCGCCCGGGCGGTCAGTCCTGCAGCTTGATCTTCTCGGCGAAGACGGTCGTCGCGTTCCGGCGCACGCCCTCGACCTCGACCTTGTCGCCCGCCTTGAGCGCCGACAGCCCGATCGGGTTGTTCTTCCGGTCGAGCACCCGCGTCGAGCCGTCGGTGAGGACGGTCTGCCCGCCGACCACCAGGGGACTCGTGCTCTGGACGGAGCCGACGAAGTTGACGCTGGCTCCGCCGTCGTCCGCCCCGCCGCCGTTTCCACCCTTGTCGTCCGCGGCGCCGTCCTCCTGCTTCACCTTCCGCGCGTAGAGGCTGCCGTCGGACTGGTTCGTACCCTCGACCTCGACGACCTGGCCGACTCGCAGATCGGCCAGCCGGCTCGCGGCGTTGTTGCGGTCGAGGAACTGCGTGAGCCCATCGGTCGCGACGACGCGCCCGAGCACCGTCAGTCGCGAGCCGTTGACCGCCTGGATCGCGCCGCGGATCGTGGTCTCGTTGCGGTGGTCCTCCGTCTCGGCCACGAACGCTCCGGAGCTCGAGACGTGGACGTTGACGTTGAGGGACTGGCCCTCGGAGAGGCTCTCGATCTCGAGCCGCGCGTCGAGCCCCGACGCCTCGAAGCGCAGCGACACGCGGCCGGTCGGCACGCCCCGCAGCTCGAACTGCCCCCTGTCGTCCGTCGTCGTCACGAGAGACGTGCCGACGACGCTCACGCGGATGCCGCTCCCCACCGAGAGAGCGCGCACCTCGCCCGTCGCCGAGCCGGCGGCGCCGCCCGTCTCGACGACGCCGCGAACCGTCGCCCCGCCCGTCGAGGACGCGCCGCCCGAGCCGGCCGACGACCCGGTCACCGACTCGCTCCCCGAACCACCGCACGCCGCCAGGCCGGCGCAGAGCGCGACGGCCACCGCCAGGCCCTTCCATCGATCGAACACTGTTGCCTCCGAGCGGGCATCCACCGGTCGCCCGCGCCTCTCCGGCTACTCGCGTCTGGCCCTTCGCGGCCAACGCAACGGACAACGAAAGGGCAACAGGCGTGCCGGGAACCGATCCAACCGAAACGACCACGGCCGGGGCCGCGGCCGTTGTGGATCAGTCACTTGGAGGTTTGTGAGCGCTCTCACGAAGGGACGCTTCGCTGGAGCGCTTACGCGACGCGTAAGACGGGGGAAACTAGGCCGCGAGCGCCAGGTCCGACTCGAGCCGCGCCCACTCCTCGCGCGGCAGCACCTCGCGGGCCACGCGCGCGATCGCCTCGAAGGCCGCGAGGGGCGCGCTGTCGCGCAGGCCCGCGAGCAGCGCGACGCGCTCCGACCCGGCGAGCGCCGGCAGCATGAAGCGCATGGACGCGAGCTTCTCGGCCGGCGAGAGCGACTCGAGCAGCACGCGGTGCACCCTCTGGAGCGCCGCGTCGTCGAAGGCCGCCCACAGCGCGGGCATCAGACGCTCCTCCTCGTCGGCCATGTGGACGAGCATCTCGCCGTGGAATCGCGAGAGGCCGAGGACGAAGGCGTGGCCGAGGGCCACCGCCTTCGCGCCGCCGGCCGCCGCCCGCGACAGCGCCGTGCGCAGGTCGCGCAGCCGCAGCTCCTGGGCGCGGTGGTCCGCTTCGCAGTCGGCGGCGACGTCGGGGGCGCACACCCGCAGGAGGGGGAGGAAGTGCTCGTTCTCGTGCTCGGCGTGCGACTCGAAGACCGAGAACGCCTCGTCGACCTTCCGCTGCAGGGCCTGCACCTCCTCCCGGCTGCGGAAGTCGGTGCGGCCCGCCTCGGCCTCGAGCGCGCTCGCGACCGCGCGGATGCCCTTGTGGATCTGACGGAAGAAGCTGTGTCTTTCCATGCGAATGGGTACGAGGGAGGAGACGCGAACGACATCGTGAGAGTTCCGTAAGGGAACGCTAATCGCTCGGCGGGGTCGCGGGACGGAGGCGATCGCCTCGGGCCGGATGTGGGACAGAGGAGACTGGGCGCGGGCCGGAAGCTGCCGGCCTGGCTCTTTCCGCTTGGGACAACGGATCAAATGGATGAACGGAAACGGAAACGGCAGCCAGGACCGTGGGACGGAGGGAGCGGGCATTCCGCAGGGAGGCGCGTTCGTCGGCGCCTCCCTGCGGTGCATCTGCGGGACTTTCCAACACCGATCCATCGGGCCACCGTGAATCATGAAGGACCCTGCTGAGCCATCGGATCCTGGATCATCCCCGTACAAATGAGCCTGTTGCCGGGAATCGCACGAGCCTAGGATGCCGTCGATCGCCGTGCGTCATGCGGGCCATGACGTGCTCCCCGGCCCGCGGGCCACGGCCCTCGCTGGAGGGCTCGATGATCAGCAGCGTGGCGTCGGTGCTCCCGCGCGTCGAGGACCAGGACACCCTCGACCGCATCATCGCGGAGCAGTCCGGCCGACCGGGAGCGCTCCTCGGCATCCTCGAGAAGCTGCAGGAGCAGCACCGCAACAAGTACCTCCCCATGGAGACGCTCGAGTACGTCGCCGCCCGCACCGGCGTGCCGCAGTCGCAGGTGTACGGCGTCGCGACCTTCTTCGCGCTCTTCAACCTCGAGCCGCAGGGCACGCACACCGTGGCCATCTGCCGCGGCACCGCCTGCCACACGCGCGGCTCGCGGGCTCTCCTCGAGCGCATCAAGCTGCAGCTCGGACTGCGCGAGGCGCCCGACGACGCGGGCGGCGCGGACAAGCTCACGCTCACGACGCCCGACCGGCGGTTCACGATCCGCACGGTCGCGTGCTTCGGCCAGTGCGCGCTCGCGCCGGTCGTCGAGGTGAACCACGCGATCCGCGGCCACGTGAAGGAGCAGGCCCTGATGCGCGAGGTCGACAAGCTGCGCAAGGAGGCCGCGCGATGACGACGAAGATCCAGGACATCGCCGCCTTCAACGAGGTGCGGGAGGCGGGGCTCGCGAAGCTGCTGCCGAGCAAGCCGCGCATCGGCGTCGGCATGGGCACCTGCGGCTCGGGCAACGGCGCCGAAGCCGTCTACCACGCGTTCTCCTCCGAGATCGAGGCGCGCGGGCTCGCCGTGCAGCTCGCCCCGGTCGGCTGCTTCGGCTTCTGCGCCGAGGAGCCGCTCGTGAACCTGTGGGTCCCCGGCCGGCCGATGCTGATCCTCCACCGCGTGCAGCCGCAGCACGTCGACGGGATCCTGAACGGCCTCGGCCACGGGCACCTGCCGCCGCCCGAGATCGTCCTGTGCAAGATCGAGGAGTGGGACCACCTCACCGGCCACGTGAAGTACGGCTACGGCTACCCCGAGCTGCCGCACTGGCACGAGATCCCGTTCTTCAAGGGCCAGGTGAAGATCGTCCTGCGCAACTGCGGCCTCATCAACCCCGACGACATCGAGGAGTACGTCGCGATCGGCGGGTACCAGGCCCTCTACAAGGTCCTCATCGACTCGAACCCCCAGGGCGTGATCGAGTCGGTCAAGGCCGCGAAGCTGCGCGGCCGGGGCGGCGCCGGATACCTCACCGGGAACAAGTGGGAGTTCCTCCGCGCCGCGGCCGGGCCCGAGAAGTACCTCGTCTGCAACGCGGACGAGGGCGACCCCGGCGCGTACATGAACCGCAACGAGATCGAGTCCGACCCGCACGCCCTCCTCGAGGGCATGCTGATCGCCGGCTACTGCACGGGCGCGTCGAAGGGCATCATCTACGTCCGGGCCGAGTACCCGCTCGCGGTGCTGCGGCTCGAGCGGGCGATCGACCAGGCGCGGGCCTACGGCGCCCTCGGCGACAACGTCCTCGGCCGGGGCTTCAAGTTCGACATCGAGCTCGTCGAGGGCGCGGGCGCCTTCGTCTGCGGCGAGGAGACGGCCCTCATCGAGTCGCTCGAGGGCCACTCGGGCCGGCCGCGCCCGCGGCCGCCGTTCCCCGCGCAGAAGGGCCTCTACGGGAAGCCGACGAACATCAACAACGTCGAGACCTGGTACAACGTCGCGCCGATCGTCTCGAAGGGCCCCGCGTGGTTCACCGAGACGGGGAGCCCCAAGAGCGCGGGCACCAAGGTCTTCTCGCTCGTCGGCAAGGTGAAGAGCACCGGCCTCGTCGAGATGCCGCTCGGCACGCCGCTCGCGAAGTTCATCTACGACATCGGCGAGGGCGGCACGAACGGCCGCGACATCAAGGCCGTGCAGACGGGCGGCCCGTCGGGCGGGTGCATCCCGGCCGACATGTTCGACACGCCCGTCGACTACGAGACCCTCGCCCAGCTCGGCTCGATCATGGGCTCGGGCGGCATGGTCGTGATGGACGCCGACAACTGCATGGTCGACGTCGCCCGCTACTTCATCGAGTTCACGCACTCGGAGAGCTGCGGCAAGTGCGTGCCCTGCCGCGTCGGCCTCGACAAGGCCCTCCGCATGCTGAACCGCTTCACGGTCGGCACCGCGACCGAGGCGGACATCGAGCAGCTCGACGAGCTGTGCCGCATGGTCCGCGACACGTCGCTGTGCGGTCTCGGCCAGAGCGCCCCGAACCCGGTGCTCACGACGCTCCGGCACTTCCGCCACGAGTTCGAGGACCACGTCCGGGTGCGGCGCTGCCGCGCCGGCGTCTGCGAGGACCTCGCCCTCAGCCCGTGCGAGAACTCCTGCCCGCTGCACATGAACATCCCGCGCTTCCTGCAGCTCTACCGGGAGGGGCGGATCGAGGACGCGTTCCTGTCCGTGATCCTCGACAACCCGCTGCCGGCCTCGACCGGGCGCGTGTGCCAGCACCCCTGCGACGACCGCTGCCGCCGCGCCGCGATGGACGACGCGGTCAACATGCGCGACGTGCACCGGCTGATCGCCGACCAGGTGCTCCTCGTCCCGGACATGTTCGAGAAGATGGTGGCCCGGGTGACCGAGCGGAAGCTCGAGCCGACCGGCCGCGAGGTGGCGATCGTCGGCGCCGGGCCGACCGGCCTCGCCTGCGCCTACTACTGCGCGCTCTTCGGCCACACCGTCACGGTGTACGACTCGCGGCCGGCCGCGGGCGGCATGCTGCGCTACGCGCTGCCGGAGTACCGCCTGCCGAAGAACGTGCTCGACAAGGAGATCGAGCTCATCGAGCGGCTCGGCGTGAAGTTCCAGTTCGACGTGAACGTCGGCGGCCAGGTCGGCC
>JAXLRD010000085.1:0-26673 GCA_046331285.1 Vicinamibacteria bacterium
AGGTGTCGAAGTCGGCCGGTTGATACTGAACCATACGGTTCAGTATAGGCGCCGGGACCCTCGGCCGCAAGTCCCTTCTGTGACCCCGGTCTGGTTTCTGCCGGCGGGGCGGACCCGCGGAGGCTCGGGAGCTATCGCGGGCCGGTGCGGCCGTCGCGGCCCGCGCGCAGGAGGAAGGCGCACACGGCGACGGCCACGAGGAGCGCGGCCGCCTCGCCCGCGACGCCGGCGAGGCGCGGGTCCATCGACCTCGGGGCCATCCCCGCCGCGACGAGCCCGGCCACCACGACGCCGGCGAGCCCCTCCCCCGCGACGAGGCCGGACGCGGCGAGGACGCCCGGGTCCCCCTCCTCGCGTCCGGCGCCGGCGCCGCGCTCGGCCAGGGCCCGCACGCAGCCGCCGACGTAGAGCGGCGCCATCGTCGCGAGCGGCAGGTAGACGCCGATCGCGAAGGCCAGCCCGGAGACGCCGCACAGGATCGCGCCGATCGAGAGGCCGGCCCCGGTCAGGACGAGGCCCCACGGGAGAGCGCCCGAGAGGACGCCCTCGATGATCGTCTTCATGAGCGTCGCCTGCGGCGCGGGGATGTCCTTCGAGCCGAACTCGTACGCGTTGCCGAGGAGGATCACGGTCGCGGCCACGGCCCAGCAGGCGGTCGCGGCGCCGATCACCTGGCCGAGCTGCTGGCGCGCCGGCGTCGCCCCGACGAGCCAGCCGGTCTTCAGGTCCTGCGAGATGTCGCCGGCCTTGCTCGCCGCGATCGCGACGATCGTGCCCACGGTGAGGACGCCGGCCCGGGCGCCGGCGTCGACCCAGCCCGCCGCCGCGAACACCGAGGCCGTGCCGAGGAGCGTGACGAGGGCGATGCCCGAGGTCGGCTGGGACGAGACGCCGACGATCCCGACGATGCGCGCGGCCACCGCCACGAAGAGGACGCCGAAGAGGCCGACCCCGGCCGCGAGCACCGCCCGTTGCAGGGGCGCCATGTTCCCGGCGAAGACGCCCGGCACGAGGCCGGCCACGAGCACGACGACGGCGACGCCGCCGAAGACGAAGGCGGCCGGCAGGTCGCGGTCCGTCCGGTCCCCGCCGGCCGCGGCCCCCGCGTCGCCGCCGCTCACGCCCCGCGCCACCGCCGCGAAGGCCCGCGCCATCGTCGGCAGGCCGCGCAGGACGGTGAGGATCCCCGCCGTCGCGACCGCGCCCGCGCCGACGTAGCGCACGTAGCGCGACCAGATGTCGTCGGCGCTCATCTGCGCCACGAGCTTCTCCGTCTCCGGGTAGAGCGGCGTCGCGAGGCCGCTGCCGAGCCAGGCGATGAGCGGCGTGAGGGTCACGGCCGAGATGAGGGCGCCGGCGACGCAGACGGCGGACTGCCGGTAGCCCAGGATGTAGCCGACGCCGAGGAGCGCGGGCGCGACCTCGAGGGCGAGCTCGGCCTTCGGGAGGACGGGCAGGGCCGCGTGGAGCTCGCCGGGAAAGGCGAACGCGAGCGAGACGAGGAGCTTCACCACGGCGCCCACCGCCATGCCGCGGAAGATCCACGCGCCCCGTCCCCCGCCGCCGCTCGTCGCGCGCAGGACCTCCGCGCAGGCCGTGCCCTCGGGGTACGGCAGCTCGTCGTGAGCCTTCACGATCAGGAGCCGCCGCAGCGGGATCATCGCCGAGAGGCCGAGGAGGCCGCCGAGGAACGCGAGGGCGACGACCTGCAGGTACGGCGGCACGAGGCCCCACAGGAAGAGCGCGGGGATCGTGAAGATCGTGCCGGTGGCGAGGGCCGTGGACGCCGAGGCGACCGTCTGCGAGAGGTTCAGCTCGAGGATGGAGCCGCTCGTCCGGAGCAGGCGGAAGCTGGCCACCGTCATCACCGCGGCGGGGATCGAGGCTGAGACCGTCATCCCCACCCGGAGGCCCAGGTAGGCGTTCGCGGCCCCGAACACGATCCCGAGGACGACGCCGGTCAGGACGGCCTTCAGGGTGAGCTCGGCGGCGGCGTCCGGGGGCTGGGCCATTCGCCGGATCATCTCCCGGCCCGCGCGGGCCGCGCAATCCGGCGGGCGGGCGGATCAGGATTCAAGATTCAAGATCTGACCCCAGCCGTCTCGCCCTCGCGGACCGTGAGGACGCGGTCCGCCTTCACGTCCGCGAGGACGTCGACCGTCCCGCTCGGCCACTCGATCCGCAGCTCCTTCGCCACCGCGTCGGGGCCGAGGCCGAAGTGGACGCGCGGGTCGGAGGCGCAGCCGTAGCCGACCGCCGTGTTCACGTGGGAGTACTGGACGCCGCCCGCCGTCGTCACGCGCAGCTTCGCGCCGACGCCGTCGCGGTTGCTCTTCGTCCCGACCGTGCGCACGAGCAGCCAGTGGTTCGGGGCCGGGCTGACGTTCCTCCAGATCTCCATCCGGTCCTCCAGGGCGGTCGTGACGACGTCGACGCGGCCGTCGCCGTCGAGGTCGCCGAACGCCGCGCCGCGGTGGACCGCGCGGCGGGACGCGAACTCCCGTCCGGCCCCCTTCGTGCCGTCGACGAACCGGCCCTGCCCCGTGTTGACGTACACGGTGTTCTCGCGGGGCGCGCGGTCGGCGAAGTCGCCCTTCGGGTCGACGACGCCGCCCCCGGCCACGAACAGGTCCTTCCACCCGTCGTTGTCGAAGTCGACGATGCCGTTCGACCAGCCGGTGTTCGCGAGGGTGGGCCCGACGAGCCCGGACGGCCCCGTCCAGTCCTCGAAGCTCATCTTCCCGACGTTGCGGAAGAGGGGCATCGTCTCGCCGTCGAGTGCCGTCTGGAAGAGGTCGACGCGCCCGTCGTTGTCGAAGTCGCGCGCGTCGGCCCCCATGCCCGAGATCTCCTTCCCCCGCTCCGTGTAGGCGACCCCGGCCGCGAGCGCGACCTCCTCGAAGCGCTTCCCGGCGAGGTTGTGGAAGAGGAAGGCCGGCTCGTTGTCGTTCGAGACGAAGACGTCGGTGAAGCCGTCGTCGTCGAAGTCGGCGACGCCGAGCCCCATGCCCTTCCCGACGTGGGCGCGGATCCCCGTCTCCCTCGAGACGTCGGCGAACGTGCCGTCGCCCTCGTTGCGGAAGAGGGAGTTCGGCAGGCCCTTGTACCCGTCGGGATGGCAGTAGTCGGGCGACTCGGGCCGGTTGCACACCGGCTCGGTCGCCGGGTCCCAGACGCAGTAGTTGGAGACGAACAGGTCGAGGTCGCCGTCGCGGTCGTAGTCGAGGAACGCGGCGGCCACCGACCACAGCGTCCCGTAGTCGGGATCGGGCTTCGCGAGGCCGGCCTTCTCGGTCACGTCCTCGAACGTCCCGTCCCCCCGGTTGCGGTAGAGGACGTTGCGGCGGAGGCCGGCGACGAAGAGGTCGACGCGCCCGTCGTTGTCGTAGTCGCCCGTCGCGACGCCGAGCTCGTAGCTTCTCCCCGCGACGCCCGCCTTCTCCGTCACGTCCTCGAACGCACCGTCGCCGCGGTTGCGGAAGAGGCGGTTGTGGAACCGGGGGTCGGTCTTGTCGAGGCCCGGCATCGTCGCCCCGTTGACGACGTAGACGTCGAGGCGGCCGTCGCCGTCGTAGTCGAGGAGGGCGACGCCGGAGATCATCGTCTCGGGCTGGTGCTTGCGCTTCGTGCGGCTCGGCTCGGTGACGAAGGAGACGCCGGAGGCCTTCAGCTCCTCGAAGACGACGCGGGACGGCGCCGGAGCCGGGGCCTGGGCCCGGGCGGCGCCGGCGAGGAGCGCCGCGAGCAGCACCGGCACGGCGAGGACGCGCGACGGACGGGGAGCCTTCCGGGCCACAGGCCAAGATAGCAACCGCGGCCCGGCCACGGAAGCGGGCTTCAGGCCCGGGCGCCGCAGGAGTCGCGCACGACGAGCCGGGTCGGCAGGATGCGCTCGCGGCCCTCCGGCGGCTGGCCCGACATGAGCGCGAACAGCATGTCGAAGGCGGCCTGGCCGAGGTCGTGGATCGGCTGGCTCACCGCGGTGAGGGCCGGCGTGAAGCGGTCGTAGTACGGGTGGTCGTCGAACACGACGAGGGCGACGTCCTTCGGGATCGCGACGCCGTGGCGCGCGGCCACGGCGAGGGCGGCCGGCGCGAGGTCGCCGGCGCCGACGAAGAGGCCGTCGAGGCCGGGGTCGGACTCGAGCAGCTGCTCGACGGCGAGGAGGGCCGGGGGCTCGCCGGACGCCTGCTGGTACCCGCAGTGCTGCACGCGCGGCTCGAGCCCCGCTTCCTCCATCGCCCGGCGGTAGCCCTCCACGCGGTCGTGGACGCTCGGGTAGGATTCGGGGCCGGCGAGCATCGCCACGCGGCTACGGCCGAGGGCGAGCAGGTGGCGGGTCGCGAGGCAGGCCCCCCCCGCGTTGTCGACGTCGACGCACCAGTGCGACACGAACGGGCTCTTGCCCACCATCACGAACGGGAAGCCCTTGACGAGCAGCTCCATGAGCTGCTTCTGGCCGAACTGCTCGGCCCCGACGACGAGGCCGTCGACGCGCCGGCCGCGCAGGATCGAGCGGTAGGCCGAGTCCACGTCCTCCTCCGACCGCGCGGTCGAGAGCAGCACGTTGAGGTCGCGCTCCGCGGCGCGGTCGGTGATGGCGGTGAGGAGCACGGGCCAGTACGCGCTCGCCATCGAGTAGCTGCCGGTGTGCGGGATGATGACGCCGATGCTGCCCGTCCGGCGCACGACGAGGCTGCGGGCGGCGGCGTCGGGGTGGTAGTCGAGCTGGCGGACGAGCTCGAGCACGCGGCCCCGTGTCTCGCTCCCCACGCCGGGAGCGTCGTTCAGGACCTTCGAGACGGTGCCGGGGGACACCGCCGCCATCACCGCCACGTCGCGGATCGTGAGGGGGCCGCCGGGGCGGGCGGTCGCCCGGCGCGGGCGCGGCGCGGCCTTCTTCTTCCTTCTTCCGGTCGTCCCGGCGCGACGTGGCGACACGAGAGGCCTCTCCTCCGTGGGCCGGGCCGAGGGGTGTTCCCGGCGGGAACGGGCCCGGGCCGGAGCCCCGGTACGGGGCCCCGGCCCGGACGGTGCGTATTCTAGAAGACGAAACGGAAACCGAGCTGGACCCGGCGCCCGTCGCCGTACTTGCCGCGGATCGTGCCGAAGTCCGAGGAGCCGACGCTGAGGTTCGGGTAGTTCAGGTTCGCGTGGTTGAACAGGTTGAAGACCTCCGCGCGGAACTGCAGCTTCGCGTCGCCCGCGATCCGGAAGTTCTTCATGAGGCCCGCGTCCACGCGCCAGGACCACGGCAGCTGGTCGATCACGTTGAGGCCGTCGGTCGAGGTGGCCGAGCTGAACGTGCGGTTCAGCGTGCCGTTCGGGTAGACGAACGCGCCGGGATCGACCCACTGGTAGAGGAGGTCGCCCTGGCCGGTGATCTCCGTCTTCGGATAGGAGATCGTGCCGTTGACCTTGGCGAAGTCGTCACCCCAGTTGTTCGCGTTCGCGTCGTAGTTGACGCTGACCGTCTGCCCCTTGTTCGCGAAGTTCCAGTAGCCGTTCGCCGTCAGCGACCAGTCGCCGAGGATCTTCCCGGCGAGCGTGTCGCTGTGGCGGAGGAACGGCAGGTCCCACGTGAAGAAGCCGGCGATCGTCTGCCCGTTCTGGAAGTCCTGCATGAGGCTCAGGTCCCACGGGATGTTGATCGAGCTGTCCCAGTCGCGGATGCCGCCCGGGCTCGACCCGGTGCCGGCGAAGTTGCGCCGCGCGTGGGTGTACGCCCAGCTCAGCTGCGCGAAGAGGCCCGAGCGGCGGGCACGGGCGAGCAGCAGGAACTGGTCGAAGCGGGTGCGGCCGTCGTTCGTCACGATGCCGCCGTTGTCGCCGAGGAACTGGTCGGGACGACGCCCTGGTAGCTCGAGCCGCTGTCGGTGGCGCCGGCCTGCCACACCGGCAGGTTCGTCGGGACACCCGTCGGGGTCGAGGTGGAGGAGTTGCCCTGGTAGCTCGCCTCGAGCCTGACGCCCTCCAGATCTCGCGCTCGACCGCGAGGTTCCACTGCGTCGACGACCCGAGCCCGTAGTCCTCGGAGATGCCGCGGAGGCCGGACACCTGCGACCCGAACTGGTAGGACGCCGGGCTCTGGTCCGTGAGCGGCAGCGGGACCGTGGAGTACGTCGGGTTCTGGCTGGTGAGCCAGGGGTTCGACAGGACGCCGTTGCGGGCGGTCACCGAGCCGCCGGTGAACGGCGGCTTGTGCATGAAGTACGTCTCGTAGAGGGCCATCACGTCGCGGCCGTAGTAGATGCCCACCGACCCGCGGACGGCCGTCTTGCCGTCGCCCGTGACGTCGTACGCGAAGTTCAGGCGCGGGCGAGCTTCGTCGACGTGCCGGAGAAGCTGTTCGGCAGGCCGGCATCGCCGGCGACGACGACGCCGTTCGGGAAGCTCGGGTACAGCGTGGACTGGAGGCCCGGCCGGTACATCGTCAGCCGGTTCTCGATCTCGCTGATCCCGCTGTTGACCTCGAGGCGGAGGCCCGGGGTGACGGTGAGGCGCGGGGTGACGCGCCACGTGTCCATCAGGTAGACGCCGAGGTTCCACGACTGCAGCGTCTGGTCGAACCCGTCGCCCTGCGAGTAGCTGTCGAAGCGCCCGAGCAGGAAGTCGGCGAACGAGTGCGCGAACGTCGCGCCGCGGCCGCCGGACGACGGGTTGTTCTGCGACGTGACGTTGCCGTTGAACGTGATGGCGCCGCCCGTGTCACGCGCGGGCTTGATCGTGTTGAAGTTCCCGTCCTGGAACTCGGCGCCGACCTTGAAGCTGTGCGAGCCCTTGATCCAGGTGGCGGACGAGCCGAGGGTCAGGTTCTTGACCGTGAAGTCCGTCGTCCACCCGTTGAAGAGGACGGCGCCCTCGGAGCCGCCCCACCACTCGCCGATGTTGATCGTCGGGAGGATGGCCGGGGCGTCCGCGCGCGGGAGCGGGTCGTTGGCGCCGAGCGTCTGGAGCGTCGTGCCGAGCGAGTCCTCGGCCAGCACGACCTTCTCGGGCATGCTCGAGTAGGCCGCGCGGGTCTCGATGACGAGGTTCGACTTCGGCGTCCACGTCCACTTCGCGTTCAGCACGGTCTGCGGGAAGTCGCTGAGCTCGTTGCCGCCCTTCTGGAACGTGTTGCCGGACGTGCCGCCCGTCGGCGAGCCGGAGATGCTCTGGACGCGCGCGTCGGGCGAGGTCGTCTTGTTGTCGAAGTAGTAGCCGGACAGCGTCAGGCGGTGGCTCTGGCTGATGTTGTAGTCGATGCGGCCGTTGAAGTTCCAGACCTTGCGCTCGTTGGCGAACTGGAACGAGTAGTTCGGCCCGTAGCTCGGGATGTCGTATCCGTACTTGTCCCAGAAGGCCTTCGCGACCGGGTCGATCCGCGCGGCGGGGATCCGGTTGCCGGGGAACGGCTGGCCGGTCGTCGGGTCGTAGATCGTGAACGGCACGCCCGAGAAGTCGCCGCCGATCATCGCGCTCGTCGGCGCGAAGAGGCCGGTCTGGCTGTAGGGCTGCTTGTCCGTCTCGCGGTTGC
Source organism: Vicinamibacteria bacterium (assembly GCA_046331285.1). Lineage (GTDB taxonomy): Bacteria > Acidobacteriota > Vicinamibacteria > Fen-336 > Fen-336 > DATBSL01. The sequence goes on from JAXLRD010000085.1 coordinate 7,520, forward strand.
CCGTGAAGTAGAAGAAGAGCTTGTCCTTGATGATCGGGCCGCCGACCTGGCCGCCCCAGTACTTGAGCGGGTCGTCGGGCTTCGCGAGGCCGACGCGGTTGTTCACCCAGGAGTTGGCGTTCAGGCCGCTGTCGCGGAAGAAGTACCACGCGCTGCCGTGGAACTGGTTCGTGCCGGACTTGAAGACGGCGTTGTACGTGCCGCCGAAGTTCGAGCCGACGTCGACGGTCGCGCCCGCGGTGTTGACGACGATCTCCTCGAAGGCGTCGGCGACCGGCTGCCGCGGCGACCAGCCGCGCCAGGGGTCCGTGGCCTCGGCGCCGTCGATGTAGAACGCGTTGCGGTTCGAGCTGTTGCCGGCGACCGACGCGTTGATCGTCTCGCGCCGCTCCTCGGACTGCTGGATGGCGGGCATGAGCGTCGCGTTGGCGAAGCCGTAGTGGTTCAGGTTCGGCATCTCCAGGACCTCTTTCTTGAGGTTCTGGGTGACGCCGCCGCTCGTGGTGTTCACTCCCTCCGTCACGGCGGTCACCTCGACCGCCTCCTGGAGGCCGCCGACCTCGAGCTTGGGCAGGATCGAGGCGGTCTGCAGGGCGCTCACGCTCAGCATCTGGCTGTACTTGCGGAAGCCCTGGAGGGTGACGTCCACCCGGTACGAGCCCGGATCGACGACGGGGAAGACGAAGTCGCCCTTCGCGTCCGTGGCGACGTCGCGGGTGTAGCCCGTGTTCACGTTCGTCAGCGTGACGGTGGCGCCCGGCAGGACGGCCCCGCTGGTGTCCGCGACGGTCCCGCGCACCTCGCCGACGGTCTTCTGCGCCCACGCGGGCGTGCCGGCGGCGACGACGAGCGCGGGGATCAGCACGGCGAGCCACGCGGCCCGGCGCCCTTTCCTCACTAGATTCATGGGTCCTCATTCCTCCTCGCGGGGTGGCTCGGACGAGCGCGGGACACCGCGCGCGCCCCTCGCCCCGCACGCAGGGTGCAGCAACTTTTACGAGCGCTCATAGGATCTGTCAATGGGAAAAATGATCGCCTAAATGCATTGGATTGAACGTGTTAACAATCCAATCCCGTGCAGAATGCGGATTCACGAAACCGTTTTCGTTAATCCCGGGCCCACAGCGAGATGCGGGCCGCTGCGGCTCGGCTACGGATTCTTGGATGGGCCCGTCCGAAGCGCCTCGCCGGCCGCGGGGGCCTCCCGGGCACAGCGAAAGCCGACGAGCGCGTCGTGGTAGGACGGGGCGTCGCGCAGCCGGTACGACGAGCGGAGGCTCGCGCCCTCGTCGAGCCAGGAGCCTCCGCGGATGACGCGCTCGAGGCCGAAGGGCGGCCCCTGAGGGTCGCGGTCGAAGGACGTCTGGTAGTACTTCGGGTCGTACGAGTCGGCGCACCACTCGGCCGCGTTGCCGCCGACGTCGAACAGGCCGAGCGCGTTCGGCGCGAACGACGCCGCCGGCGCGGTGAAGGGGTGGGCGTCGTCGTAGCCGCCGCCCGTCCCGCGGGCGCGCGGGTGCTCGCGGCGCAGGGACTCGTCCGCCACGTTCTCCGCGGGGCGGCCGTCGACGAGCGGGACGGCGGAGTCGCCCCAGGGCCAGCGAGCCGGGGCCGCGGACGGGCGCGCCGCGCGCTCCCGCTCGGCTTCCGTCGGGAGCCGCCCGCCCGCCCACTCGCAGTACGCGCGCGCGTCGTACCAGCTCACGTGCACGACCGGGTCGGCCGGCGTCTGCGCGAAGCCGGGATGCCGCCAGTCCGCGCCCGGACGGCGCACGAGGCTGCGGCCGTCGAAGACGAGGCTCCAGCCGTCCGACTCGGCCGTCGTGCGGTGGGCGGTCGCGGCGACGAACGCGGCGAACGCGGCGACCGTCGTCTCGGTGCGCGCGAGCCAGGCGCCGCGCGTCAGCTCGACGCGACGCCGCGGCTTCTCGTCGGCCTGGCACTCGCGGTCGCCCTCGACGCAGCCCATCTCGAACGGGCCGGACGGCACGAAGGCGTAGTCCTCGCTCCTGGGCGCGGGGGCCGCTCCGGCCCGCGCCGCGGCCGCCTTCGCCCGCGGCGGCGGAAGGTCGCGCGCGCAGCGGAAGCCGATGAAGACCTTGTGGGTCGCCGGCCTGTCGAAGTAACGGCGCGACGTGCGCAGGAACGTCGCGTCGTCGGCCCACGAGCCGCCGCGCACGACGCGCTCTTCCCCGGTCGCCGGGCCGGCCGGGTCGACCGCGGCCGCGTCCTCCCCCGCCGCGGCCGGGGCGTACGCCCGCTCGTCGTACCAGTCCGCGCACCACTCGGCCGCGTTGCCCTCGACGTCGAAGAGCCCGAAGCCGTTGGCGGCGAAGGAGCCGACGGGCGCCGTGAAGGCGTGGCCGTCGTCGTAGCCGGCGACGGCGCTCCACGACGGGAACGCGCGGCGGGCCGTCTCGTCGGCCACGTTCGCCTGGCGCGCTCCGCTCGCGAGGGGCGCGGGGTCGTCGCCCCACGGGAAGAGCCGGCCGTCCTCGCCCCCGCGCGCGGCGTACTCCCACTCGGCCTCGGTGGGCAGGCGGCCGCCGCTCCACGCGCAGAACGCCTCGGCGTCGTACCAGCTCACGTCGACGACGGGCTCGGCGCCGGACTGCGGGAAGCCGGGAGCGCGCCAGCTCATGCCCTCGCGGCGCACGGGCCGCTGGCCGTCGAAGAAGACGCTCCAGCCGTCCATCTCGCCCGTCGTCCGCCGCCCGGTCGCCTCGGCGAAGCGGCGGAACGCGTCGACCGTCACCTCGGTGCGGGCGATCCAGAACGGCCTCGTGAGCCGGACGCGCCGGCGGGGGCTCTCGTCCTTGCGCTCGTCGACCGCGCAGTCGTCTCCGGGCACGCAGCCCTGCCGGAACTCGCCCGCGGGCAGCAGGACGTACTCGAGGCCGTCGGCCCCGGAGCGCTCGACCCGCGGCGACGGCGGCGCGGCGGACGCGCGGGAAGCCTCGAGCGCGAGCCCGGCCGCGAGGAGCGCGACGGCGGCGGAACGCGACGCGTGTGGCACCCGCACACGATAGCCGAACGGCCGGGTACCATCGACCGACGGACGATGAGCGACGCGAGGAGGACGAAGACGGGACGTGCGGCCGCGGCGGCCGTGGCGACGCTCGCCCTCGCGGCGCGGCTCGGCGGCGCCCCGCCGCCGCCCGCGGCCCCGCCCGGCGGCGGCCTCTTCCGCGAGGTGCCGCCCGCCGAGAGCGGCATCACGTGGGTGCACGACAACGCCCTCTCGCCCGAGCGCTACCTGCCGGAGACGACCGGCGCGGGCGCGGCCTTCCTCGACTACGACGGCGACGGCCGCATGGACGTCTACCTCGTGAACAGCGGCGCCTGCGACTTCTTCCGGCCGCGCGTGCCTCTCGCGAACGCGCTCTACCGCAACAACGGCAACGGCACGTTCACCGACGTGACGGACAAGGCCGGGCTCGCCGGGGGCACGTTCGGCATGGGCGCCTTCGCCGCCGACTACGACAACGACGGGCGCACCGACCTCTACCTCACCGCCTACGGCCGCGCGACGCTCTTCCACAACGAGGGCGACGGGACGTTCCGCGACGTGACGGACGAGGCCGGGGTCGCGGCGCCCGGCTGGACGACGCCGGCCGTCTTCTTCGACTACGACGGCGACGGTCGCCTCGACCTCTTCGCCGGCAGCTACGTGCGCTACGGGATCGAGTGGCCGACCTCGTGCAGCGGCACGCCCCACGGCAAGCGCTACTACTGCGTCCCGCGGATCTTCGAGCCGCTGACGAGCCGCCTCTTCCACAACGAGGGCGGCTCGCGCTTCGCCGACGTCAGCGAGGCGGCCGGCCTCGCCCGCGCCCCCGGCAAGGCGCTCGGCGTGGTGGCCACCGACTTCGACGACGACGGGCGGCTCGACCTCTTCGTCACGAACGACACGTCGCCGAACTTCCTCTGGATGAACCGCGGCGGCGGCCGGTTCGAGGAGACGGGGCTCGCCGCCGAGGTCGCCTTCTCGGCCAACGGCAAGCCGCGGTCGAGCATGGGCACCGACACCGCCGACTACGACGGCGACGGCCGGCCGGACCTCGCGATCGGCAACATCGACCACGAGCTCTTCGCGCTCTACCGCAACCGCGGCGGGGGCGCGTTCACCGACGAGGCCGAGGCGAACGGCCTCGCCCGCGCGACGACCGTCATCAGCTGCTGGGGCGTGCGCTTCTTCGACTACGACACGGACGGCTGGCCCGACCTCGTCCTCGCGAACGGCCACCCCGACGACATGCTCGACACGGCCGGCCTGAACGTGCGCTATCGGCAGCCGCTGCTCCTCTTCCACAACGAGGGCGGGCGGTACCGCGACGCGAGCGCCGAGGCCGGTCCGGCCTTCCGCCGGGAGCTGCCCTCGCGCGGGCTCGCGGTCGGCGACTACGACGACGACGGGCGGCTCGACGTGCTCGTGGCCACGAACGGCGCGGCGCCGGTGCTGCTGCACAACGAGGCGAAGGCGGGCGGCTGGGTGGGCGTGCGGCTGCGGGGGACGAAGGCGAACCGCGACGCGATCGGCGCCCGCGTCGCGTGGTCGGCCGCCGGCGTGCGCCGCGAGCGCTTCGTCTCGGGCGGCGGCAGCTACCTCTCGTCGCACGACCCGCGCCTCGTCCTCGGGCTCGGCGCGTCGGCCTCCGCCGACTGGGTCGAGGTCCGCTGGCCGGCGCCGAGCGCGCGGGTCGAGCGCTTCGCGGGCGCGGCGATCGCGGCGGGCCGGTACCACGCGCTCGTCGAGGGCGAGGGCACGCCCGTCGCCGACGCCGGCCGCGCGCGGCAGTAGGATGGTCGGGATGGTCGCCGCTCCCCTCCTCGTCGTCCTGCTCGCCCAGGCCGCGCCGCCGGCCGCCGCCCGGCCCGGCCCGCCCTCCGCGCGGCCCGCGGGGACGAAGGCCGACCCGTACGCGCGCGTGCAGCAGGCGAAGGCCGCCTACGAGGCGGGCCAGTTCGCGCGCTGCCTGCAGATCGTCGACGGCCTCCTGAAGGAGTACCCGAAGTCGCCGTCGAGCCACCTGCTGCGCGGGATGGCTCTCGACGAGCTGGAGAGGCTCGACGAGGCCGCGCGCAGCTATCGCGCCGCGCTCGCCGCGGCGCCCGCCGACCCGCAGGTCCTCCTGCGCTACGGCATGCACCTCATCCGCGCCTCCGCCTGGTCCGACGCGATCGTTCCGCTCGAGAAGAGCGCCGCTCTCGCCCCGGAAGCCGAGACCTTCTTCTACCTGGGACAGGCCCACTCGCACACCGAGCAGGGCAAGGGGAAGGGGCTGAAGGCGCTCGAGAAGGCGGCGGAGCTGGCGCCGTCCAACCCGACGATCCTCGTGAAGCTCGGCGAGTACCGCGCGCAGGCGAGCCAGTACTCGCCGGCGCTCGAGACGCTGCGCCGGGCGCAGCAGATCGCGCCCGACGAGCCCGGGCTCGACCTCGCCCTCGGCATCACCCAGCTCGCGCTCCTCGACGTGGACGGCGCGCGGGCCTCGCTCGAGCGCGTGGCGAAGAAGGAGCCCGACAACCCGGCGGTGCTCGCGAGCCTCGCCGACGCCTGCGCCAAGGCCCGCGACCACGCCGCCGCGCGCACGTACTACCAGCGGCTCGTCGACCTCGGCCAGGACGACGCGAAGTCCTTCTCCGGCCTCGGCGCGGCGCTCCTCGGCACGGGCGACACCGCCGGGGCGATCGCCGCGCTCGAGAAGGCGGTCGCGAAGGACCCGCGCCTGCCCGAGGCCCACTTCCACCTGGCCCGCGCGTACCGCGGCGCCTCCCGCGCCGAGGACTCGCAGCGCGAGCTGCGCACCTTCCAGGCCCTCAAGGCGAACCCGCTGCAGCCCGTCGAGCAGCGGACGGACCTCGAGAAGAGCCTGTGGAAGAAGGCCGAGGCGCTCGTGAGGGACGGCCGCGAGGCCGAGGCGCTGAAGCTCCTCGCCGCCGGCAACTCGCCCGAGAACCAGCCGGACTACCTCGTCGGGGCGCTCTATTACACGCTCGGCCGCCACGCCGACGCCGAGCGCCTCCTGAAGAAGGCCGTCGCCGCCGCGCCGACGCTGCCGAAGGTCCGCTCGTACCTGGGCCTGTGCTCTCTCGAGCAGGGACGGCTCGACGAGGCGCAGGCGCTCGTCGACGACGACCTCGCGAAGAACCCGCGCGAGCCGTTCGTGCTCATGGCGAAGGGCCAGGTCCACTTCCGGCGCCGCGAGTGGATGGACGCCGCGCGCTATCTCCAGGAGTCGAAGGTCGTCGAGCCGGCCATCCTCGTGATGCTCTGCGAGGCGCAGCTCGAGAGCGGGCAGACGGCCGAGGCGCGCGAGACGGCCCAGCTCGCCACGACGTTCGGCGCGAGCCGGCCCGAGATCGTCGAGGCGGTGAAGAGGCTCCTCGCGCGGCACCAGTTGGCACTCGACGGGAGCCCGTCGAGCTGAGCGCCGCGGCCCCCCGCCCCCCGCGCCGGGCCGGCCGCGCCCTCGCCGCGGCGGCGGTCCTCGCCGCCGCCGTCGCGGGAATGGCCGGCGCGCGGGAGGACCCGCCGGCGCCGGGCGACGGCCCCTGGTTCGTCGACGTCGCCCCGCGGTCGCGATTCGACTACCGCTCGAACAACGACTTCACCGGCCGCAAGTACTTCCCCCAGCCGATGTGCGGCGGGGTCGCGATCCTCGACTACGACGGCGACGGGCGGCTGGACCTCTTCCTCACGAACGGCGCGAAGCTGCCGGAGCTGCGCAAGGTCGACCGGTCCTTCTACAACTGCCTGCTGCGCGGCCTTCCCGACGGCACGTTCGAGGACGTGACCGCGAAGGCGCGCCTCGAGGGCGCCGACCTCGACTTCAGCTTCGGCGTCGCGGCGGGCGACTACGACAACGACGGCCGGCCCGACCTCTTCCTGTGCCAGGCGGGGAGGAACGCGCTCTACCACAACGAGGGCGACGGCACGTTCCGCGACGTCACGGCGGGCTCCGGCCTCGACGCGAAGCCGAAGGACCTCCTCTCGGTGTGCGCGGCGTGGATGGACGCCGACGCCGACGGCCTCCTCGACCTCGTCGTGTCCCACTACACGTACTGGACGCCGCAGACGGACGTGCGCTGCACGATGGCCGACCAGGGCGACATCTACTGCACGCCCCGGAAGTACCGGAGCGTCCCGCACTCGATCTACCGGAACCTCGGCGGCGGCCGGTTCGAGGACGTCTCGCGGCCCGCCGGCTTCGCCGCGGCCGCGAACGGCAAGGGCATGGGCATCGCGATCGCCGACGTGAACGGCGACGACCGCATGGACGTGTTCGTGGCGAACGACACCGAGCCGAACTTCCTCTACGTGAACCAGGGCGGCTTCCGCTTCGTCGAGCAGGCCTCGCTCTGGGGCGTCGACTACAACGACCGCGGCGAGACCGTCTCGGGCATGGGCGCCGACGCGAAGGACTACGACAACGACGGGAACGTCGACGTCTTCTACAACAACCTGCAGATGCAGGTGTGGGGGCTCTTCCAGAACGAGGGCGGGAAGCGCTTCGGCTACGCGTCCCCGTCCACCGGGATCCTCAACCTCTCGCGTCGCTTCTCGGGCTGGAGCAACGCGTTCGTCGACTACGACGACGACGGCTGGAAGGACCTCTACTCCGCGAACGGCGACGTCGACTACCTGCCGGTGAACGGCGAGCAGCGCGACACCATGCTGCGCAACCTCGGCGGCCGCTCCTTCGAGGACGTCTCCGAGCGGCTCGGCCCCGACTTCGTGCCCCCGGGCTACCAGCGCGGCGCGGCGGTCGGCGACCTCAACGGCGACGGCTTCCCCGACCTCGTGGTCACGTCGCTCGGCCGAAGGCCGCGCATCCTCGTCAGCCGCGGCGGCAACGGCAACCACTGGCTCGCCGTCCTTCCGCGCGGGCGCGCGACGAACCGCGACGGCCTCGGCTGCAAGCTCAAGCTGACGACGGCGTCGGGCCGCACCCTCTACAACCACGCGACGACGTCCGTCGGCTTCATGTCCTCGAGCGATCGCCGCGTGCACTTCGGCCTCGGCCGCGAGACGGCGGTGCGCTCGCTCGAGCTGCGCTGGCCGAGCGGCCGCGTGCAGACGCTCGCGGACGTGGCCGTCGACCGCGTGCTCGTCGTCGAGGAGCCCGCGCGGTAGGCCGCGCCGAGGCGGGCGGACGACTCGGGCGGCGTTGCCGGCGGGGGGCCGGTGTGCGCAGAATGGCGTGGAGCTCCTCGATGAACGCCCTCCGTCGCGTCCTGCTCTCGCTCGCCGCTCTCGCCGCCGTCGCGCTCGCCTTTCCGCGGCTCGCCGCCCGCGCGCAGCCGCCGGCCTCGCCTCCGCCCGCGGCCGCCCCGGCCCCCGACGCCGCCCCGCTCCCGCCGGAGGAGGACGCGAAGGTCGCGGAGGTCGTGAAGCAGCAGTGCACCAGGTGCCACGTGCAGCCGCCGCCGGAGTACGTGCCGCGCGGCATGTGGCGCTTCCGCATCCAGGAGATGGCCGAGCGGAGCATGACGGGCACCGGCGTGCCGAAGGGCGAGGAGAGTCTCCTCTGGCAGCAGGACCTCGACGCCATCATCCGGTACTTCGAGTCGCACGCCCCGCGCGTGCTGCCGCTGCCTCCGCTGTGGCCGGACGACGACGGGGGCCTGAAGTACCGCCGGCACGTGCTGAACCCGCCCGGCCACGCGCCGCTCCCGGTGGTCTCGAACGTGCGCTTCCTCGACCTCGACGGCGACGGGAAGCTCGAGATCGTGGCGTGCGACATGGGCCGCGGCTCGGTCTTCATCGGCGACCCGCGGAAGCCCGAGGAGGGCCTGCGGCAGGTCGCGATCCTCGCGAACCCCGCCCACGCGGAGATGGTCGACCTCGACCGGGACGGGAAGCAGGACCTCCTCGTGGCCGACCTCGGCGAGTACCTGCCCTCCGACCACGAGAAGGGCAGCGTCGTGTGGCTGCGGCAGACGGGGCCGCTGCAGTTCGAGACGCGGCCCCTCCTCGAGCACCTGCCGAGGAACGCGGACGCGCAGGCCGCGGACTTCGACGGCGACGGAGACCTCGACATCGTGGTCGCCTCGTACGGCTTCCGCAAGGTCGGCGGGACGCTCCTGTTCGAGAACGAGACGACGGACTGGGCCCAGCCGACGTTCACCGAGTACCCGCTCGACGCGCGGCCGGGACCGATCCACGTGCCCGTCGCGGACCTGAACGGCGACAAGCGGCCGGACTTCGTGGCGCTCGTGGCGCAGCAGTACGAGCACGTCGTCGCCTTCCTGAACCGCGGCCCCGGCCGCGGCTTCCGCCAGGAGACGATCTTCCGCGCGGTCACGCCGGTCTGGGGATCGTCGGGGATCCAGCTCGTCGATCTCGACAAGGACGGCGACCTCGACGTGCTCATGACGAACGGCGACACGCTCGACGACTTCACGATCCGCCCGTTCCACGGCGTGCGCTGGCTCGAGAACCGCGGCGAGTACCCCTTCGTGCCGCACGACCTCGTGGCGATGCCGGGCGTCCACCGCGCGCAGGCCATAGACGTCGACGGGGACGGCGACCTCGACGTCTTCGCCTGCGCGTTCCTCCCGAGCAGCCAGAACCCGCAGTTCCAGAACCTCGAGCGCCAGGGCAACCTCGGCGACCTCGCGAGCGTCGGGTGGCTCGAGCAGACGGCGCCCGGGCAGTTCAAGCCGCACGCGCTCGAGAAGGGGCGGCTCACGCACGTGACGCTCGACCTCGCGGACTACGACGGCGACGGCGATCTCGACCTCCTCGTCGGCAACTTCGCCGGCTTCACCTTCGCGAAGGCGGACACGGGCTACAATGCCTCGTCCTGGGTCGAGGTGTGGGAGAACCTCGCGAAGAGCCCGGCCGCGCCGCGCTGAGCGGGCCGTCGCGCCGCGCGCCGGCGCGTGATACAACGCGCCTCCGGGAGTCGTTCCGCCCGGCCGCCGTTCGCCGACAGCAAGGACGTGACCGTTGCGCCTGCCTCCGCCCGCCCGCCTCCTCCCCTTCCTCGCCTTCCTGATGCCGGCCGTCGCCGCGGCGCCGGCCCGGGCCGCGACGTGCGACGTCACCGCGTTCGGCGCGCGGGGCGACGGGAGCACCCTCTCGACCGCGGCCCTCCAGCGGGCGATCGACGCCTGCCGCGACCAGGGCGGCGGGCGCGTGGTCGTCCCCGCCGGCGTCTTCGTCACCGGCACGCTGCGCCTCCACAGCCGCATCGAGCTGCACCTCGAGCCCGGCGCGGTCCTGCGCGGCAGCGCGCGGCTCGAGGACTATCGCCTCGACGGACGCCGGCTCGGGATGCTGTACGCGGAGAAGGTCGAGGGCGTCTCGATCACGGGCCGCGGGACGATCGACGGCAGGAGCGACGCGTTCATGGACCGCGCCGCGGCGAAGCGGATCAGCCCCGAGGCACTGCGCCTGACGCGCCAGAAGGAGCGCTTCCGCGAGGTCGCCTCCGGCCTCGGCGACGGGCCCTACGTGCCGCTCGAGCGGCCGTTCCAGACGCTCCTCTTCTCCGGGTGCCGCGACGTCACCCTCGAGGACGTGACGATCGTGAACGCGCCCTTCTGGGCCGTGCACTTCGCGGACTGCGACTCGGTGCGCGTGCGCGGGCTGCGCCTCTTCAACGACCTCATGGTCCCGAACGGCGACGGGATCGACTTCACGTCCTGCCGGAACGTCGTCGTCTCCGACTGCGACATCCGCGCCGGCGACGACGCGCTCGTGTTCACGGGTTACGACCACCACCACGAGCTGCCCGGGTTCACCGGCGGGACGCGAGATGCCGAGAACGCGGTCGTCACCAACTGCACCCTCCAGTCGCGCTCGAGCGCCATCCGGGTGGGCGGGTGGGACCAGAACTCGATCCGCAACCTCGCGTTCAGCAACATCGTGATCCACGACTCGAACCGCGGCATCGGCGTCTTCCAGCGCGGCCCGGGCTCGATCGAGGACGTGACGTTCACGAACGTCGTCGTCCGCACGCGGCTGCACACGGGAGACTGGTGGGGCCACGGCGAGCCCATCCACGTCTCCGCGGCGCGGGTCGAGAAGGACGGGAAGCCCGAGGGCCGGATCCGCGGGCTGAAGTTCAGCCACGTGCGCGCCGTCGGCGAGTCGGGGATCCTCGTCTACGGCACGCCCGAGAGCGTGATCGAGGACGTGACCTTCGAGGACCTGGACTTCCGCCTCGAGAGAAGCCCGCTCCACGACAGCTCGGGCGGGAACTTCGACCTGCGCCACGTGGACGACCCCGCGCTGCAGCTCTTCGCCCACGACGTGCCGGCCCTCTACGCGCAGCACGTGCGCAACCTGCGCCTGCGCGACGTGACGCTCGCGTGGGGCGCCGTCACGCAGCCGTTCTTCACGAACGGCCTCGAGGTCGTCCACTTCGACGGCCTGACCGTCGAGGGCCTGCGCACGGACGCGGCTCCGGCGAGCCCCGACCGGGCGCCGGTCCGCCTCCGCGACGGCCGCGGGGCGCGCGTGGGCGAGGTGCGCTCCGCGCGCTGAGGCCGTGGGGCCCCGCGTGAGCCGTTCGGCTCAGGCCGGGGGCCGGCCCGCCGCGCCCCGAAAAGGGCTAGTCTTGCGGTCGATCGGCGCCCGCCCGCGCCGCGCGAGGGACCATGACCGCTCCGCCGACCTCCCGCCGCCGCTTCGTCGCGACCGCCTCCGCCGCGGCCGCCGTGACCATCGTCCCCCGCCACGTGCTCGGCGGCCCCCGCTTCGTCGCGCCGAGCGACAAGGTGAACGTCGCGCTCATCGGGGCCGGCGGGCAGGGCCAGAGCAACGTGCGCTCGCTGTTCGAGGAGAAGGACTGCCAGGTGATCGCGGTCGCCGACCCGGCCGAGTCGTGGGACCTGCGCGCCTACTACTACGCGGGCCTCGCCGGCCGCGCCCCCGTGCGCCAGGAGATCGAGAAGACCTACCAGGGTCGAACGCCGAACTACCGCTGCGCGGAGTACGCGGACTTCCGCGTGATGCTCGAGAAGGAGAAGGCGGTCGACGCCGTCCTCGTCGCGACGCCCGACCACCTCCACGCCTACGTCTCGGTCCACGCGATGAAGGCGGGCAAGCACGTCTACTGCGAGAAGCCGCTCACCCACGACGTGTGGGAGGCGCGCGCGGTGGCGAAGGTGGCGGCCGAGACCGGGGTCGCGACCCAGATGGGCAACCAGGGCCGCTCGAGCGAGGGCCACCGGCAGGCGGCCGAGTGGATCTGGGACGGCGCGATCGGCGCGGTCCGCGAGGTCCACGCGTGGAACGACTCGCCCGCGTCCTTCGGGGTGATCTGGCGCCCGGACTCGCGGCCCGCGGGCACCCATCCGGTGCCGGCCGGCCTCGACTGGGACATGTGGCTCGGCCCGCGCGAGGCCCGGCCGTGGAACCCGCTCTACGCGCCCGTCGCGTGGCGCGGGTTCTGGGACTTCGGCGGCGGCGCGCTGCCGGACATGGGCATCCACCACCTCGACCCCGCGTTCAACGCGCTCGGCCTCGAGGCGCCGGAGACGGTCGAGGCGACCGCCTACGGCGGCGCGGCGGACAAGGAGCTGTGCTCGCGCGGCCTCCTCGTCACCTGGCGCTTCGGCGGGAACGCGAAGCGCGGGCCGCTGAGCGTCCACTGGTACGACGGCGGCCTGCTGCCGCCCACGCCGCCGGGGATCGACCCCGACGACCCGAAGCAGCGCCTCGGCGACGACGAGAACGGCATCCTCTTCGTCGGCGAAAAGGGCTGCATCACCGCCGGCGGCTGGTCGGGCATGCCGCGCCTGCTGCCGCTCGAGCTGCACCGCGACTACAAGCGGCCGGCGAAGACGCTGCCGCGGGTCGAGGGCCACCACGCCGACTGGCTGCAGGCCTGCAAGGGCGGCCGCCCGGCCAGCGGAAACTTCGGCTACGGCGCGAAGCTGACCGAGCTCGTCCTGCTCGGGAACGTCGCGCTGCGCACCGGGAAGCTCCTCCGCTGGGACGCGGCCGCGATGAAGGCCGCGAACGCCCCGGCCGCCGACCAGTACCTGCGCCTGCCGTACCGCAAGGGCTGGGAGCTGCCGCTCTGATCCATCACGCGGTGGCCACGGCCGGCGCGGCGGCGACGAGGAGAGGTGCCCGGTGAGCGGGAGGACCGACTTCCTGAACGCGCTCGGCTGCCACGACACGGCCGCGGTGCCGCGGTGGGAGCTCGAGTTCCACGCCTTCGACGCGGCCTCGGGGCGTCAGCTCGTCCTCGGGCGCGAGTTCGAGCGCCTGACCGCCGGGGAGAAGGAGAGCGCGCTGCGGACGAACGCCGAGATCGTCGTCTCGGTGAGCGAGGAGCTGGGCTTCGGCGCGGTCACCGGGCCGGGCTCCTACTGGGAGCAGGCCCCGGGCGAGCTCGCCTACTGGGTGCTGCCCGGCGACGCCCCGTTCCGCCAGATCGCGGCGCTGCGGGAGGCGGCGGGCGGAGGCCTCGCCCTCGTGGCGAACGCCGGCGGCGTCCTCGGCGCGAGCTACGACGAGGAGTTCTGCCGGAAGCTGAAGCACGACCCCGACGCGATCGACGCTCTGGCGCTGAAGACGCTCGACACCGGGCTCGAGCGCGCGCGCCGCTTCCGCGACGCGGGGGCCGACGCCGCGCTGTCGGCCTCCGACGTCGCCGACAACTCGGGGCCGTTCTTCCGGCCGCACCAGATGGAGCGCTTCGTCTTCCCGTACGTCGAAGCCTGGGCCGCGGGCGTCCACGCCCTCGGCATGGCGGCGGTGCTGCACTCCGACGGCGACCTCACCCCGCACCTCGACGCGCTGTCGTGGACCCAGCTCGACGCGCTCCAGGCCATCGACCCGGTGGCCGGGATGGACCTCGTGCGCAGCAAGGACGTCGTGGGCGACCGGCTGTGCCTGTGCGGCAACGTCGACTGCGGCCTCCTCGTCGCCGGCACGCCCGACGCCGTCTACGAGGCCACGCGCGGGCTGCTCGCGGCGTGGGGGAAGCGTCGCGGGCTCGTCCTCGGCGCGAGCAACGCCGTGCAGCGCGAGGTCCCGATCGAGAACTACCGGGCGCTCGTCCGCGCCTGGAAGGACGCCGGGGCGTCCTAGGCCCGTCGCGAGGCGTGGGCGGTCTCGATCGCCGCGCGGATCGCCTCCCAGCGGCCCTCGCCGGGGACGGTGCAGTCGGCGCCGAGGACGAAGCGGCCGGGCGCCGACTCCAGCACGCGCTCGGCCTCGCGCTTCACCTCGTCGACCGTGCCCGTGGCGACGACGCCCTTGCGGTCCATCCCGCCCATGATCGGTCGGCCGAAGAGCGCCGCGAGGTCGCGGAGGCTCTTCTCGCCCTTCGTCAGGCGCGGGCTGCAGCTCACGACGTGGCCGGGGTACTTGGCGAAGGGCGCGAGGTCGGCGTAGGGCGCCTCGTAGTCGCACACGTGGAGGACGTTGAACGCGAACCTCGCGTCCGCCTCGCCCATGAGGCGCAGGTCGCAGGGTGTCACGTGCTTCGCGAAGAGCGACGGATCGCGGAACGTCCCCGCCTCGCCGCCCTGGGTCGAGGCGTAGAAGCCGTCGACGCCGAGGTTTCGGCACTCTCGCACGAAGCCGAGCAGGCTGTCGGTGATCGCGTCGAGCGCGGGGCGCACGGCGCCGGCGTTCTCGTCCAGGTGCTTCGCGACGAGCGCCCGGCTCGTCGAGTGGCCCGCGCACATGAAGGCCGAGTAGAGGGTCACGAGGACGAGCGCCTCGCCCTTCGCGGCCTTGACGAGCGCGTCGACGACCTCGAGCTGGGGCCGGTAGAAGTCGAGGCCGTAGCGCGGCATCGCCTTCCAGTCGGCCGGCGTCTTGATCTGCGGCAGCGGCGGGAACGTCCGCTCGTACTGCACCTTCACGAAGTCCATGCCGGTGAAGCGGTAGTACTCGAGGTGCTTCTCGATGGCCGTCCTCCCGAGCTTCGCGTTCTCGCCGAAGTGGAGGAAGAACGCGGCGGGGACGTAGCCGGGACCTCGGCCGCCGTCCTTGAAGCGGAGCATCGCCTCCCGCTTCGAGGCGGACCTCGCGGGCGCCTTCGGCGCCTCGGCGCCCGCGACGGCGGCCGCCGCCGACAGGCCGAGCGCGGTCACGAACTCGCGGCGCGTCACGTTCTCGCTCATGGTCGTTCGTCTCCCTTCGTTCCGGCGGGGTCACGGCTTCGCGGCCCATCTCGCGCAGCAGCTGGGCCCGCATCTCGTCGAGCGCGCGCGCGCGAGGCCGGCGGCACCATGTCGAGGGCGCGCGCCACGACCGCGAGGCTCTCCCGCGGCAAGGCCCAGTGTCCGCAGGTCGGCGGCGCGGCGCCTCACCGCGCGGATCGCGAGGTCGGCCGCTTTCGCCTCGCGCCGCGCGGTCCGCTCGCGAAGCTCGGCGGCGAAGGCCCGCGGTCGCGGGCGCCGTACGACGCGACGAGCGGCAGGGCCGGGGTCGCGGAACGCGTACGCGCGGTCGAAGTCGCGGAGGCCGAGCTCGCTGCGCAGAGCCCCTGGCCGCCGAGGGAGGCGGCCGGGGCGGCCGCCCGTCACCCACTCCCCGAGGCCGAAGTTCGCGCGCGCGGCGCGGGCTCGTGAAGTCGACGCTCGAGCGGTCATCGGTGACGGGCGGCGCGGCGCCGGCGAAGCGGACCATCGCCTCGCGGTCCATGAGGTGGAGCGAGAGGAGGTCGGCCCGGGGTGCGGATCCCCCTGGAGCCCGGCTCGATCCGCGCGAGGTCGCGGGCGAGGGCCGGCTCGGCCATGCGCGCGGCGAGCGCGTCGAGGTCGAGCCGCGGCGGCTTCTTCCCGCCGACGAGCACCACTCGTACGGGTGGGTGCAGTCCCAGACCGAGGCGTACGGGAAGACGTCGACGAAGGCGCGCACGAGCCTCCGCATCTCGTCCGGCTCGAGCTCCACGTCGCGAGCCACACCGCGACGAGGCCGTCGTCGGTCAGCCGGCGCTTCGCGAGCCTCGGCGAAGTCCCGCGAGTAGAGGTTCACGACCCCCGCGGTGTGGACGAGCGGCGGCTCCTCGGTGATGACGTCGTAGGTGAGGCGCTGGCGAGGAGGTAGTTGCGGCCGTCCTCGATCACGATCACGCGCGGCCGCCCGCTTCGCGACGCCGTGGTTCGTGGCCTCGAAGAAGGGCGCCGCCGCGACCACCTGCCGCGACAGCTCGATGCCGTCGAGCCGATCGAGCGGGTGGAGCGAGGCGGCGGCGAGCGTGTTGCCGGTGCCGAAGCAGATGACCGCGGCCGCGCGCGGCCGCGGGTGCAGCAGCAGCGGCAGGTGCGCGTAGAGCCAGCCGCCCTGGTACTGAACCGTTGCCCGAGGCGCCGCGGCCGTCGGAGAACTGGATCCACCGGCTGCCGTCCGGGTACCGGCAGACGGCCACGGTCTCCGACGCGCCCTCGGCGAAGAAGAGAACCGGGCCGAAGCGCTTCTCGAACAGCTCGCGGTAGAAGTCGGGCGGCGCGGCGAGGAGCGTCCAGGACGCGCCCATCGCGACCGCGGCGCCGGGCGCGAGCAGCGCGCCCGCCGAGGGCCGCGCGGCGGCGAGCGCCCACAGCGCGCCGGCAGCGCAGCCAGGCGAGGAGGACGAGCGCGCCCCGCGTGCCGAGGAGCGGCACGAGCGCGAACGTGCCGAGAAGGGCCCCGAGCACGCAGCCGAGCGCGTTCACGGCGTACAGCCGGCCGAGCGTGGCCCGCGGCCGGCCGCTCGCCCGGCCGCGCGACCGCGAGGGCGAGCGGGAACGCCGCGCCGAGGAGGAGCGCGGGCAGGAACAGGACCGCCGCGACCTGGCCGAAGATCACGACGAGCGCGTCCGACCAGCTCGCGGCCCACGAGGCCGACCTGCGGCCCGCCGCCCGTGAGACCGGGAGCGAGACTCCGCCCGCCGGCGAGGAGCGCCGCCAGCGCCGGCAGGTGGCGGTACGCGGCGACCGCCAGCAACAGGCTGACGGCGGCGGCGGCCAGCGTTAGGCCGAGACCGCGGACCGCCGAGGCCGCGTCGCGAGCGAGGCGCCCCGCGGGGAGCCGGGCCGGCCGCGATCCCGAGGAGGTACACCGCGACGATCGCGCTGAAGGCGTACGTCGAGTTGTGGACGAAGAAGACGAGCGCGCGCGTCCACACGATCTCGGAGGCGAGGAGACGGCCCCGGCGAGGAACGCCGCGCCGAGGGCCAGGCCACGGGAGGGTCCGCCGCGGGAGCGGCGCGGCAGCCGGGGCCGTTCTCTCCGCCTTCTTCCCGCGCTCCTTCGCCCGCCGGCTCGGGCGAGACGGCGGCCGGCGTGCCGACGGCGCGGCGGGCTCCGCGGGGAGACGCGACAGGGCGAGGGCCCCGGCCGCGACGAGCGCGCTCGAGGCGGCGCCGACCCACAGCGAGCCCGTGAGGCCGAGCGCCTCGACGAGGAAGAAGCCGGCCACGAGCGTGCCGGCGACGCCGCCGAGCGTGTTGAGCGCGTACAGACCGGCGACGCGCCGGGCGAGCCCCGCGGGCGGTCCGCCGACCGACTCGGCCACCGCCGGGAGGCTCGCGCCCATGAGGAACGTCGGCGGCAGGAGCACGGCGAACGCGAGGGCGAAGCGGACGAGGGCGAGCGCCGACGGGCGGCCCTCGAGCGCACCGAAGAGCGCCGGGTAGAGCGCCTCGACGGCGGCCACGAGCCACGGGAAGGCGACGGCGTAGACGCCGATGCCGAGCTCGATCACGGCGTAGGCCGCGAGGGGCGCCCTCCGCAGGCGCGGGCTGCGCGCGGCCCAGCGGCTCCCGAGCGCGAGGCCGAGCATGAAGGCGGACAGGACCGCGCCGACGGCGAGGATCGACACGCCGAGGGCGAGGTGCAGCCTTCGGAACCAGACGACCTCGTACAGCAGGCCGAGCGCGCCCGACAGGAAGAAGAGCGCGCCCGTGGCCCGCAGCCTCAACTCAGTGGCTCCGGAGCAGCTCCAGCAGCTTCCGGTCGAGCTTGTGGCCCTTGTAGTCCTCGTAGGCGACGTCGGCTCGCTGGCTGTCGAGGACGCCGAACGCGCCGCGCAGCTCCCACATCGAGAAGCCCCAGCCGGCTTCCTTCCACAGCGAGAGCAAGTCGCCGAGCCACGCGAGCGCCACGTCGTGCGGCGTCTTGTTGAAGCAGCCGAACTCGCCGACGTGCACGGCGACGCCCTTCGCCTCGAGCGCCTTCCAGGGGGCGATCAGGACCTCGGCGAGCTTCGCGCGGTCCCACACGACGCCCTTGTCGTCCTTCAGCGGCCACGTCGGCGGGCTCATCGTCTCGAACTCGTCCCGCGGCACCCACGTCGCCGTGTAGTGGCTGACGGCCTTGGGCTGGTACCCGCGCGTGCTCTGGACGATCCCGAGGTCGGCGAGGCCCGGCACGGGCAGCTGGCCGATGTCGAGGCCGTCGGCGACGATCAGGCGGTTCGGGTCCTCCTCGCGGATGCCGGCGACGAGCGCGCGCACGACCTCCTCGTAGCGTTCCTCGAGGTAGCCCTCCCACGGCCGCATCTTCGGCGGCTCGTTGACGAGGTCGAAGCTCACCCGGCGGTTCGGGATCCCCTTGTACCGCTTGGCGAAGAACTTCCAGTGGTGGACCGCCGCGTCGAGCGCGCGCTGGCGCTCGGCCTTCCGCCCCGAGAAGAGGTCGGCCGGCTCGAGCTCGCGGCCGTTGACGCAGTAGCCGGGAATGCGGTGGAAGTTGATGTTGACGTGGATCCCGTACTGCTTCCCGAGCTCGACCGCGTTGTCGATGTGGCGGATCGGCTCCTCGCGGATGAGCGACCAGTCGTCCTTGCTCCCCCAGACCCAGTACGCGAGAGGCAGCCGGGCGAAGTCGAAGCCCCACTCCCGCATCGCCTCGAAGTCGGACTCCTCGTACGCCGCGCCCTCGTAGGGGTGGCCGGGCCAGCCGAAGCGGCCCTGGAGGTTGAAGCCCCGCCAGCGGGGGATCCGCGGCGGGCGGATTTCGTCCTCCGCGAGCACGGACGGGGCGAGCGCCGCGGCGCCGCCGACCAGGGCCAGGTCCCGGACGAACTCTCTTCGCTGCACGGGCGCTCTCCTTCTCGCCGACGCGGGCGGACGGCCAGCGTACGCCGCGCGGCGGGAACGGATCAAGAGACGTTCGGCTCTCCCGGGACGAGGCCGAGCGGGACCTCGAACCAGAACCGGCTCCCGCGGTCCACCTCGGTCTCCACCTGGA
>JAXLRD010000086.1:0-26642 GCA_046331285.1 Vicinamibacteria bacterium
CGACGACCGTCTTCCCCTTCGCGACGACGCCCACCCGCACCTTCGCGGCCTCGCGGGCGACCCGCACGTCGAAGACCGCGCCGAAGGCGTGGACGTCGCGCAGCTCCATGCGGTCCCAGGCCGACGGCAGGCGCGGCCGGCAGTCGAACGACGAGAGGCCGGTCGGGTCGATCCCGAAGAGGCCCTCGACGAACACGCGGCCGAGGAGGGCGCTCTCGGCCGCGAGGTGCGCGCGGTTCCCCTCCGGAAACGCCTCGATCGCGTACGGCACGTGCTCGCCGACGAGCCGGGACGAGACGTAGTCGCGGACGCGCGGCATCGCGACGTCGGGATCGCCGACGCGCAGCGCGCCGTTCAGGGCGTAGAGGGTGCCGCGGTCCCAGTAGAGGTCCTGCCCGTCCTGCACCCGCAGGCCGTCGCCCATCCACAGCCTCGAGAACATCGCGGCGATCGTGTCGGGGGCGCGGTCCGCGATCCCCATCGCGAGCGGCAGGCCCATCCAGTGGCGGAAGCCCTCGTGGCCGACGAAGTAGCGGTACGTGTGGAAGCCCTGGATGTCGGCCCCGAACACGCGGTCGATCGCCGCGCGCAGCTCCGTCGCCCGCTTCTCGTACTCCGAGGCCCGCTCGGCGTGGCCGAGGTCGCGGCCGAGCCGGGCCGCGGCGACGAGCCCGCCGTAGGCGAGGGCCGAGGTCGCGAGGTTCGCCCCGCCGGTGTCGATGCGGCCCTCCATCTCGTCCGTCTCGGTCGAGACGACGCCGGCGTCGTTCGTGCGCCGCCGGCAGTACTCGAGGGCCCACTCGATCGCCGGCCACAGCTCGTCCGCCACGTCGCGGCGGCCGGTGGCGAGGACGAAGCGCGTGGCGCCGTAGGCGAACATCGCGGCGTCGCCGCGGTCCTTGCCGCAGCAGGTGTAGTCGCCCTCCATCTCGAAGGACGACGTGAGGGGCGTGTAGTCCGGCTTCATGTCGCGCGCGAAGCGCCGGTAGGCGGTGAGCGCGGCCTCGGCGGCCGGCGAGTAGCCCGTGAGGGGCAGGAACGGGCCGGCGTACTCGACCTGGTCGTTCGCCCACACGCCGCCGTAGTAGCGGCCGCCGCCCGGCGAGTGGACGAGGCCCATCTTCGTCTCGAAGAGGCTCTCGTTCGTGCGGAGCTTCGCGAACAGGAAGGCGCGGTCGAGGAGCGGCTCGGGGGTGACGAGCCGCAGGGCGCCGGCGAGCCCGGCCACGTACTTCCGCCGGGCCGCGAGGTCTCTCCCCGCGTCGACCTTCGGGACGTCGTGGCCCGCGTAGCCGCGGATCGAGAGGTCGATCGTCATCGACCGCCCGGGACCGAGGCGCTTCGTCGTCGCCTTCGGGGGCACGGCCTCGACGAAGAGCGGACCGCCGACACCCTTCTCCTCCTCGCGCCACGCCTCGCCCCTCACCGCGACGCGCGCGGGCGCCGCCCCCACGTTCGTGAGCACCCACCGCTCGTGGAACGCGGCGGCCCGCGCCGACGGGTAGAGGGCGCGCTCGAGCCGCAGGCCGTCCGAGGCCGCGTGCCGGACGAGGAGAACGCCGTCGAGGCGGATCGTGTCGACGGCCGGCGGGTCCCAGCGCGCGCCGTCCTTCTCGACGACGGGGAGGATCGCGTCGTCGAGCTTCCGCGTGAGGTAGGCGCGGTACTTGTTCCAGTCCGACTCGCCGGGGGCGAGGGCCCGGCGCAGCCCGGGCACGTACACCTCGCGCACGATCGAGAGGCGGCGCGAGGCGTCGACGGCGTAGCGCACGACGACCGAGACGCGGCGGCCGCTCATCTCGACGTCGTCGCCGTGCGGCAGCCGGGCGTCGGCGGCCACGTTCCACTCGATCGCGCCGGGCTCCGCGAGGGACCAGCGCGCGGGAGCGCCGGCCGATGGCGGGACGACGGGCTGGGCGAGGGCGACGGCGAGGGCGAGAGTGGCGGTCATGATCCGGCCTCCGGAATCGGAGCCGGATTATCCACCGATGCCGGGCGGCCCGGGCCGCGCGGGGCGGCGCGTACGGAACGAGCCTTGTCGACGGTCAGAAAGGTCTGACGCGAGCTCCTTGACGCACGCCGGCGAGGGGCCTAGGCTCGCCGCGGCCTCCTGTGAGCGCGGGCCTGACGGTTTCCGCGCGCAACAACGACGGGGTCCGATGCCCACGCCGGCCGAGGAGGGTCCGGTGTCTTCACAACCGGTCGTACTCGTCGTGGACGACCAGGCGGGCAACCGCGAGGCTCTTCGCGCGCTGCTCGCGGCGGACGACCTGAAGGTCGCCGCGTGCGAGAGCGGCCTCGAGGCGCTCGAGACCGCGGCGGCGGCGCCGCCCGACCTCGTGCTGCTCGACGTCATGATGCCGGGCATCGACGGCTTCGAGACCTGCCGCCGCCTCCGCGAGGATCCGCGGCTGGCCGAGGTGCCCGTCATCCTCGTCACGGCCCTCGACGACCGCGAGTCCCGCATCGCCGGCTTCGAAGCCGGGGCCGACGACTTCGTGACGAAGCCGTACGACCGGCTCGAGCTGCGCACGCGGGTCCGGGGCCTCCTCCGCCTGAACCGGTACCGCCTGCTGGTCGAGGAGCGCGCGCGCACCGAGCGGCAGCAGGCGGCCCTCGCCCAGGCCGAGAAGCTCGCCGCGATGGGCTCTCTCCTCGCCGGCGTCGCCCACGAGCTCAACAACCCGCTGACCGTCGTCACCGGGAACGCCGCCCTGCTGCTGCAGCGCCCTCTCGAGGAGAAGGACGCGGAGCGGGCCCGCCGGATCCTGTCGGCCGGCGAGCGCTGCGCGCGCATCGTGAAGAACTTCCTCGCCCTGGCCCGCCGGCGCCCGCCGGAGCGCTTCGCGGTGAAGCTCAACGACGTCGTGAGCGAGGCGCTCGAGCTGCTCGCGCACCCGCTGCGGGCCCACGACGTGGGCGTGGAGCTCGATCTCGCACCGGACCTTCCGCCGGTCTGGGCGGACGGCCACCGCCTGCACCAGGTCGTCGTCAACCTCGTGGCGAACGCCGAGCAGGCCCTGCGCGCCGTGGCCCACGCGCGCGCGCTGAAGCTCACGACCCGCAGCGCGGACGGCCGGGCCTGGGTCGAGGTGGCCGACAACGGGCCGGGCGTGCCGGCCGCGGTGAAGGAACGGATCTTCGAGCCCTTCTTCACGACCAAGCCGCCCGGCGAAGGCACCGGCCTCGGCCTGTCCCTGTGCCGCAACGTGGCGGCCGAGCATGCCGGCGCCCTCGAGGTGCGCGACACGCCGGGCGGCGGGGCGACGTTCCGGCTCGAGATTCCGGTCGGAAGCATCCCCGCCGAGGAGAGGCCCGCGAGCGAGCGGGAGAGCTCCGCCGCGGGACGGAGGATCCTCGTGGTCGACGACGACGAGGCGCTCGCCGACGTTCTCGCCGACGCCCTGCGCATGGACGGCCACGAGGTCGACACGGCGGTCGGCGGGAAGGCCGCCCTCCACCGGCTGGACGGCGCCCAGCCGGAGCTCATCGTCTCCGACGTGCGCATGGCCGGGCTCGACGGCCCCGGTCTTCACGCCGAGGTGGCGCGCCGCTGGCCGGCCCTCGACCGCCGGTTCGTCTTCATGACGGGCGACACGCTCGGCGCCGACACCCGCGGCTTCCTCGAGCGGGTGGACCTGCCGGTCCTCGAGAAGCCGTTCGACCTCGCCGGCGTGCGACGCACGGTGGCGAGGGCGCTGGAGGGCGCATCGGCGCCGCGACGCGCGTGAGGAATCGGCCGGACACGGGCACCTGGCTGCTCGCGCCGAGGACGGCGGCGGCCCTCGCGGTCCTCGGCGTGGCCCTGACGTTCGCCCTCTTCGCCCAGGACCTCCGGACGAAGGAGGCCCTCGCCCGCGCGGCGCGCGCGGCCGAGGCCGACGAGCGGACGGCCGCGCTGGAGACCGAGCAGGCGGTGCGCGGCGAGCGGCTGCGCGCCTTCGCCGCGTTCGTCGCGGCCGACGGCGGCGACGACGAGGCGCGCTTCGCCCGCTTCACGGCCGAGACGAGGGCCTCGCACCCGCTCGACATCGCGTGGGCGTTCCTCGTGCCCGCGGCCGAGCGGGCCGGCTACGAGGCCCGCGCGCGGCCGGCCCGGGCCGGCGGCCGGATCTGGGAGCGCGGCCCGGACGGCGCGCCCCGCCCGGCCGGGGAACGGGCCGACTACTGGCCGGTCCGCCTCGCGGAGAGCGAGACCCGCCTGTGGGAAAGGGGCCTCGACCTCGGCGCCGACCCGGTGCTGCGAGCCGTCCTCGAGAAGGCGGCGCAGACGGGCGAGCCGGCCCGCAGCGACTTCTTCCGCTCGCCGACCGAGCGCGACCGGGCCTTCTACGTCCGCGCGATCCCGGTCCTGTCGCCCTCGTCGGCCGGACCGGCCCGCGTCCGTGGCGCGGTGGTCGGCCTCTTCCGGACGGGCGAAATCGTCGAGCTCGTCCTCTCCCGCTTCCCCGCCGGCGGGCAGCACGTGGTGCAGTTCAGCAGCGACCGCGACGACGCGACGCCCATCTGGGTGCACGCCGCACCGGGCGCCGACGCGACCGCCCCCGGCCGGGCCACGACGTTCGGTGAGGTCCGCCGCCGGCCGGGCGTGTCGATCCGCGCGGTGCGGACGGCGGACCGCCGGCTGCCGATGGCCTTCATCCCGGCCCGCCCGCACGAGCTCGCCGAGTCGATGACCCCGGGGAGCTGGGCGATCCTCCCGCTCGGCCTCGGCCTGACCGGCGCCGTCGTCCTCGCCCAGCGGCGGGCCTGGGCCCTCGCGCGGGCGTTCGAGGAGAGCGCGGCGCGGACGCGGCGCGTTCTCGACACGTGGCCCGACGCGCTCGTGGTCGTGGACGCCGACGGGCGCGTCGTCCACGCGAACGCCCGGGTCGGCGGCCTCCTCGGCTACGAGCCCGACGAGCTGCTCGGGCGGCCGGTCGAGCAGCTCGTTCCCGTGGAGCAGCGATCCGGTCACGCCGCGCTCCGCGCGGCCCGCCCGTCCGACCCGGAGGAGGCCCCGCCGCGCCGCGGGCCGACCGAGCTGTCGGCCCGGCACAAGGACGGCCGCTCGGTCGCGGTCGAGATCAGCCGCAGCGCGATCGAGTTCGACGCGCGCCCCTGCACGCTGGCGACGGTGCGCGACCTCACCGCCCTTCGCGCCGCCGAGGCGAGCCGCCGGGAGATGGAGAGGCGCTATCAGACCCTCTTCCACGACGCGGGCGTCGCCTTCTTCCTCAGCACCGGGTTCGCCGACCCGCTGATCGAGGGCAACGACGCCGCGGCCCAGCTCCTCGGAGCGAAGAGCCGCGACGAGCTGCGCGGCCTCAGCCCGCTCGCCATCTCGGATCCCGTCCAGGCCGACGGCGAGCCGGCGGCCGTGGCCGCGGACCGCATCGCCGGCACCCTCGCCGCCGGCGCGAGCGCGCAGTTCGACTGGCGCGTCCGGCGCCTGGACGGGGCGAGGATCGACTGCCGCTTCGCCCTCACCCCGATCCGCCTGGACGGCCGCGACGTCGCGCTGAACGTCGTGCGCGACGTCACCCAGGAGCGCTGGGCCTTCGAGGCCCTGCGCCAGGCCCAGGCGCGGTCGAGTCTCCTCTTCTCGTCGTCCCCGCTGCCGAGCTGGGTCTACGACCTCGAGACCCTCCGCCTCGTCGAGGTGAACGACGCCGCGTGCGAGAAGTACGGGTGGAGTCGCGAGGAGTTCCTCGCGATGACCCTCCTCGACATCCGTCCGCCGGAGGACCGGGCGGCCGTCGTCGCCGACGTCCTCCGCCAGGCCGGCCGCTTCCAGGTCTCGGGCTGGCGGCACCGCCTCCGGGACGGGACGACGATCGACGTCCAGGTGAGCTCGCAGCGGATCGACTACGCCGGCCGTCCCGCGGCGATGGTGGTCGTCCACGACATCACGGAGCAGCTCCGGGCGGAGGCCGGGCTGCGCGAGAGCGAGGCCCGCTTCCGGGCCGTCATGGAAGCGGCGCCCGACCCGATCTACCTGAACGACGAGTCAGGGCGCATCGTCGAGGTCAACGAGCGGGGATGCGCGGTGCTCGGCTACTCGCGGGAGGAGGTCCTTCGGCTCCGCGTGTCCGACATCGATCTCTTCGCCGATCCGTCGAGGGTCGAGGAGCTGAGGCAGGCGCTCTCGTCGCGCGCGCTGCGCGTCTTCCCTGGCCTTCATCGCCGGAAGGACGGGACCACGTTCCCGGTCGAGGTCGCCCTCAGCTCCCTGACCTTCGCCGGCCGCCAGGCGATGCTGGCGATCGCCCGCGACGTCACGGAGCGGGAGGAGGCCCAGCGCGCCGTCCGCGAGAGCCAGCAGCTCCTCCAGCGAGCGCAGGAGCTCGCCCGGCTCGCGGCGTGGACGATCGAGCTCGACGGCGGCGCGCCCGTCTTCCGCCGCGATCGGGCCGACGGGCTCGTGGACGGCCTGCCGGCGGTCGCCTCCTTCGACGAGGTGCTGGCCCGCTTCCACCCGGACGACGTGGCGGGCCTGCGCGAGGGGCTCCGGATCGCGATGGCCGGAAACGCCTTCGAGACGGAAGCCCGCTTCCGCTCCGGCGAGCAGTGGCGCTGGCTCCGGGTGGTGACCAACGCCGAGCGGCATCCCGACGGCCGCGTCAAGCGCCTCATCGGCCTCAGCCAGGACGTCACGGCACGCAAGGAGCAGGAGATCGAGCTGCGCGAGGCCGAGGAGCGCTACCGCGAGATCGTCGAGAACAGCTCGGAGCTCATCCACCGGGTCGACGCCGCGACCGGGCGGTTCCAGTTCGTCAACGCCGCCTGGACGACCGCGATGGGCTACTCGCGGGAGGAGGCCCTCGCCCTCCGCCTCCGCGACGTGGTCGCGCCCGAGTGGGCCGACACCGTCGGGGAGACGCTCGTCCGGCTCGCCGGGGGCGAGACGATCCGCGACGTCGAGGTCGAGCTCGTCGCCAAGGACGGGCGGCGGGTCCCCCTCGAGGGCAACGTCGTGCCGCGCGTGAGCGACGGCGCGACGGTCTCGATGCAGGCGGTCTTCCGGGACGTGACCGACCGGCGGCGCCGCGACCGGCTCCGCGGGGTGCGCTACGAGGTCGCCCGCATCCTGACGGAGACCTCGACCCTCGACGACGCGCTGCCCCGGGTGCTCGCCGCGCTCGGCGGACCCCTCGGCTGGGACTACGCCCACGTGTACGTGCGCGACGAGGCCGGGGCCCTGCGGCCGACGGCCTGGTGGCACGACGGCTCCGAGGCGATGCAGCGCCTCGTGGCCACCAGCCGCGAGATCGGGGGCGAGACCGTCGACGCGGCGATGCTCAGCCGGGTGGTCGACCGGGGCGTCGACTGGATCGACGACCTCACGGCCGCCGGCGCGGGCGGGCCGGCGGCCAGCCGGCGCGCGCGGGCCGCGCTTCAGGCCGGGCTCACCACGATCGTGGCCGCTCCCCTCGTGACGGAGGCGCAGCTCGTCGGCGGCCTCGTGCTCGGCACCCGCCGGCGCCGCGCCCGCGAGGCCGACGTCGCGGCGCTCCTCGACGAGCTCCGCGCGGAGCTCGGGCAGTTCCTCGCCCGCGTCGCGGCCCAGTCGGCCCTCGAGGCGGAGCGAAACCGGCTCGCGGCCCGCGTCACCGAGCGCACCGAGGACCTCCAGCGGCTGAACGCGGAGCTCGCGCGGGCGAACCGGCTCAAGGACGAGTTCCTCGCCGCGATGTCCCACGAGCTGCGGACGCCGCTCAACTCGATCCTGGGCCTCTCGGAGGCGCTGCTGGAGCGGGTCTACGGCGAGCTCGCCGCCCCGCAGGCCCAGGCGCTGCACACCGTGCAGGAGAGCGGAAAGCACCTCCTCGCCGTCATCAACGACATCCTGGACCTCTCGAAGATCGAGGCCGGCCGCATCGTGCTCGTCCGCGAGCCCGTCGCCGTCGAGCCCGTCTGCATCTCGGCGACGCGCATGGTGAAGGAGGCGGCCAAGCGGAAGGGCCTGACGCTGTCCATGAGCGTCGAGCCCCCGGAGCTCGAGGTCCCCGGCGACGCGCGGCGGCTCAAGCAGGTGCTCGTGAACCTGCTGTCGAACGCGGTCAAGTTCACGCCGGGCGGCGGCTCGGTGGGCCTCGCGGCGAGCCGCGGGGGCGACCTCGTGCGGCTGGTGGTGAGCGACACGGGCATCGGCATCGCCCCGGAGGACCTGCCGCGGCTCTTCCAGCCGTTCGTGCAGCTCGACAGCCGGCTCGCGCGGGAGCACGAGGGCACCGGGCTCGGCCTCGCCCTCGTCCGGCGGCTCGTCGACCTGCACGGGGGCCGCGTCTCCGTCGACTCGACGCCCGGCGAAGGCACGAGGGTCACGGTGGAGCTGCCGCTCGACGGCGGGACGGCGGCCGTCCCCGCCGCCGCTCCGGCCGCGGTCGAGGAGCCGGCCCGCGCCCCCGCCCCGGAGTCGGCGGAGATGCCGCTCGTGGTCGTCGGCGAGGACAACGAGGCGATGGCGCGCCTCGTGGTCGACTACCTCGAGCCCGAGGGCTTCCGGGTCAAGGTCGCGGGCGACGGCGAAAAGGCGATCGCCCTCGTGCGCGAGGAGCGGCCCGCGCTCGCGCTCATGGACGTGCAGATGCCGAAGGTGGACGGCCTCGAGGCGATCCGGCGCATCCGCCGGACGCCGGGCTTCGAGACGCTGCCGATCGTCGCCGTCACCGCGCTCGCGATGTCGGGCGACCGCGAGCGCTGCCTCGAGGCGGGCGCGACCGACTACCTGGCGAAGCCCGTGCGGCTGGCGGAGCTCCTCGCCATGGTCCGCCGGCTCCTCGGCTGAAGAGCGACGGGCCCGCGCCGCCGCCGTCGCGGGCTTGCTTTCGGCCGGGGGGATCCCTATACTCCGCCGGTCATGATCATGCGGGCCACGATCACCGCCACTCGAAAGCGGGCCACTCGAAAGCGCACGAGTCGCCTCGGCGGCGGTTTGGCCCTGTGCCCCTAGAGAAGCCCGCACAGAGATCGTAGGGACCAACGAACCCGCCGGAGCGGCCGCGAGCCGCCGGCGGGTTTCGTGTTTTCGGGGCCCGGCACGGGCCCGGAGCGAGAGGACGGACGGAGATGACGAAGCGGATCGAGGTCGGGCTGCTCGGCGCGACCGGGATGGTCGGGCAGCAGTTCATCAAGCAGCTCGCCGGCCACCCGTGGTTCGACCTGACGTGGCTCGCCGCGAGCGAGCGCTCGGAGGGCAAGCGCTACGCCGACGCGGCGCCGTGGCGCCTCGACACCCCGATCCCCGCCGGCCTCGCCGACCGCACCGTCGAGTCCGCCACCCCCGGCCGGGGGCCGAAGCTCGTCTTCTCCGCCCTCGACGCGAACGTCGCGGGCGAGCTCGAGCAGGCGTTCGCGGACGCCGGGCACTTCATCGTGTCGAACTCGCGCAACCACCGCATGGACCCGGCCGTGCCGCTCCTCGTGCCGGAGGTGAACGCCGAGCACCTGGCCCTGCTGCGCGCGCAGGCGCGCCGCCGAGCGAACGGCGGGGCGATCGTCACGAACCCGAACTGCTCGACCGTCGTCCTCACGATGGCCCTCGCGCCGCTGCGCGCCTTCGGCCTGCGGTCCTGCCTCGTGACGACGATGCAGGCCGTCTCCGGCGCCGGCTATCCCGGCGTGCCCTCGATGGACATCCTCGGCAACGTGATCCCGTTCATCGGCGGCGAGGAGGAGAAGATCGAGACCGAGACGAGGAAGATCCTCGGGGCGCTCGCCGGGGAGACGGTCGACTTCCACCCGGTGAAGGTGAGCGCCGCCACGAACCGCGTGCCCGTGATCGACGGCCACACGGAGGCGGTGTCGGTCGCCTTCGACGCGAAGCCGACGGCGGCCGACATCCGCGCGGCGATCGAGGGCTTCCAGGGCGCGCCCCAGCGGCTGGGCCTCCCGACCGCCCCGAACCCGCCGCTCCTCTACACGGACGTGCCGAACCGGCCCCAGCCGCGCTTCGACGCCCTGCTCGGGCGCGGCATGACGGTGAGCGTCGGCCGCCTGCGCCCGTGCGGCGTCCTCGACTGGAAGTTCGTCACCCTCGGCCACAACACGGTCCGCGGCGCGGCGGGAGCCGCCGTGCTCAACGCGGAGCTGATGCTGGCCCAGGGCTGGCTGGAGTAGGCGCCATGATCGTCATGAAGTTCGGCGGCACGTCCGTGAAGGACGTCGCCGCGGTGCAGCGGCTCATCGGGATCGTGAGGCGCGACCCGCGCCCGCGCGTCGTCGTCGTCTCCGCCCTCTCGAAGGTCACGGACGCGCTCCTCGAGACGGGCCGCCTCGCCGAGGCGGGCGACGCCAACGGCGCGCGCGAGGCGGTCCGCGCGCTCCACCGCCGGCACGTCGACATGGCGGCGCTCGTCTCGCAGCCGAACCGCCGGGCCGAGCTCGTCGCCGCGACGGACGCGCTCTTCGCCGAGCTCGACGCGATCGTCCACGCCCTCGCGGTCGTCGAGGAGGTGACGCCGCGGTCGGCCGACGCCATCGTGGCCTTCGGCGAGCTGGCCTCGAGCCGCATCGTCGCCGCCGCCCTGGAGGACGCTGGCATCCCCGCGCGGTTCGTCGACGCCCGCAAGGTGCTGCTGACGGACGCGGCGCACGGCGCGGCCCAGCCGGATCGTCCGGCCACCGAGGAGCGCCTGGGCTCGCTCGTCAGGCCGCTCGTCGACGGCGGCGTCGTCCCCGTGCTCGGCGGCTTCATCGGGTCGACCGCGGGAGGCCTCACCACGACCCTCGGCCGCGGCGGCTCCGACTACTCGGCCGCCCTCTTCGGCGCGGCCCTCGCCGCCGAGGAGATCCAGATCTGGACGGACGTCGACGGCATGCTCACCGCCGACCCGCGGGTCGTCGGCTCGCCGCGGGTCGTGCCGAGGCTGAGCTTCGACGAAGCCTCGGAGCTCGCCTACTTCGGGGCGAAGGTGCTCCACCCGAGCACGATCCTTCCCGCGGTCGGCCTCGGCATCCCGGTGCGCATCCTGAACTCGCACCGGCCGGAGGCGAAGGGCACCCTCATCACGGCCCAGGCCGACGGCGGCGTCGCGGGACCGGTGGCGATCGCCTGCAAGCGCGGCGTCACCCGCATCGACATCGCGAGCTCGCGGATGCTCATGGCCTACGGCTTCCTGCGGCGGGTCTTCGAGGTCTTCGAGCGCTTCCGGACGCCGGTCGACGTGGTCACGACCTCGGAGGTGAGCGTGTCGGTGACGATCGACGACCGCCGCGCGCTCGACGGCATCGTCGGCGAGCTGCGGGCCTTCGCCGACGTCTCGTGCGACGACGGCATGGCGATCGTCTGCGCGGTCGGCGAGCGCCTCCGCGGCGACGCGCAGCTCGCGACCCGGATCCTCGGCGCCCTCGAGGGCCTGCCGCTCGCGATGGTCTCCCAGGGCGGCTCGCGGACGAACATCACCGTGGTGCTGCCGGACGCGCTCGTGAAGGAGGCGATGGAGAGCCTCCACCGGCGCTTCTTCGAGGCCTCACCCGATCCCGAGGCCGAGCCGCGCGGGGCGGCGGCCTAGGAGGCGGCCCATGCGGCGGCTCCTCGTCGTCGGCCACGGACGGATGGGGCGGCTCGTCGAGCAGCTCGCCCCGAGCTACGGCTTCGAGGTGGCGGGCCTCCTCGACCGGGCCACGAACCCCGGCGGCACCGGCGTCACGCCGGAGCGCTGCGCCGGGGTCGACGTGGCGATCGACTTCTCGAACGCCGAGGCCACGCTCGCGACGGTGCCCCGCCTCGCCGCCCTCGGCGTGAGCCTCGTCGTCGGCTCGACCGGCTGGCAGGCGCGCGAGGCGGAGGTCCGCGAAGCGATCCTCGCCGCCGGCGTCGGCGCCGTCGTCTCCGCCAACTTCTCGCGGGCGGCGAACCTCCTCGACGCCCTGGTCGCCCAGGCGGGCGGCCTCTTCGCGTCGGCCGACAACTACGGCGCCTTCGTCCACGAGGCGCACCACAAGGCGAAGAAGGACGCCCCGTCCGGAACGGCGCTCATGCTCCGCCGGGCGCTCGAGCGCGGCGGCTACGCGCTGCCGGTCGACGTCTCGTCGACGCGGGCCGGCTGGATCCCCGGCACGCACACCGTCGGCTTCGACGGGCCGGCCGAGACCCTCACCCTGACGCACACGGTGCGCGACCGCGCGACGTTCGCCCACGGCGCGCTCGAGGCGGCCCGGTGGGTGATCGGCCGGAAGGGGATCTTCACGATGCGCGACGTGCTCGGGATCGGGTAGCTTAGGCAGAACAGGAGACCCTCGATGCGAACTCCGTTCACGGGCTGCGGGACGGCCCTCGTCACCCCCTTCACCGCCACGGGCGCGGTCGACGAGGCCGGCGTCCGCCGGCTCGCCCGCCGCCAGATCGACGGGGGCGTCCACTTCCTCGTGCCGTGCGGCACGACCGGCGAGGCGCCGACGCTGTCGGCGGCCGAGCGCCGCCGGGTCGTCGAGATCGTGGTCGACGAGGCGCGGGGGAAGGTGCCCGTCCTCGCCGGGGCCGGCGGGTACGACACCCGCGAGGTGGTCGAGGCCGCGCGCGAGATGCGCGCGGCCGGGGCCGACGGCCTGCTGTCGGTGACCCCGTACTACAACAAGCCCACGCCGGAGGGCCTCTTCCGCCACTACTCGGCGATCGCCGAGGCGACGCCGCTGCCGATCGTCCTCTACAACGTGCCGGGCCGCACCGGCTGCAACATCGACCCCGCGACCCTCGGCCGCCTCGCGACCATCCCGCGCGTCGTCGCGGTGAAGGAAGCCTCCGGCAACATGACGCAGATCTGCGAGGTCGTGCGCGCGGCGCCCGACGGCTTCTTCGTGCTCTCGGGCGACGACGCGCTGACCCTGCCGGCGATGGCGGTGGGCGCCCGCGGCATCATCTCGGTCGCGTCGAACGAGGTGCCCGAGGAGATGGCGCAGATGGTCGAGGCGGCCGAGCGGGGCGACTTCGCCGCGGCCCGCGCGATCCACTCGCGGCTGCTCCCGCTTCTCCTCGGCAACTTCGCGGAGTCGAACCCGATCCCGGTGAAGGCGGCGATGGCCCTCATGGGACTGGTGGAGGAGAACTACCGCCTCCCGATGGTGCCGCCGAGGACGGAGACGCGGCAGAAGCTCGCGGCGCTGCTCGCCGCGATCGGCACGGCCCCGGCGGTGGCCCGGTGACGAGCGCCGCCGCCCCGTCCGGCCTCGACGCCCTCCGCGCCCGGGTCGAGGCGCTCGTCGCCGCCGGCGACGCGGCCGCGCGCGACGACGCGCGCGAGGCGTTCGTCGAATTGCGCGCCGCGCTGTCGCGGGGCGAGGCGCGCGCGGCCGAGCCCGACGCCGCCTCCCCCACCGGCTGGCGGGTCAACGTCTGGGTGAAGCAGGGCATCCTCCTCGGCTTCCGTCACGGGGCGCTCGCCGACGCGTCCGCCGACCACGGCCGATGGCCGTTCTTCGACAAGGACACGCTGCCGGTGAAGCGCGTCGCCCTCGAGGACGGCGTCCGCATCGTGCCCGGCGGCTCCTCCGTGCGGGACGGCGCCTTCCTCGGCCGGGGCGTGATCGCGATGCCCCCGATGTACGTGAACATCGGCGCCTACGTCGGCGAGGGCTCGATGATCGACTCCCACGCCCTCGTCGGCTCCTGCGCGCAGGTCGGGCGGCGCGTGCACGTGAGCGCGGCCGCGCAGATCGGCGGCGTCCTCGAGCCGGTGGGCGCCCTGCCGGTGATCGTCGAGGACGACGTGCTCGTCGGCGGCAACACCGGGATCTACGAGGGTGCCGTCGTCAAGGCGCGCGCGGTCATCGGCGCGGGCACGATCCTCACCGGCTCGACGCCGGTCTACGACCTGCCGAACGGCCGCGTCATCCGGCCCGAGGCCGGCCAGCCCCTCGTCGTCCCGGAGGGCGCGGTCGTCGTCCCCGGCGCGCGGGCGGTGACGGTGGGCGCGGGCCGCGAGTGGGGGCTCTCGCTCGCGACCCCGGTCATCGTGAAGTACCGGGACGAGAAGACGGACGCGCGCACGGAGCTCGAAGCATGGCTGCGCTGAGCGTCCTGGAGCTGACGCGGGCGCTCGTCGACATCGACTCGACGACGGGGCGCGAGGCGGCCGCCTGCGCGTGGATCGCGAACGACCTCCGGCGACGCGGCTTCGAGGTGCGCGAGCAGCCCCTCGACGACGGCCGCGCCAACGTGCTGGCCTTCCTCGAGCCCTCGCCCCGGGTCGTCCTCTCGACCCACATCGACTGCGTTCCGCCCTTCTTCCCGAGCCGGATCGAGGGCGGGCGCCTGTACGGCCGCGGGTCCTGCGACGCGAAGGGCGCCCTCGCCGCGCAGGTGACGGCGGTCGAGCGCCTGCGCGAGAAGGGCGAGACCCGCGTGGGGCTCCTCTTCGTCGTGGGCGAGGAGCGCGGCAGCGACGGCGCGGCGGCGGCCGACCGGATCGCCCCCGGCAGCGAGTACCTCGTGGACGGCGAGCCCACGGACGGACGCCTCGGCACCTTCACGCGCGGGGTCCTGCGCCTGCGGCTGAAGGCCGAGGGCCGGGCGGCGCACTCCTCGCAGCCCCAGCGCGGCGTCTCCGCGATCGACAAGCTGCTCGACGCCCTCGTGGCGCTCCGCGCCATCGACCTGCCCGCCGATCCCGACTTCGGCCGCACCTTCTACTCGATCGGCCTCATCTCGGGCGGCGTCGCCCCGAACGTGATCTCGCCGTCGGCCGAGGCCGAGGTGCTCTTCCGGACGATCGGTCCGGGCGAGGACGTCGTGGCGCGGCTCGCTCCCCTGCGGCCGCTCGTCTCGATCGAGACGGTGCTGGAGGTCGCGTCCGTCAGGATGGAGACCCTGCCCGGGTTCGACAGCGCGGTGTTCGCGTTCACGACGGACGTCCCCCTGCTCGGCCGGTGGGGCCGCCCCCTGCTCTACGGGCCGGGCTCCATCCTCGACGCGCACACGGCCGAGGAGCACGTCGAGATCGCCGACCTCGAGAAGGCGGCGCTCGACTACCAGGCGATCGCCGAGGGCCTGCTCGCGCGCGCGCCGGCCGTCAGTCCGCGAAGCTGAGGGCCTTGACCTCGGGCGGCAGGGTCGTCCGCGCCGAGACGTAGCCGACGGCCCCCGGCGTCGCGGCCACGAACGCGACGACCTCCGCGTCCGACGCCTTCACCGCCGGAGGCCGCTGCGGCGGCGTCGCGAACATCTGCTTCTGCCAGTACTGCAGGACGGTCGAGACGGGCATCCCGAGGACCGACTCCGAGAAGGCCCGGCGCACGACCGAGGTCGCCGACTGGTCGACGGGAACGGCCGGGGTCTTGTCGCCCCACCGCGACACCTTCTTCAGGAAGACCGCGGCGAGGTCGGCCTTGTGCACGGCCGCGCCGCGCACCGAGGGGTGGACGACGACGACGAAGTCGTCGGCCGCGCGGGCCGGCGCGGCGACGGCGAGGACGGCGGCGAGGGCCACGAGGGCGCGGCGGTAGCGGCGGCTCACCCTTCCTATCCTACAGTGGCCTCCGGACCGCGGGAGGGGAAAATCGCATCGCCCCGGGCGGCGGGCCGGAGGGCCCTCCCGTCTGGCCCCGGCGGAACCG
Source organism: Vicinamibacteria bacterium (assembly GCA_046331285.1). Lineage (GTDB taxonomy): Bacteria > Acidobacteriota > Vicinamibacteria > Fen-336 > Fen-336 > DATBSL01. The sequence continues at coordinate 15,535 of JAXLRD010000086.1, forward strand.
CATCGTGAAGCGCGTCGGACCGCCGGGCGGGCCCTCGAGCGAGAACTCGCAGCCGTGCTGCCGCAGGACCTCCTGCACGAGCGTCAGGCCGAGGCCCTGGCCGCCGTCCTTCGTCGAGAAGAAGGGCGTGAAGAGGCGCGACGCCACCTCCGGCGGGATGCCGGGGCCGCTGTCCTCGACCTCCACCATCACCCGGTCCCCGTCGGCCGACGCGCGCACCACGACGCTGCCTCCCGCGGTGGCCGCCTCGACCGCGTTCTTGCCCACGTTGACGAGCGCCTGCTCGATCTGCGTGCGGTCGGCCGCGACCGGCGGCAGGTCCGCCGGCGCCTCGAGCCGCAGGTCGATGCCCCGCGCCTCGGCCGTCGGTCGCAGCAGCGTCGCCACGGAGCGGGCCGCCACGCCGAGGTCGCAGGGGGCGAGCCGCGGCGGCGGCAGGCGCACGACCTCGGCGAAGCCGCTCGTGAAGTCGTGGAGCCGGCCGAGCCGCGCGATGACGACGCCGAGCGCCTCGGCGAACGTGTCGCGGTCCTCGCCGGAGAGCTGCCCGGCGTAGACGAGGCACGACTCGAGGAGCGAGCGGCCCGCGCCCACGGTGTTCCCCACCTCGTGCGACATCATCCGGATGAGCTTCTCGTACGCCGCCTTCTCCGACTGCCGCAGCTCCTCGGTCAGCTCCTCCATCAGGAAGAAGGCCCGCGGGAAGCCGCGGTCGAGGAACGTGCCGCGGTGCGCGCGCACGCGGCGGGCGCCGGCGAGGGCGAGGACGGACGACGCCCCGGGTGCGAGCGCGACGAGCGCCGCCGCGAGCGGCGAGCGCGCCTGCTCGAGGCGGAGCCCGTCGAGGGCCGGGGCCGCGTCGCCCTGCAGCAGCCGCCGCGCGGCCGGGTTCGCGAACGCGACGCGCCCGTCGAAGTCGAGGAGCACGACGCCCGCGGGCGCGACCGCGAGGATGCGCGAGAGCAGGCTCTGCTGCTCCTGGTTCCGCGTGCGCTCCTCGCGGAGCTGGTCGGCCATGCGGTTGTAGACGCCCACGAGGCGGTCGATCTCCGGCTGGCCGACCGGGCGGAAGCGCGTCGTGAAGTCGCTCTCGGCGAGGAGCCGCGAGGCCTCCTCGAGGGGCGCGAGGTCCCGCCGGAGGCGGCGCACGAGGGCGAGGCCGGCGAGGAGAGAGGCCGCGAACGCCGCCTCGGCCGCGAGCAGCCACGGCCGGCGGTCGCGCAGGAGGAGGAATGCCGTGGCGGCGAAGAGCGCGTGGAGCGCGGCGAGATAGACCGCCAGCCGCCGGGTGAGGCTCACGCCTCGATCCCGTGCTTCTCCAGCCGGCGGTAGAGCGCCGGCCGGCTCATCCCGAGCGACTCGGCGACCTTCGTCAGGTTGCCCTGGTGGTGGCGCAGCGACTTCACGATCATCGCCCGCTCGATCTCGTCGATCGTCATCGAGCCCACGGGCGGCAGCGCGTCGGCCGGCGCGGCCCGGCCCTCCATCGCCCCGCTCGCCTCGAGGTCGGCCGGCTCGAGCACGTCGCGCCGGCTCACGAGGGCGGCGCGCTCGATCCACTGCCGGAGCTGGCGCACGTTGCCCGGCCACGGCTGCGCCTGCAGCCAGCGCAGGGCGGCCGGCGAGAGCGACAGCTCGTCGCGGCCGTAGGCCTGGGCGAAGGTCGAGGCGAAGCGTCGCGCCAGGAGAGCGACGTCGGACGGCCTCTCGCGCAGCGCCGGCAGGTGGACCGCGATGAGGTTCAGCCGGTAGAGGAGGTCCTCGCGGAACTGGCCGCGGCGAACCATCTCGCCGAGGTCGCGGTTCGTCGCCGAGACGACCCGCACGTCCACCGTGCGCGGGACGCTCGACCCGAGGGCCTCGAACGTCCGGTCCTGCAGGACGCGGAGGAGCTTGACCTGGCTCGCCGGCTCGGTCTCGCCGATCTCGTCGAGGAAGATCGTGCCGCCGTCGGCGAGCTCGAACCGGCCCCGGCGGTCGGCCCGCGCGTCCGTGAACGCCCCCTTCACGTGGCCGAACATCTCGCTCTCGAAGAGGGTCGCGGGGACGCCGCCGAGGTTCACCTTCACGAAGGGGCCGCGCCGGCGTGAGTTGCGGTGGAGCGCCTCGGCGACGAGCTCCTTGCCGGTTCCGCTCTCCCCCGTCACCAGCACCGAGGCGTCCGTCGCGGCCACGCGGGCGACGACCTCGAGCGCGGCGAGGAGCCGCGGGTCCTCGCCGACGAGGGCGCCGAGGTCGCAGCGCTCGTCGAGAGCCTCGCGGCTCGGGACCGTCCCCGGCGGCGCGGCCGACCCCGCCTCGGCGAGGCCGAGGGCCGTACGCACCGACTGCAGCAGCTGCGCGTTCGTCCACGGCTTCGTGACGAAGTCCGACGCCCCGGCCTTCATACCCTCGACCGCGAGCGGGATGGAGCCCCAGGCCGTCATCAGCACGACCGGCACCCGCGGCCGGCGCGCGCGGATCTCGCGCAGGAGCGCGAGCCCTTCCTCCCCGCTCGTGTGCCGCGAGAAGTTCATGTCCTGCAGCACGAGCGACGGGCCCTCGGCGTCCACCGCGGCCAGCGCCTCGGGCGGGGACGCGGCCGTGCGGACGGCGTAGCCGGCCTGCCGCAGCGCCAGGGCGAGCGAGGCGGTGACCGACGCGTCGTCGTCGACGACGAGGATCATGATGGGCTCGGGCTCACTCGTAGCGTAGCGCCTCGGTGGGCTCGACCCGAACCGCGAGCCGGGCCGGGTAGAAGCCGCACAGGACGGCCAGAAGGTAGATGCCGGCCACCGAGAGCGCAAGGCTCAGGGCGAAGACGCCCCCCGGGACGGGCAGCGCGCCCACGAGGGGGAGCTGGAGCGCGAGGATTACCCCCGGCAGGATCGCGAGGGTCGTGAGGACCAGGATCTCGCCGAGGATCTGGCGCCGGATGTCGCCCCGCGTCGCGCCCTTCGCCCGTCGGAGGCCGATCTCGCGCGTGCGGCGGGTGACCGCGAGCCACAGGACGCCCGTGAGGCCGAGCGCCACCATGATGGCGAGGAAGGCGGCGACGAGACCGACGATCATCACGGGCGCGAGGTAGAAGCGGCTCACGCGGTCGCGCGCGACGGGCAGCGGCTCCAGGCGCAGCGTCCAGCCCCTCGCCACGGCGCGGGCGGTGTCGAGGATCCGCTGCTCCAGCTCGGCCGTCGAGCCGGGCGCGACGCGCACGAGGACGTCGCCCACCGCCCGCGGCTCGGCGCCCTCGCCCCCAAGGGCCGGCGCGACGTCGAGCCGCATCCGCTCGAGGACGTAGTTGTCCGGGTTGTCGAACTCGCCCTCCTGCCGGAACGCGCTCATGACACCGACGACCCGCCGCTCCGGCTCCGGCGGCGCGCCCGGCGGCGCGCCGTCCGTGCCGCCGCCGCGACGCATCTCCCCGATGTCGCGGCCGATCGGGTCTTCGGTGCCGAAGAGCTCCTGCGCCAGCCGCTCGTTGATCACGACCGGCTCCCAGGTCGCGGCGTCGTCCTCGCGGGTGAAGAAGCGCCCGCGGGTGATCCGGATCCCGAGCACCGCCGCGGTGTCGTCCGTCGCGCGCGCGGCCCGGTAGCCCACCCTTCGGCCGTTGCGCTCGTAGTCGCGTGTCCGCGACGACTGCGAGAACGGCGCGGGGTTGGCGGCCGCGACCGCCTCGACGCCCGGCACCGAGCGCAGGGCGAGGAGCAGCTGCCGCGCCGTCTCCCGCGCGTCGGGCCCCTCGGCGGGCCCGCGCCCGTCCATCTCGAGGCGCAGCACGTTCCGGTACTCGAAGCCGATCGGCTGCCGGAGGTTGTTCGCGTAGCTCACGGCCATCGTCGAGACGCCGAGCAGGACGAGGAAGGACACGAGCATCTCGACCGCGACGAGCGCGTTCGCGCCGCGGCGGTTCCAGACGAGCTTCAGCAGGTGGCGGGTCATCGCGCGCCTCCGCGGAGCGCCTCGACCGGGTGGAGCCGCGAGAGCCGCCACGCCGGCCACGCTCCGGACAGGATTCCGAACACCACCGCGAAGGCGAGGCCCCACGCGAAGACACGGAGGTTCACGTGGAAGTCGGCGTAGGCCACGAGGGCGCTCGCCGTCAGCAGCCGCAGCGCGCCCTCGGTGGCGGCGAGCGCGGCGAGCCCGCCGACGAGCGTCACCACGACGTTCTCGACCACGAGCTGCCGCACGAGGGTCGCCCGCGACGCGCCGAACGCCCGCCGCACGCCGATCTCGGAGGCCCGCTCGAGCGCGCGGCTGACGTTCAGGTTCACGAGGTTGACGACGGGCAGCACCATGAAGCCGACGGCGAGCGCCAGCAGCGTGGCGATCACGAGCTGCGCGCCGGCGTCCGTCCCGCGGCGGCCCATGCGGAGGAGGGCCGCGAACGTCTCGAAGAGGGTGAGGGCCCGGGCCTCCGCCCGCGTGAAGTTCGTCCCGGCGAAGTCGACGGAGGCGACCCGGGACGCGAGCTCCGCGCGGATCCGCGGGAAGTCGCCGGGGCTCCCGGCGAGGAGGATCGCGGTGAAGGACCCCTGGAGGCCCTGGCGCCAGTCGTCGGACGCCTGCGCGGTGAAGGGCACCCAGACGTCGGCGAAGGGGACGACACGGAGGAGCGGCACGTCCCGGACGACGCCCACGACCCGGTAGCGCTCGCCGTCGAGCTCCACCGTCCGGCCGAGGGCCGGCTGGCCGCCGAAGAGCCGGCCGCGCGTCGCCTCGTTCACGACGGCGACGCGGCGGCCCTCCGCGACGTCCTCGTGGCCGAAGGGTCCCCCCTCGACGAAGGAGAACGAGAGGATCCGCCAGAAGTCGGCGTCCGTGCGCTTGAGGTAGGAGCGGACGCGCTCGCCGCCGACGTAGGAGAAGCCGCCCTGGATCTCGGACGCGACGGCCATGCGCTCGACGCCCGGCAGCCCGCGCAGGTACCGGTCCACGAAGCGGTAGCCGAGCGACGAGGTCGAGGTCCAGTGCTCGCCCGCCAGCTCGAGCCGCGAGACGAGGAGGGTCCGGTCGAGGCGCGTCTCCGGCGGCGTCGCGGCGAACGCGTGGTCGAAGATCGCGGCGGCCACGGTGAGGACGAGGAGGGTCAGGCCGATGCCGACGAGGCTGACCGCCGTGAAGAACGGCCGGCGGCGCAGGACCTTGAGCGCGAGCAGGAGCTGGACGCGGAGCACGGGGGCCTCACTGCACCTGGCGGCCGTCGAAGAGCCGCACCGTGCGGTGCGCCCGCTCGCCGAGCCGCGGGTCGTGCGTCACCATGACGACGGTCGCCCCGTCCCGGTTCAGGTCCTCCAGCAGGGCCATGATCTCGTCGCCCATCTGGCTGTCGAGGTTGCCGGTCGGCTCGTCGGCGAGGAGGAGGCGCGGCTGGCCGACGACGGCGCGGGCGATCGCGACGCGCTGCTGCTGCCCGCCCGAGAGCTGCGACGGGTAGTGGTGCACGCGCGAGGCGAGGCCGACGCGGTCGAGGGCCGCCTGCGCGAGGCGGCGGCGCTCCCGGGCGGTGGAGCTCCGGTAGAGCAGCGGGATCTCGACGTTGTCGACGACCGACAGCTCCGGGATCAGGTGGAACGTCTGGAAGACGAAGCCGATCTCCGCGTTGCGGAGACGGGCCCGCTGCCGGTCGGCGAGCCCGGACACCTCGCGGCCGCCGACCTCGACGCGCCCGCGCGAGGGCACGTCGAGGAGGCCCATGAGGTGCAGCAGCGTGCTCTTGCCGCAGCCCGAGGGGCCCATGATCGCGAGCAGCTCGCCCTTCCCCACCTCGAGGTTCACGTTCGCGAGCGCCACCGTCTCGATCCGGTCGGTCCGGTAGACCTTCTCGACCGCCTCGAGCCGGATCGCCGGCGCGGCCGCCGCCTCCGGAACCGTTCCCGCCGTCGCCGCCTGCGTCGCCATCCCGCCTCCTCTATCGAACCCGCAGCCGTCCGGCGTGCAGGTAGTCGGACACGTCGGACACGATCACCTCGTCGCCCTCGCGCAGCCCCTCGAGCACCTCGAGGTGCGTCGGGCTCGCCGCGCCGAGCCGCACGTGCACGCGCGTCGCGTCGCGGCCGCGAACGACGAACACGTCGCGCGCGCCCTCGCCGGTCGCGAACGGCCCCCGACCGACCCGCAGCACCCGCGACTTCCGCTCGGTGAGAACGTCGACGTCCACCCGCAGGTTCGGCCGCAGCACCGGGCGCGACTTCTCCGCGAGCGACACCGTGAAGGTGAGGACGCCGTTGCGGATCGTGGGGTCGATCGCCGAGACGGCGCCCTCGAGCGTCTCGTCGCCGGCCCGGACCCGCGCGGGCAGGCCGACGACCATGCGGCCCGCGGCGAGGTCCGAGACCGTCCCCTCGACGCGGAAGGCCGACAGGTCGGCGACCCGGGCGATCGCGTCGCCCTTCCGGACGGTCGCGCCCTCCTCGGTCAGCGTCCAGGTGACGACGCCCGGCCGGTCGGCCCGCGCGCTCGCGCGCTCGAGGTCGCGCCAGGCCTCGACGCGCCGGAGGCGGAGGCTGGCCGCGTCGAGGGCGAGCCCGTCGATCTCCGCCGCGGTCGACTCGCGGGCGAGCCGCCTCCCGGCGTCGAGCTGCTTCAGCTCGATCGCGGCCTGGGCCTCGGCGAGCTCGGCCTCCTTCAGCTCCTGCACCGAGATGAGGCCGGCCTGCTGCAGCTGCCGCTTGCGCTCGAGGGCCGAGCGCTTCGCCTCGAGGTCGAGGGCCTTGGCGTCGTAGCGCCCCTCGACGTCGCTGAGCTTCGACTCGAGGTCGAGCTTCTTCTTCTTCTCGTCGTTGCGCCGCAGGGCGAGGTCGCGGTCGAGGGCCTCGACGGCGAGCTTCGCCTGGGAGAGGTCGAGCTCGACGATCGCCTCGCCGGCCTTCACCGGGTCGCCCGCCCGCCGGCGCACCCGGAGGACGCGGGCGTCCACGGGGCTCGTGAGCACCTGCTCGACCTCGGGCACGACGCGGCCCGAGGCGCTGATCGCGGCCTCGAGAGGACCGACGTCGACCACCGAGGTCCGGATGCGGTCGCGCGAGACCGTCGGCCGCACGAGCGACGGCGCCCACGCGAACGCCGCGGCCGCGAGCGCGGCCACGCCGACGACGACGGCCGCGCGGCGGCGACCGCGGGTGCGGACGACGGATTCGTCGAGCGGTCGGTCCAAGTGGCTCTCCCCGGCCGAGGGAGAGAGCAACCGACGTGCCACTCGAACTACCGGCCGATCGAGGCTTTTGCGGCGCCGAAGCGTCCGGCCCCGGACGAGCAGCGTCCGGATCCGGACGGTCGGGGCCGCAGCCCTACTTCAGCTCGCGCAGGCGCAGGTTCCGGAACGCGACGATCGAGCCGTGGCCGAGGAAGCCGATGGCGCCGCTCGTCCGGGCGAGGCCGGGGTGCTCCTTGTGGTCCATCGTGCCCCCGCGACTCGCCTCGTCGAGGTCGGCGTCGACGATCGTCGTCCCGTTCACGACGACCGTGACCCGGCGGCCCTTCAGCGTGATCTCCTCGGCGTTCCACTCGCCCACCGGCCTCAGGACGCCGCGCTTCGCCGGGACGGTGCCGTAGACGGACCCGTGGTACTGGTACGGCTCGAGCCCCCAGTACACCGGCGAGCCGTCCTCGAGCACCTGGATCTCCATCCCGACGTACGCCGCGTCGCCCTGGCGCGGGGCCCGCACGCCGATGCCGTTGTTCGCGGCCGGCGTGAGCTTGAACTCGAACCGGAGGACGAAGTCGGAGTACTCCTTCTCCGTGTACAGGTTCCCGCCCGAGCGCTCCGGGTGGACGACGATCGCGCCGTTCTCGACGGCGTAGCCGTCCACGTTGCCCGTCCAGCCGGTCAGGTCGCGGCCGTTGAAGAGCGGAGTGAAGCCCTCGGCCTCGTCGCCGACCTGCGGCGGCGCCGGCACCGGGTCGCGCGGGATCTCGCGCACGTAGACGTTGCGGAACCACAGCGGGTTGCCGTGAGCCTGCAGCTCGAGCTGGCCCGTCGGGTAGATCGGCTTCGCGCGGTCCCAGTAGTTCTCGAGGACGACGTTGTCGACGACCCGCTTGTCGTTCAGGTACACCGTGACGCGGTCGCCGATCATGAAGATGTGGAAGGTGTTCCACTCCCCGACCGGCCGGTCCGCCTTCTCGCTCGGCTTCGACGGGCCCTTCTCGTTGTTGTAGAGCCCGCCGGAGCCGACCGGGTTCGCCTCCGGGTCCCAGATCTGCACCTGCGGGGACCCGCGGAGGTAGACGCCGCTGTCGCCGCCCTTGTCGATCTTCCAGTCGACGAGCATCTCGAAGTCGCCGTAGTCGCCCCGCGTGCAGAGGCTCTCGCCCTTGCCGTCGAAGACGAGGACGCCGTCCTGCACCTTCCAGTGCTCGCGCATGCGGGCGTCGGCCTCGGCCTGCGCGCGGGCGAGCTCGTCCTTCGTCATCTTCGCGCGCTTCTCGGGGTCGGCCACGAGGCCCTTCCAGCCCTCGAGCGACCTGCCGTCGAAGAGCGGCACGAAGCCGCCCTGCTTGAGGCGGTCGGCGATCACGGACGCCGCGCGCTGCTTCGCCGCGGGGTCCGCGATCGCCGCCTCGGCGCGCCGCAGCAGCGAGTAGGCTTCGTGGCCCGAGAGCCACGGCTCGTCCGGCGTCTGCCGCGCGGCGAACTCGACGAGCGCGGCGGCGACCGCCTCGCGCGTCTTCTCGTCGCCGAGCGCGCGGCCGAGGAGGCGCAGCGCTTCGGGCTCCCGCACCGAGGCGACGGCCGTCAGCCAGCCCCGCGGGTCGAGGCGGTCCGCCGGCAGGGCGGCGGCCTTCTCGAGGCCGGCGAGGCGCTCGCGGGGCGCGAGGTCGTCCGACCGCCCGAGCAGGCGCACGTACCCGCCGGCCACGCTGCGTCCCTGCTCCGGCTTCGGCAGCGCGGCGGCGATCCGCAGCAGCTCGGGTCCGGCCGCGGGGTCGGGCCAGCGCGCGAGAGCGCTGACCGCGGCCGACTGCACGTCGGCGTCGGCGCTCGCCGTCTCGGCCTCGGCCGCCTTCAGCAGCTCCGGGCCGCCGACGCGCGGGAAGAGGCGCAGCAGGACGCCCTTGCTCGAGGCCGGCGCGCGCTTCAGCAGGTCGACGAGGCCGGCCGCGCGACGGGCGGGGTCGGGGTTGCGCAGGACCGCCTGGGCGATCGCCTCGCGCAGGCGCACCTGCTCGTCGCCGGCCGTCGCCTTCTCGAGCATGGCGACGAGGCGGGGCACGTCCTCGTCGCGGGCGACCTTCACGAGCGCGGCGAGAGCCGCCTCGCGCACCGCCGCGTCGGGGTCGCCGGCGAGACGGTAGACGACCTCCGCCGCGGCGTGCGAGCCCTTCTCCGCGACCACGTCGACGAGGGCGGCCTTGGCCGGCATCGGCGTCGCGTCGACGAGCGCGAGCGCCTGGGGCACGACGGCCTCCGCCGGGTACCCGAGGAGGGCGGCCCGGAGCGCTACGCTCTCCGCGGCGCCGGCCTTTGGCACGAGGGCGAGGAGGTCCGGCAGGACCGCGTCGCGGCCGAGCTTCGCCGCCGCCGGGATCGCGGACGCGCGCACGGCCTCGTCGGGGCTCGCCAGGCTCTCCCGGACGAAGGGCAGGGCCGTCGCGTCGCCGCGGCGGCCGAGCATCGCGACGATGCCCGCCCGAGCGGCGCCGGCGGACGCGCGACCTCTCTCGACCCACCGTGCGGTCGCGGCCGCCCCGGGGATCCCGTCGGCGAGGTTGAGGGCGGCGCCGCGAACGCCCGGCGTCGGGCTTCCCGCGGCCGCGAGCAGGTCGTCGAGCGCGGCGTCTCCCCGCAGCGAGGCGACGAGGGCGAGCGCGGCGGACGCGTGCTGGGCCTCGCCGGGGCCGGTGTAGCCGGCGAGCACCGACCGCGCGGCGGCGAGCGCCGCGTCCTTCTGACCGTTCTCGGCCAGCCGGCGCGCGTGGAGAAGGTAGAGCGCCGGCGCCTCGGCCCGCTCGCGGTACGGCGCGTCGAGCCGGACGCGAGAGAGAACGGGGCCGGCCGCGGGGTCGCCGACGTTCGCGAGTGCGGCGAGCGCGGCGTGGCGCAGGGCCGGGTCCTTCGCGTCCGCGAGGGCGATCAGCCGGGGAACGGCGGCGCGGCTGCGCATCCGGCCGAGGGCCTCGACGAGGGCCGGCCGCGCGGCGGGGGGGGCCACCGCCAGGGCGTTCAGGAAGGACGAGGCCGGCGCGCCGATCGCGAGGAGCGCCCGCGCCGCGGGATCGACGAGCCTCTCGTCGGTGAGGTACTTCTCGAGCGGGCGGATGGACTCCGCGCGGCCGGCGAGCTGGAGCTGCGAGATGAAGAACGCCGCGACGTCCTTGTCCGTGGCGCGGGAGAGCGCGGAGAGGAGCGCCGAGGCGACGACCACCCGGTCCTTTCCGGCGCCGGGCCGGGTGGCGTGGACGACCACGCCGTTCACGGCGAACCGCGCGCGGGAATCGTCGCCCTTCGCGGGCGGGAGGACGCGATCGAACGCGGCCGCGAGGCCCGCGGGCCCGAGAGAGACGAGGTCGGCGCAGAGCGCGTCGCGGGCGGCCGGGCTCTGTGCCGGGAAGCGGTCGAGGAGGGCGACCGCCCGCGCGGCGGCGGGCGAGGGCGCGGCCTTTCCGGCCGCGGCCGGGTGGGCACGCGCCGCGGCCTTGATCACGGGCGATTTCGCGGGGGCCTTCGCGACGACGGGGGCCTCCGCCTGGGCGAACGCCATCGCGGCGCCGAGCGAGAGCGGGAGGACGACGAGCGGGAAGCGGTTCATGGTGTTCTCCTCGTCCTCAGGCGGGCAGGCGCCACGGCGAGCGCATCGGCTGGTCGACGAGGCGGTTCGCCTCGTCGTCGTCCACGAACCGCTCGGCCACGGGGTCGTAGCGCAGCCGCCGTCCGAGCTGGACGGCGATCTTTCCGAGATTGACGAGCGTGCAGGAGCGGTGGGCGTTCCGCTCGTTGAGGGCGAAGCGCCGCCGCGTGCGCACCGACTCCGAGAAGTCGGTGATCTGGGGCTCGGGGTCGGGCAGGGCGGCCACGATCTCGTCGAACCGCGGGATGTCGGAGCGGATGCCGCGGTAGATCTTCCCCTTCGGCCCCTCCAGGAACGGCGCGTCCTTGTCGCGGTTCTCGCCGTCGAGCACGA
>JAXLRD010000087.1:0-26560 GCA_046331285.1 Vicinamibacteria bacterium
GACGGGGGGCCGCGCGCCGCTTCTCGAAGCGGCTCTGGTGCTGGCGGGCGATCGGCCCCGTCACGACGAGCAGGAGGTCCGCGTCCCGCAGCTCGAGCGGGCCCTCCTCCGTGCGCAGGGAGAGCCCGTCCGTCGTGCGGCGGCCCGCGCGCGCGCGCAGGGGCCGGACCCGAGCCTCGTCTTCGGGGACGAGGAAGACCCGCAGACCGAGACCGTGGAGGCGCGCGGCCTCGGCCTCCGCGGCCTCCGCGGCGAGGACCCGGTGGAGGTGGAGGCCGCCCCGCCGCGCGAGCTGACCGGCCTCGTAGTCCGGCAGGTCGAGGGCGGCGGCGAGGGCGGGCGGCCGGGCGCCCTCGAGGTCGAGGACGAGGAGCGCGCGCGCCTCGCCCGGTGGCGCCGGGAGCCCGGCCGGGGTGCGCGCCTCGTCCGCCGGACGGCCGTCCGCGGCGTCGAGGGCCGCGCCGCAGTAGAGGCAACTCGCGCGGGCGACCGCGACGGGCCGCCGGCACGAGGGACAGGAGGGCATGGAGCTTCGGCGGGCCCCGGGAGCCCTAGACGTTGAACTTGAACTCGATCACGTCGCCGTCCTTCACCTCGTACTCGCGACCCTCCAGCCGCAGGGTGCCCTTCTCGCGGCAGGCCGCGATCGAGCCCGTCGCCACGAGCTCGTCGTAGGGCACGACCTGCGCGCGGATGAAGCCCCGCTCGATGTCCGAGTGGATGGCGCCCGCCGCCTGCGGCGCCTTCGTCCCGCGGGGTATCGTCCACGCGCGGCACTCGTCCTCGCCCGCGGTCAGGAAGGAGATGAGGCCGAGGAGGTCGTAGGTCGAGCGGATCACCCGGTCGAGGCCGGGCTCGGCGAGGCCGAGATCCTCGCGGAAGGCCTTCGCGTCCTCGGCCGGCAGCTCCGCCATCTCCGCCTCGATCGGGGCGGCCACGGCGCAAACGCCGACGCTCGGCCGCTTCGCGAGGGCGGCGAGGCCGCTCGCCTCGAGCCGCGCCGCCGCGTCGCGCACCGCGTCCTCGCCGACGTTCGCGACGACGAGGAGCGGCTTCTCGCTGAGGAGCGCGTAGCCGCGGAGCCGCCGGTGCTCCTCCTCGGTGAGCGGCAGCTCGCGCAGGGGCCGCTCCGCCTCGAGCGCCTCCTTTAGGCGCAGGAAGAGCGCCTTCTCCGAGACGTCCTCCGCCTTGTTCGCCTTCTTGATGTTCGCTTCGAGCCGCTCGAGCCGGCGCTCGACCGTGGAGAGGTCGGCGAGGATGAGCTCGAGCTCGAGCATCGCCGCGTCGCGGGCGGGGTCGACCGACCCCTCGGGGTGGGGCACCGTGTCCGACTCGAAGGCCCGGACGACGTGGACGAACGCGTCGACGCCGCGCAGGGCCGGCAGGTCGACGAGGGCGTTGCCCTCGCCCTTCGCCACGCCGGGGACGTCCACGTACTCGACCGTCGCGAGCGTCTGCTTCTTGGGCTGGAAGACGCGGGCGAGCCCGCCGACCCGCGCGTCGGGCACGCGGGCGATGCCGACGCGCGCCTCGGGGCGCCCCCCGGGGGCCGGAGCCGGCGTCCCGGTGAGGAGCTGGAAGAGAGTGCTCTTGCCGACGAGGGAGAGTCCGAGGATGCCCGCCTTCATGGCCGCGATTATAGGTCGGCGTGCGCGCGGGCCGCCGGGTGCTAGAATCGCGGCCCGGCGATGCTGCCCGTCCTGCTCGCACTCGCGCTCCAGGCGGGCCCCGCCCGGCCCGCCGCGTCGCCGCCTGCGCCGGCGGCCCCCGCGAGCGGCCCGGTCATCCTCTTCCTCATCGACAACTCGGCGTCCCTCCCGCCGCTCGACCCGAACGAGAAGCGCGTCGCCGCCCTCGAGAAGATGTTCACCTTCCTGAAGGGCCAGCGTTACCGCCTCGTCCTGTTCGGCGGGCGCCGGGAGGTCTTCGTCGACGACCCGACGAAGTACAGGAACGACGGCCAGTGGACGGATTTCTACCAGGCCTTCGCGAAGGCGAAGGACCTCGCGGCCGAGTACCCGGCGGGGACCGATATCCGCATGGTCCTCCTCACGGACGCCATCCCGGACCCCGACCCCGCGGACTGGCCGGACCTGCCGCAGGGCTGGGACCCGCGCAGCCAGTCGGTGCGCCGGTCGGTCGAGCTCGTCGCCGAGATGCGCCTGCCGCTCTACGTCGTCCTCGTCGGCGAGCCGCCGGGCGACGCGCAGGCCCGCGACCCCGAGCAGTCCCCGGCCTTCGTGCTCGACATGGTCCGCGCGGCCAACGGCCGCAAGGCGGCGCCCCTCGCGCAGTCGATCGCCTCGTTCTTCGCCGACGACGGCCTTCTCCTGCGCAAGTTCGTCTACCGCGTCGCCCCGCAGGAAGGCCTGCGCCGGATCGAGCCGGTCGTCCGCCGCATCGCCGCACCGCCGCGGGCCGGCATCGAGCTGCGGATCTTCTCCTACGTGATCCTGCCCCTCGTCCTCTTCCTGATCGCCCTGCTCGGGATCCTCGTCCGGTCCTTCCCCGGGCCGGGCGACGTCGAGGTGGTCGAGCTCGCGACGAATCAGCCGGTGCACGTCGCGGCGGACCGGGCCCACCGCTCGACCGGGAACACCTGGACCGAGGAGGGGCTCTGCCTCGCCGCCGACGCGCGGGGAGCGGCGGCCACCTTCACGCTGCAGCTCGCGACGCTCGAGGATGACCCGCCCGACGCGGCCTCGCTCGACGCGCGCGACGCCGCCCTCCTGCGCCTGCCCCTCGACGAGGTGCGCCGCTCGCTCGAGGCCGCGACCGACTCGGGCTCCCGCGAGGAGAAGATCCACGCCCTCAACCTCGACTACGCCGCCCGCAGCCTGCAGGCGGCCGAGGTCGCGCGCATCGTCGCTCCCGGCGCGCGCGGGCGCGTGCCGGCGATCGACCTCGTGCGCGCGCGGGTGCGCCTCTCCCTCGACGAGCCGCTGCGCCGGCAGCTGCTCGAGCCGCGCGTGCTCGCCGTCACCTACGGCCGCAGCGCGGGGCGGGCCGAGCTGCAGCCCGGCGACCGGCTGAAGGTCGGCCGCTACGGCTTCCTCGTGAAGGAGATCGAGCCGGGCGGCCGAAAGGACGCGCGGCTGCACCTGCTCTACGACCGCGTGCCGTCGCTCTTCGGGCTGAAGAGCATCCTGCCCGGCTGGCTGCAGAGGGGCGCCCGCTTCCGCCGCAGCGACCAGAGGCTCGTGTCCTGATGCGCTCGCGGATCGTGGCGGCCGGGGTGTCCGTCGCCGAGCTGCGGCTCGCCGTCCGCTTCCTGCAGCGGGAGCCCGGGCTCGCCCGCGAGGCGGCGAACGCTCTCGAGCTGAAGGACGCGCTCAACGACCCCACGATCACGCTCGCCGTCCTCGGCCCGGGCGCGAGCGGCGACTGGCCGCCGGAGGAGCTCGTGGCCGCGATCCGCGGCAGCGCGGCGGGCGACCGCGTCTCCATCCTGTCGATCGTGCGGGTCGAGGACCCGATCGGCATCGAGGGCCTCCTGCTGACGGCCGGGGCGAACGCGGTGCTGCGCCGGCCGCTCGACCGCTTCGTGCTCGAGAGCTGGATGGGCAAGCTCCTCGACGTGCCGCGGCGCGTGATCGCGCGGATCCCCGTCCACGTGCAGGTCGTCGGCAACCGCCGCAGCGCTCCCGGCGAGCACTTCTACGGCCTCAGCCGCAACCTGAGCGTCCACGGCATGCTCCTCGCGAGCCCGGTGCGGATCGAGGCCGAGGACCTCGACCTCGAGCTCGACCTGCCCGAGCCGGAGGGCCGCGTGCGCCTCCTCGGCCGCATCGCGCGCGAGGCGCCGGAGGTCGGCTGGCCCTACTTCGGGTACGGCATCGAGTTCCTCTTCCTGCCCGAGGCCGGGCAGCGGGCGATCTCGCGGATGGTACGGCGCGACGCGCCCTCGGAGGCGCGCCCGTCGCTGTGGGCCCCGGGGGCGATCCACTCGACGATGCGGCGGGACGAGTGGATCTACGAGATCACCGAGCCGGCGCGGACCGAGAGCGGCTTCCTCGTCGAGATCCGCCGCGCGTCGCAGGCCGACTGGCGGCCGGGCCGCTCGAGCCCCTACTCCGTCGTGCGGGCCGACGACCCGAAGGCGGCGATCGAGGCGGCGCGCGCGTTCGTGCGGCAGAACGGCTGACGCCTCCGTTGCCCCACGTCTCGGTCCTCCTCCCCGTGCGCGACGGGGGCGAGGCGCTCGCGGCGTGCCTCGACTCGCTCGCCGCGCAGACGCTCGCCGACCACGAGGTCGTGGCGGTCGACGACGGCTCGACGGACGGCACCGGCCAGCGCCTGCGCGAGCGGGCCGCGCGCGACCCGCGGCTGCGCGTCCTCGCCACCCCGCCGCGCGGCCTCGTGGCCGCGCTGTCGCTCGCCCTCGCCGAGGCTCGCGCGCCCCTCGTCGCCCGCATGGACGCCGACGACGTGGCCT
This sequence comes from Vicinamibacteria bacterium, assembly GCA_046331285.1. Lineage (GTDB taxonomy): Bacteria > Acidobacteriota > Vicinamibacteria > Fen-336 > Fen-336 > DATBSL01. Next base: position 4,436 of record JAXLRD010000087.1, read on the forward strand.
TCTCCGGGCGGCTCGCGGCGCAGGCCGCGCGGCTCGCGGAGGACCCGGCCGTCGACGTCCTCGGCTGCCGGGTGGAGATCGGCGCCCGGGCCGGCGCGTCGCCCGGCGCCGGCATGCGGGCGTACGTCGACTGGGTGAACGGCCTCGTCGACCACGAGGCGATGGCGCGCGACCGGTTCGTCGAGTCGCCCCTCGTCCACCCGTCGCTCGCGATGCGGACCGCGACCCTCCGCCGGCTCGGCGGGTGGCGCGACGTCGACGGGCCGGAGGACTACGACCTGTGGCTCCGCGCGTTCGACGCGGGGCTCGTCTTCGCGAAGCTGCCCGAGACCCTCCTCGAGTGGCGCGACTCCGCCGGCCGGCTCACCCGCACGGATCCGCGCTACTCGCCGGAGGCGTTCGCGCGGACGAAGGCCCGGGCGCTCGCCCGGGGCCCTCTCGCGGCGCGGCCGGCCGCGGTGTGGGGCGCCGGGCCGGTCGGCAAGTCGTTCGCCCGGGCGCTGCGGGAGGCCGGCGTGCGGGTCGTGGCCTTCGTCGAGGTCGCCCCGCGCAAGATCGGCCAGAGGCTCCACGGCGTGCCCGTCGTCGGCCTCGACGGGGTCGGCCGGCTCGGTGACGCCGTCCACCTCGGAGCGGTCGGCCAGAAGGGCGCCCGCGAGCGCCTGCGGGCGGAGGCTTCCCGCCTCGGCCTCGTGGACGGCCGCGACTTCTTCGCGGTCGCCTGACGAGCCCTCGCCGGCGGGGCGGCCGCAGGGCGTCGCTATAATCCGGGGATGTCCGCTTCCCGCTCGCGCCGCGCCTTCGTGGCCGCGTGCGTCCTCGCCGCGCTCGTCGCGCCCGCACCCGCCGCGCGCGCCGCGAAGAAGCCCGCCGCTCCGCCCCCGCCGCCGCGCCTCGCGAGGCTCGCGCGGATCCTCGAGCTCGAGGACCGCCGCTCCGCGGGCGGCGGCGCCCTCGAGGCGCTCCTCCACGACTCCGACCGCGGCGTCCGCCGGCGCGCGGCGCTCGCCGCCGGACGCGTCGCCGACCCGTCGCTCGTGCCGGCCCTCGTCGGGCTCATGAACGACGGCGAGGTCGAGGTCCGCCGCGTGGCCGCCTTCGCGCTCGGCCTGTGCGGCGACCGCCGCGCCGTCGACCGGCTCCTCGCCGCGCTCGCCGACAACGACGCGGGCGTCCGCGCCCGCGCGGCCGAGGCCCTCGGCGCCATCGGCGACCCGAGGGCCGCCTCCGCCCTCGCGAGCTTCGTCGTCGACGCGCTGCCGAAGACGATCAGCCGGATGACCGTGCGCGGCGACGACCCGTCGGACCCGCGGGACACCTGGGCCGAGCAGCGCCTCGCCCTCTTCGCCCTCGCCCGCCTCCGGGACCCGGCGGCGTCCGCGCGCGCGCTCCTCGACAACGGCCGGTCGCGCTTCGACTGGTGGGCCGCGACCTGGGTCGCGATGCGGCTCGAGTCGCCCGCCCTCCGGCCGGTGCTCGCCGAGGCCCTGTCCTCGACCGACCCCGTCTCGCGCGCCCTCGGGGCGCGCGGCCTCGGCGCGCTGAAGGACGCCTCGGCCGTCGAGGCGCTCGTGCGCCTCGTGCGCGATCCCGACGAGACGGTCGCCCTCCACGCGGTGCGCGCTCTCGGCGCGATCGGCGACCCGCGCGGAACGCCGGCCGCCGCGGCCCTCCTCGCCTCCGCGAGCGACGTCCTGCGGCGCGAGGCCCTGCGCGCCCTCGCCGTCCTGCCGGCCGACCCGTCGCTGCGCCCGCGGATCGTCGGCCTCGTGGCCGAGCGCGATCCCTGGGTCCGGGCGGCCGCCTTCGGCGCGCTCGCGCGGACGAGCCCCGAGGACTTCGCCCTCGTCCTCTCCGGCCTCGACGCCGACCCCGACTTCCGCGTCCGGCAGTCGCTCGCCCACGCCCTCGGCGCCGTGGGCGACGACATGAGCGTCGGCGTCCTGCACGCGATGCTGCGGGACGAGGACGCGCGCGTGCTGCCCGCGGTCCTCGAGGGGCTGCGCCGCGCGCGGGGCAAGGACGCGCTCGACACGCTCCTGCGCCACCTCGACCACCCGGACCTCGGGGTGCGCTCGGCCGCGGCCGAGGAGATCCGGGGGCTCGGCCCCACGGGCTCGAGCGCCCGGCTGCTGGCCGCGTGGCAGCGCGGCGTCCAGGACGGCGCCGGCGAGCTCGAGGCGCGGATCTCCGCCGTCCTGGCCCTCGCCGCCCAGAAGGACGGCCCGGCCCGCGAGGGCCTCGCCCGGGTCGCCCGCGAGGATCCCTCCCGCGCGGTGCGCGCGCGGGCCGCCGCCCTCCTCGCGGCCGACGGACAGACGCCGCCCGACCCGGGCGAGGAGGCCGTCGCCCGGCCGGCGCTCGACTACGACGCGGCCATGGCCCCCTACGCGCCCCGCGCGAGCGTGAAGGTCTTCACCCCGCGCGTCTTCCTGCACACGACGAAGGGGACGATCGAGATCCACCTCGACATCGTCGAGGCGCCCCTCACGTCGGCGAGCTTCGTCGCCCTGGCCGCGCGAGGCTTCTACGACGGCCTGACGTTCCACCGCGTCGAGCCCGGCTTCGTCGTCCAGGGCGGCGACCCGCGCGGGGACGGCAACGGCGGCCCCGGCTACACGCTGCGCTGCGAGATCACCGGGCGGCCCTACGGCCGCGGCGCGGTCGGGATGGCCCTGTCCGGCAAGGACACGGGCGGCAGCCAGTTCTTCTTCACCCTGCAGCCGCAGCCCCACCTCGACGGCGGCTTCACGCGGTTCGGGCAGGTCGCGGCGGGGATGGACGTCGTCGACCGCCTGCGTCCCGGAGACCTCATCGAGCGCGTCGAGGTCTGGACCGGGGAGTAGGCCCGTGTCGCGGCCCGCGATCCGCCTCGTCGCCCTCGACATCGACGGGACCCTCCTGCGCAGCGACAAGTCGCTCGCCCCGCGCACCCGGCGGGCGGTCGACGCGGCGCGGGCGAGAGGCGTGCGGATCGTGCTCGCGACCGGCCGGCGCTACCCTTCGGCCCGCCGCGTGGCCGACGAGCTCGGGGGCCACGTGCCGCTCATCCTCCACAACGGCGCGCTCGTGGTCGAGGACGGCCGCGTCCTGCGCTGTCGCGCCCTGCCCCGCGCCGCCGCTCGCGTGGCGATCGCGGCCGGCCGGGCCGGCGGCTTCGAGCCGGTCGTCCACTGCGGGCCGGACGGGGAGGGCTGGCTGCTCGTCGAGGCGAGCGTGCCGATGCGCGGCCTCGTCGCGTACTACGTCGAGCGCGCGCGGGAGGAGCTGCGCGTGGTGCCCGGCCTCCTCGCGGCCCTCGACGACGAGGACCCCATCCAGGTGATGTTCGGCGGCACGCCGTCCGAGATGGAGGCCGCTCTCGCCGCGCTCGAGCCGGCGCTCCGCGGCCGGGCGCGCGTCGAGCGCACGGTCTATCCCGCGACGGGAGTCGTGCTCCTGGACGTGATCCACCCGGAGGTCGGCAAGGCCGAGGCCCTCGCCTTCGTCCAGGAGCGGTGGGGCATCGCCGCGGCCGAGACGCTCGCGATCGGGGACAACTGGAACGACCGGGAGATGGTGGCGGCGGCGGGGCTCGGGTTCGTCATGGGCAACGCCGACCCGGCGCTGCGGGCCCTCGGCCTGCCGGTGCTGCCGACGAACGACGAGGACGGGGTGGCGCGGGCCATCGAGGAGCACGTCCTGGGCCCCGCCTGAGGCGGGAGACGTCCGGGCAAAAAAAAGCGGGGGGCGAGATCGCTCTCAACCCCCCCAACTGCCCCGGGGTTCTTACTTCTTCTTCTTCGCGGCCTTCTTCTTGGCAGCCTTCTTCTTCGCGGGCATTTAGGTAATCCCCCCCTTCAGTCCAAAGCTGGACAAGCGTCACCCTCTTTCAACCTAAAGGGTCTCAAAGGGCTTCGCATACTAGACGTAGCGTAGGAACGCTTTTCCACCCTGTCAAGCACTTTCTGGCTACCCGCTCGGCCATGCCTCACGGGTGGAGTGGCTTAGGCTGTGCACAGTCGTGTGGAAATCGCCGAAAGTGGCTCCAGGAGCTATTTTCAGCGTCCCGATCTCCCGAAGCCACTGTCCCGGAATAGCTTCCGGCCCGCCCGACGAAAATGTGGGAGGTCGGCCGATCCGGGCTCTTCTTATATGCAAATTTGAATGGTGTTCGAGCTCGTCGGGCGGATCGGGCCCCGCGGAGGAGAGGGGTGGCGGTCAGGCCCGGTAGTCGGTCACGAGCCCGGCGCGCGAGCGGTGGCGCTCGAGGGCGAGGGCCACGAGGCGCCCGAGCAGCTCCTCGAAGCCGATCCCGGTCGCCGCCCACAGCTTCGGGTACATGCTGATCGACGTGAAGCCGGGGATGGTGTTGATCTCGTTCACGAGGAAGCGGCCGCTCGCGCGCTCGAGGAAGAGGTCGACGCGCGCGAAGCCGGCGCAGTCGACCGCGCGGAACGCCTCGACGGCGAGGCGGCGCGCCTCCGCGGCCTGCGCGGGATCGAGCGGCGCCGGGATCGCGAGCCCGGTGCGGCTGTCGGCGGCGTACTTCGAGTCGTAGTCGTAGAACTCGCGGTCGGGGAGGATCTCGCCCGGCACCGACGCCTCCGGGCGGTCGTTGCCGAGCACCGAGAGCTCGATCTCGCGGACGTCGTGGCCCCGCTCGACGACCACCTTGCGGTCGTAGCGGAACGCGAGGTCGACCGCGGCGGCGAGGGCGCCCGCTTCCTTGACCTTGCTGATCCCGACGCTCGAGCCGAGGTTCGCCGGCTTCACGAAGAGCGGCAGGCCGAGATCGGCGACGAGGGCGGCCTCCGCGGCGGCGTCGCGGCCGCGCAGCACGCGGTGCTCGACCTGCGGCAGGCCCGCCTGCGCGAAGAGGGCCTTCATCATCTCCTTGTCCATGGCCGCGGCCGCGGCCGCGACCCCGGCGCCCACGTAGGGCACGGCCGCGAGCTCGAAGAGGCCCTGCACGGTGCCGTCCTCGCCGTAGGTCCCGTGGAGGACGGGGAAGTAGACGTCCGGCCGGGCCGCTTCCCCCGCGTCGGCGAGCCGCCGCAGCCGGCCGCCGTCGTCGGGCGAGGGCGCGAGAAAGACGGGCACGCCCCCCTCGGCCCGCGGCTCCGGGCCGTCCTGCAGCAGCCAGCGGCCCCGCTTGTCGACGAGCACGCACGCCACGTCGTGGCGGGCGCCGAGCCCCGCCGCCACCGACGCCGCCGAGCGCAGCGACACCTCGTGCTCGCCCGAGCGTCCGCCGAAGAGAAGAGCCACCGTGAGCCGCTGGTCCATGGGGGCTCCACTATACTCGCCGGCCATGGCCGGCTTCTCCTTCGAGGTCCTCTCCCGGGACGGCCGCGCGCGGGCCGGACTGCTCCGCACCCCGCACGGCGACGTCGAGACCCCGATCTTCATGCCGGTCGGCACCGCGGCGGCGGTGAAGGCGGTCCTCCACCGCGACCTGCGCGAGATGGGGGCCCGCATCCTCCTCGCGAACACGTACCACCTCATGCTGCGTCCCGGCGACGAGCTCGTCGCCCGCCTCGGCGGCCTCCACGGCTTCACCGGCTGGGAGGGCCCGTTCCTCACCGACTCCGGCGGCTACCAGGTCTTCTCCCTCGCGGCTCTCCGCAAGCTCGACGAGGAGGGCGTGCGCTTCCAGAGCCACATCGACGGCTCGCCGCACCTGCTCTCGCCCGAGCGGTCGATCGAGATCCAGCAGAACCTCGGGGCCGACGTCGCGATGGCCTTCGACGAGTGCCCGCCCGGGGACGCGCCGCGGGAGGTGGTGGCCGAGGCCACCGCGCGCACGACGCGCTGGGCGCGGCGGAGCCGCGAGGCCCACCGGCGCCCCGACCAGTGGCTGTTCGGGATCGTCCAGGGCGGGGTCCACCTCGACCTGCGCGAGGCGAGCGCCCGCGAGCTCGCGGCCCTGGACTTCCCCGGCTACGCGATCGGCGGCCTCTCGGTCGGCGAGCCGAAGGAGGGGCGCGACCGCGTGCTCGAGCACCTCGACCCGATCCTCCCCGAGCACAAGCCGCGCTACCTCATGGGGATCGGGACGCCGGAGGACCTGATCGACGGGGTGGCGCGCGGGGTCGACATGTTCGACTGCGTCCTGCCGACCCGCAACGCGAGGAACGGCCAGCTCTTCACGAGCCGCGGCCGCCTCTCGATCCGCAACGCCCGCTACAAGGACGACCCTCGTCCGCCCGACCCCGACTGCGCCTGCCCGACCTGCCGGACGGTCAGCCGGGCCTACCTCCGCCACCTCCACCTCGCGAACGAGATGGCCGCCGCGACCCTCGCGAGCGTCCACAACCTCTTCCGCTACGTTGACATGATGAAGGCGATGCGGCAGAGTATCCGTTTGTGCCGCTTCGCCGAGTGGCGCGGGGAGACCCTGCGCCGGCTCGCGGACGGGCAGGACGGGCCGTAAGCGCGCCAAGGTCTTCGCGATCCCCGCCCGCGGCTCGTAGGAAGCGAGAAGAGACACCCCCAAATGGCCGACATCGGGACGCTGATCGCGCTCGCCGGGCCCAGCCGCTCCGGCGACTCCAACCCTCTCGCCAGCCTCGTGATGATGGGGCTGATCTTCGCGATCTTCTACTTCATCCTCATCCTCCCGATGAGGCGGAAGCAGAAGCAGCTCGACGAGCTCGTGAAGGGCCTCCAGTCGGGCGAGCGAGTGATCCTCAACTCCGGGATCTTCGGAACCATCGTGGGCGTCGAGGACGACGCCTTCCTCCTGCGCATCGACGACAAGACCAGGATCAAGGTCCTCAGGAACGCCGTGGCCGGACGCCAGAGCGCCGGGACCGAGAAGACGGAGAAGTGATGCCTTCCGCCCTGCAGAACCCCCTCACCCTGTGGCTCCTCCTGACGGCGGCCCTCGCCGGCCTCGTGTACGCGTTCCTGCGCCCTGAGCTGCGCGTGCGCGCGATCCTCTACGGGGCCTTCCTCCTCGCCTGCGGCGTCGCGATCTGGCCGCCCTACGACACGCCGGACGGCCAGCCCGGGAAGATCCACCTCGGCCTCGACCTGCGCGGCGGCATCCACCTCGTCCTGCAGGTGGTCGTCGACGACGCGCTCAACGCCACGGTGAGCGACGCGGTCAACACGACCCGCGACCAGGCCACCCGCAAGGGCATCCAGGTCGCCTCGGTGCAGCAGGCGTCGACCACGTCGTTCACCGTCGACGGGATCGAGCCGGCCCGGGTGAAGGACATGAAGGACCTCCTGCGCGACTTCTTCCGCACGGGCTGGGAGGTCAAGGACGCCGGCGAGAACAAGCTCGTCGTCGCGATGACCGATCAGTTCCAGCGGCAGACGAAGGAGCAGACGGTCCAGGAGGCGATCCGCACCCTCGAGCGCCGCGTGAACGCCCTCGGCGTGGCCGAGCCGGTCATCGCGGCCCAGGGCTCGCGCGGCGACCAGATCCTCGTCCAGCTCCCGGGCGTCACCGACGTCGAGGCGGCCAAGCGAATCATCAAGACGACCGCCCAGCTCTCGCTCAAGCTCGTCGAGGGCCAGGCCGCGAGCCAGGAGACGCTCCTCCAGGCGACGAGCGGCAAGGTGCCCGACAGCATGGAGGTCGTGACCGGCCCGAGCGACACGCCCGGCCAGCCGACCTACTACCTCCTGCGCAAGGAGGCGATGATCACCGGCCGCGACCTCAAGAGCGCCCGCGTGGGCGTCGACGAGTCGAACCGGCCGCAGATCAACTTCTCGCTGAACGCGGCCGCCACCGACCGCTTCGGCCGGGAGACGGGCCGCAACATCGGCCGCCAGCTCGCGATCGTCCTCGACAACACGGTCTACTCGGCCCCGACGATCCAGAACCGTCTGGGCTCGGACAACCGCATCACCGGCCGCTTCACGACCCAGGAGGCGGACGAGCTGTCGAAGATCCTGAAGGCGGGCGCCCTGCCGGCGACCCTGCGCTACCTGCAGCAGCTCACGGTCGGCGCCTCGCTCGGCCGCGACTCGATCCGCGCCGGCCTCCTCGCCGCGGCGGCCGGCATGGCCTTCATCGTGGTCTTCATGGTGGTCTACTACCGGCTCGCCGGGGTGAACGCGGTCGTCGCGCTCACGGCGAACCTGCTCATCCTGCTCGCCGCCCTCGCCTACTCGGGGGCCACTCTCACCCTCCCCGGCATCGCCGGCGTCATCCTCACGATGGGCGTCGGGGTCGACACGAACGTCCTCGTGTTCGAGCGGATCCGCGAGGAGCTGCGCAACGGCAAGACGGTGCAGAACGCCGTGGCGAACGGATTCGACCGGGTGCTGGTGACGATCATCGACACCCACGCGACCGCGCTCATCGCCGCCGCGTTCCTCTTCCAGTTCGGCACCGGCCCGATCAAGGGCTTCGCGGTGACCCTCGTCATCGGCCTCATCGCCAACGTCTTCGCCTCCTTCTTCGTCAGCAAGTTCCTCTTCCACTGGGTGCTCGGCAAGGGCCACGTCGAAACGCTGAGCATCTAGGAGCCCGGCCATGGAAATCCTCAAGAATCCGAACGTCGACTTCCTCGGCAAGGCCAGGTACTTCATGGCCCTCTCGGCGCTGTTCATCGGCGTCGGGCTCGCGGTCATGCTGACCCGCGGGATCTCGTACGGCGTCGAGTTCTCCGGCGGCACGCAGCTCATCGTGCACTTCCAGAACCCGCCCGAGGTCGACAAGGTCCGCGCCGCCGTCGACAAGGCCGGCCCCGGCGCCGTCATCCAGACCTACGGCGACGTGAAGGACGACAAGGTCCTCATCCGCATCGCCCAGGAGGCGCCCGAGTCCGATCTCGACGCGCCCGCCCGCGGCATCCGCGACGCCCTCGCGAAGTCCTACGGCCAGAACCCGATCCTCGAGTCGTCCTCCGAAATCGTCGGCCCGATCGTCGGCGGCGAGCTGCGGCAGAAGGCCATCTACCTCACGGTCCTCGGCCTGCTCTTCCAGCTCATCTACATCGCGCTGCGCTTCAAGGGCGGGGCGTGGGGCGTCGCGGCGATGATCGCCGGCCTCCACGACATCCTCATCTGCCTCGGCTTCCTGACGATCTTCAAGTACGAGATCACGCTGAACGTCATCGCGGCGCTGCTCACACTCGTCGGCTACAGCGTGAACGACACGGTCGTCGTCTTCGACCGCGTCCGGGAGAACCTCGGCAAGCGCCGCAAGGAGCCGCTGCCCCAGCTGCTGAACCTGTCGATGAACCAGACGCTGACCCGGACCCTGATCGCGAACGGCACGACCCTCCTCGCCGTCCTCGGCCTGTACCTCTTCGGCGGCGAGGTGCTCCGCGGCTTCGCGTTCACGATGGTGATCGGCGTCCTCGTCGGGACCTACTCGACGGTGTTCATCGCCGTCCCGTTCGCGAACTGGTGGTACGGCCGCAGGGGCGGCATGGACCTTCCGGCCGCTTCGTCCCCGTCGCCGAAGGCCCGGGCGGCCCGGGCGACCGCCTAGCGCGACCCGGCCGGCGCGGGCGGTCCCGCCGCCCGCGCCCGGCTCGGACGTATCCGACGGGGGCGCCCGCGTAATAGTTCGTGTACGAACCGGGCGGCCCGGGAGCCGGGTGCTAAGATGCGAACGAGATGAGCCAGCTTCCCGATCCGGGCGAGGGGCTGTTCGACAACGTCCTCGTCACGTCGCAGAAGCGCCCCAACCCGCGCCTGCGGCGCCTCGGGGTCGCCTCTCTCGCCGCGCATCTCCTCGTCGGCGTCGCGATCGTCCTCGTCCCGATCCTGCTGCCCTCGCAGCTTCCCGACCAGCAGGACTACATCAAGGCGCTCCTCTACGACCCCCCGCCGCCGCCGCCGCCGCCGCTGCCGAAGGGCAGCTCGATGCGGCAGCAGCAGGCGAAGCCCGAAGCGCCCAAGCCGGTCGTGGAGAAGCCGAAGCCGGAGTTCACCGCGCCCATTCAGACGCCGCAGCCCCAGGAAGACGCTCCCAAGCAGCCCGAAACGGGCGTTCGCATGGAGGACCAGTTCGGGTCCGAGTCGGGCAGCGACATGGGGAGCGAGCTCGGCATGGAGGGAGGCGTCGACGGAGGCGTCCCAGGGGGCGTCCTGGGCGGCGTCCTCGGTGGCGTCCTCGGTGGGACCGGCACCGGCCCGATCCTCGACTACGACTCGCCGCCGCGGCCGATCAAGATGACGCGGCCCCAGTACCCCCAGGAGGCCTTCATCAAGAAGGTCGAGGGGACCGTCGTGGTCGAGATCCTGATCGACGCCCAGGGCCGCGTCGTCCGGGCCCGCGTGCTGCAATCGATCCCCCTCCTCGACGCCGCCGCCCTGCAGACCGTCTACCAGTGGGTCTTCCAGCCCGCCGTGAAGCACGGCCGTCCGGTCGCGACGATCGCCCAGGCCCCGGTCGCGTTCCGCATCTACTGACGCCCCTCTTCGCCCCCCGGCGCCGACCTCGCGAACCTCGGAAAAAACCATGGAACCGCACCGCAGGCGGCGGTGTCCAAACCATCGACCCGGACGTCGCGGGAAGGCCCGTATTTCGCGGAAACGCTTGTCATTCAATCGTCTTGACACCCCGAGAAACGCGGGACTAGAATCCGAACTTCTTTCGCCTTAACCTGAGTCGATCTCCGGGACACCACGAGTCAAGAGGGACGGGGGATGGAAAAAAGGCTATTTGAAGACCTGATCGATTCGGACCGGGTGAGGCACCGCACGGGCCAGGGCAAGACGCTGCCGATCTCGCTCGCCCTCCACGCGCTCGCGGCGGCTCTCATCGTCGTCCTGCCGATCCTCGCTGCTGACCACCTGCCCGACCCCGCCTCCGCGGTGAAGGCCTTCTTCGTGGAGCCGATGGCCGCGCCCGCGCCGCCTCCGCCTCCTCCGCCGCCGGCGCCCGCCCGCGCCGCGACTCCGAAGATCGCTCCCCGGCCGATCCAGACGAACAACGCCTTCGTGGCGCCCGTCGAGGTCCCGCAGGAGATCAAGCCGGAAGAGGGCCTCGACCTCGGCGTCGAGGGCGGCGTTCCCGGCGGCGTCGAGGGCGGCGTTCCCGGCGGCGTCGTCGGCGGCGTCGTCGGCGGCCTCCCGGACGCCCCGCCCCCGCCTGCCCAGGCCGCCGTCCGCGTCGGCGGACAGATCAAGGAGCCGAAGAAGCTCAAGAACGTCGCGCCCAGCTACCCCGACATCGCGAAGCAGGCGCGCGTCCAGGGCGTCGTGATCCTCGAGTGCACGATCTCGCCCCAGGGCAAGGTCACCGACGTCAAGGTCCTCCGCGGCATCCCCCTCCTCGACCAGGCGGCGATCGACGCGGTGAGGCAATGGGTCTATACGCCGACACTATTGAACGGCGTTCCGGTTCCCGTCATCATGACGGTCACGGTCAACTTCAAGCTCTCGTAGCCAAGAGCAGACAGTCCAGGAGGACGCGAAAATGCAGTTCGACATCAGGACCATGGCCGAGCACATGGGCGGCGTCGCGTGGGGCGTCGTCATCGTGCTCTTCATCATGTCCATGTACTCGATCGCGGTGATGATCGAGCGGTTCTGGACGTTCCGGAAGGCCACGGAGCAGTCGCGCAAGTACGCCCCTGAGGTTGCCCGCTTCCTGAAGCAGGGGAAGATCAAGGAGGCGATCGACGTCTCCGACGGCAAGCAGTACAAGATGTCGCACCTGGCCAAGGTCCTCAAGCCGGGCCTGCAGGAGTGGCAGTACCAGGTCGAGACCGGCGAGGCCGAGCGCGACCGCGACGGCGCCGTCGAGGCCGCCAAGCGGGCCATCCAGCGCGCCACCGCCGTGAACCTCGCCGACCTCAAGCGCGGCCTCTCGGGCCTCGCCACGATCGGCGCGACCGCCCCGTTCGTCGGCCTCTTCGGCACGACCTTCGGCATCATCAACGCCTTCTCGGGCATGGCGCTCACCGGCTCGGGCGGTATCGCGGCCATCTCGGCCGGTATCGCCGAGGCCCTCATCACGACGGCTTTCGGCCTCTTCGTGGCCGTCCCCGCCGTGTGGGCCTTCAACTACTTCAACGGGAAGGTCGAGGGCTTCAACGTCGAGATGGACAACTCCAGCTCGGAGCTGCTCGACTACTTCATCAAGAAGGGCGCCTAACCGCCGCCTGCTGGACCAGGGGGCCGGGCCCGCCGGGACGGCCCCCCGACGTGCGAAGGAGTCACCCACATGTCAATGGACGTTGGCGGCAAAAAGGGCGGGCCGATGGCGAACATCAACGTTACGCCAATGGCCGACATCATGATCGTCCTCCTGATCATCTTCATGGTCATCACGCCGATGCTCCAGAAGGGCGTCGACGTCAAGCTGCCGCAGGCCGGGAACAGCAAGGAGCGCAAGGACGAGCCGAAGACGATCGTCGTGGCGGTCCGCAAGGACACCGCGACCTACCTCGGCTCCCAGAAGCTCGACGACCAGAACCAGCTCCAGCCGCTCATCAAGGAGCGCCTCCAGGACCTCCCGGAGGGCTCGCGCATGATCTACCTCAAGGCCGACCAGGAGCTTCCCTACGCCGAGGTCATGAAGGTGATGGACCTCTGCCGCGAGGCAGGCGTCGAGGAAGTCGCGCTCATCGCCGAGCGCAAGGTGCAGAGCTAAGGCCATGGCCAAGACGACCGACTCCCAGGCCCAGCACCACAAGGAGATGGAGCGCAAGCGCCGCTTCGCGGAGCACGAGGACGCTCACGCGGAGTCGGGCGCGATGGCGGACATCAACATCACGCCGCTCATCGACGTGATGCTCGTGCTCCTCATCATCTTCATGGTCGTGACCCCGCTCGCCCAGCGCGGCCTCGACATCTCGCTTCCCCAGCCGCCTCCCCCGAACCAGCCGCAGCAGCAGACCCCGACGAACCAGGTCGTGCTCGGCCTCGAGGAGGGCGCCATCACCGTCAACCGGACCCCGACCTCCATGGAGGAGCTCGAGGGCCGGCTCAAGGACATCTACCAGGCCCGCTCGGACAAGACGATCTTCGTCCGCGCGACCGGGACCGTGCCCTACGGCCGCGTCGTCCAGGCGATGGACATCGCCAAGGGCGCCGGTGTCGAGCGCATCGGGATCATCTCCGAGAAGATGATCGAGGAAGCCGGAGGCGTCGTCGGCGCGCAGTAACGAGCCGGCCGTCGTCTCCTGACGCAAGAACGAAGGGCCCCAGAGATGGGGCCCTTCGTGTTTCGCCCGCTCGCCCGCCTCTACTCCCGCGACAGCGGCATCACCAGCCACAGCACCAGGTAGACGAGCGTGCCCGGGAAGGCGGCGGAGCAGATCGAGACGACCACGTAGAGCAGCCGGACGAGCGTCGCGTCCCAGCCGAGCCACTCCGCGAAACCCCCGCAGACCCCGCCCAGCATCTTGTGGCGGCGCGATCGGTGCAGCGGTCGACCGTTGGGCATGATTCCTCTCGAGGGCCTCGAAAGGATAGACGAAAGCAGGAGGCCCACGGTTCGGACTGGACGCTCGGACCGTGACTCGCCGACGGGTGGCCTGCGCCGATCCCGGCTCGAGCTCCAGCCGCACGCGGGAGCCCTGACGCCGCGCCGGAATCCAAGTCCACCCTGGCCGGGAGCGGGATGATCGCCCCGCGACGGAGACTAGAAAAAGGGCGCTTCCCGTGAAGGAGAAGCGCCCTTGCTCCGGCCGCCGCGGCCCCCGGGCCCGCGGCGGCACCGACGAAGTGGCTCTACTGCGCCGGCGTCGCCGCGCCCTCCGGCGCCGCCGCCGCCGCGTCACCCGCCTGCTGCGCCTGCTGCTCCTTGCGCAGGTCCATCGCCTGCTTCTGCAGGAGGACGGCCTGGTCCAGGTACTTCTTGCGGTCGGCCGGGTTCTTCGCGAACTGGGCCTTCACGCGGAACAGCAGGCCCTTGCTGACGATCGCCTCCCAGTAGCCCGGGTTGACCTTGAGCGCCTCGTCGACCGCGACGATCCCCTTGTCGGCGTACTCGTTCTTGACCGCGTCGGAGAGCAGCGGATCGCGGTAGGCCTTGTCCCAGTAGAACATCGCGAGGGTGTTGTGGCCCTTCGGGTCGTTCGGGTCGAGGTCGGCGCAGCGCTCGAGCGTCCCGACGGCCTTGTCGAACTTCACCCGGCGCGGACCCTTGCTCTGGCCCTCGACCCAGACGTTGCCCTGCTCGTCCCAGAGCGACTTGTTGTAGAAGGACGCGAGCGTGCCGCAGGCCTTGGTGTCGTTCGGGTTGAGCTGCGCGGCCTTCTCGTAGGTCTGCTCGGACTCGGCCACGCGGCCGAACTTCTCGTAGAGGTTCGCCATCGCGTAGAGGTTCTTGAGGTCGTTCGGGTTGTCCTTGACGAGCTGCTCGGCGAAGCCCAGCGCCTTCTCGTAGTTCTCGAGCGGCGGCTCGGCGTAGATCGCGGTGAGGGCGGCGAGCGAGTTGATCCGGAGCTGCTTGAGGGGCTCGGTCTCGGCCTTGTTCGTCTCGAGCGACTTCTCGTAGTGCTCGACCGCCTTGTCGAGGTGCATCCTGTTCTCGTCCCCTTCCTTGCCGGGACGGAACAGCGACTGGTGGGAGCTCGCGAGGTAGAAGTGCGCCTCGGCGAAGTCGGGCTTCAGCGCGACCGCCTTCTCGTACTCCGCGATGGCCTTGCGGTAGTTCTCTTCCTTGTACAGCTTGTTGCCGTCTTTGAACGCCGCCTTGGCCTTGACGGTGCTGCATCCGATTCCGGCGGCCACCAGCAGCGAGAGGGCGGCGAGCACGGTTGTGCGGTATCGCGTTCTCATCTACCGTCTCCCGGGGAAAGTCATTGAATACAAAAGAGCTTCCGAGGATGGCGATTATAGGCTCGGCCAAAAACGCGAGTCAAGGAACACGGTAGCTCATTTGACCCCCCCGGGCCGCCTCCCTAGACTCGTTCCCGGGACATGATCCGCTTCGAGGACATCCAGGAGACCGTCCAGCGGCACCACCCCGAGGCCGACCTCGACATCCTGCGCCGGGCGTACATCTTCTCGGCGGTCGAGCACAAGGGGCAGGTCCGCGCGTCGGGCGAGCCCTATCTCGTGCATCCGCTCGAGGTGGCCCTCGTCCTCGCCGAGATGCGGATGGACCCCATCTGCGTGGCGGTCGGGCTCCTCCACGACGTCCTCGAGGACACCCTCACGACGCCGGAGCGGCTCCAGGAGTACTTCGGCAAGGACGTCCTCCACATCGTCGAGGGCGTCACCAAGATCTCGAAGATCCCGTACGCGACCTCCGAGGAGCGGCAGGCGGAGACCTACCGCAAGATGCTCCTGGCGATGGTCGACGACATCCGCGTCATCCTCGTCAAGCTCGCCGACCGCCTCCACAACATGCGGACGCTGCAGCACCTGCCGGACGACCGGCGGCAGCGCATCTCCCGCGAGACCCTCGACATCTACGCCCCGATCGCGGGCCGTCTGGGCATGGCGAAGGTCAAGAACGAGCTCGAGGACCTCGCCTTCCAGTACCTCGACCCCGCCGGCTACAAGACCCTCGCCGCGCGCGTCGAGGAGCGGCGGAAGGCGGCGAGCGAGTTCATCGAGCGGATCCGCTCGACCGTCGCCGAGAAGCTCCGCGCCGCCGGCGTCGCGGCCGACGTCGAGGGCCGCATCAAGCGGCTCCACTCGATCCACCAGAAGCTCAAGCGCCAGCGGATCGAGCTCGACCAGGTCTACGACTTCGTGGCCCTCCGCGTCCTCGTCGCGACGGTGCCGGACTGCTACGCGGCCCTCGGCGTCCTCCACAACACCTGGCGCCCGGTGCCCGGCCGCATCAAGGACTTCATCGCGATGCCGCGCCCGAACGGCTACCAGTCGCTCCACACCTCGGTGATCGGCGACGAGGGGCAGCCCTTCGAGGTGCAGATCCGCACCCAGGAGATGCACCGGGTCGCCGAGGAGGGCATCGCGGCCCACTGGAAGTACAAGGAGGGCCGCACCGGCGTCGACAAGGACGACCACGCCTTCTCCTGGCTGCGCCAGCTCCTCGAGTGGCAGCAGGAGGTCAAGGACCCCCACGAGTTCCTGAACTCGCTGAAGCTCGACCTCTACCCGGAGGAGGTCTACTGCTTCACGCCGAAGGGCGAGGTGCGGATGCTGCCCCGCGGCGCCTCCCCGATCGACTTCGCCTACGCGATCCACACCGAGGTCGGCCACCAGTGCGTCGGCGCGCGCGTGAACGGCAAGATGGTGCCGCTGCGCTACAAGCTGAAGAACGGCGACATCGTGGAGATCGTCACCTCGCCCGGCCACAAGCCGAGCCGCGACTGGCTCGGCTTCACCGTCACGAACAAGGCGAAGGCGAAGATCCGCCACTACCTCAACACCGCCGAGAAGCAGCAGGCCCTCGAGATCGGCCGCAAGCACCTCGAGCGGGAGCTCCGCCGCTACGACCTCACCCTCAAGCGGGTCGTCCAGGAGCCCTCCGCCCTCGAGTCGCTCGCCCAGGAGCTCGGCGTCGGGACGCGCCTCGACGACCTCTTCGCCGCCCTCGGCTACGGCAAGGTCTCGGTCCGCCAGGTGCTCGCGCGCCTCGTGCCGGCCGAGAAGCTCGAGAAGAAGCCCGAGGAGAAGACGCGCCCCGTCGTCGACGCGGTGCGGCGCCTCCTGCGCCGCGGCGACGAGAGCATCACCGTGAAGGGCACCGACGACCTCCTCGTCTACCGCGCGAAGTGCTGCAACCCGATCATGGGCGAGCCGATCGTGGGGTACATCACGCGCGGCAAGGGCGTCTCCGTCCACTCGGTCGCCTGCCCGAACGTCACGAACCTCGTGTACGACCCCGAGCGGCGGATCTCGGTCGAGTGGGAGGCCGGCGCGGAGGGCGGCTACGAGGTGCGCCTCGCGGTGGAGCTCGAGGACCGCCCCGGGGCCCTCGCCGCGGTGACGGCCGCCCTCGCCGCGATGAAGACGGACATCCGCGACGCCCAGGTCCGCACCTTCGACGACAACACCGCGTCCATCGAGATCACGGTGCGCATCGCCGACACGAAGCACCTCGACCGGGTCCTCAAGTCGGTGCGCGGGGTCTCCGGCGTCATCGACGTGGCGCGGCAGGCCGTCGCGCGCTGATTGCGCCCTGCGCCCTCAGCGGATACGCTGCGGGAGTCTTCGATCCGCAGAGCAGGAGGTGAGGCCGTGCCCACCAAGTACGTCGCCGCGTCCGGCGCGCCGAGGCCCATCGGCCCCTACTCGCAGGGCGT
Organism: Vicinamibacteria bacterium; assembly: GCA_046331285.1. GTDB lineage: Bacteria > Acidobacteriota > Vicinamibacteria > Fen-336 > Fen-336 > DATBSL01. The sequence goes on from JAXLRD010000087.1 coordinate 21,562, forward strand.
CATCTCCGGGGGCCTGCTCTTCTGCTCCGGCCAGATCCCGATCGATCCCGAGACGAACGAGGTCGTCCCGGGCGACGTCGCGGCGCAGACCGAGCGCGTGCTGCAGAACCTGATCGCGGTCCTGCGCGAGGCGAAGATGGGCTGGGAGAACGTGGTGAAGACGACCGTCTACCTGGCCGACATGGCGGACTTCGCCGCGATGAACGAGGTCTACGCCAGGTACCTGGGGGCGAAGCCCCCCGCGCGAACCACGATCCAGGCCGCCGCGCTGCCCCGGAACGTCCGGGTCGAGATCGACGTCATCGCGGCGTTCTGATCAGGGGGGCGCTGCGTCGCGCCCCCCTGAGACCCCCCGCTCCGCTCGCGGGAGTGAATCCCGCTCGCTCCGCAGCCTGTCGCTCGGGGAAAGAGCGATGAGCCACACGGGGCCTCCGCCCGACCGCTCGCGGGGGTGAATCCCGCTCGCTCCGCGGCCTGTCGCGGGGGCGGGGGGGACGACTAGGCCTGGGCGGCCGTCGTCTTGCGCGTGGCGCGGGCCGGCTTGACGACCTTGCCGGAGCGCAGGCAGCGCGTGCAGACCCGAACCCGCTTGTGCGTGCCCTTGCCGACCTCCGCCCGGACCTCCTGGAGGTTCGGGTTGAACCGGCGGTGGGTCACGTTGTGGGCGTGGCTGACCCTGTTCCCGAACTGCGGCCCCTTGCCGCAGATGTCACACCGCTGAGCCATGACGAAGCGTCCTCCCGAAGGGCCGTATCCTGGCCCAACACGCAAAACCCGAGTCTAATGAAGCCCTTCCGCCGCGTCAAGCCGGCCCCCGGCCCCCCCTCGCGGCCCCCGGTCATGCTATAGTCGCCCCGCCCCGACTATGGTCCAGTTCAACTTCAGCGAACGGACCATCAAAGCGAAGGTGGTCTACTACGGGCCTCCGCAGTCCGGGAAGACCACCAACCTCGAGCAGATCCACCGGCTCACCGACCCCGAGGGCGCCAACCGCCTCATCTCGCTGAACACCGCGCAGGACCGGACCCTCTTCTTCGACCTCCTGCCGTTCAGCCTCGGCACCGTCTCCGGCTACGACTTCAAGATCCAGCTCTACACGGTTCCCGGGCAGGTCCAGTACAACGCCACGCGCCGGGTGGTGCTCGCGGGGGCCGACGCGGTCGTCTTCGTCGCCGACGCGCAGAAGTCGATGTCGCGCGAGAACGTCACCGCCTTCGAGAACATGAAGGTGAACCTCCTCGCGAACCGACTGGTTCCCGAGAAGGTCCCGCTCGTCCTCCAGTACAACAAGCAGGACCTCGACGGCCTCCTGACGCGAGACGAGCTCGACCGCGCCCTGAACCTGTGGGGCAAGAAGGCCTTCCCGGCGATTGCGGCCCGCGGCGAGGGGGTCCTCGACACGTTCGTCGCCGTCGTGCAGGACATGCTCGGGGCGATCGCGGTCAAGTACAACCTGAAGGAGAAGGGCCTCGATCCCGGTGCGGTGCCCGACATCGTGGCGGACGCCTTCGCGGCGCTCCTCCGGCGCTCGCCCGGCGAGCCGCCCCCGAAGTCCGTCCCGCCCGAGGCGGCGAAGTCCCACGCGCGGCTCGTGATCTCGCAGACCGCCGGCGCGGAGCCGGCCTACCCGGGCCAGGTGGGGCCCGAGGTCAGCCCCGTCTCCGAGGAGCTTCTCCACCGCGCGATCCGGTCGAACGTCGAGCTCGCCGAGTCCCTGGGGCTGCTCGTGCGCGAGGTGAACGCGAGCCTCGCCGCGATCCAGGTCCAGGTCGACGCCCTCACGGGCGGCGCGCCGCAGGTGCCGGCGGCCCTGGCGATCCGCGCCGAGGCCGACAAGGTCCGGCGGACCCTCCAGCAGCTCGGGCCGGTCGTCCAGGCCCCCGTCCCGGTGCGCGCGCCGGCCCCGCCTCTCGTCCCCGCGCCGGCGTCCCGTCCCGCGCCTCTCGCGCCGGAGACCATCTCGGTGGCCGGCGCCCTCGCGCCGCCGCCGCGTCCGCAGAGCGTCTTCGCCCGCGTCTCGCCGTCGTCGTCCGGCGCCCACGTGTCGCGGCCGCCGATGGTCGTCGCGCCGCGCCCGTCCGCGCCGCCGCCGTCGGCGCTGCCCGGCTCCGACGGACCGACCGCGCCCGCCATGGCCCAGCCTCCCGGCGGGCCGGAGTTCCCCGCGGCGCAGCGGCCACCCGCCCCGCGCCGTCGGGCCCCGCGCCCCCGCGCCCGTGCCGGCCCCCGCTCCTCCCGCCGCGCCCGCGCCGCCCCCGACGCTCGACGCCCTCCTCGTGGAGGTCGTGCGCGCGCAGAGGGCCGTCCTCGCCGCGCGGCCGGTGGGCGTCGAGAGCCGCATCCCGCGCGGCACCCCGCTCCCTCGCTCGGGCGGCGAGCGGCTGAAGGCCGCGCTCGGCTTCGCCCTGCAGTCGGCGGCCGCGACCGCGCAGCCGTCGACTGTCGTCTCGGCGCGTGCCGAGAAGAAGCCCGTGCTCCTCCGCGCCCGCGACGGCAGCGAGATCCGCCGCGACTTCGTGATGGTCGCCCTCACCCAGCAGGGCGGGCCGTCGGAGCCCGAGCAGCAGGCCATCCTGGCCGGTCGCGGCCAGGGGCCGCTCGCCGACGCCCAGCGCCAGGTGAAGGAGGCGGGCGGCTTCCTCCGCTTCGCCCCGCTGCCCCAGGGCGGCTTCGAGACTCGCCTCTTCCTGCCGGCCTGACGCCCGCGGCGGCCCGCTTCTCGCCGCCGGCTCCTAGCGCGCCGCCAGGAGCTCCCGCAGTTCCATCGCGTCTCGGACCACGTGGTCCGGGCGGTAGGCGAACCGCTCGAGGTCTGCCTCCCGGCTCACGCCGGACAGGACGAGCACCGTCTCCATCCCGGACTGGACGCCGGCGATGATGTCGGTCTCCAGGTTGTCGCCGATCACGCAGGCCTCGCCGGAGTGGACGCCGAGCTGACGCAGCCCGGCCCGCATCATGAACGGGCTCGGCTTGCCCACGTAGAACGGCCGCTTGCCCGTCATCCGCTCGATCGGCGCGGCGAACGCCCCGCAGCTCGGCCGGCCGGCCGGTCCCGCCACGTCCGGGTTCGTCGCCACGAAGCGCGCGCCGCGGGAGATCATCGCCGCCGCCCGCTGGATCATGTCGAAGTTGTAGTGCCGCGTCTCGCCGAGGACGACGAAGTCGGCGTCCGTCTCCGAGATCGTGAAGCCGATCTTGTAGAGCTCGTGCACGAGGGCGCCCTCGCCCACGACGAAAGCGCGGCGCCGCGAGCCCGCCTGCTTGTCGAGGAACTCCGCGGTGGCCATGGCCGACGTGAAGAAGTACCGCGCGGGCACCTCGATCCCCGCGCCGGCCAGGCGGCCGGCGAGATCGGCCGGCGTCTGGGAGGGGTAGTTCGTCAGGAAGAGGAACCGCGAGCCCGACTCGAGGAGCCACCGCACGAGCTCGGCCGCGCCCGGCAGGGGCGCGTCGTCGCGCAGGATGACCCCGTCGATGTCGACGAGGAGCCCCGTCGCCCTCACCGGGACCCGCCGTCCGGCGCGGCTCCCGCCCCGAGGACGAACGACTCGCCGAGGGCCGGCACCCGCGCGTCGAACCCCCGCTCCCGCGCGATGCGCGCCGCGAGCGCCAGCGCCGCCTCCTCCTCGCCGTGCGTCACGAACACCGCGCGCGGGGGCGCCTTGACCGACGACAGCCACCGCATCATCTCGCCCGCGTCGGCGTGGCCGGAGAGCCCCTTCAGGTCGCGCACCTCGGCGAGCACCGGCACGTCGCCCTTGTGGATCCGTACGACGTGGGCCCCGTCGAGGAGGGCGCGCCCGAGGGTTCCCGCCGCCTGGTAGCCGGTGATGAGGAGCGTGTTCTCCGGGTGCGGCAGGCGGACGCGGCAGTGGTGGAGGATCCGGCCGCCGGCGAGCATGCCGCTCGACGAGATGATCACGGCCGGCCCCCGCGCGTCGTTCAGCGCCTGCGACTCCGCGCGCGTGCGGTGGAGCTGGATCCACTTCCCGTGGAGGAGGCTCCGCCCGCCGATGTTGTTGAGGCTCGCCTTGCTCGCCTCGGGGTGCGCGGCGTAGATCCGCGTGGCGTCGATCGCCATCGGCGAGTCGACGTGGATCGGGAACGGGCGGATCCGGCCCTGGGTCACGAGCTCGTCCATGAGCCAGATCATCTGCTGGGCCCGGCCGACCGCGAACGCGGGGATGAGGAGGACGCCGCCGCGCGCGAAGGTGCGCTTGAGGACGCCCTCGAGCTGGTCGAGGATCGGCAGGTCCGGGTGGGTCCGGTTGCCGTAGGTGCTCTCGACGACGAGGTAGTCGGCCTCCGGCGCGGGATCGGGGTCCTTGGCGAGCACCGCGTCGTAGCGGCCCACGTCGCCGCTGAAGAGGACGCGGACGGCGCCGCCGTTCTCGCGCACCCGCACGTCGGCCGACGCCGCGCCGAGGAGGTGCCCCGCCTCGCGGTACGCGAACGTGAACGTCCGGCCGATCGCCCGCTCCTCGCCGAGGGGGACCGCTTCGAACAGCGCCAGCGCCTGCTCGACGTCGGCGAGGTCGAAGAGCGGCAGCGCCGGCTCGTGCTTGGTCAGCTTCTTCCGGTTGAGGTACTCGGCGTCTTCCTCCTGCAGGTGCGCGGCGTCCTGCAGCAGGATCTCCGCGAGCTCGCGGGTCGGGGGGGTGCAGTAGATCGGGCCCGCGAAGCCCTGCTTCACGAGCCGGGGCACCCGCCCGATGTGGTCGAGGTGCGTGTGGGTCAGCACCATCGCCGTCACCGTGCGCGGGTCGAACTCCGGCTCCGCCCAGTTGCGCAGGCGCAGCGTCTTCTCGCCCTGGAACATCCCGGAGTCGACGAGGAGACGCTCGCCGCCCGCCTCGAGCAGGTACTGCGATCCGGTGACCGTCCGCGCCGCGCCGAGAAAGGCCAGTCGTGCCATAGCGCCGGCCAGTCTAACGCCGCCCGGGCCTTACCCCTTCAGCATCTTCCGCAGGACCGTCTGCAGGATGCCGCCGTTCGCGTA
>JAXLRD010000088.1:0-26316 GCA_046331285.1 Vicinamibacteria bacterium
CCATTCCCCGCGGACGCGGCGACTGGGAGACGGTGAACACGACGGCGGCCGTGGCCGCGCTCGACGCCGGGACCGTCGGAGTCGGCGACTTCGAGCGGGTCTTCCGCTGGAACCAGGTCGCGATGGAGATCACGAGGCCCTTCCGCGGCGGCCGCGCCTACGCCGAGCTCGGCTACGCCTTTCTCGATCCGCCGCCCGATCCCGGGACGCTCGGCCCCGACTCGAGAGACCACGAGCGCCTGCTCCTGGGGGTCGACTACACGTTCGCGTCGAAGGTGCGCGTGATCGCGGAGTACATGCGCCTCGGCGAGGGCCGGCCGGGCGGCGAGCTGCTGACGCTCAACGACGAGATCGGCTTCGTCAAAGGGGAGACGCTCTCGGCCGATCAGGACAACGCGTATCTCGAGGTCGCCGGCCCGCTCGGCCGCCGGTTCTCCGCCTCGCTGAAGGTCCTCGGCATGCTCGACCACGCCGCGATCGGCCTCAACCCGTGGCTGTACTTCGATCCCAGTCCGCAGGTGCGGATCGCCGCCTCGATCTACGGCTACCTCGGAGTCGAGGAGAGCACCTACTCGAACGTCGGCCTCGGCGCGTTCGCCGAGGTCCGATGGTCCTTCTAGGCCGCGGCCGGGCCGGGCGCGTGTCCGCTCTCTGGTCGAGAAGTGGCCGCTATTCGGACGCGTGACAGTCGCGTCGCGGACCGCGCCCCCGTAAGTCGTTGATTTGGACATATCGGTGCGTTGGCACCGGCGTTGCTTCCTATAGAAATCGGCCGGCGCTCAACGAGAGCGGGCACCCGGCTCGAGCGGAGGTTGGAGGGAGCTTCCGCCCGAGCCGGGTTCATTTTTTGCCCGGCACTCCCGGCGCTTCCGGCCAACTCGGCGATCCAGCCTAGGGGCGCTTCGTCTCCGTCCCCACCAGCGTGATCGTCAGCGCGGCCGTCTCGCCCGCGCGCACCGCGACGGTTTCCATCGCCGCATCCCCTCCATTTCCCGCCACTCTCACCGTGACGAGCCCTTCCGGGCTCGACAGCGACGCCATGCCGGCATCGTCGGTCGGACGCGGCCCTTCCGAGATGGCCTGCGTCGCGAACCCGTCGAGCCGGGCGAGAAACGCGGTGGCGCCGACGACGGGCTGCCCCGCGGTATCCACGACGCGCACGGCGATGCGGCCGCCCGGGCGCAGACGCAAGGTCACAGGGTCGCCTCCCGCCTTCACGCCGTCGCGCACGGCATAGCCGAGTGCCGCGCTCCCGCACACCAGTCGATACGGCTTCTCGGCGAGACCCGCGATCAGGAAGGAACCGTCTCCGAGGACCGTCGCCCGGATGCCGTACGCCGCCGGAGCGTCGAGAGCGGCGATGGCAAGTCCAGGCACCGGCCGTCCCGCGGCGTCCAGGACGCGTCCGCTGATCGTCAGGCCGCGCTGCATGTCGATCCGCAGGTCGGACACGCCCGCGGCGCCGACGCTCAAGGGCATGTCGACCGGCTGGCGGTCCTTGGCCCGCACTCGAAGCCGGTAGTCGCCGGGTTCGATGCTCAACGAGAAGCGGCCGTCCGGGCCGGCCTCGGCGGTTGCCGACCACTCGTCGGGCTCCTGCCGCTGCGCAAAGAGCGACGCCCCCGGAACCGGGGCACCGCCGTCGGCGTCCACGACCACGCCCGACACGGTTGCGCTTCCGATCTCGAAGTCGTATTCGAACCGCTCAGCATCGGGCACGTCCACGTCTCTGCCGGGCAATGTCTGCGCCCCGATCGCGGCGACGACCGAGTGCCGTCCCGGCGTGAAGATCACGAGCTCGTAGGCTCCGTCCTCGCGGCTGACGGCGTTCATCGGTGGCGGACCGCTGTCTGGTGCGGGTGGCCTCAGGCCGTCGCCCGTCATCCCCGTTCCGCCCCGGGCGTCCATGAATCCGATGGCGACCCCGGCCGCCGGCTGCCTCCCGCGCGTGACCCGGCCCGCGACCACGACGTCGCGGAGCGCGAGGTCCACGCGCACCGTCTCCTCCTCGCGAACCTCGACGTCCCGCGAGGCGACGCTCGAGAGAACGTCTTCTCCCCCGCCGAACACGACGGGGTCGCCTGGCGTGAACGCCATCACCGTGACTTCCACGCGGCCCGGCGGCACGTGCTCGATCCGGAACGAGCCGTCGCCGGCGATCGCGGCCGGAGTCTGGCCGGACATCCGCTTCTGGGGAGTGACGAGAGCGACGCGCCCCGCCGTGAACGGTCGGCCGTCCCGACGGGTGACGCGGCCCTCGATCGTCCCGCCCCGGAGGAGCACGACGCGCACCGGCACAGGCTCCTTCTCCGGGTCGACCTCGGTCGTGATCGGCGGCCCCTCCGCGTACGACGGGTGGTTCGCGACGACGCGCATCACGCCGGCCGGAACCCCGGTCACCTCGAACGCGCCGGTCGAGTCCGTCTGCGCCTCGTTCAGCCGGCGGCGACGAGCGCCCTCGCGGTCGACCGAGACCGTCGCTCCCGGAATGCCACGCCCCTCGGAATCGACGACGCTGCCGCGCACGACACCGCCGGCCGGCAGGGTGATCGTGCCGAGCGACGTCGTGGCCCCCGCCCTCACGCGCACGCCCGACATCGACGCCTCGCCGCGGCCGCTCGCCCGCGCGACGAGCGCGTAGGCGCCGGGCGCGAGGTCCCGAAGCGTGAAGGCGCCGTCGCCCTCGCTCGAACGCGTCGACTCGAATCGGCGGCTGCCGGACGCGTCGGGGCTCTCGACCTCGATGCGCGCGTCGTCCACGGCCGCGCCCGCCGCGTCGACCACGCGGCCGGTGACCGCGCCCGCCGTCACGAGAACGATCGTCACGGGCGTGCCACCCGCGTCGGCCACCGCCTGTCCCCACGCGAAGCCTGTCGCCTCGGCACCGTCAGCGTCAGCCGCGGGCGAGACGACGAAGGCGCCCTTCGCGTCGACCTCGACCTCGGGCGGTCCTCCTCGCCGCCCGACAGGGTCGCTCGCACGGTGGCTCCAACGGCGGGTTCCGCGCCGTCGCGCACGCGGCCGCGGATCGCGAGGCCGTCGTCGAGCATCGGCGTCGCCGAGGTCGACCGTCGGCCCGAGGCGTGACCGCGGCCTCGGCGGTCCGCTCGACGTGGCCGGCGGCGGAGACGCGCAGGCCGAGCGTGCCCGGGGCACCGGCCCGAAGGCGGCCGCCCATCGGTCCCGGCGCTCGCCGTGGTGCTCCTCCGCGACCGCCGGGATCGGCCGGCCGTCGTACGCGTCGAGCCGCACGCGCCCGGGCAGCGCGCGACCCGCGCCGTCGACCACGCGGCCGACGACGTACGAGCCGGCGGTCAGCGTGAGGCTCACGCTCGCGCTGGCACCCGCGTCGACGGTGACGACCGCGAGCGCCGGCGCGCGCGTTCCCTCGGTCGCGATCACGGCATAGTCGCCGGCGACGACTCCCGCGAAGGTGAACTCGCCGTTCGCGTCGGTCTTCTCCGGCGGCACCGCCGGAGCGAAGCCGTTCGGCTCGAGACGCACGACGGCGTCCTTCACGGGCCGCCGGGCTTCGTCGCGGACCACCCCGCCGAGCGAAGCACCGGGAAAGAGGAAGAGCTCGACCGCCTCGCCGGGCCGCACGTTCGGCCGATCCGCCGCGGCGTAGCCGGGCGCGCGCGCCGTCACGCGCAGGCGGCTGCGGCCGATGCCCTCCAGGCGGAAGCGTCCCTGCGCGTCGGTCACGACTGCGTTGCGCAGTGCCTCCTCCTCCCACCCGCCCCGCGGAGGCTCGATCACCGCGGGAACGCTCACGCGTGCGCCGGCGACCGGGCGACCGCTCTCGCCATCCCGCACCGTCCCGCTGATCGCCTGGCCCTTCTCGAGCCGGACCGCGATCGGCCCGGCGGCGACGCGCCGGCGGACCTCGGTCACGAACCCGCGAGCGTGCGCGACGACGGTCCAGGGCGCGGGGGGCGGCGCGTCGATGCGGGCGCGCCCGTCGCGCCCGGTGGGAGCGGAGCGGACCCGGTCCGGGTCGACCTCGCCGTCGAGCCGATAGAGTCGCTCGGTCGAGAGAGCCATCACGAGCGCGCCCTCGACGGGCTTTCCCGCGGGATCGGTCACGGTCACGTCGAGACGAGCGACGGGCTTCGGCACGGGCCTCGCGGGCGACCCGGCGGAGACCTGAACGAGCGCAAGGACGAGAATTGCGAGCATCGCCGCTCCTCAGTCCCGGTCCGAGAGCGCGCGGCGCGTGGCGTCCGCCGGCGCGAGCACGAAGCGCAGGTCGGCCGCGCCGTACCCTCTCATCCAGTCGGCCTCCGCTCGCAGGTTCGCGTCCTGGACGGCGCGGGCGTACCCGGGCGCGTCCACGGACACTTCGACGATCTCGCGCGGGAGCGGGCCGAGGGCGAAGCGGCCATCGGCGGCCAGGTCGGCCTCGAGCCAGTCCCAGGCCGCTCTTCGCCGAACGCGGATCCTGGCGTGAGGCGGCAGGGGTCGCCCGTTGGCCGTCGTGACGCGGCCGGACAGCATGAGGCCGGGATCCACGGCGACCTCGCCGAGATCGAGCACCGCTCCGTCCGCCGCCGCCGCGAGCGTGAGCTCGGCCACGGCACCCTGCGCTCCCAGCCCCTCGATCTTCCCGTAGAAGACGAGGGGCTCGGCCGGCGGCAGGTGCTCGAGCACGAAACGTCCGTGCCGGTCGGTCTCGGCCGTACGCTCGCCCACGAACCCGGTCGCGCTGCGGTCGACCTGAACGGCTGCCACAACGGCGCCCGCGACGGGCCGCCCGTCGCGAACGAGACGGCCGACCACGGCTCGCCCCGAGCCCAGGCGCAGGATCTCCTCCCGGCCTCCGGTCGCCACCGCGAGGGCCTTCGGCGCGACGTCGCGAGCCTCGATCTGCACCAGGATCGCGTCCGCGTCGACCGTGACGCCGAGCGCGAAGCGGCCGTCGGCGCCCGTCACCACAGGGTCGACCCCGAACGGACCGAAGTGTTGTGAAAACGAGCCGCCGGACGGTCGACCGGACTGGTGCCCGATCGGCTCGACGAGGGCGCCGACGAGGGGCTGGCCCTCGCCGTCCACGACGCGCGCCCGCACCACCCGGCGGGGATCGCCGGGCCGCGGCGCGCGGGCCTCCAGGGCGATATCGAGCGGTCCGGCGGCCGGGTCCACGTTCGGCGCGAAGCGCGCGGCGTATCCGTCCGCCGCAACTCCGACGGTGAAGACCAGCGAGGGATCGAGGCCGGCCAGCGCGAACGCGCCGCGGCCGTCGGTCCGCGCCCGCTTCCGGCAGTCGAGGTAGCACGACGGGCACGTGACGCTCGGCCCCACTCGCGGCCGGGCGGTGGAGACGAAGACGAGGGCGCCGGCGACCGGCTGGCCGTCGCTGGTTCTCACGCGACCGGCCAGGCCGAGCCGCGCAGGTCCGGCGGCGGATGCGTCGACCACGGCGATGGCCGCGAGAGCGACAACACAGAGAGTCCTTGGGTGCACCAGTGAAGGCCCTCCTCACGCCCAGAGTCCCGGACGGGTTCACAGTAGCACTTCTCGTGCCGCGGCCTCTGATTCGTTTGACGCGTTCGACACCGGACCGGTGTCGTCGGATTGAGACAGCAATCTCCTTGTGGTGACACACGAGGATCGGCCTTAGACTCTGCCGAACCGGAGGCTCCCGTGACCCACCGCATCGCCCTCGCCGCCGCTGCGCTCGTCCTACACGCGTCGCTCGGCTCGGCCCAGCCGCAGCCTTCCCGCGCGGACTGGCTGAAGGAGGCGCGCTTCGGCGCCTTCATGCACGTGCTGCCGGCGAACGCCGACGACCTCGCCAAGCTGGAGCGGTTCGACGCGGAAGGACTCGCCGCGCAGATCGCGAGCGCGGGCGCCCGCTATCTCGTCCTCACGCTCGGCCAGAACTCCGGCTACTTCAACGCGCCGAACGCCGCCTACGACCGGCGCACCGGCTACGCGCCCGGCGAGCGGTGCGCGAAGCGCGATCTGCCGAGCGACCTGCACCGCGCGCTGCAGGCGAAAGGTCTGCGGCTGATGCTGTACCTGCCCTGCCAGGCGCCGAACCAGGACCGCCGCGCGCAGAAGGCCTTCGGCCTCGCCGAGGGACCGAAGGACCAGCCTGTCGACGCGCGCTTCGCGCGGCGGTGGGCCGAAGTGATCGCCGAGTGGTCGACGCGCTACGGCGACAAGGTCTCCGGCTGGTGGTTCGACGGTGGCTACGGCAGCGTGAGGTTCGACGAGGAGATCGCGGGGATCTACGCGGCGGCCGCGCGCAAGGGAAACGCCGCGTCGATCGTCACGTTCAACCCCGGCGTGAGCCTGAAGCGCCACACGCGGGCCGAGGACTACACGGCCGGCGAGCTGAACGAGCCGTTCGGCTTCGTCCCGACCTCGCGCTTCGTCGACGGCTCGCAGTGGCACGCGCTCACCTTCGTCGGCTCGCACTGGGGCGCGCGCGACACGCGCTTCCCCGCCGAGCGCTGGCGGGAGTGGGTCGGCAAGGTCGTGGCGGGCGGCGGCGCGGTCACGCTCGACGTCGGTCCGAACTGGGACCCGAAGGCCGGGCCGATCGGCTCGATCGCGGCGGCGCAGCTCGCGCAGCTGCGCGCGGTCGGCCAGCCGTAGCCCTGGTCGACGATCGCCTCGACGCGACGCGACGGCGCGTCACTCCCTCGAGATCGCGATCGTCGAGACGATGGCATCTCCCGCGGTCGGCGCGAAATCCAGCTCCAGGCGGCCGTTCGACACGGCCACCGACATGGTTCGCGTCAGCACGGTCCGATATGCGCCCGCCTCGCGGACGACGTCGAGGGCCGGAATCGCCTTCGCGCCGTTCACGCTCACGTCGAACACGCGGCCACCGACCGCGGTCTCCTTCGACGGCTCGAGGAACCCGAGCGACAGGCGGTAGCTGCCGTTCGCGAGGGGAATGTCGTAGCGGAACCGACCCTCGCGGTAGGTGGCATAGAGCTCCGCGTCGGCCGGCGCGGCGACGCCCCGGACCGGAGTCGTGTCGCCGGCCGAGCGCCTCGTCTGCTGGAGCACCTTTCGGCCCGTGCCGCCGCTGAAGAAGTCGTCCGAGCCGTAGCGCGCGCCGCTCGAGGACTTGAGCCCGGTGGTCAGCTGTCCGGCGGCGATGTTGACTTGGCCGGGGCTCGACAGAGTCCAGTAGACCTCGTCCGTGCTGGTCTCCCCTCCCCGCCGCGTGCTGGCGGTGATCACGTTCCGGCCCGGCCACAGCGCCACGCGCTCGAACACGCAGACCCGGAGCGGACACTCGGCGGCGGTCCGCGAGGCGACGGGCTCGCCGTTGACCGCGAGCTGGAGCGTGTCTGCGTTGGTGTAGACCTTCACGTCGGTCACCGGGTACGCGCGGTCGACGTACCGCCGGCCGACGATGTGCGTGACGGGCTCGGCGCTCCAGTTCGCCTTGTAGAAATAGAAGGGATCCTTGCGCACCTGGTGGTCGAAGGTGACGAGGCCTTTGGTGTTGACGCCGCGGACGTCGCCCTCGTAGCGGATGCCCGACCCGAAGTCGAACATCGCCCAGACGAGGGTGCCCCACACGAACGGCCGGGAGGAGAGCACGGCGTAGCTGTGCTCGTGCACGAACGCGGCGTACTCCTCGGGCTGGTAGGCGCGCGCGCCGGCCGCTCCGAACGGCGTGGGCGGACCTCCCCGCGGGTTGTCGGTGTGGTCGCCGAGAGCCGCCCCGGCGCCGTACTCGCTGATGCCGACCGGCTGCCTGGGGTACTTCGCGTGGATCTCGTCGACGTCGCGCGCCAGGCTGTCGAGATCGCCGTAGTACCACATGTGGTAGCGGTTCAGCCCCCAGACGTCGGTGATGCCGCTGACCAGGATCTTCCCCTCGCCCCGCCCGCCCAGGCTGAGGTCGGCCAGGGTCGTGACCCGACCCGGGTCCTCCGCCTTCGCCACCTCGTCGAGGCGTCGCAGCACCGGCGTGACGTTGTCCCCGCCGCCGCAGAAACCCTGCGTCATCGTGTTCTCGTTGCCGATCGACCACATTCCGACGGACGGGTGATTGAACTGCTGGCGGATCAGCTCGCGCAGCTGCTGCTCGAGGTTCCCGGTGAACTCCGCGGTCGCCGGCTCGTCCGTGCACGACAGCCGGACGCCGTTGACGAAGGACACCTCGGCCCAGACCACCAGCCCCATCTCGTCGGTCCGCCGCAGCGTGTGCTGCGAATGCGGATAGTGCGCGAGGCGGATGGTGTTCGCCCCGATCTCCTTCACGAGTGCCAGCGAGGCGTCCGTCTCCCGGTCCGAGACCGCCCACCCCCGGCCGAGCTGATCCTGGTGCATGCCCACGCCGTGGAGGGGCATCGACTGCCCGTTGAGGAGGAACCCCCGGTCCGGGTCGAAGCTCATCTGCCGGATCCCGAACGGCTGGCTGACGCGGTCGACGACGGCCCCACGCGAGTCGAGCACGTCGACCCGCAGCGTGTAGAGGTACGGGTCGCGAACGCCGTACCACAGGCGGGGTGCGGCGATGACCACGTCCTGCCGGGCTTCGGCGTGGCCTCCGGCCGCGATCGAGACGCTCGCGCGCCCCTCGCCCGCCGTCCTGCCCTTAGCGTCCACGAGGGTCGCGCGAACCGCGTACGTGCCGGCGCTCCCTCCGGCATTGGAGAGCCTGACGAGCACGTTCACCGTGGCGGAGGGACCGATCGCCGCCGTGCGCGCGTAGACTCCCGGACCGCCGAAGTCGTCGAGCGCCACGTGGACGGCGGATCTCGTCGACACGAGCTTCACGGTCCGGTAGAGCCCTCCCGACATATTGAAGTCGCCGCTCAGCGGAGCGACCGCCGTGACGTCGGCTTCGGTCCGGGGCGCGCTGGTGTCGGTCTTCACGACGAGGACGTTCGCCGTGGGCCGGAGAACGTCGGTCACGTCGAATCGGAAGGCGGTGAAGGCCCCCTTGTGCTGGCCGACCTTCCGGCCGTTCAGCCACACGTCGGCCACGATGCTCGCGGCCTCGAACTCGAGCCAGTGGCGCGAACCCTCGCGAGGGGCATCGAAGGTCAGCCGGTACCAGCCCCGTCCCCGCTTGTAGGGCGCGGTCGCAGTGGTGCTCGCCGCATCGTCCGCGTTCCAGGTGTGCGGCAGCGTGACGGCCTGCCAGGAGTCACCGGTCGCCGCCAGCGCCGCGGCATCCTCGAGCGTGTCGTCCTGCACGAAGCGCCAGCCGGCGGCGAGCGACCGCACCGCACGGACGCCCTCGTCTCGAGGCGTCGCGGCCCCGGCCGCGGACGGCGCCCCGGCTGCCGACAGCGCCACCAGGGTCAGGAGACAGCCGACCGACGTGCGCGGCTTCGGATGTGTCATCGAAGACCTCACTTCTGGAGCGCCCGGGCGTCTGCGGACACGAAAGCGCGGAGCAGCAGCCTCACCCTCCGGCGCAGCGTGGCGAGGCCGTCGCCCGCCACCGGCGCCTCTTCCCTCATCCAGTCGCGCACCGCGCTCTCGAAGGCCGCGAAGAGCAGCGCCGACAGGTCGGCCGCGGACGCGGACCGCGCCAGATCGCCCCTCTCGCGCGCGGCGGCGACCACGCTCGCCAGGTGCCCGCGGAGGCGGCCGGCGGTCTCGCTGAAGCGCAGGGCCTCGCCGCCGGCCGTGTAGAAGTACATGTCCCGCAGGAGGATCCGGCAGAGCACCGGGTCCTTCGCGAAGAACCTGTAGTGCGGCTCCCACATCGCCATGACCTGGTCGAGGACCCGGCTCTCGCGCGACGAGGCCGCGATGGCCTCGTCGACGAGCCTCGCCAGATCCTCGTTGAAGAGCAGGAAGGTGAGGTCGCGCTTGTCGCGCGCGTACTGGAACAGCGTCCCCAGCCCCACCCGGGCCCGCTCGGCGATCCGCCTCAGCGTGGCCGCCTCGAACCCGTGCGCCGAGAACAGCTCGCGGGTGGCCTGCCGTATCCGCTGGCGCTTGTCGAGCTTGTTGCTCTCGCGCCGCCCGGGAGACGCTCCGGCAACCCTGCGACGCGCCGCCCCGCGGCGATCCGGCGGCTCGCCGCGGGGTCGGGAGCGCGCCCCTGAAGAGCTCGGCATGGGCACCACATTCTATCGGTCAAATTCGAACATGTTCAAGTTTCTGCCTGGATCGGCGGGCCCGAGAATCGGAGATGGGCGGTGCGCGCGGATTCAGGCGCGATCCCGTTCGGTACCATTCCAGCCCATGCAGACGCCACTCCTCGCCTCCTTCTCGGTCGTGCTCTGCGCTCTGACCGGACTCGGCGCGCCGTCGCGCGGCGAGCCCCCGGCCGCGCCTCGTCCGAGCGCGCCGGCGCAGCCGCTGGCTGCGCTCGAGAAGCGCATCGGGGGCCGGCTCGGCGTCGTCGCGCTCGACACCGGCAGCGGACGCCGCCTCGAGTACCGCGCCGACGAGCGGTTCGCGATGTGCAGCACGTTCAAGCTGCTGCTCGCCGCCGCCGTCTTGAAGCGGGTCGACGCCGGCCGCGAGTCGCTCGACCGGCGCATCGCGTACGGTGCCACCGACCTCCTGGAGTACGCGCCGGTGACGCGCGAGCGAGTGGCCGACGGCGGGATGAGCGTGGCCGCCCTGTGCCGGGCGTCCGTCGAGGTGAGCGACAACACGGCGGCGAACCTGCTGCTCGGGACGCTCGGCGGGCCGGAAGGCCTGACCCGGTTCGCGCGGTCGCTGGGCGACGAAGCGACGCGCCTCGACCGCCTGGAGCCGATGCTGAACGCGAACGAGCCCGGCGATCCGCGCGACACCACGACGCCGACCGCAATGGCCGAGACCGTCCGCAAGCTCCTCCTCGGCGACACGCTGTCGGCCGCGTCTCGCGCGCGCCTCGAGTCGTGGCTCGTCGCGAGCCCGACGGGCGCGCGCCGGCTGCGCGCCGGCTTCCCGGCCGACTGGCGCGCCGGCGACAAGACCGGCACCGGCGCGAACGGAGCCACGAACGACCTGGCGATCGCGTGGCCCCCCGGCCGGGCACCTATCGTCGTCGCGGCCTACCTCGGCGAATCGAAGGCCCCGCTCGCGGAGCGCGAGGCCGCGCTCGCCGAGGTGGGCCGCCTGGTCGCGACCGATCCCCGGAGCTGGCCACAGCCCTGAGGGCTACTTCGTCACGCGCACGAGCACCGCCAGGGGCGGTGCCGACGGCGCCGCCGCGGGCATCATCAGGAGGCTCCAGTGCCCGAGCTTCGCCTGGAGGCGTCCCTTGCCCGAGTCCTGCCGGAGGGAGGGCTCGCCGACATCGAGGTCGACGCCCTCGATCCGGGCCCTAGCGCCCACGACGACGAGGCGATAGGAGAGGGTCGCGCCGATCCCTTCGCCGCCGGCTTCCTTGTCCAGGTCTATGTCGAGCTGGAGCTCCGGGGTGAGCGGTGCCGCCTTGAGAGAGAAGCGCCCGTCGGTGTCCTTGACGAAGTACTGGGGCGTACCGGCCGTGCCGAACTTCAGCGTGGCGGTCTCTCCGGCGGGAACCGAGACCAGGGGGCTCGAGAGAACGCGCAGGCCGGCCCCGGGCCCGCCTGCGCTCGCCGCGTCGAGCGAGAGGGGCTTGCCGTTCACCAGGAGCCGCGTGCCCTCGCTCCGCAGCGATTCCGCGCCCCACTTCGCATCCAGCGCGCCCGTCAGCAGGTTTGCCTCGCCGAAGCGCATCCACCTCTCGGCCGTCAAGGTCGCCGGACCCGACGGAACGCCGAGTATCACGAAGCGGACGTCGAACACCGGCCGATCGGCGCCGGCCTCGGTCGCGGCAAGTGACAGCGCCAGCAAGAGCGACAGACTCGTCATCAGCGCCTCCTCGAGCGGAAACCTCGCTCAGTACTCTTCGTCGTTCCTCTTCGTCACGCTCACACGCACCTGGCCCGGGAAGTCGACCGGGCGCGGCTCGGACGCTCCGGTGAGGACCCGCGCGAGATCCGGGCTCACCGGCATCACGTAGACGATCCGCGGCGGCGGCTCCCGTCGCGCCTGGTACCCAGCCGCGGCGGCAAGGGCCACGAAGAGGGCACAGGCCCAGAGCGGAACCGGACGGGCGTACCACCGCCCCTCGACCGCCGCCGCCCGCTCGAAGGCCGCCTCGACTCGATCCTCGAGACCCGCCGGCGGCGGCCGGAGCGGCGCCTCACGGAGGAGCTGTTCGATGTCCCGCTTCATGACCCTTCTCCGATCCTGTCCCGCACCCGCTCCAGTCCGCGCCGATACCACGAGGCCACGGTGTTCGGCGACGCGGCCTTCGCGAGCGCGATCTCGCGAAACGTCAGGCCGTCGAGCAGGTGCAGGACGACGACTTCCATCTCGTCGGTCGGCAGCTCGAGAACGAAGCGCTCGACCTGCCGGCCCAGCACCACGTCGAACTGGCCTCCCGCCGCGGCCTCGAGGTCCAGCACCTCGACCGGCTCCTGCGGCCGGCTCCGCCGGAGCCGATCGAGCGCCGCGTTCCTCA
Source organism: Vicinamibacteria bacterium (assembly GCA_046331285.1). Classification (GTDB taxonomy): domain Bacteria; phylum Acidobacteriota; class Vicinamibacteria; order Fen-336; family Fen-336; genus DATBSL01. The sequence goes on from JAXLRD010000088.1 coordinate 12,422, forward strand.
CGCACCGAAACACGTAGGGACGGAGCTCCGACGGGAGACGGCCGCGCCTCAGGACGCCGCAGATCGCGTCGTGCACGGCATCCTCGGCCGCCTCGACCGAGCGCGTCAGCGCGAGGGCGTAGACGTAGAGCGCCTGAGCGTGCTGCTCGTAGAGTTCGCGGACGGCCAATAGCCCGGCGCTGTCCACCTCGGCCTCCATCGATACCACGAGACAGGGTCGAGGATTTGTGCAGGCTCTTTGACACCCGCGCCGGACGAGGCTCACCATCGGCCCGTGAACGCGACCCCGCCGCGGACGACCGGCACCGCGGCGCGACCGGGCCGCGAGGAGCTCGCGGCTCTGCGGCGGCGCTACGAGACGGAGCTGCTCGAGAACGTGGTGCCCTTCTGGACGCGCCACTCCCCGGACCGCGAGAATGGCGGCTTCTGGAACTGCCTCGACCGCGACGGGTCGCTATACGACCGCACCAAGTACGGCTGGCTCCAGGGCCGCCAGGTCTGGATGCTGGCGAAGCTCTACCGCACGGTGGACGCGCGCCAGGACTGGCTCGATCTCGCGGTGTCCGGGATGCGCTTCCTGCGCGAGAAGGCGCTGCGGCCGGACGGGCGGGTGCCATTCTCGATGACCGCCGACGGCCGCGCGATCTACGTCCAGCGCAAGATCTACAGCGAGTGCTTCTACGTGCTCGCCCTCGCGGAGATGGCGCGGGCCACGGGCGAAGCGGCTTACGCCCGCGAGGCCGAGGAGGGCTTTGACCGCGGCTGGTCGTGGGCGTTCGACTGGACGAGGGTCGGCCGGCCGTCGTTTCCCGGCGAGACGCCGAAGCGCAGCCTGGCCGTGCCGATGATCCTCCTCAACCTGATCGAGGAGCTCCACGACGGCGAGACGACGCGCCGCGCGGCCGAGGTCGAGGAATGCCTCCGCCTCGTCCGGCTCCACGTCCGCCCCGAGGAGCGGCTGGTGCTCGAGACGGTCGGTACGGACGGGGAGACGCTCGACTCCGCCGAGGGCCGGCTGCTCAATCCCGGCCACGCGATCGAGGCCGGCTGGTTCCTGCAGCACTGGGCGCAGCGGCTCGGCCGGGCGGACCTCTCGGCCGAAGCCGTCCGGATCGTGCGCGAGTCGTTCGAGCGCGGCTGGGACGCGGAGCACGGCGGCCTCTTCTACTTCCTGGATGCCGCGGGCCACTCGCCGCTGCCGCTCGAGTGGAGCATGAAGCTGTGGTGGCCTCACGCGGAGGCTCTCTACGCGCACCTCCTCGACTACTCGCTGACCGGCGACCCCGTCGACTGGGAGGCGTTCCGGCGGACGGACGCCTGGACCTTCGCCCGCTTCCCCGACCCCGAGCACGGCGAGTGGTTCGGCTACCTCGACCGCCGCGGCGAGGTCACGCACCGCTTCAAGGGCGGGCCGTACAAGGGCTGCTTCCACGTGCCGCGGGCGCTCTGGCTCTGCTGGCGGTTGCTGCAGAAGCTCGAGGCTTCGGCCGCGCTCAGCGGGAACCCGACGAAGTGAAGGGCCCGGCGACTCCCACCTGCAGCTCTGTCCGGTAGTTCGCGGGGTTGCCGGCCAGCAGCATCCCCGGGCCGCGGTGGTAGACCTCGCGGATCGGCCCCATGGGCTGCAGGTGCTGCGCGGCGACGGCCTGGAAGAGCCGCGCGTACGAGCGGCCGAGCCCGGAATACGGACCGCGGTGGACGACGCACGTGACACGGGCCCCGGGAACCGTTCGCACGCCGATCCCCGGCGCCTCGCGCCCCTCGCGCACGGGGACGCAGCACTCGATGTCGGCGTCGTCCTCGCGCCACTCGAGGTCGTGGTAGAGGTTGAACGGCGGACCGCCCGTCGTGCGGCCGACGCCGCGGAACAGGCGGCGGAACGCGGGCCCGGTCTCGGCGTAGCGGCCACGGAAACGCAGCGAGGCCACGAGCAGCGGCGGGACCTCCTTCGTCTCGACGCTCCTCTCCTCGACGGCGAGCGAGCGCCGCTCGGCGTCGATCATGTGCTCGATCGTCCGCTCGGCCCGCGCGAGACGACGCTTCCGCTCGACGATCCGCGCGCGCTGCGCCTCGAGGACCGGCACGAGTCCGATCGCGCCGTCGAGCTCGCCCAGCATCTCGCTGATGTCGGCCAGGGTGAACTCCAGCTCCCGCAGGCACGCGACGAGGCGCGCGCGCTCGAGGGCGGCTGCGCCGTAGTAGCGGTAGCCGGAAGCGGGATCGACGTGGGTCGGCGGCACGAGCCCTCGCTCGTCATAGAGCCGCAGCGTCTTCAGCGTGAGGCCGGTGACGCGGGAGAACGCGCCGATCGAGAGCAGCCCGGCGGCGCGTCCGTTCGCCGTCGAGTCGTCGCTCTCGCCTCGATCGACGACTCGTGGCGGGCGGGGCATGCGGCGGATGGTAACGCTTGACTCTCCCCCAGGGGCAGGGTCGACCCTCGTCTCGTTCGGCGCAGGCGAGCGAGCGCTGATGCTTGCGAGCAGGAGGAGCGATGTCCAGCAGGAGACGGCGCATCGTGCTGTGGATCCTGGCGGCGGCGGCCGTCGGCCTGGCCCTGGCCGGGGCGGCGGCGTGGTACTGGACGGGACGGCCGCTCTACACGCCGGGCGATGCGCGCCGGCAGGTCGAGACGCACCCGCAACCGGCCGTGGACGCCTCGTGGACGGTCGCCCCCGGCGTCGTCCTGCACCACTTCGAGCGGGGACGCGGCGCGGACGTGGTGGTGCTGCACGGAGGCCCCGGGATCCCGTTCCGCGATGCCCCTCCCGGCCTCCGCCCGCTCGAGGATCGCTACGCCTTCCACTACTACGACCAGCGCGGCTGCGGGCTCTCGAGCCGTCCGTTCGATCGCTTCCCGTCGCGTTCCTTCTTCGAGAACCTGAAGCAGCTCGAGTCGACGCTCGGCCTCGCGGCGCAGGTCGGCGACGTCGAGCGCGTCCGCCGCATCCTGGGCAAGGAGCGCGTGGTGCTCGTCGGCCACTCGTTCGGGGCCTTCCTGGCCGCGCTCTACGCGGCCGAGTTCCCGGAGCGCGTGCGCGGCCTCGTGCTCGTGTCGCCCGCCGCGGTGCTGCGCCTGCCGTCCGCGGACGGCGGCCTCTACGCCGAGGTCGAGCGCGTCCTGCCCGCGGCGCGGCTCCCCGCCTACCGCGAGGTCATCGCCGGGCTCTTCGACTTCGGACGGCTGTTCGAGAAGAGCGAGGCGGACCTCGTGGCGCTTCACGCGCGCTTCATCCCGTTCTACGTCGAGGCCGCGCGGGCGCACGGCTTCCGGGTCGCCGACGGCGCCTCGGCCGAGGGCGGCGGCTTCATGGTGGAGGCGCAGTACCTGAGCATGGGGCGCCGGCACGACTTCCGCCCGGCGCTCGGCCGCATCACGGCGCCGACGCTCGTGATCCACGGCGACCACGACCTGCAGTCGCTCGAGGAGAGCGCGGCCTACCGCGACGGCATTCGCGGCGCGCGGCTCGAGCGCTTCGCCGCGTCGGGCCACTTCGCCTTCGCCGACGAGCCGGAGCGGTTCGCGACGGTGACGGGCGCGTTCCTCGACTCCCTGGCCGCCGAATGAGGCCGCGCCGCGGCACGACACCGGCGGGCGCGGTCGAGACGGCGGCTGCGGGACAGGCGTCAGCGCGGCCCGGGACGCCCGAATGAGTATCCGAGCGTGAGGCCGTAGGTCGGTTCGGCCGCGGCGTCTGTCCGCTTCCGCCAGCCGACCCGTGCCGTCATCGCGAAGTGGCGGCCCTTCTGCCAGTCGACACCGGCTCCGAGCCAGGTCGACACGACGCCGTCCCGGTAGTCGACCCTGCCGCCGGGGCCATGGTCGGTCTTCTCCAGCACGAGCGGGCCCACCGTCGCTCGCAGGAAGGGGCGGAAGCGGCCCGACCGCTTCAGGTACAGACGCAGTCCGGCCGCCAGCTCGAACGAGCCGCCTGTCGTCGTGTAGGCGGACGCTGGCGGAACGTCGGACCCGCCGGTCCGCGTCGTGATCGCGGCCGCGCCCTCCAGCGCGAGAGACTCACGGGGCCAGTGCAGCACGGAGAATCCCGTGGTGAAGAAGCCGCCGGAGAGGCCCGACACGCCGCCTCCGAGGCCCGAGAGCTCGAAACGGGTGCGGCCGGCGAGCGCGAACGGCGGCGCCTCCTCCGCTCCACCCCGCAGCGTCGTAGCCCCGCGCGGCACCTCGACGAGGTCGCCGCGCGACAAGGAGAGGCGCTGCCCGTTGGCGACGGCCACTTCCTGACGGTAGAGTCGCCGGTCCTGCTCGAGCCCCACCTCGTAGGAGCCGGGCTCGAGGGCGATCTCGGCATTCCGGCCGCCCGGTTTGAAGAGCTCGGCCACGAGGCGGCCACGACCGTCTCGGACGAAGAGGCGGCCCTCGAGCTCGGGGCCGAGGATGAGCGCGGCCGAGGCTTGGCGCACGTCGGTCATGACGACGTCGCCGGTCCCGGCCATCCGGATGTCGTAGGCCGGGTGCTGGGCACCGCCTTGGGTGGACGTCGTGAGGGCGAGGGTCTCCTGGAACGCGAACTGGTAGGCCTCGCCCAGCGTGACCCGGCCATCACCGGTGGCGTCGGCCGCGCCGCGCAGGCCGGACACGAGAGCGTGGGTGAAGAAGGAGCCGTGGAGGCGCTCCGATTCCTGCGCGGCCTCGTTCTCCGAGCTCGAGGTCAGGAAGGCCTGGCCCTGCATGCGCATCGACTCGTCCGTGAGGAACGCGGGCCGGGGGCGGCCGCCCTTCAGCCGTGTGATGACGCCGGAGCCGCACGCGTCGAGCACCGTGATACCGACGTCGGCGGCCATCCGCTCCATCGCGTCGCGCACGTCTCGGTAGGAGACGCCGTCACTTCCGAGCATCAGGCCCTGCTCGTCGGCGTGCCCGGAGAAGTACAGGACGACCTCGGCGCGCTGTCCCGCCCTCCGCGCGCCCGCGGCGCGGCGGCGCACCTCTTCGAGCGCCTCCGCGAATGCCCGGCGATCCGGGTCCGTCAGGACGAGGCAGTCCTCGGGCGAGACGCCGCCCAGGCGCCGCATCACTTCGGCGAAACGCTCCGCGTCGGCCACCGCGTAGCGGAGAGTGACGCGTTCGGGCCGGCCGTGATTGGCGCCGACGACCACGGCGAAGCGCCGGGCTTCCGCGCCGTGGACCACGGTGGCACTCAGCGCGAGAGAAGCGAAGAGAGCGAGAGCGGCTCTGTGCCTCATCGAGACGAGTCCTTCCTGAGCAGGAATGTCGACACGGCCAGGCCCGGCGGCAGGTCGAGCACGGTCGCTTCGTCCTTGGACCGGGATGCCGCCGCGCGCGCGAGCGCATCGGTCACGACCTTCACGGCGAACGGCTGGCGCGAGGTGACGAAGTAGAACTCCTCGAAGGCCGGAGCGTCGTCCAGCTCGAAAGCGGCCCCGAGCGGCACCGGACCGCCCGCGAGCGCCGCCGCCCGGTCGCCGGCCGACAAATGAACGGTCACGGCGCCTCGGCCGTCCTGCGACACGATGACGCCGTAGCGGGACCCCGCGGCGACGTACTCGACCTGAATCGTGTCACCCGGCCGGACGACCCCGCCGTCTCGAAGCGCCTCCGGTCCGGCGGGAGCCCTTCGATAGAGGACGAGATACGGGCGCAGCCCCTTGATGCGCGTGACATCCGCGGCCGGCGGTCCGGTCGGCGACTCCGGCGATCGTGACACGAGCGTCCCGATCGCGACCAGGAGGACGCCGGACGCCGCGAGTGCGAGCGCCGTGCGCGGGACGACCGGGCGGCGGCCCGCGGGTCGCTCGCCGGCCCGCGCACGGATCGCCGCCGCGACCCGAGCCGGGGGATGATCGGCGAGGATCCGTGCGTCCGACTCGTCCAGCGCCGCGAGCCGGGCACGCAGGGACTCGTCCCGCTCCAGCGCATGCGCCACGGCCGCCCGGCCTTCCTCGTCGAGCTCGCCGAGGCGGAAGCGCTCCAGCTGCCAGTCGTGGATCCGATTCGGGATCACCGTCGCGCCTCTTCGGCGCTCGTCCGGAGCGCGCGCAGGCGCTTCCGGACGCCGGACACCGACATCCCGCACTCGCGGGCGACCTGCTCGAGCGTCATGCCGTCGACGAAGTGGAGGACGGCCATCGTCCGAGTCGAGGGAGGGTGCCGGCGGAAGATCCGATCCAGCACGAGCGGCGCATCGAGGTCGCCACGTCGGGCGATCCGAAGGAGGACGTCGTCGCCGGGAAGGGCCGGACCCCGCCCGCGGTCGCGGATCCGATTGAGGCAGAGGTTCGTGGCGATCCGGAAGAGGAGCGAGGACGGGTGATCGACCGAGAGGCGGTCGCGCCGTTTCAGGACCTGGACGAAGACCTCCTGGGCCACGTCGAGCGCCTCCTCCCCGTCGTCGCGGAGAAGCTGTCGACAGCGGCGCACCACCATCGGTCCGTAGCGCACGTAGAGGCGCTCGAGGTCGAGGCCGGCGTCCGCCATTCGCCTATGTAACACCGCCGGAGGCGGAATGTGTCACCCGTACCGCCGGAAGTGCCTCGCTTCGCCGTCGGCGGTATGCTCTCGCCCCGCGCGACGCCATCGGGAGGCAACCCATGCTCAGGTCCAGGCTCGGCAGGTTCGTGACGGCAACCGGCGCGGTCGTCCTCGCGGCGGCGCTCGGCGGCGGGGCGGCCGCACGAGCCCTGCCTCCGGCGCCCATCGGGCCGAGCGTCATCGCGGTCGACGCCAGCCGGCAAGGGCCGGCGATCTCTCCCACCCTCTTCGGCGTCTTCTTCGAGGACATCAACTTCGGCGCCGACGGCGGCCTCTACCCCGAGCGCGTGAAGAACCGCTCCTTCGAGTTCACCGAGCCGCTCTACGCGTGGAGCAAGCCGTTCGACCCGGAGTCCGAGGGCGCGCTGATCGTGCTCGACAAGGGCGGCCTGAACGACGCGAACCCGCACTACCTCAGGCTCCACGTCGACACGCCCGGGCCGCGCGGCTTCGGCGTCGTGAACCCGGGCTTCCGCGGCATGGGGATCGAGAAGGGCGCGGAGTACGTGCTCTCCGCGTTCGTGCGCGCGCACGCGGGCGGCCCTCGCACGATCACCGCGCGGCTCCTCGACGAGAAGGGCACGGCCTTCGCCGAGGCGCCGCTGTCGGGCTTCGGCACGGAGTGGCAGCGGCACGAGACGACGATCCGCCCGGACGCGACGCACCCGAAGGCGCAGCTCCAGATCGTGGCGACCGAGCCGGGCGAGGTGGACCTCGACATGGTCTCGCTCTACCCGCGCGACACGTGGAAGGGCCGGCCGAACGGCCTGAGGAAGGACCTGGTGCAGCTCCTCGCCGACCTGAAGCCCGGCTTCCTGCGCTTCCCCGGCGGCTGCATCGTCGAGGGCCGCCGGCTCGCGCTGCGCTACGAGTGGAAGAAGACGGTGGGCGACGTCGCCGAGCGCCGCACGCTCGTGAACCGCTGGAACGACGAGTTCGCGCACAAGCCGACGCCCGACTACTTCCAGTCGTTCGGCCTCGGCTTCTACGAGTACTTCCAGCTCGCCGAGGACATCGGCGCGAGCCCGCTGCCGATCGTCAACTGCGGCATGGCCTGCCAGTTCAACTCGGGCGAGACGGCCCCGCTCGACGCGCTCGAGCCGTACGTGCAGGACGCGCTCGACCTCGTCGAGTTCGCGAACGGCCCGGTCGACAGCCGCTGGGGCGGGCTCCGCGCGCGGATGGGCCACCCCGCGCCCTTCGGCCTGAAGATGATCGGCGTCGGCAACGAGCAGTGGGGCCCGCGCTACGTCGAGCGCTACGAGCGCTTCGCGGCGGCGCTCGAGAAGGCGCATCCCGAGATCGCTCTCGTCTCGAGCTCCGGCCCCTCGTCGTCCGGCCCGATGTTCGACTACCTGTGGACGAACATGCGCCGCCTGAAAGCCGACCTCGTCGACGAGCACTACTACATGGCGCCGGACTGGTTCCTCGCGAACGCGCACCGCTACGACGGCTACGACCGCAGCGGCCCGAAGGTGTTCGCCGGCGAGTACGCCGCGCAGACGTCCGGCGTGGCCCAGCCCGACAACCGGAACAACTGGAAGGGCGCCCTCGCGGAGGCGGCGTTCATCACCGGCCTCGAGCGGAACGCGGACGTCGTGGCCATGGCCTCCTACGCGCCGCTCCTCGCCCACGTCGACGCTTGGCAGTGGACGCCCGACCTCATCTGGTTCGACAACCTGCGCTCGTACGGCACGCCGAACTACTACGTTCAGAAGCTCTATTCGACGAACCTCGGCACGAACCTCCTGCCGCTCACCGTCGACGGCTCGGCGAAGAACGCCGAGAACGGCCTCTACACGACCGCGTCGGTCGACCGGAAGTCGGGCGAGGTGATCCTCAAGGTCGTGAACCCGGCGGCGGCGCCCCGGAAGATCCGCGTGGACGTGAAGGGCGGGATCGCGGGCGAGGGACGGCTGCTCGTCCTCGCGAGCCCGGACCTGGCGATCGAGAACAGCCTCGACCAGCCGACGAAGTTCGCACCGATCGAGAAGCGCGTCGCGGCGACGAGCGGCGGTTTCGACCTGACGCTCGACGGCCAGTCGATGACGGTGCTGCGGGCCCGGCTCGTGAAGTAGATCGTCGCGAGAAGGCCGGCCCGGAACGCGCCCGCCGGCGCCGGTGTCCAACTCTCCGAGCCGTGCCTGCGCGAGGAGGCCCGCCCATGCGAGTCACGTTGGTGGCCTGCGGCAGCCGAGGCGACGTGCAGCCGATGCTCGCTCTCGCCCTCGGTCTCCGGCGAGCCGGTCATCAGCCGCTCCTGACCGTGCCGCCGGATTTCGCCGAGTGGGCCGGCGCCTTCGACTGTCCCGTCCGCGCCCTCGGGCCGGGCTTCCGAGGCAACCCGGACATGCGCGACGCGGGACCCCGCTCGCTCGCGCGCTTCACGAAGAGCGAGGTGAGCGCGGAGATCCGCGATCTCCCCGAGATTGCCAGGGGCAGCGATCTCGTCGTCGCGACGGGCCTCGCCTTCGGCGCGGGCAGCGTGGCCGAGCACCTGAGGGTCCCCTATCGCCTCGTCACGTTCGCGCCGCTCGCGATGATGGGCACGGACAAGGACCCGCTCTGGATGGCCGCCGCGGGCCGGCTCGCCCGCGTGGTCGCGAACGCCACCCTGCGCGGGGTCCTGAACCGTGGGCGCTCGACGCTCGGTCTGCCGCCGTTGCGGGACGTGATGGCGTCGTGGTCCGGCGTCCGGCCCATATCGGCCACCGATCGGGCCCTCACGATCCTGCCGGATGGGGCGATCCCGAACGCCGTCCAGACGGCCTACATGCATCTGCGACAGCCGGGCACGCTCTCTCCCGAGATCCGGGAGTTCCTGGCGAGCGGACCGAAGCCCGTCTACGTCGGCTTCGGCAGCCTGCCAATCGCCGACCCCGGCAAGCTGGCGCGCCTGCTCGACGAGGTGTCCGTCGCACTCCAGCGACGCCTCGTCGTGCTGACGAAGGGTTTCTCGCTCGACGGGCTGACCGGCAACCCCCGCTGCCTCGTCATCACCGAGGCGCCGCTCGAGCAGCTCTTTCCCTGCGTGGCCGCGGTCGTCCACCACGGCGGCTCCGGGACGGTCGCGACCGCGGCGCGGGCCGGCGTGCCGCAGGTCGTCGCCCCGCACATGTCCGACCAGTTCCAGTGGGCCAACCTCGTGGCCCGACTCGGCCTCGGACCGCGAGTCGGCCCGCTCCGCACGCTCTCCGCGCGAAAGCTGGCCTCGGCGATCACCGAGTGCCTCTCGAATCCATCTTTCGCGGACAGGGCTCGCGAGGTGTCGGCCGTGCTCGCCGGCGGCCCCGACGGCGTCGCGCTCACGGTGAAGCTGCTCGAAGAAGACTGCCGGCGCGCTCGCTGAAGCCGCGCCGCCTCCCTGGATCATCGGGTCCATGGAACGCGGGCCGTCTCCGTAACACGGTGGGCCATCCGGAGGTGCGCGGATGGAAGGGATCAGCCGACGCGGGTTCATCACGAGCGCGGGCATCGGCGCCGTCGGGACGGCCGCCCTCGGCGGCCCGGCCGAGGCCGCCGGCGCGGCCGTGCGACCGGCGGGTGAGCCGGTCGCCCTCGCGCTGCGGATCAACGGCCGGGCGCGGCCGCTCTCCGTGCTGCCGCGGACGACTCTCCTCGAGGCGCTGCGGGAGCACCTCGGGCTCGCCGGCACGAAGCCCGGCTGCGAGCGGGGCGAGTGCGGGGCCTGCACGGTCCTGATCGACGGCGTCGCCCGATACGCCTGCCAGACGCTCGCGCTCGAGGCCGAGGGCCACGAGATCACGACCATCGAGGGGCTGGAGAACGGCGAGACCCTCTCCTCCGTGCAGAAGGCCTTCGTGGACGAGGACGCGTTGCAGTGCGGCTACTGCACGCCGGGCCAGGTGATGGCGGTCGAGGGGCTCCTGCGCGAGAACGCGAGCCCCACCCTCGACGAGATCCGCGAAGGCGTCTCCGGCAACCTCTGCCGCTGCGGCGCCTACGCCCACATCTTCAAGGCCGCGCAGCGGGCCGCCGCCGCGCGCCGCGACGGGGGGAGGTGAGCCGTGGCCGAGACACCCGCTCGCCCCTGGACGGAGACGAAGGTCGTGGGCACGGCCCAGCCGCGCATCGACGGCCACGAGCGCGTGACGGGGTCGGCCGTCTACGCGCGCGACATGGCGCTCCCCGACATGCTGCACGCCGCGTTCGCCCGCTGCCCGCACGCCCACGCGATCGTGAAGAAGGTCGACGTGTCGAAGGCGCTGAAGATGCCCGGCGTGCGCGCCGTCCTCACCGGCGACTCGCCCGGGGCGAAGCTGCCCTTCTACTTCACGCCCAAGGGCCCGCTCAGCTGGCTCTTCGACCCGCACTGTCGTCACGAGGGCGAGGAGGTGGCCGCGGTCGCCGCCGAGACGCCGGCCGAGGCGCGGGCCGCCGCCGACGCGATCGAGGTCGAGTACGAGGAGCGGCCGTTCGTCGTCGACTACGAGAAGGCGCTCGACCCGAAGGCTCCGGCTCTCCACGAGGGCGGCAACAGCGCCGGCGTCGAGAAGTACGCGCGGGGCGACGTCGCGAAGGGCTTCGCCGAGGCCGACGCGGTCGTCGAGATGACGTTCCGCACGCCCTGCGAGATCCACGTGCCCATGGAGACGCACGGCTCCGTCGTGAAGTGGGAGGGCGACCGCCTGATCATCCACGACACGAACCAGGGGGTCTTCGATCTCCGCTCGGCGTACGCGCAGTACTTCCAGCTTCCCCTCGGCAACGTGCGCGTCGAGAGCGCGTACATGGGCGGCGGCTTCGGCAGCAAGCTCGAGCCCGGCAAGTACACCCTCGCGGCGGCGCTCCTCTCGCGCCAGACCGGGCGGCCCGTCAAGCTCTTCCTCTCCCGCGAGGAGAGCTTCCTCTGCGTGGGCAACCGCCCGCCGAACACGCTGCGGATGAAGGCCGGCGCGAAGAAGGACGGCACGCTGACGGCGCTCCAGCTCACGGGCCTCGGCACGGGCGGCGCCTACCCGGAGGGCAGCGACGCCGGCTACCTCACGAGCGACCTCTACCTCTGCCCGAACGTGGCGATCGAGGAGACGAACGTCTACATCAACGCGGGCAAGGCGCGCGCCTTCCGGGCGCCCGGCTTCCCGCAGGGTGCGTGGGCGCTCGAGCAGGTGATGGACGCGCTCGCCCACAAGCTCGGCCTGGACCCGCTCGCTCTGCGGCTGAAGAACGTGCCGAAGGTCAGCCAGCGGCGCGGCAACCTCCCCTACACGAGCACCGGCCTCGCGCAGTGCCTGCAGGAAGGCGCGAAGTCCTTCGGCTGGGACGAGGGCCGGAGCAAGCCGCGCGGAAGGGGCCCGGTCGTGCGCGGCGTCGGCGTCGCCGCCGGCATGTGGGGCTGGGACGGCGACCCGCGCGGCACCGCGATCCTGCGCTACGTGGCCGACGGGAGCGCGAGCCTCACGAGCGGCGCCTCGGACATCGGCACCGGCACCAGGACCTGGATGGCGATGATCGTCGCCGAGGAGCTCGGCGTGCCGCTCGCGAGCATCCACGTCGACAACGCCGACACCGACACGACCCCCTACGCCGTCCTCTCGGGCGGGAGCCAGACCGTCCACGTCAACTCGCCGGCGGTGCGGGCGGCGGCGCTCGACGTGAAGCGGCAGCTGCTGGAGATGGCAGCCGAGCAGCTCGGGACGAGCGCGGACTCGCTCGAGCTGAAGGACGGGGTGATCGCCGACCGCACCGCTCCCGACAAGAAGGTGGCGCTCAAGGACCTGAAGGCGCTCCAGGAGCAGCAGACGATCGTGGGCATCGGCCGGCGCAAGCCCCACAAGAAGGGCCTGGTCGGCCTGCCGTTCGTGGCGCACTTCGCGGAGGTCGAGATCGACACGCGGACGGGCGAGACGCGCGTGCTGCGCCTCGTGGGCGCCCACGACAGCGGCCGGCCGATGAACCTCCTCACCTACCGCAACCAGGTGTTCGGCGGCATGACCATGGGCGTCGGTTTCGCGATGACCGAGGGCCGCGTGCTCGACCGCAACACCGGGAAGATGCCCAACGCCAACTGGCACGACTACAAGATCGCGACGGCCAAGGACGTGCCGCCGGACTTCGCGTGCCTGCCGATCGACGTCCACGACACCGAGTTCAACGACACCGGCACGAAGGGCATCGGCGAGCCGGCCACGATCCCCACCGCGGCCGCGATCGCGAACGCCGTCTTCCACGCCACCGGCGTCCGCGTCACCGAGACGCCGATCAACCCGATGCAGATGGCGCGGCTCCTCGCCGCGCGGAAGGCGGGGAGGTAGCCATGCTCCCGGACTTCGCCTACGTCCGACCGACGAGCCTCGACGAGGCCGTGAAGCACCTCGCCGACGCCGAGGCGCGAGCCCACGCCGGCGGCACCGACCTCCTCGGCTGCCTCCGCGACGGCGTCTTCGGCGCGAAGACGGTCGTCTCTCTCTCGGCCCTCGGCGCTCTGCGCGGGATCGAGGAGACGCCCGAAGGCGTCGCCATCGGCGCCCTCACCTCCGTCGCCGACGTCGCCGCGAGCCCTCTCCTGCGCGAACGCTTCACGGCGCTCGCCGAGGCGGCGGCCCAGGTGGCGAGCCCGCAGCTGCGCCGCCAGGGCACGCTCGGCGGCAACGTCTGCCAGAAGCCGCGCTGCTGGTACTACCGCGGCGAGTTCCCCTGCCTGCGCAAGGGCGGCGACCTCTGCTCCGCGTACGCCGGCGAGAACGAGATGCACGCGGTCGTCGGCGGCGGCCCCTGCTACTACGTGCACCCCTCCGACACGGCGCCGGCCCTCACGGCGCTCGGCGCGCTCGCCCACGTCCAGGGGCCGAAGGGCGCCCGCACCGTGCCGCTCGACGGCTTCTTCGTCCGCCCCGACAAGGACGTGCGCCGCGAGACGGTGCTCGAGCCGGGCGAGGTCCTGACGAAGCTCCTGCTGCCGAAGCCGGCGCCCGGCACGCGCAGCACGTATCGCAAGGTGCGGGCGCGCGCCTCGTTCGACTTCGCCCTCGCCAGCGCGGCGATCGCGCTCGAGATGCGCGGCCGCGACGTGGTGCGGGCGCGCGTCGTCTTCGGCGGGATCGCGCCCGTCCCCTGGCCGACGCCGGCCGTCGAGAAGGCGCTCGCCGGACACCGGCTCGACGCCTCGACGATCGCGCGGGCCGCCGAAGCGGCCGTGCTGAAGCTCGAGCCGCTGGAGAAGAACGGCTACAAGGTCCCGCTGCTGCGGGGGCTCGTCCAGGAGCGGCTCGAGGCGCTGGCCGGCTGAGGGGGGCGCCCGGCGGCGCCCGCCGCGGCCGCGCGCCGGCGGGCTACCTCACCATCGTCAGGCAGAGGCCGAAGCCCAGGAGCAGCAGGCCGCCGAAGACGACGACCGCCGCGAGCGCCACGCGGAGGGCGATGCCCA
>JAXLRD010000089.1:0-25509 GCA_046331285.1 Vicinamibacteria bacterium
AGCCAGCGGGTGGCCGAGCGGGCCGGCGCGGTGCGCGAGGGCGTCCTGCGCCGGCGGCTCGTGCTCCACGAGACGCCGGTCGACGCGGTTCTCTACAGCCTCGTGCGGCCGGAGTGACGCGGGTGGCGACGGAACGGAGACGCTCGCGGGCGGGCGCGGCGACGACGCGCGCGTGGGCTCGGACGGCGCTCGTCCTGCTGGCGTGGGCGGCGGTGGCCCGCGCGGCCGACGCGCCGCCGATGCCTGAGGGCCTGCGCGAAGTGAGGCAAACCGCCGCAAATGTCCTTGGATCTCGCCTCCGCTCTTGTGTCCGGCAGTGCGAAGGGCGTAGCGTCCTTCCGAGGGGAGGAGGCCATGGACTGCGACCGGCTTCCGAAGTGCCCGTTCTTCAACGATCAGATGAGCCAGATGCCGGCGGTGGCCGGGCTGCTCAAGAAGCAGTTCTGCCAGGGCGCGTTCGCGGACTGCGCCCGCTATCGCGTCGGGGCGCGACTCGGAGCGGCCGGCGTGCCCGCGGATCTCTTCCCGCACGACCGCGAGCGGGCGGAGACGCTCGTCGGGGCGGCGGTGAGCGCCTCCTGAGCTTTCGCGGCGCCGCGCCGAGCCACGCCGTCGCCGCGCAAGTGTCCGGGGCCGCCCGTTGACGCCGGCCGCGGGGTACTCGGGAACCCCCCTCTCGAAGAAACTCGGCATCGTGGCGGGCGCCACCGTCTGGACGCGCGGCGCGCCCCGCGAGTACCGCGAGTGGCTCCAGCCGCTGCCGCCGGGCGTGCGCTTCGTCACGACGCCGGGGGGCCGCGCGGCGGCGGGCGTCCTGCACGTGTTCGCGACCGCGCGGAAGGATCTCGCGGCGACGCTCCAGGAACTCTACCCGCTGATCCTCGCCGACGCCGCCGTCTGGGTGTCGTGGCCGAAGAAGGCGGCGAAGGTCGCGACCGACGTCACGGAGGACGTCGTCCGCGAGGTGGCCCTGCCTCTCGGTTTCGTCGACGTGAAGGTCTGCGCGGTCGACGCGGTGTGGTCGGGGCTGAAGCTCGTCGTGCGGCGGGAGAACCGTGCCGGCCGGAGGAGCGGACGGCCGTGAGCCGGTGGGAAGGAGCGGGAGCCGCGGCGAGGGCCCCGCCCACCGGGCGGGTTAAGCTGACGGCTCACCAGGAGGCGGGGATGGTTTCGGGCGCGCGTCGTGGGCGGGCAGTCGCCGTCGCTCTCGTTCTTCTCGCGGCGGCGGCCGGGGTGGTCGCCGCGGAGGACCTCGAGGCCCGGGTCGAGAAGGCGGAGGCGGCGGCGAAGGCGAACGCGGCGACGACGGAGGGCCGCGAGTGGATCCGCCGCAACTCGGCCGCGTCGGCGAAGCTGCTGATGCCCGTCCTCAACAAGTGCCTCCCCGACGACGGCGACATCCCCACGGTCTTCGCGGTCTACGTGCGGCTGTCCGACAAGGGCCGGGTCCAGGAGGCCCTGACGGAGCTCGACGCGGACCTCGGGGCCTGCCTGACGTCGGGCGCGGCGGCGACGAAGTTCGCGGCCCCGCCTCGCGACGGCTACTGGATCCAGCTCAACATGGCCGCGGACCTGTAGGCGCGATGCGCCGGGGCGGGCTCGCGCGGCGGGCGAGGGCGGAGCGCACGGCGGCCGCCCTGGCCGCGGCCGCCGCGCTGCTCGTCGGCTGCGACGGGAAGGCGATCTTCCTCGCGCGGAACCAGCGCGAGATCGACGCCGCCTCGCGCGCGATCGAGGCGGCCCGGGACGACGCGGCGCGCGCGCGGGCGTGCTCCGCGCGCGGGCACGGCTGGTCGGAGCGGGCGCGCTACCAGCGGGCGTTCCGGCTCGTGGACGACGCGGAGTACCGCCGGCTCTTCGACCTCGCCGTCGCGGACCACGAGCGGGCGCTCGCCCTCGCTCCCGCCGACGCGCAGGCCTACGTGGACCGGGGGCAGACGTACTACGACCGGGCGGCCCTCGAGCCGGAGGGGGATCCCGCCCGCCTCGCGCTCTTCGCCGCGGCCGAGGCCGACTTCGGCCGCGCGATCGAGCGCGACCGCGCCCTCGCCCACGCGTACGACATGCGGGGGCTGGTGCGCCTCGCGACGCGTGACGTCGACGGCGCGCTCGCCGACTTCACGGTCGAGGCGGCGCTCGAGCCGCGGCTCGGCCGCGCGCGCCTCGCCGAGGCGCACTGCAATCGCGGCGTCGAGGAGCTGACGGCGAAGAGGGTGGACGCGGCCGTGGCCGACCTGGAGAAGGCCGTGGCGCTCGGCGGCTCGGGCGACGGATGCGAGTGCCAGCCGGAGAGCCCGCTGGCCGGGGCGTACCTCGAGCGGAAGGAGTACGACCGCAGCTGGGCGGTCGTGCGGGCGGCGCAGGCGGAGCACCGCTGGATCATGCCGGAGCTCGTCGAGCGGCTCCGGAAGGAGTCGGGGCGCGAGCGATGAAGTTCTGGATCCCCTGGAGCGTGGCGGCGATCGTGACCGCGGTGGCGGTCGTCTTCTTCCTGATCGGCGTCGGCGACGGCACGGTGTCGTCCTTCAACATCGTGCTCTGGCTCGGCCTCCTCGGCGTCACCCTCGGGGTGAGCGGGGGGAGCCTCTGGCTGCGGCGGACGGGGAGGACGACACTCGCGATCCTCCTCACTCTCGTGCTCGCGATCCCCGGGGTCCTCGCGGGCTTCCTCATCCTCGCGCTCGTCGTCGCGCACCCGCGCTGGAACTGACGCGCGGGCAGGTCGGCCGCCTCAGGCGCCGAGCCGGTAGCCCGCCGCGAGAAGCGCGAGGGTGAGCAGGCCGTAGACGAGCTCCTGGACGCCGAGCTGCTGCGGCCGGATGCGCGGACGGGCTCGGGAAAGGCCGTGGGCGGCGCGCGCGAGCAGCACGGCGAACGCGGCCGGGCCGAGCCACGGGGCCGCGCCGGCGCGGGCGAGGCCGGCCGCCGCGGCGAGCGCGGCGGCGTGGAGCCCGACCGCGAGGCCCGGGCCCGCGGGAACGCCGCGGTCCAGGCGGATGCGCGCGCGCACGTAGAGCACGGACGTGATGGCCCGGAGCGCGAGGAGCGCGGCCGCGGCGAAGGCCACGGCCGGGGCCGGCCGCCGGCGAGGGCGATGGCCGCCGTCGAGGCCGAGAGGGCGACGGCGCCCGCGGTCTCGGCCGCGGCCTCGCGGCCCCGGCCGAGCACGTCGCCGGCGAGCGCGAGGATCGCGAAGGGCGCGGCAGCGGCGAGCGCGGCCCAGAAGGGCGCGCGGGCGAGGGCGACCGCCCCGGCGAGAGGCCGGCCGCGGCGAGCGCGAGGCGAGGGCGGCCCTGGCGAAACGGTCAGGGGTAGCGCGCGCCCTTGCGGCGGTCCATGAGCACGAGGCGGAGGGGGTGGCGCGCGAGGAACGCGGCGAGCGCGGCCAGAGCCAGGCACGACCCGCCGGCCGACGGCGCGAGGACGAGGCCGAGGACGATCGGCTCCGCCAGCAGGCCCCAGCCGCCGTGCTCGGCCGGAAGGGAGGACGGCCTTCCAGGGCACCGAGCCGGAGGGGGCGGAAGCGGGGGCGAGGTCTGTCGACGGGCGGTGCATGGCTCCACGTCCATCGTCGCAGGCGAGCACGCCGCCCGACATGACGGTCGTCATGCCGGGCGACCGGCCGCGTCCTACAGGTACCGACCGACCGCCATCGTCACCATCGCGATCGTGAGGCAGACGACGACGAGGCGGCCGGCCACCTTGCCGCGGGCGCGCAGACGACCATCTCGACGTCGAGAGCGGCGCGGCGCTCGGCCGGGGCGGCGAGCCACTCGCCGGCGAGGGCCGCGAGACGGACGACCGAGGGCCGCATGACGCCGAGGCCGATGACGAACGCGACGACGGAGGCCAGCCCGCCGATGCCGTAGGCGAACTCGGCGCCGCCCGCGCCGGGGCCGGGGTGGAGCGGCCGAAGTCGCGGAAGAAGAGGGCGAAGCCGGAGGCGAGCGTGGCGACCGCGAACACCGGCAGGGCCTCGAAGTAGCGCCGGCGGCGCTGGGCCGAGGACCTTGAGGCCGTCGGGGCCGGCGGCGCGGAGCGCCGGCTGGAGGAAGTCGACGACGAAGAGGATGCTGCCGGCCCAGAAGACGGCGCCGAGGACGTGGACGATCCGGAGGACGAGGAGCGTGACGTTCATCGCTCCAGTGCCGCAGCGCGCCCGGAGGGCGGATCGCGCCATAATCCGGCGCGACCGGGGCGCTGACGCGCTCCCGGGGAGGCGAAGACATGCGCAGGCGGCTCGCGACCCTCACGCTGCTGCTCCTCGGAGGCGCCGCCACCGCGGCGCTCGCTCAGCCGGTGTCGAGCCCCATGCTCGACCTCGCGAAGATCAGCCCGGTGCCCGGAGCCGGCGGGTGAGCAGCTTCGACACGACCGGCGGCAACGGCGACAACCTGCGCCAGGAACATCGCGCCCGGGCAGAAGCGGACCCTGTTCGACGTGAAGGGCGCGGGCATCGTCACCCACATCTGGGTCACCATCGCCCCGCCGCCCCGGCCCTCAGCCGCCACGACGTCATCCTGCGCATGTGGTGGGACGGCGAGGCGGAGCCGTCCGTCGAGGCGCCGATCGGCGACTTCTTCGGCCAGGGCTGGGACGAGTGCTACCCGTTCGTCTCGATGGCTCTCTCGGCCGGGCCCCGCAGGGCGCGGGATGGTGAGCTACTTCACGATGCCCTTCGCGAAGGGCGCCCGCATCGAGATCGAGAACGACTCCGAGAAGACGATCGACCGCGTTCTACTACTACGTCGACTACACGGAGCTCGCGGCGCTGCCCGCCGACATGGGCCGCTTCCACGCCTGGTACAACCACGAGCTCCACCCAGGCCGCGCGGGAGAACGAGTGGTCGGTGCTCGGGCCGCAGGCGAAGAACCTCGACGGCGCGCGGAACTATCTGTTCGCGGACGTCGTCGGCAAGGACACTTCGTCGGCGTGAACTACTACGTCGACAACCCCTCGGTCATGTGGTACGGCGAGGGCGACGACATGTTCTTCGTCGACGGCGAGGCGCGCCCGTCGCTCAACGGCACCGGCACCGAGGACTACTTCAACACCTCGTGGTCGCCGAACAACCTCTACACGCACTACTACGGCTACGCGCGGTGAACGGCGGCACGGGCTGGCTCGGCCGCACTCACGTGTACCGGTTCCACCTCGCCGACCCGATCTACTTCGACAAGTCCCTGCGGGCCACGATCGAGCACGGCCACGCGAACAACCTGACGCTCGACCTCTCGAGCGTCGCCTACTGGTACCAGACGGAGCCGCACAAGCCGTTCCCGGCGTTCCCGTCGCGCGCATCGCGCAAGCCGAAGCCGGCGATCAACGAAGTCGACATCCACCTCTGGCGCGACGCGTGGCGGCGGTCGAAGGGCTCGGGACCGCTCCTCTGGGGCAACGAGAAGGACGAGAAGAAGCCCTGGGCCCACCCTCGCCCGCGGCGGCGGCTCGCGCCGCCGCGGGAGCGAACAACGCTGAAAGCCGCCGGCCGCGACGTCGCGTGGATCGTCGCCGACGCCTTCGGGGCTACCGCGAGGGCTTCCGCGGCTTCACCGCGCGCGCCCGCGACCGCTTCGCGGCCGCGGACTGGACGGCCGCCGCGAGCGCCTCCGTCGAGCGGCTCGACCTCTACGGGCGCTGCCTGGCGGAGGCCCTCGAGCGGCTGCGGGCGCGCCTCGGCGAGGCCTTCGACGAGCGCGAGGCCTGGCGTCAGGCGAACGCGGCCTGCGCCGACCTCTCGTCGCTCCCGGACCCGGAGCTCGCCGAGACGTTCTTCAGCTCGGTCACCCGCCGCGTCTTCTCGACGGCCGGCGTCGACCCGGCGATCGAGTTCGTGGAGGGCCGGTCGTCGAGCCGCTGCCGCGCCGCTACGAGCGGGTCGTGCGCGTGTGCCCGCGCCGGCACGACACGGCGGGCCTCGTCGCGCGCCTCCTCGACCACCACGCGTTCCCGTGCGGGTACGAGGACCTCGGCCGCGACGCGACGCGCATCGCGGCCGACCTCGGCGCGGCCGACCCGAGCCCGATCGTGTCGATCGAGTCGGCGCGGGCCCTCTTCTACCGCGGCCGGGCGGCGTGCGTGGTGGGGCGAGTCCGACGCGCCTCGGGGCCGGGCACCCGATCGTGATCGCCCTCGCCCGCGGGAGCAGAGCGTGGCGGTCGACGCCGTGCTCCTCACGGAGGACGAGGCGTCGGTCGTCTTCTCCTTCACCCGGTCGTACTTCTTCGTGGAGGCCGACGAGTCGCGGGCGACCGTCGCCTTCCGCGCAGCCTGATGCCGCAGGCCGTCGGCGGCTGCTGCGACGCGATCGGCCACCCCCGCCACGGGAAGACCGAGCTCACCGCGCCCTCCTCGGCCATCTCGCGCGCACCGACGAGCGGTTCGAGACGGCCCCCGGCCAGAAGGGCATGGTCATGGTCGTCTTCGCGCTGCCGACCTTCGACTCGGTGTTCAAGGTCATCCGCGACGCCTTCCCGCCGGCGAAGGCGACGACGCGGCGGCGGGTGATGGGGAAGTACGACCTCGTCTTCCGCCACGACCGCGCCGGCCGCCTCGTCGACGCGCGCGAGTTCGAGCACCTCGAGTTCGACCGGGCCCGGTTCGCGCCCGGGGTGATCGAGGCTCGAGCGGGAGGCGCGGACGGGCGCGTCGGTGGGCGA
The DNA here is from genome assembly GCA_046331285.1 of Vicinamibacteria bacterium. Taxonomy (GTDB): domain Bacteria; phylum Acidobacteriota; class Vicinamibacteria; order Fen-336; family Fen-336; genus DATBSL01. The sequence continues at coordinate 6,661 of JAXLRD010000089.1, forward strand.
GGAGCGCGTGAGGCTCCACCACGCGTACACGGAGAGGCGGGTGCGGCCCCTCGACCTCCACGTTCGCGAGGCGGAAGAGGCGGAGGCGCGCCGGGCAGTTCTCGACTACGGCGAGGCCATCCGGGACCTCGCGCGGAGCAACATCTTCCCGGGCGACATGCTCCTCGAAGACTTCGGGGTGACGCGCCACGGCCGGGTCGTCTTCTACGACTACGACGAGCTGGCCGTGCTCGCCGACTGCCGCTTCCGCGAGACGCCGAAGGAGCTACGCCGGCGAGGAGCCGGCGGGGGAGCCTCCGTTCTTCGTGGGGGGCGACGTCTTCCCGAGGACTTCCAGCCGATGCTCGGCCTCGACGACGCGAGCCGGGCCGCCTTCCTGGCCCAGCACGGCGAGATCCTGAGCGTGGCGTTCTGGGCCGGGATCAGGCCCTCCATCGGGCCGGGCACGCGCCGGACGTGTATCCTATCCGCCGTCGAAACGGTTCGCCGTCCGGTTCGCCTGAGCCTTCCGCACCGGGCGCGGCCGCGAGCCCGGGCGGTAGAATCCGCGGGTTCGACGTCGTCCGACCCCTGGAGGTCTCATGACCCGCTGCGTCGCGCGCTCCCTCGGTTTCGCCCTCGCCCTCTGCCTCGCCCTGCCCGCGCTCGTCCCCGCCGCGCCGCCCGGGCACGGCCTACCTCGTCTCTCCCGCGACGGAGAAGAAGATCGACCTACTCCTCGCGAAGATGACCCTCGAGGAGAAGGTCGGGCAGCTCAGCCAGTACTCGAACCCGCTCGACCTCACCCGGGCCCGCAGCGGCCCGGGACCCAGAAGAGGGCCTACGACGAGATCCGCGGCGGCCTCGTGGGCTCGATGCTGAACGTCAACGGAGCGGAGGCCACGCGCAAGGCGCAGGGCTGGCCCTCTCCGGCAGCCGGCTGAAGATCCCGATGATCTTCGGCTACGACGTCATCCACGGGTACAAGACGATCTTCCCGATCCCGCTCGCCGAGGCCGCGAGCTTCGACCCCGCCGCGGCGGGCTCTCCGCCCGCGTCGCGGCGACAAGGCCGCGGCCGCCGGCCAGCACTGGACGTTCGCGCCGATGGTCGACGTCTCGCGCGACGCGCGGTGGGGCCGGATCATGGAGGGCTCGGGCGAGGACGTCTACCTCGGCTCGGTGATGGCGGCGGCCCGGGGCGCGGCTTCCAGGGCAAGGACCTCGCCGCCGTCGACACGATCGCCGCGTGCGTGAAGCACTACGCGGGCTACGGCTTCGGCGAGGCCGGGCGGGACTACAACACGGCCGACATGTCGGAGCACACGCTGCGCAACGTCGTGCTGCCGCCGTTCAAGGCCGCGGCCGGCGCGAGGGCCACGACGTTCAAGCAACTCGTTCAACGAGATCAGGGGAATCCCTCGACGGGCAACGCGCACCTGCAGCGCGACATCCTCAAGGGCGAGTGGGGCTTCCAGGGCTTCGTCGTGTCGGACTGGGGCTCGATCGGGAGATGATTCCGCACGGCTTCTCGGCCGACCTGAAGCAGGCCGCGCAGCGAGCGCTCGCGGCCGGCAGCGACATGGACATGGAGTCGCGCGCGTACGTCGGCCACCTCGTGGCCCTCGTGAAGGAGAAGAAGGTCGACGCGCGCCTCGTCGACGACGCGGTCCGCCGGATCCTGCGGGTGAAGTTCGCGCTCGGCCTGTTCGACGACCCGTTCCGCTACTCGGACCCGGCGCGGGAGAAGGCGGCGACCCTCACGCCCGCGAACCTCGCGACGGCCCGCGACGTGGCCCGCAAGTCGATCGTGCTGCTGAAGAACGAGGGCGGGATCCTGCCGATCGACAAGGCCGCGGTCAGGAAGATCGCGGTCATCGGCCCGCTCGCGAACGACAAGGACTCGCCGATCGGCAACTGGCGCGGCCAGGGCGTGACCGGCTCGGCCGTGTCGCTCCTCGAGGGGGTGAAGGCGGCGGCGGGTCCGTCGACCGAGGTCGCGTACGCCGAGGGAGCGAAGCTCATCACCGGCCCGCGCAACTTCATGGCGCCGCCCGTCTACAACACGACGGACCGCTCGGGCTTCGCGGCGGCGGTCGCGGCGGCGCGGGGCGCCGACGTCGTCCTCCTCGCGCTCGGCGAGGACGCCTTCCAGTCGGGCGAGGGCCGTAGCCAGGCCGAGATCGGGCTGAAGGGCCTGCAGGGGGAGCTGTTCGAGGCCGTGGTGACGGCGAACCCGAAGGTCGTGCTCGTCCTGTCGAGCGGCCGCCCGCTGACGATCGAGAAGCAGGCGGCCGCGGTTCCCGCGGTGCTCGCGACGTGGCAGCTCGGTTCGGAGGCGGGGAACGCGATCGCGGACGTGCTGTTCGGGGCCTGCAACCCCTCGGGCAGGCTGCCCGTGGCGTTCCCGCGCCGCGTGGGGCAGCTGCCGATGACCTACGCGCACAAGAACACGGGCCGTCCGGGCCCCGAGCCGGGCGTGACGTGGTCGCGCTACACCGACCTGCCGAACGATCCGCTCTACCCGTTCGGCTTCGGCCTGAGCTACACGAGCTTCTCCTACTCCGAGCCGAAGCTCTCCGCGGCGGAGATGGCGGCCGGCGGCGAGCTGAAGGTGACGACCACCGTCACGAACACGGGGACGCGGCCGGGCGTCGAGGTCGCGCAGCTCTACGTGCGCGACCTGGTGGGATCGGTCACGCGGCCGGTGAAGGAGCTGAAGGGCTTCCAGAAGGTCGAGCTCGCGCCGGGACAGTCGCGCGAGGTGACCTTCACGCTGACCGCCGCCGACCTCGCGTTCTACACGGCCCGGGCGAAGTGGGAGGCGGAGCCCGGGGCGTTCAAGGTGTTCGTCGGGGGGAACTCGCGGGATACGAAGGAGGCGGGGTTCTCGCTGAAGTGACACGCGGATCGGGACGGGCGTGGTGGGACAGAGGGGGCTCCGCTGGGAGGGAATCGCGGCTGGCCCTTTCTGCTTGGGACGGACAACGGATCTAGGGAAACGGACAACGGAAACGGACAACAAGAACGGACAACGGACCTTCCGCCTGTGATCTCGATCGGACCAACAAACCGCTCTGATCGAGATCACAGGCGGTCCTAATGTCTACCTCTTAGTACATTTTTAGGGAACCCGGGTCGTCCGTTCTCGTCCAACGCATCGAGTCTTCCTCGCGTTTTTCTGTCGTGGAGGGGTGCGTTCATGACGAGACGGGTGTGGTTCGTGCTCATGGTGGCGATCGGCCTCGTGGCCGGGCTCGGTGTCGCGAAGACGCTGCAGATCCGGTCGGCGATCGCCCAGGCCGCCTCGTTCCAGATGCCTCCCGAGGCGGTCACGACGGTGAAGGCGCGGCTCGAGCCGTGGCCCGCGACGCTCGACGCGATCGGCACCGTCCAGGCGGTGCGCGGCGTGACCGTGAGCGCGGACCTGCCCGGCGTCGTCGAGGCGATCCTGTTCGAGTCGGGGCAGTCGGTCGCCGCGGGCGCGGTGCTCGTCCGCCTCGACGCGCGGCAGGAGCGGGCGCAGCTCGCGGCGGCCGAGGCCCAGCGCGACCTCGCGAAGCTGAGCCTCGACCGCGTCCGCGGCCTCGTCGCGCAGGGGATCGTGGCCCAGGCCGAGCTCGACCGCGCCGCGGCCGAGCACAAGCAGGCCGAGGCCCGGGTCGGGGAGATCGCGGCCACGATCGAGCGCAAGCAGGTCCGCGCGCCGTTCGCGGGCGTCCTCGGCATCCGGCAGGTGGACCTCGGCCAGTACCTCGCCGGCGGCGCGCCGATCGTGCCGCTGCAGTCCCTCGACCCCCTCCACGTCGACTTCTCGGTGCCGCAGCAGCAGGTCGGGCGGCTCCGCGCGGGCGGCGAGGTGCGGGTGAGCGCCGAGGGCATCGCCTCGCCCGCGGCCGGCACGATCAACGCGCTCGACTCCGTCGTCGACGAGGCGACGCGCAACGTGCGCGTGCAGGCCACGATCCCGAACCCCGACGGGCGCCTGCGCCCGGGCATGTTCGTTCAGGTGCAGGCCCAGGTCGGCCAGCAGGCGCCGCTCGTCGCCCTGCCGGCCTCGGCGGTGAACTACGCGCCCTACGGGGACTCGGTCTACGTCGTGGCCGAGATGGAAGGCCAGGGCGGCGTCCGCTACAAGGGCGTGCGGCAGCAGTTCGTGAAGCTCGGCCCCGCCCGCGGCGACCAGGTCGCGGTGCTGCAGGGCGTCGAGGCCGGCGCGGAGGTCGTCTCGTCCGGCGTCTTCAAGCTCCGGAACGGCGCGGCGGTGCAGGTGAACAACGACGTGCGGCCCGCCGACAGCCCCGCCCCCCGCCCCGAGGACAACTGATGCGCCCCACCGACGTCTTCGTCCGCCGGCCGGTGCTGGCGATCGTCGTCAACCTCGTGATCCTGATCGCGGGCCTGTGGTCCGTCCGCGCGCTGAGCGTCCGGCAGTACCCGCGGAGCGACGTCGCCGTCGTGAACGTCGCGACGGTCTACGTCGGGGCCAGCGCCGACCTCGTCCGGGGGTTCATCACGACCCCGCTCGAGCGGGTGATCGCGAGCGCCGACGGCATCGACTACCTCGAGTCGTCGAGCGCCCAGGGCGTCAGCACCATCACGGTCCACCTGAAGCTCAACTACGACACGAACGCGGCCCTCACCCAGATCCAGGCCAAGGTCGCGCAGGTGCGCAACCAGCTCCCGCCGGAGGCCGAGGCCCCGGTCATCGAGCTGCAGACCGCCGACAGCCAGTCGGCGGCCATGTACATCGGCTTCGCCTCGGACCAGCTCGACCCGAACCAGGTCACCGACTACCTGACCCGCGTCGTGCAGCCGAGGCTCTCGTCGATCAGCGGGGTGCAGCGGGCCGACATCCTCGGGGGCCGGACGTTCGCGATGCGCGTGTGGCTCCGGCCCGAGAAGATGGCGGCTCTCGGCATCTCGCCCTCGGACGTCCAGGACGCGCTCGCGAAGAACAACTATCTCTCCGCCCTCGGCCGCACCAAGGGCTCGATGGTGTCGGTGAACCTCGTCGCGAACACCGACCTGCAGACGCCGGAGGAGTTCCGGCAGGTGGTCGTGAAGGAGAAGGCGGGCACGGTCGTCCGCCTCGGCGAGATCGCGGACGTCGTGCTGGGGGCCGAGAGCTACGACGAGGACGTCCGCTTCAACGGCCAGAACGCGACCTTCATGGGCGTGTGGGTGCTCCCGACCGCGAACTCGCTCGACGTGATCGAGCGGGTGCGGGGGGCGATGAAGGAGGTGGAGGCCCAGCTGCCGAAGGGCATGACCGCCGGCATCCCGTACGACTCGACGGCGTACATCCAGGACGCCCTCGACGAGGTCGTCAAGACCCTCGGCGAGACGCTCCTGATCGTGGTGCTCGTCATCTTCCTGTTCCTGGGCTCGGTCCGCGCGGTCCTCATCCCGGTCGTCGCGATCCCGGTCTCGCTCCTCGGCGCGGTGTTCCTGGCCGGGGTGGCCGGGTTCACGATCAACCTGCTGACGCTGCTCGCGATCGTGCTCTCGGTCGGGCTGGTGGTCGACGACGCGATCGTCATGGTCGAGAACGTGGAGCGCCACCTCCACGACGGCGAGCCGCCCTTCGTGGCGGCTCTTCACGCCGCGCGGGAGCTCGTCGGCCCGATCGTGGCGATGACGATCACCCTCGCCGCCGTCTACACGCCGGTGGCGATCCAGGGCGGCCTCACCGGCGCCCTCTTCCGCGAGTTCGCGTTCACGCTGGCCGGGGCCGTCCTCGTGTCCGGGTTCGTCGCCCTGACGCTGTCGCCGATGATGGGCTCGCGCCTGTTGCGGGCGGGCGACAGCCGCCGCGGCTTCGCGGGGTTCGTGAACCGGCGGTTCGAGGCGATTCGGGAGCGGTACTCGCGGAGCCTTTCGTGGACGCTCGCCGACCGCAAGGCGGTCCTCCTCCTCTGGGCGGCGGTCGTCCTCCTCATCGCGCCGCTCTACATGTTCTCGTCGAAGGAGCTCGCGCCCCAGGAGGACCAGGGCGTCGTCTTCGGCATCGTCCAGGCCCCGGCGAACGCCACCCTCGACCAGACGCTCCTCTTCTCGCGGAAGGTGGGCGAGGTGTACCGCTCGTTTCCCGAGACGGCCAGCACCTTCGAGATCACCATGCCGACGGGCGGGTTCGGCGGCATGGTGACGAAGCCGTGGAGCGAGCGGAAGAGGACGACCCCGGAGCTGCTGATGCAGTCCTCGGGCGAGCTCGCGAAGATCCCCGGCGTGCGGGTGATCCCGATGATCCCGCAGCCGCTGCCGGGCGGGGGGAACTTCCCGGTCGACCTCGTCATCGCCTCGACCGCCGAGCCCGAGAAGCTCGTCGAGGTGGCGGACAAGCTGGTGGCGAAGGCGTTCCAGAGCGGGATGTTCATCTTCGCGGACTCCGACCTGAAGTTCGACCAGCCGCAGACGGAGGTCGTGCTCGACCGCGACAAGCTCCGCTCGGCGGGGGTCGAGGTGAGCCAGGTGGGCCGCGACCTCGCGACCATGGTCGGCGGCAACTACGTCAACCGGTTCAGCATCCAGGGCCGCAGCTACAAGGTCATCCCGCAGGCGAAGCGCGCCGAGCGGCTGACCCCGGAGCAGCTCACGCAGATCCACGTGACGGGGCCCGGGGGGAAGCTCGTGCCGCTCTCGACGTTCGCGACCCTCAAGTCGACGACCGAGCCCCGCGAGCTGAAGCGGTTCCAGCAGCTGAACGCGGTCCGGATCCAGGGCGTGCTGCCGCCGCCCGTGCCGCTCGACCAGGCGCTCACGTTCCTCGAGAACGAGGCCAGGGCGATGCTGCCGGCCGGCTTCACGATCGACCACGCCGGCGAGTCGCGCCAGCTCCGCACGGAGGGCGGGCAGTTCCTGGCCACGTTCCTCCTCTCGGCGATCCTCATCTACCTGGTGCTGGCCGCGCAGTTCGAGAGCTTCCGCGACCCGTTCATCATCCTCGCGGGCTCGGTGCCGCTCGCGCTCTCGGGCGCCCTCGTGTTCTCGTTCCTCGGCTTCACGACCCTCAACATCTACAGCCAGGTCGGGCTCATCACCCTCGTCGGCCTCGTGTCGAAGAACGGCATCCTCATCGTGGAGTTCGCGAACCACCTGCAGGAGCAGGGGCGGCGGAAGCTCGAGGCGGTGATCGAGGCGGCCGGCACCCGCCTGCGGCCGATCCTGATGACGACCGCGGCCACCGTCGTGGGCCACTTTCCCCTCGTTCTCGCCACCGGCCCCGGCGCCGGCGCCCGGAACAGCATCGGCATCGTGCTCGTGTCCGGCATGGTGATCGGCACGTTCTTCACGCTGTTCGTGGTGCCCGCGATCTACCTCCTGGTGGCGCGCACGCGGACCGCGGAGGCGGCCCTGGGCGCGGGGACCGAGGCGGCGACGGCCGCGGCGGCGTGAGTCGTCTTCCGGAGAGGGACGGCCGCGGGTTCAGGATCGACGCCGGCCGTGAGATAGTCGATTCACGGTTTCGCCAGGAGGACTCTCGATGAAGCTCGCTTCGCTCGCGGTGGCGGCGCTCGGCGCCGCGTCTGTCGCGCTCGCCGCTCCGTCGCCGGTGACGAAGGCGGTGGCGGTCGTCAACCCGGTCGGCACGAGCGGGGTGTCGGGGACCGTCACCTTCACGAAGGCGGACGCCGGCGTGCGCGTGCAGGCCACGCTGAAGGGCCTGAAGCCCGGCGACCACGGCTTCCACGTCCACGAGTTCGGCGACTGCTCGGCGCCGGACGCGACCTCGGCCGGGGGCCACTTCAACCCGGCGGGTGCCCCGCACGCCGGTCCCCACGACGCCCAGCGGCACGCGGGCGACATGGGGAACGTCACCGCCGCGGCCGACGGGACGGCCACGGTCGACTACGTCGACCCACAGGGCGCCTTCGAGGGCCCCGGAAGCGTGCTCGGCCGGGGCGTGATCGTCCACGAGAAGGCGGACGACCTCAAGACGCAGCCGACCGGCAACGCCGGCGCGCGGGTCGGGTGCGGCGTCATCGGCGCGGTGAAGGCGCAGTAGCGCGGAATCCGCCAACCTCAACAGGTCTGACCACTTAGCGGGCGCCTGCACTTCCTTCAGCAGGCGCCCGCGGCGCCGCCGCAAAGCTTTCGCAAGGTGCGGGGGAGACGGCCCGTATGCCACTGATCGGTGGCACGCGGGTCGTGGCGAGGAGTTTGCACCGTTTGTCTCTCCGAAAGGGGAGTCGAACATGCCCACCATCGCGGAGCGGCCGAAGCCCTTCCTGCTCCCGCAGTACTGCAAGGGCTGTGGCCGCTGCATCGAGGCGTGCGCCAAGCACTGCATCGAGATGGGGACGGAGATCAACCCCCAGACGGGGCTCGTCCCGGTCGTGCTCAACCTCGAGGACTGCTCGGCCTGCGGCCTGTGCATGACCGCCTGCCCCGAGCCCTACGGCCTCGCGCCGGAGCCGTTCAGCGACTTCGAGATCGAGGACCCGGCGAAGCACTTCGGGCCCCGGCACGCTCAGGTCGAGCCGCCGCCGCCGATCCCGGACGAGCGGGTCCCGCTGCCCGCGACGCAGCCCCTCGTGACGAAGGGGACCTACGCCTCCTCGATCGGGGCGATCCTCGCCGGCTGCCGGCACTTCTTCGGCTACCCGATCACGCCCTCGACCGAGGGCGCGGAGCTCATGGCGAAGCTGCTGCCGCAGCTCGACGGCGTCTTCGTGCAGGCCGTGAGCGAGGTGGCGACGGTCAACATGATGTACGGCTGCGGGGGAGCGGGGCAGCCGGCGATGACGTTCACGTCGTCGCCGGGCTTCAGCCTGATGCTCGAGGGCGTGTCCTACATGATCGGGGCCGAGGTCCCGGGCGTCTTCGTGAACGTGATGCGCGGCGGCCCCGGCCTCGGCAACATCGCGCCCGAGCAGTCGGACATCAAGCTCGCCTGCCGCGGCCTCGGCCACGGCAATACGCACGCGATCACCCTCACGCCGGCGACGCCGCAGGAGATGCTCGACCTGACGATGCTGGCGTTCCGGCTGTCGTTCGAGTACCGCAACCCCGTCGTCCTCCTGTGCGACGGCTACCTCGGCCAGATGACGGGCCGCGTCGACCTGCCGAAGGAGATGGTGAAGCCGGGCGTCCCGGCGTGGGCGGTGCCCGGCGACCGGGCGCACCGGCGCAACCTCATCTGCTCGATCTTCCTCTCCGAGGCCGACCTCGAGGCCCACAACCACCACCTCAACCGCAAGTACGCCGAGATGGCCCGCCGCGAGCAGCGGGCCGACCTCTTCCGCTGCGACGACGCCGACGTGCTCGTCGTCGCCTGCAACACGCCGGCGCGGATGGCGAAGGGCGCCGTCGAGACGCTGCGCGAGCGCGGCGTGCGGGCCGGGCTCTTCCGGCCGGTGACCGTGTGGCCGTTCCCGATCGACGCGCTCACGCCGGTCCTCGCGCACACGAAGCGGATCGTCATGGTCGAGGCCTCGCCGGGCCAGCTCGAGGACGAGCTGCGGCTCGCGGTGAGCCGGGCCGGCCTGCCGCTGCCGCCCGTCGACTCGGTGCAGCGCTACGGGGGCGTCCTGCCGCAGCAGCACGAGATCGTGGAGCAGGTCCTCCACCCGGCCGGGGCGGCCGCGGAGGTGCGGGCATGAGCGTCTTCTACGAGAAGTTCGAGCGGCACGACCACGGCACCGGCCTCAAGGGCCACAGCACGACGTACTGCGCGGGCTGCGGCCACGGCCTCGCCCACAAGTACCTCGCCGACGCGATCGAGGAGCTCGGCGTGCAGGATCGCACAGTCGCGGTCTCGCCCGTGGGCTGCAGCGTCTTCCTGTACTACTACCTCGACGTCGGTAACACGCAGGCCGCCCACGGCCGCGCGCCGGCGGTGGCCCTGGGCCACAAGGTGGCGAACCCGGAGTCGATCGTCGTGAGCTACCAGGGCGACGGCGACCTCGCCTCGATCGGCCTCGCCGAGATCGTGAGCGTCGCCCAGCTCGGCATCCCGATCAGCGTCGTCTTCGTCAACAACGCGATCTACGGCATGACCGGCGGGCAGATGGCCCCGACGACGCTCATGGGCCAGAAGACCGCGACGAGCCCGTACGGCCGGACGCGCTTCACCGGCGAGCCGCTCAAGGTCGCCGAGCTGATGGCCGGGCTCGACGGGCCGGTCTACGTCGAGCGGGTGGCCCTCTTCGACGCCAAGAACCGCATCAAGGCCGAGAAGGCGATCCGGAAGGCGCTCCGGCTCCAGGTCGAGGGCAAGGGCTTCTCGTTCGTCGAGGTGCTCGCGGAGTGCCCGACCCACCTGAAGATGACCCCGCTCGAGGCGGAGAAGTGGGTCAGGGAGAAGATGCTGCCGCTCTACCCGCTCGGGGTGAAGAAGGACCTCGCGCGCGAGGAGAGCTGGCCGCTGCCCCCCCAGCCGAACTACATGCCGGGGAAGGTGCTCGACATCATCGGCGGGGCGGGCGAGAAGACGAAGCGCTTCTGCGACGGCTTCCCGAGGACGCCGTGGGGCCGCGACATCGGGATCAAGCTCGCGGGGGCGGGCGGCGACGGCGCGCAGACCGCCGCCCTCCTCGTGACCCGGGCGGCCATCAACGAGGGCTTCGACTCCACGCACATCCCGAGCTACGGCCCGGAGTCGCGCGGCGGCACGTCCTACGCCGACGTGCGCATCGCCGCGGACGAGGTGCTCTCGCCGGCCGCGCCGCACCCGCACATCCTCGTGGCCTTCAACGCGCCGAGCCTCGCGAAGTTCGCGCCGGAGGTGGCGGAAGGCGGGGTCGTCGTGTACGACTCCTCGGTGATCCACGAGCGGCCGTCGATGAAGCCGGGGGTGAAGGCGGTCGGGGTCCCGTTCACGCGCATCGCGGCCGAGCTCGGCAAGGTGATCGTGAAGAACATCGTCGCCCTCGGCGCGGTGCAGGAGGCGACCCGCCTCTTCCCGAAGGAGACCTTCCTGACCGCGGTGCGCCAGGCCCTCGCCGAGAAGTGCGCGCTCATCCCGCTGAACGAGGAAGCGTTCGCGTGCGGCGCGCGGGCGGCGGCCGAGGCGGCCGCGAGGGAGGACGCATGAGGGCCGAGGAGCTGGGCCCGGAGGAAGCGAAGCTCGTCGCGGCGCTGCGCTCCATCCCGCCGAGCCCGCTGCGCGACCGCCTGGCCGCGTTCGTGACGGAGCTCGCGGACTTCGTCGCCCAGCCGAGCTGCGCCGAGATGCAGGCGGACGGCGCGCCGTGCACCTCGGCGCAGGCCGCGTGCGACGAGTGCCGGAAGATGACGGCCCTCCTCGACGGCCTGCGGCGACGGCTGCAGGAGGGCTAGAGGCGGCGCCGCCGCCCGAACGGAAGGCAACATGGACATCGGGATTCCCCGGGAGACGCGGCTGCGCGAGCACCGCGTGGCCCTCGCTCCGTCCGCCGTGAAGACGCTCGTGCAGAAGGGCCACCGGGTGTGGGCCGAGGCCGACGCGGGCCTCGCCGCCGGCCACCCGAACGCCGAGTACCAGGCGGCCGGCGCTCAGATCGCGTACAGCCGGCACGAGGTCTTCGCCCGCGCCGCGCTCGTGGCCACGGTCTTCGCGCCCGACCCCGGCGAGTACGCCCACCTGCCGAAGGACCAGATCCTCTTCGGCTTCTGGGCCCTGCCGGCGGCGCGGCCGGAGGACCTGAAGACGCTCGCGGAGAGCGAGGTCACGGCCGTGGGCCTCGAGGCGATCGAGGACGCGTCCGGCTACGCCCCGGTGCGCACCAGCATGTCCGAGATAGCGGGATCGCTCGCCGTGATCGTCGGCAGCGGCCTTCTGCTGAACGAGTTCGGCGGGAAGGGGATCCTCCTCGGCGGCGTGCCGGGCGTGCCGCCGGGCAACTTCGTGATCCTCGGCGCCGGCGTCCTCGGCCGCGCCGCGGCGCGGGCCGCCGTGGGCCTCGGCGCCCAGGTCACGATCCTCGACCAGAGCGTCGAGTCCCTCCGCTCGGTGGCCCGCGAGCTGCCCGGCCTGACGACCATGCTCGCGACACCGCCGAACGTCGAGAAGGCGCTCTCCTTCGCCGACCTCGTGCTGGGCGCGGTGGCGGTGCGCGGGCAGCGGGCCCCGGTCCTCGTCACGCGCGCCATGCTGAGGCTCATGAAGCCGCGGTCGGTCGTGATGGACCTCTCGATCGACATGGGCGGCTGCTTCGAGACGTCGCGGCCCACGTCGCTCGCGAGCCCGACGTACGAGGTCGACGGGATCATCCACGTGTGCGTCCCCAACCTCCCGTCGGGCGCCGCGCGGGCCTCGACGCAGGCGCTCACGAACGCGACGCTTCCCTACATCGCGGCGGTGGCCGACGAGGGGCTCGACGCGGCCCTGCGCCGCCACTGCGAGCTCGCCCGCGGCACGTACCTCTACCGCGGCCGGTGCGCGAACGAGGAGCTCGCCCGCACGTTCGGCATGGACTGGTGGCGCCTGCCGGCGCTCGAGGAGTAGCGCATGGCCTGGCTCGACGCCTACCGGACGAAGGTGAAGACGGCCGAGGCGGCCGTCGGCTGCGTCCGGTCCGGCGACCACGTGTGGCTGCACGGCGGCTGCAACAATCCCGAGGAGCTGGTGAAGGCCCTGGTCGGCCGGGCGGAGGAGCTGCGAGACGTCGAGGTCACGCACATCCTCACCTTCGGCGCGGCCGACCACGTCGACCCGCGCTACGAGGGCTCCTTCCGGCACCGCGCCCTCTTCACCGGCCCGAACGTGCGGGCCGCGGTCAACGAGGGACGCGCCGACTGGGTTCCGGTGTTCCTCTCCGAGATCCCCGGCCTCGTCCGCTCGCGGTCGATCCCGGTCGACGTGGCGTTCATCCACATCTCCCCGCCCGACGAGCACGGCTTCTGCTCGTACGGCGTCGGCGTCGAGTGCACGAAGGCGGCCGCCGAGTCGGCGCGGGACGTGGTCGCCCTCGTCAACCGGCGGATGCCGCGCTCGCTCGGCGACTCGTTCATCCACGTCTCGCGTCTCGACCACGTGGTCGAGATCGACCGGCCGATCGTCGAGCTGCCGCAGTGCACCGAGGTCGGCGAGGTGGCGCGGGCGATCGGGAAGAACGTGGCCGACCTCGTGGAGAACGGCTCGACCCTGCAGATGGGCATCGGCGAGATCCCCGACGCCGTGCTCCTCTTCCTGAAGGACAAGCGCGACCTCGGCATCCACACCGAGATGTTCTCGGACGGCGTCGTGGAGTTGTTCGAGGCGGGAGTGATCACCGGCGACGCGAAGACGCTGCACAAGGGCAAGCTCGTCGCGTCGTTCGTCCTGGGCTCGCGGAAGACCTTCGACTTCCTGGACAACAACCCGTTCGTCGAGTTCCACCCGAGCGACTACGTGAACGACCCGTTCATCATCGCCCAGAACGAGAAGATGGTGGCGATCAACTCGGCGATCGCGGTGGACCTCACCGGCCAGGTGTGCGCCGACTCCATGGGCCGGTCCATCTACTCCGGGTTCGGCGGCCAGGTCGACTTCGTGCGGGGCGCCTCGCGCTCGCGCGGGGGCAAGCCCGTGATCGCGCTGCCCTCGACCGCGAAGGACGGCGAGATCTCGCGGATCGTCGACGTGCTCGTGCCCGGCTCGGGGGTCGTGACGAGCCGCGCCGACGTCCACTACGTCGCCACGGAGTACGGGGTCGCGAACCTGCACGGCCGGTCGGTGCGGGAGCGCGCGGCCGCGCTCATCGAGTGCGCGCACCCGAAGTTCCGGGAGGAGCTGCGGTGTGCCGCGCAGAAGCGGCGGCTGATCTAGCGGGGACGCCGCCCCGGCAGGGCTAGAATCGACGGCGTGAGCGCTTCCCGTCGTGTCGCCGCCCTGACCCTCGCCGCCGTCGCCGCCGCCGCCGGGCCGGCGGCCGCCCAGGCGCGGCCCTTCGTGTTCTCCGTGATCACGGGTCTCCCGGGCGCCGGGGGCGAGGCGCGGTCGTGGACGGCCTTCTACGGCGCGGGATACGCGGAGCGGACGGCCGAGCCGTTCGGCTTCGACGGCGTCGAGCAGCGCGTCGGCGTCCAGGGCCGCCTGGGCCGTCGGCTGACTCTCGTCGGCGCCTTCGGCGTCGGCGCTTCCGGCGAGGCGACCCGGAGCAGCCAGGAAGCGGAGATGCTCGTCGACGTGCTCGGTCCGGCGTCACGCCTGCGCGTCGCGGTGGGGGCGGGCGGGCGGCGCGAGTGGACGGGGACGAGCGTCGCGCTCGGGCGGGCCTGCGTGTCGTGGACCGCCGGCGGCACGCTCGTGTCGACGAACCTGCGCCTCGAGAAGCCGCTCGCTGCCGATCGCGACGCGATCGACGTGATCACCACGGCCGGCTGGCTGCAGTCGGTCGGACGCGGGCTGCGGGTGGGCGTCGAGGCGGTCGGAGAAGACCTCGAGGGCTTCTGGGAGGCCGAGGAAGCCGAGGGCGGCGCGAAGCTCTACGCCGGCCCCGCCGTGCACTGGGCCGCCGCGGACGGCCGGGTCTGGGCCTCGGCGAGCGGGGGCCCGATCGTCTACGCGACGAGGAGCGAGCGCGCGAGCGCCGCGCCGCGGCCGCTCGAGGCGGCCGGCAACGGCGTCACGGTGCGGGCTTCGGTGGGCTTCTCCTTCTAGGTCCGGCGCCCGCGCCGGGGCCGTCTCACCAAGCGCCCGTCGTCAGGTACTCGTGGACCGAGCGGGCGGCCTTCCGGCCGGCGCCCATCGCGAGGATGACGGTCGCGGCCCCGGTGACGATGTCGCCGCCGGCGAAGACGCCCTTCTTGCTCGTGCGCAGCGTCTCCGGGTCGGCCACTGCGATGTAGCCCTTGCGGTTCGTGGCGAGGTCCGGGGTCGTCGACTGGACGAGCGGGTTCGGGCCGGTGCCCACCGCCACGATCACGACGTCGAGCGGGATCTCGAACTCCGACCCCTCGACCGGGACGGGGCGGCGGCGGCCGGAGTCGTCGGGCTCGCCGAGCTCCATGCGGATGCAGCGCGCCGCGCGGAGCCAGCCCCGCTCGTCGCCGAGGAGCTCGACGGGGTGGGTGAGGGTGTGGATGACGACGCCCTCGTCCTTGGCGTGGTGGATCTCCTCGGCGCGGCCGGGCATCTCGGCCTCGGACCGGCGGTAGATCATCATGGCGTTCGCCGCGCCGAGCCGCAGGGCGGTGCGGATGGCGTCGAGGGCCGTGTTGCCGCCGCCCACGACCGCGACGTTCTTCCCGCGGCAGTCGTAGATCGGCTCGTCGTACTCGGGGAAGCGGTACGCCTTCATCAGGTTGACGCGCGAGAGGAACTCGTTCGCCGAGTAGACGCCGTTCAGGTTCTCGCCGGGGATGTCGAGGAACTTCGGGAGGCCGGCGCCGGTCGCGACGAAGACCGCGTCGTAGCCTTCCTCGTTCATGAGCTCGTCGATCGTGACCGTGCGCCCGACGACGACGTTCGTCTCGAAGCGAACGCCCATCTTCTCCATGTTCGCGACCTCGCGGCGGACGATGTCCTTCGGGAGGCGGAACTCGGGGATGCCGTAGACGAGGACGCCGCCGATCTCGTGGAGGGCCTCGAAGACGGTGACGTCGTGGCCGCGCTGGACGAGGTCGCCGGCTGCGGTGAGGGAGGCCGGCCCGCTGCCGACGCAGGCGACCTTCTTCCCGGTCAGAGGCGCGCGCGAGGGAAGGCCGATCTCGCCGGAGGACGCCTCCCAGTCGGCGATGAACCGCTCGAGGTACCCGATCGCCAGGGGATCGAACTTCTTCCCCATGACGCAGGCGCCCTCGCACTGGTCCTCCTGCGGGCAGACGCGGCCGGTGACCGCGGGGAGCACGTTGTCCTCGCGCATCTTGGCCGCGGCGGCCTTGTATTCGCCGGCCTGCACGAGGTCGACGAACTCGCGGACCTTGACGCCGACCGGGCAGCCCTTCTGGCACTTCGGGTCGGCGCACTCGATGCAGCGCTGGGCCTCGCACGCGGCGAACTCGACCGGCAGGCCGAGGTTCACCTCGGCGAAGTTGCCGCGGCGCTCCACCGGCTCCTGCTCGGGCATGCGCGTCCGCTTGATCTTGACGCGCTCCTTCATCGGGAGGGGGTTCTTCGAGGTCATGCCGTCACCTCGTCGGCGGCCGCGTCGGCCTGGGCGAGCAGGCGGCAGTCGTGGCCGGGAAGCATGGCCGCGTGCGCGTCGGGCCGGGCGAGGAAGTCGGCGAGGGACTTCTGCTCCATCTCGCGGTACATGGCGTTGCGGTTCGCGAGGTTCTGGAAGTCGACCGTGTGCGCGTCGAACTCGGGCCCGTCGACGCAGGCGAACTGGCTCTTACCGCCCACGCTGACGCGGCAGCCGCCGCACATGCCGGTGCCGTCGACCATCACCGAGTTGAGGCTCACGACCGTCCTGATGCCGTGGGGCCGGGTCGTCTCGGCCACCGCGCGCATCATCGGGATCGGGCCGATCGCGAGGACGTAGTCGATCTTCTCCCCGCCGTCGAGGAGCGCCTTCAGCCGGTCGGTCACGAGGCCCTTCTCGCCGTGGGAGCCGTCGTCGGTCGTGACGTAGAGCGCGTCCGAGGCGGCGCGCAGCTCGGCCTCGAGGACGACGAGGTCGCGCGTGCGGCCGCCGAGGATCGAGACGACGCGGTTGCCGGCCTTCTTCAGGGCCACGGCCGTCGGGTAGGCGATCGCGGCGCCGACGCCGCCGCCGATGACGCAGGCCGTGCCGAAGCTCTCCACCTCGGACGGCTTGCCGAGCGGGCCGACGACGTCGAGGATCGCGTCCCCGGCCTCGAGCCGGTTGAGCAGCTTCGTGGTCTTGCCGATGCCCTGGACGACGATCGTGACGTCGCCCCGCTGAGGGTCGGAGTCCGCGATCGTGATGGGGATCCGCTCGCCGCGGTCGTGCACGCGGAGGATGACGAACTGGCCGGCCTGGCGCTTGCGCGCGATCCGGGGAGCCGAGAAGCGGAAGAGCTTCACGTCGGGTGCGATGAAGCGGGCCTCGAGTATGGGAAACATGCCAGCCAGAGGCACAGCAGGAAGCGGGCCAGCCTTGAACGGGGTGTTTGGGCGTCATTCATGCCGGGAATCGGTCGATTCGGGCGTTGCGGGCGCAATGGTTGCGCGATCGGGGCGGTCGGGCCGTCGCCGGCCTCCGGACAAGCCGTCGAGGCGCGAAAGCGGACACGCCCCCGTAAGTCGCGTGTTTACAGCGCACACGCTCGGGTATGCGCCTTGCGTATCCGGATGACCGTGATGAAGATCCTGCGACATCGGGAGACGCGCCACTTCATCGCCCTTCTCGTCGGCTGCCGGTGCGGAGACCGTTTCCTGCACCGGCTCGACCGCCCGGTCGTCGCGTGCCTGCGCTGCGGGCGCACGGACGACATGGGGCGCATCATCGAGAAGCTGCGCGAGGCGCGCAGCTCCGAGCGAGGACGGGCGCCGAAGGCCGCGCGGGTCTCGAGGCGCCGCGTCGCCTGAGGCGCCGAGGCGCCGTCGTCGGGGTGCGCCCGGCCGCCGCGATAGAATGCGGGGGTGAGGGGAGCCGCCCGGGTCGCGACCCGCCTGTCGAGACAGTCCGCCCGGGGCCGGAAGCCCGAGCGGCTGCGCGCCCTGCTTCCCGACGTCTGGGCCCTCGTTCGCCCCCGCCGCGGCGTCCTGGCCGTCGCCCTTCTCCTGATGGCCATGGGCCGCCTGGCCGGCCTCGTCCTCCCCGGGTCCACCAAGTTCTTGATCGACGACGTGATCGGGAGCCGGCGGCCCGACCTGCTCCCCGTGCTCGTCGGCGCGGTCGTGGTCGCGACCGTCGTCCAGGGCGTGAGCAGCTTCGCCCTCACGCAGATCGTGTCGAAGGAGGCGCAGAAGCTCATCGCCGAGATGCGGATCCGGGTCCAGCAGCACATCGGGCGGCTGCCGGTGGCCTACCACGACGCCAACAAGACGGGCGACCTGCTCGCCCGGATCATGTGGGACGTCGAGGGGGTCCGGAACCTCGTGGGAACGGGCCTCGTGGAGCTCGCCGGGGGGCTCCTGACCGCGGCGGCGGCCTTCGGGGTCATGCTGTGGCTGAGCGCCCGGACGACCCTGCTGACCCTGGCGTCGCTCACCGCGTTCGGCCTCGTGCTCTTCCGCGCCTTCGCCGTCCTCCGGCCCATCTTCCGCGAGCGCGGGAAGCTCCAGGCCGAGGTGACGGGCCGGCTCACCGAGACCCTCGGCGGCGTGCGCGTCGTGAAGGCGTATCACGCGGAGCCGCGCGAGGCGGCGGTGTTCGAGGGCGGCGTCCGCCGCATCCTCGACAACGTCTTCCGCACCCTGACCGCGACCTCCGTGCTGTCGCTGTCGTCGACCGTGCTCCTCGGCGTCGTGGGCGCGGCGGTGATGTGGGTGGGCGCGCGGGAGATCCTGGCCGCGCGGATGACCGTGGGGTCGTTCTTCACCTACACCGTCTTCCTCGGGTTCCTCGTGGGCCCCTTCTTCCAGATCGTCAGCATCGGCTCCCAGCTCACCGAGGCCCTGGCCGGCCTCGAGCGGACGCGCGAAGTCCTCTCGCAGCGGCCGGAGGACGAGGACGAGCGGCGGGTGGTCGCGCTCCCCGAGGTGCGCGGCGACGTCGTCTTCGAGGACGTGACGTTCGCGTACCGCGAGGACGAGCCGGTGCTGCACGGGATCTCGCTCCACGCCGCGCCGGGCACCGTCACCGCCCTCGTGGGGCCGTCGGGAGCGGGCAAGTCCACCGTGATCGGCCTCGTGTGCGCGTTCCACGCGCCGCGGTCGGGCCGCATCCTCGTGGACGGCGTCGAGCTCGCCACGGTGCGGCTCGACGCCTACCGCGCGCACCTCGGCGTCGTCCTCCAGGAGACGTTTCTCTTCGACGGCACGATCCGCGAGAACGTCGCGTTCTCGCGGCCGGACGCGACCGCGGACGAGGTGAGCGAGGCCTGCCGGATCGCC
>JAXLRD010000090.1:0-25296 GCA_046331285.1 Vicinamibacteria bacterium
CGCCGGCGTTCGAGGCGTTCGTCTCCCAGTTGTAGGCGGTCCACCGGTTGCCCCCCAGGCGCGCCAGCTTCAGGCCGCGCGACCGCCCGCTCCAGCTGACCTGGTTGGCGCCGTAGACATAAGGGGAGATGGGGTGACGCGACGCGCCGGTGTCGATCGTGAACGTGACCGAGGAGGCCGGCGCCTCGGAAGGCGGCGTCGTTCCCGTGGGCGAGCTCGGTCCGAACGAGCTGCCGCCTCCGCAGGAGGGCAGAGTCAGCGCGAGGGCGAGGGCGGTCACGGGGCGCATTCGAGAGAAGCTCACCAGGGCGAACGTATCACGCCGCTCCGTGCTCCGACGACGCGGCAGAGCGAGCGGTTCGCGGACGAAGGGAACGCCGCGGGACCTGTCCTCGTCAGGGTCTATGGCGCGTGGACTCTCGCCCGAACAGGAGATCGACCATGATCTTGGACGACCGCAGGGCCGTGCTCGTGGGCGGCGTCGCTTTCGTCTCATGCTGTCTCAGCCGGAAGGCCGCCGCCCTCGAGAGCGGCGAGGCGCCGCGAAGCTTCGACAGCGTCGCCTTCTGCTGCCTCGACTGCTCGAAATGCGACGCCTACCTGGCGACCATTCGAAGGGACGAGGCGCTTCGAGCGGAGGTCGCCGCACGTTGGAAGATGAAGCCCGAGCAGGTCGAGTGCCTGGGCTGCAAGTCGAAGAAGGCCCTCTTCAGCTGTACGCTCAAGCAATGTGCGACCCGGCGAGGCGTGAAGACGTGCGCTCACTGCCCGGACTTCCCGACCTGCAAGGACGAGCAGTGGGCGAAGTTCCCGGCGCTGCGCGCGACCGCCGCCCGGATGAGGGCGACGCTCGGGCGAGGGGTCGCCTCTTGATCCGATCCGATCGCCCTTCAGCGCTCCTTGCCGGAGAGGATCGCTTCGAGCCGCGTCCGTCGCTTCGCCCGTGAGAAGCTGAACGACTCGCCCAGTGCGACGACCTGCGCGTCGGACAGGCCCTCGAAGGCCTTGCCGAACTCCGCCTGCAGCGCCTCCGCGATCAGAATGTGGCGGACGAGAAGCCGGGCCTCGCGTCTCGCGCCGTTCGGGTACGGGTCCCAGGCGGGTCCTGGAAGTCCTTGTGCTTCCAGAGCAGCGCGCGGTGAGTCGGGTTGTCGCTGTGCCAGTGCTGGTTCTGGTAGCCGGGCAGTGCGTGGAGGTCGATGATCGTGTAGATGCCCTGGGCGGCGCACAGCTTCACGACGCGGTCGAGGAGCTCGAAGCCCGACGCCCGGATGACGCGCGGGTTCATGTCGTCCTCGAACAGCCGGTAGTGAACGGGGATGCGGATCAGGTTGAGTCCGAGCGAGGCGACGTAGCGGGCGTCCGCCTCGGTGAAATAGTGCCGGTAGAAGGTCTCGAGGAAGAGGTCGTACTTCTCCCGGCCGAGCGCCTTCAGGAGCGCCTCGCGGAACCCCTCTTCGCTCCCGGGATAGCCGTCGATGAAGTTCTCGAGGTGCAGCATGCCGCCGAGCCCGAAGCCGCGGAGGCGCACGGCCTCGCCCTTGCCGTTCCGCAGGGTGTTCCCCTTCACGACCAGCCGCGCGGCCGAAGCCGCCGGAGCGGCCGCCGCTGGCGAGGAGAGACCGAGCGCGAGCGCGCCCGCCACCACGCAACGCACCGAACGAGAGCTCTTCATGGCGATCCATCCCTCCAATGGTGGTCTGACGGTGGCTCTAGTCTGCCCGGATCTCGATCACGGCGACGGTGTACGGCGGCAGGTCGAAGGCCATGTCGCGCGCGTAGGGCTTCGCGGTCTCGACGCGGCGGAGCTTCGCGGGCTCGGCGAGCGAGTTCGCGTCGTCGAGGCCGGCGGTCACGGTGACGACCTTCACGGCCGCGTGCGACGGCACGCTCGCGCCCTGGAGACGCAGCGAGCAGCCGTGTGACGAGAGCCGTCGTAGTTCACGGCCTTGACGATCAGGCGTCGGCCGTCGGCCGTGCCGGTCGCGATCGCGTCCACGGTGTTCGGCGTCCAGCCCTCGGGCTTCGTCTGCGAGATCGCGTCGAAGAGCTCCGCTCGACGCGGGACGTCTCTGAACGTGCCGGACGTGAAGGCGAGCCGCCGCGGAGCGTAGTAATCGCGAAACAGCTTCTCCACCACGTAGCCCGAGCCCGCGAACCACGACACGTGGTCGTGGTAGATCCACGAGCGCCACTCGGGGTCGTCGGTCGCGTTGCGCATCAGCAGGGCCGGGCTCGACAGGGAGAGGGCCGGGCTCAGCTTCTCGTAGGAGAGGAGGCTCCCTGCCGCGTGCAGGCCCGCCCGCCAGTCGTAGGTGCGGGAGGCGCCCCACTCGAGCACGGCGATCTCGATCTTCGGATGAGCGGAGCGGCGCACGTAGTCGACGAGCTTCTCCAGGTAGTCCTCGATCCGCCGCACGCCGGTCGCGTAGCTCGCCGGCTCGTACTCGTAGTTGTGGGCGCCGAGGACGTCGAAGCTCTCCCCGGCGAGATCGATCAGCTTTTCGCTCCAGCTCATGTCGTTCGAGCGCTTCTGCCCGCAGGCGACGATCCTCGACCCGGGCGCGATCTCCCGCAGGCGCGGGCCGTAGAGGTTGACGATCGCGGCGTACTGCTCGGCGGAGAGCCCGTGGTTCATGGGTTCGTTGTCGATCTGGAGGGTAGGGCACGCGGTAGGGCTCGGGGTGGCCGTTGCCCGCGCGTCTGCGGCCCCACTCGGTGGTCGGCGGATCGACGAGGTAGCGCACCCAGTCGAGCGCGTACTGGAGCTGACCGGGGTCGAGGCTCGTGGCGGCCAGCACGATCATCGGCGCGGCGCCGAGCTGGCGGCACAGCTCCAGGAACTCGTCGGTGCCGAACCCGTAGTAGTCGGAGTAGCCGCCCCAGATCGTGTTCGGGTTGTACTTCCTCGAGACGGGGCGGCCGATGCCGTCCCTCCACTTGTAGATGGAGGCGTACGACCCTCCGGGCCAGCGGATGAACGGCGGCGCCAGCCCCTGGAGCGCTGCGAGGAGGTCCGGCCGCATCTTGCCGTGCGCGCGCGCATCGGCGCGCATGAGCGAGACGAAGTCCAGGAGCACGGAGCCCGTGCCGGTGGCGACGAGCTCGAGCGACGCCTGCCGATCGGTGATGGCGCTCGTGAACGCGAAGGGCACCTCCTGCCAGCCGCCGCGGCCGGCCTTCAGCCGCACCTGGGCGAGCTCGCGCCCGTCCTGGCTCACGATGCGCAGGCGGAGCGCCGGCGTCCCTCTCTCGGGACGGAGCCACAGCGAGCCGTCGTAGCGCTGTCCCGCCTCGACGTGGAACCGGCCCTGGCGTATGCCGGCCGTGCCGCCCCGCGCGGCGAGCCGCACGCTGTGCTCTCCCCGCTCGAACACCGTGGCGACGAGCGTCGCCTCGCCGCCCTTGCCGAAGGCCGTCCAGTAGTCGGCGAAGTCCTTCCCTTCGAAGCCCTGCCCGCGGACCTGCTCGGCGTAGAGCCCGTCGACGACCGAGTGGTTGATCTCCTCGAGGAACTGGCCGTAGAGGCGTTCGTCGACCTCTCCCGCGACGCGATCGGTGTCGATCAGCAGCACGGCCACTCCGGGTTCGGCGGCGCAGGCCGGCCGCGCGAGAAGGCCACAGGCCAGCCAAGAGGCCAGGCTGGCGGCGGACAGCGCCCGAAGGGAATCGGGCCGCGAGCGGGCAGGCAGGCTCATGGCGCGAAGAGTACCGTAACGGTCCGCCGCGCAAATCCGCGGGTCGGATTCGCCGTTCAAGATCTGACCCCGGCCGTTCCGCTAGAGTGAGCCTCGCTCCATGACCGAGGAGGCTCCGGTGAAGGTCCCGTCCGCTGCTCTCTCGCTGTCGTTGCTGGTCGCCCCCGCTGCGGCGCAGGCGCCGCGCCCGTACCGGTACCAGCCGCTCCCGCTCGGGGCCGTCCGGCCCTCGGGCTGGATCGAGGAGCAGATGAGGAAGGACCTGCGGGGGTTCGTGGGCCGCCTCGACACGCTCGTCCCCACGCTGTTCGCCGAGGACATCTACGGCGCCGACCGCCTGCAGCCGGGCGGCCGCTCCCGCGACCTCGGCAACCTCAAGGAGGGCGACGCCGAAGGCGACGAGCAGTACCGCTGGTGGAACAGCGAGACGCAGTCGAACTGGTGGGACGGCTACCTGCGCCACGTGGTCCTCCTCGACGACGAGGCGGGACTCGAGAAGGCGCGCGAGTACGTCCGACGGAAGCTGGCGACACAGGACCCCGACGGGTACCTCGGCATCTACCCGCCGTCGCTGCGGTACCGGTTCCAGGGCGAGAACGGCGAGCTGTGGGCCAAGGCCACTCTCTATCGGGGGCTGCTGGGCTGGTACGAGGCGACGCACGACGACGCCGTCTGGAGGGCGCTCGTGCGCGCCGTGGACGACGTCATGCGCCACTACCCGGAGGGCCGGAGTCGTCCCTTCGAGTCGGGCCAGGGCTTCAACGGCGGCGTCTCGCACGGCCTGTGCTTCACCGACGTGCTGGACCGCATGTGGCAACGCACCCGCGAGGCGGAAGTACCTGGACTACGCGGCGTTCCTGTACCAGGACTTCTCGACCACTCACCAGTCCGAGTGCGACGCGCAGCTCGGCAACATCCTCGACCCCGGCTATCGCCTGAAGTCGCACGGGGCGCACAGCTACGAGCACCTGCGCCCCCTGTCGGTGGCGGGGTGGGCCACGGGCGACGCGAAGCTCCAGGAGGCGCTGCGCGTGTACCTCGGCCGCATCGACGGGGCCACGACCGCGAGCGGCGGCCCGATCGGCGACGAGTGGATCGGCGGGCGCATCGCCGATCCCGCCGACACCGGCTACGAGTACTGCTCCCTCCACGAGCTCGTCGACAGCTACGCGCAGCTCTTCGCCAGGAGCGGCGACCCGCGGCTGGCCGACCGCATCGAGCGCACCTTCTACAACGCCGCCCAGGGATCGCGTCACCCCGAGCTCCCGGCCATCGCCTACCTGAAGACCGACGACTCGTTCGAGATGCGGGGGACGCGGAACGGTCGCGTGGAGCCCGACCGCAAGCAGACACGCTACAAGTACTCGCCGGCCCACCAGGACGTCGCGGTCTGCTGCAGTCCCAACGCCGGGCGCATCGGCCCGTACTTCGTCCAGTCCATGTGGCTGGCCGAAGGCGACGACACGCTCGTGGCGGCCCTCCTGGGCCCGAACCGGCTGGAGACGCGGGTGGGCGACACGCCGGTGCGGATCCGACAGCGGACCGAGTACCCGTACGGGAACAGCTTCCGCTTCGAGATCGAGGCCGAGCGGCCGGTCGAGCTCACCCTCAAGATACGAAGGCCGGAGTGGGCGACCGGAGTCGAGTGCTCGGAGCGGCACACGGAGGAAGCGGGCTTCGTGCGGATTCGCCGGCGGTTCCAGTCAGGCGACCACGTCGACGTGACGTTCGGCGCCAGGGTTCGCGTCGTGACCGACGCGCAGCAGCGGCGCTCGTTCGCCTACGGCGCGCTGCTGTTCGCGAGAGCCATCGCGGCGACCGAGCGGCGCGGCCGGAGCTACGCGCCGGGCTTCGACGACCTCTACTACGCGCCCGTGGACCACGCGCGGTACGCGTTCGTGGAGCGACACGAGGCCGCCTATCGCGACGGGCGCGTCGTCGTGCGCCTGCGGAATCGCGGCACGCGGGCGATCGAGAGGATCGAGCTCGTGCCCCTGGGCCGGACCATCCTCCGGCAGCTCGCCTTCTGAGGCCGCGCCCGTGATCCGCTTCGGCTCGATGAGCACTGCACTTCGTGCCGGTGCTGGCGCCGCTCGCCTACTACAGCGCGATCTTCGTGCGGCCGCTCGCCTCCACCCTGGTGGGCCAGCCCAGCGGCGGCAACCAGCGCGGCCTCAACGGCGGCGAGCTGGCGTGCACGGTGCTGCCGCACTCCGGCGTGGCGGTCGGCGCGATCTCGAAAGGGAAGCAGTGATGGCCGCCATCGAGTGCCTGCGGCAGTGATGCCGTCCCGGCCAGGCGGAGCGAGCGTTCGTTCAATGCCCGGCGACGCCGACCTCGCGCCGGCCACCCCGCGCTGCTAGAATCCGACCCAACCAACAAGCAGATGGGGATCGGCGTCGGAGTCCGTCTCGGACCCTACGAGATCGTGGCCCCCCTCGGCGCCGGGGGAATGGGCGAGGTCTGGCGCGCGCGAGATCCGCGTCTGGGTCGCGAAGGGGCGGTGAAGGTTCTGCCGGCCCGGGTAGGGGCCGACCCCGAACGGCTCCGGCGCTTCCAGCAGGTATTCAAGGCGGGGAGGAGCCGACTCGGCGCCTACGTCGACCTGCCCGCCGGCACGCCCACCGTGCTCGCGAGCCCCCGCCAGGTCATCCTCGGAGCCCGCTGGTCGTTCTAGCCGCGACTGCGCGGACACTGGCGCGGCGCCAGTTCGTGAACGCGCGTGAGCGTTCGTCTGGGCGACAGGGAATGGTCAGGCCTGAACGATCGCCCTGAATCCGCCGAAGGCCATTCGGCCAGGAGAGAACGGCATGTCCGGCGGCATCGCTGATTTCTTCATTTCGGCCATGACGCGCTTGTTGACGGCGTTCCGATGGGCCTTCGACTTGTAGATGATGAACGAGAAGAAGACCGTTTCGCCCGGCTTCACTCTGGCGAGCTTGGTGAACGTGCCGCAGCCGGGCATCCCCGTCAGGTCGTCCCCCAGGCACTCGTAGTATCCGATCGCGCCGTGCTTCATCCACATGCGCTTGCCCCACTGGGCCATCTTCTTGTACGCCGCAACCTGGCGCTTCTCGATCGGAATCACGAATCCATCGACATAGGCCATCGGCCGAGTCCTCCTGAACCCTCCAAGTATGCCCCGATGTGTCAGGGCGCGAGCCCCACCTCTCGTCCGGGGTCCGCTGTGCGGCGGGACTTCGGATACCATGGCCTGCGGCGTCCGGAGACGAATCGAGTGACAGTCACGATCGGCGCGCTGGCGATCGTCGCGGCATCGACGGCAAACGCGGTGCTCGCCCAGCCGGGAACCCGTGCGGCGCCGGCTGTGCCGGTCCCGATCTCGCGCAACATCGACTACGAGCCCGCCTGGTCTCCCGACGGCAACCGCATCGCGTTCGTGTCGAACCGGTCCGGCCCGTTGAAGGTCTGGACGATGCACGCGGACGGCAGTGATCCACGGCAGCTCACCGTCGGCGACCATGAAGACGATGCGCCGGCCTGGTCGCCCGACGGATCGAGAATCGCCTACGTATCGATGCAGGACGGCCAGGCCGAGATCTACCTCATGCGGGCCGACGGCACGCAGACCGAGCGGCTGACCCGCCATGGCGGCGCGGACATCCATCCGCAGTGGTCACCGGACGGATCGAGGATCCTCTTCAATTCCTCGCGACACAGCCTCGACAAGTCCAATCCCGACGTGTTCGAGCTCTTCACGATGAAGGTCGATGGATCCGATCTGCGCCCGATCACGCGCGGCGGCGTGGCGACCTACGCATCCTATTCGCCGGACGGCTCGCGGGTCGTGTTCCGCCGCCAGGCGGCCGACGGCAACTCCGAGATCGTCGTCGCGGCGGCGGACGGCTCCGGGGAGAAGAACATCTCGAGGAACGCGGCGTTCGACGGATGGCCTGCGTGGTCCCGCGATGGCCGCCGCATCGTCTTTGCCCGCGAGTCGGGCGACGATGCCCAGGTACTCGCCGTCGATCCTGACGGCTCGTGCGAGTCTGTCGTGGTCGGGCTGCCCGGCCGCAACACGAATCCGCGCTGGTCTCCGACGGCTGACCGGATCGTCTTCAGCAGGCGCTCGGACCGTCAGATCCGTCTCTACCTGCTCGATCTGCCTTCGGCGCCGCCGGCGGGCTGCCGGCCTGACCCGCTCGACCGACGCGGGACCGTCAGCGGCGCGCCCTCCGGAGGGAAGAGGAACTCGAGCACCTCCGGCATCCGTTTCGCCCACGCCGTCTCGTCGTGGACCGCGCCCTCGGCCTCGACGTGCCGCAGGTCGTCGCCCTCGCGCCATCCCTTGCGCACGAGCGCGTCGCGCAGGGCCCGTGCGTCGGAGACCGCCGAGGACGCCTCCCGGGTGCCGATGTCGGTCCAGATGCGCGTGTCGGGCTTGGCGGAGAGGGCGTCGACGAAGCGCACGAGGAAGCGGTCGTCCACCCAGGCCGAGGTCGAGAGCGCGGCGATCCTCGAGAAGACTTCGGGGCGCGCGAGGCCCGCGTGGAGGGCGAGGACGCCGCCGAAGGAAGAGCCGCCGATGCCCGTGGACTCCCGTCCCGGCCGCGTGCGGTAGGTTCGGTCGACCCAGGGCTTGAGCTCCTCGACCAGCATCCGCGTGTAGAGGGCGGCCCCGCCCCGTCGCCGACCTGCCGGTCGCGCGTGGGCAGGTACTCGAAAGCGCGGCGCTCCCCGCCGTTGTCGACAGCGACCACGACGAGCGGCTCGATGCCCCGCCTCGGACAGCCGTTCGACCGTCTCGTCCGCCTGCCACTCCTTGCCGGCGAGGAAGGCCGTCGCCCCGTCGAACACGTTCTGCCCGTCCTGGAGGTAGAGGACCGGGAAGCGCCGCTCGGGCTCGCGCGCGTAGTGGGGCGGGAGGTAGACCCACACGCGGCGGTTGGCCCCGAGCGCGTCCGAACGGAAGTCGGAGTGGCGCTCCACCGTGCCCGTGAGCGTGTGGACCAGGCGGATCCGGGCGTCGCGCTCGTGGTCGCGCCGGGCCTGGAGCCGGAGGCCGGCGATCGTCGCGACGACGAGGAGGAGGGCGAACACGAGGCATCCCAGGGCGCGGCGGCCCGGGCGGGCGGGGGATCCCGTCGAGGCTCTCTCTCGATCACGTGGGCGAGGCACGCCGGCGAGGCTAACATGCGTCGCCGGGGAGAGTGACCTCGGGGCGCGTGAGCCGAGCGCGCGCGAGCCGGTTGCGGTTCGCCGAGGGCTCGATCTACCCGGCCCTGCGGCGCCTCGAGGCCGCCCGGCTCGCGCGGAGCTGGGGTGTCGTCGGTGCGGTCCCCGGGCCCCCCGGCGCGGTCGAGCCGCATGAGGCGAAGGCCGGCACGCTTCGTCCGGGTGGCCCGCAGGATCGCCGAGGCCCTGGGGACCGAGGACTGTCTCCTGGCGGGCGGCCTCGCGGTCATGGCTCACGGCTTCGTACGGGCCACGCGCGACGTGGACATCCTCACCCGCCTCTCGACGAGCGAGTCGGCCCTCAGCCGGCCGATCCCGCGTCAGTTGACGCTCGAGGGCGTCGCTCGTGCGGCCAGGGCGGCCTGCTCGTCGCGATCGGCCCGAGCCTGCAGCGCCGTCTTCCGCCGCAGGTCGAGATTCATCGCCAGCAACGCTGCCGCGATCACCGGGTCGCGGTGGAGCGAGCGGCGCAGCGTCGGCCAGGGCGTCGTGAGCCGCAACGACAGCGCGAGGTAGCCCTCCTCGACCTGCCGCGGCGTCATGCCTTTCGGGACGAAGAAGCAGCGCCGCGCCGACGAGTTGTAGCCCGCGTTGTTCGCGAGCATCTCGTCCTCGTCCTCGATCAGCAGTCGGCCCTCCTTCCTCAGCCGCTCGTGCAGGGCCGTGCCCGACGCCGGCAGGAGCACGTTCAGAATCGGCAGGTTGATCCCGGTGCGGCGGACGAAGTCGTAGAGGCGGTCGAAGGTGCCCGGGTCGTCGCCGTCGAGGCCGAGGATGAAGTAGCCCGCGACGGCGATGCCGGCGTCCTGGATGCGGGCCACGCGGTCGCGGTAGTCGGCCACCGCGTACGGTTTCCCGACGGAGCGCAGGTTGGCCTGGTCCAGCGTCTCCATGCCGATGAAGAGCATCCGGCACCCCGCCGCTCGCAGGGCGCGCAGGGCCGCCTCGTCGGCTCCCACGGCGATCGTGGCCTGCGCGCCCCAGCGCACGCGCACCGCCTCGGCGCTCATCGCCTCGCACAGCCTGAGCAGGTAGGCGCGATCGCCGTAGAGGTTCGAGTCGACGAAGGACACGGTGCGCGAGCGCGCGGCCGCGGATCGCACGTCCGCCACCACGCAGTCGATCGCCCGCGGCGTGTAGCGGCCGCGGCAGGTGGCGGCGATGCAGCAGAACGCGCAGCGGTTGGGGCAGCCGACGCCGGTGACCACCGGCGGGTAGTCGATCCGCTTCCCGTCGAACACGGTAGTCCCATGGGTAGTCGATCTCGACGCCGCAGCGGTACTCCGGCGCGAGCCGTCCCCGCTCGGCGTCGGCGAGGATGCCGCCGAGGGCCTTCGGCCCGGGGTTCCCGGTGACGAGCGCGTCGCAGAGGCCCGAGAGCTTCTCGGGCGACAGGCCGGCCGGCCAGCCGCCGAAGAGGACGACCTTGCCACGCCGCCGGAACTCGGCCGCCAGCTCGCGGCCGCGCGGGAAGATCGTAGCCCATCGAGGTGATCCCGACCACGGACGCGTCGCAGTCGAAGTCGACGTCCTCGAAGTACTCGATGCAGCTGCGCTTCCGCCAGTCGGGAGGCACGGCCGCGCTCAGCGCGGGCAGTACCGCCGAGTGCAGGCCCTGGCGACGGCCCTTCAGCAGCGTGCCGCTGCGGTCCCGGTACGACGGCTGGACGAGGTAGATGCTGCGGTCCATGGCCTGCGCGGTCCTGGCCGGCACGGCATGGAGAGTATGCGCCCGGTCCTCCGTGAACACGACGGCCCCGGCTGCTCGCGTCGAGCGGGCCGGGGCCGTGGCGTGCGTCAGGTCGACTGGCGGCTACTGCTTGTCGTAGAAGACGAGCTTGAGGAACGAGTCGGCCTTGAGCGACGCGCCGCCGACGAGGGCGCCGTCGACGTCGGGCAGGGCCATCAGGCCCTTGACG
Organism: Vicinamibacteria bacterium; assembly: GCA_046331285.1. Classification (GTDB taxonomy): domain Bacteria; phylum Acidobacteriota; class Vicinamibacteria; order Fen-336; family Fen-336; genus DATBSL01. The sequence goes on from JAXLRD010000090.1 coordinate 10,814, forward strand.
TTGTCGGGCTTGACGCTGCCGCCGTAGAGGACGCGGAGGACGTCGGCGACGGCCTGGCCGTGCTTCGCGGCGATCCGCGAGCGGATGAAGGCGTGGACCTCCTGCGCCTGCTCCGGCGTCGCGACCTTGCCGGTGCCGATCGCCCACACGGGCTCGTAGGCGATCACGACCTTCTTCGCCTCGTCGGCGGAGACGGCGTTCAGGATCGCGTCCGTCTGGCGGCCCACGACCTCCATCGTCTTGCCGGCCTCGCGCTCGGCGAGCAGCTCGCCGACGCAGGAGATCGGCGTGATCCCGTTGTCGAGGGCGACCTTCGTCTTCTTCGCGACGCCCTCGTCGGTCTCGGCGAAGTACTGCCGCCGCTCGGAGTGGCCGAGGATCACGTGGCCGACGCCGATGTCCTTCAGCATCGCCGCGGAGACCTCGCCCGTGAAGGCGCCCTCCTTCTCGAAGTGCATGTTCTGGGCGGCGACCGCCGCCGGGCTGCCCTTGGCCGCGGCCACGACCGCGACGAGGGAGGTGTAGGGCGGCGAGACGAGGATGTCGCTCGGAGCGCCCGCGGCGCCCTTCTTGATCTCCTCGACGAGGGCCACGGCCTCGGCCGTGGTCTTGTACATCTTCCAGTTGCCGGCGATGAGCTTTCTACGCATTCCTTGTCCTGGGGGTGCTGCGCCGCGCCCCCAGACCCCGCTCGCTACGCGAGGTGATCCCGCTTCGCTCGCAGCTTGATGCCTTTGCCTTGAGGGCGTCTGCCCCCGGTGATCTACTTTTCGCTCAGATAGCTGACGCCGGGCAGGTCCTTGCCCTCGAGGAACTCGAGCGACGCGCCGCCGCCCGTCGAGACGTGGGTGACCTTGTCGGCGAGGCCGTTCTTCTCGATCGCCGCGACCGAGTCGCCGCCGCCCACGACCGTGATGGCGCCGTGCGCCGTCGCGTCCGCGAGCGCCTGCGCGTCGCGAGCGTGCCCTTCGCGGTGTCGGCGATCTCGAAGACGCCCATCGGCCCGTTCCAGACCACGGTCTTCGTTCTTCCGATCTCCGCGAACTTCGCCGCGTGGCCTGTCGATGTCGACGCCGATGTCCGACGCGCCGATCTGGTCCCACGCGACCGTCTTCAGCGTGCCGACCTTGCGGGCGTCGAAGTCGAACGCGTCGGTCACGACCGCGTCGACCGGCAGCACCAGCTTGCCCTTGCCCTTCTCGAGGAGGGCCTTCGCCATCTCGACGCGGTCGTTCTCGACGAGCGAGCCGCCGATCTCCTTGCCTGCGCTCGTAGAAGGTGAAGGCCATGCCGCCGCCGATGATGAGCGTCGACCTTGGGCAGGAGCGCCTCGATCACGTCGATCTTGCCGAGACCTTCGCGCCGCCGATGATCGCCACGAACGGGCGCTTCGGGTTGTTGACTGCGTCGCCCAGGAAGTCGAGCTCCTTCTTCATCAGGTAGCCCGCGGCACGCTGCGGGAGCTCGACGCCGGCGGTCGAGCTGTGGGCCCGGTGCGCGGTGCCGAACGCGTCGTTCACGTACACGTCGCCAGCTTCGCGAGGAGGCGCGGAACGCCTTCACCTTCTCGGGGTCCGCCTTCACCGACGTGCCGTCCTCCTTCTTGACCTTGCCCTCCTCCTCGATGTGGAAGCGCAGGTTCTCGAGGAGCGCGACCTCGCCCGGCTTCAGCGCCGCGCAGGTCTTCTCGACCTCGGGACCCACGCAGTCCGCGAGGAACTGCACGGGCTTGCCGAGGAGCTCGGAGAGCTTCTGCGCGACCGGCGAGCGAAGTACTTCGGGGTCGCCTGGCCGTCAGGCCGGCCGAGGTGGCTCATCAGCATGAGGCTCGCGCCGCTGCCGAGCACGTACTGGATGGACGGCAGCGAGGCGCGCAGGCGCTTGTCGTTCTCGACCCTGCCGTCCTTGACGGGCACGCTGGTGTCGACGCGCATGATCACTGTGCGCTTGCCCTCGAGGGCGAGGTCCTCGATGAAGAGACTTGGCCATTTGTCTTTGTCTCCTGTTGCGGCCCAAGAATGAAAACAGGGCGGCCTTCGAAGGGCCGCCCCCGGACGGCCGCGGAAGACTCCCGGGGGTCGGCTGCGCTCTTCGCGCCGTCCTTCTTCGCCATGAAGCGGAGAAGGTCGATCACGCGGTTCGAGTAGCCCCACTCGTTGTCGTACCAGGACATGACCTTGAAGAAGCGCTTCTCGCCCTTCAGGTTGTTCTGGAGCGTGGCGAGCGAGTCGTAGATCGACGGAGCGCGCGTCGTGGATGAAGTCGGTGGAGACGACCTCCTCGTTCGCGTAGCCGAGGATGTCCTTGAGGTAGGTCTCGCTGGCCTTCTTCATCAGGCCGTCGATCTCCTCGATCGAGCTGTCCTTGGCCGAGCGGAACACGAGGTCGACGACCGAGACGTCCGGCGTCAGGCACGCGGAAGGACATGCCGGTGAGCTTGCCCTTCGTCGGGGGAGGACCTCGCCGACGGCCTTCGCGGCGCCGGTCGAGGACGGGATGATGTTGATCGCCGCCGCGCGGCCGCCGCGCCAGTCCTTCTTGGACGGGCCGTCGACCGTCTTCTGCGTCGCGGTGTAGCTGTGGATCGTGGTCATGAGGCCGGTCTCGATCCCGACGCCTTCCTTCAGGAGGACGTGGACGACCAGGGCGAGGCAGTTCGTCGTGCAGGAGGCGTTCGACACGATGTTGTGCTTGGCGGAGTCGTACTCCTCGTGGTTGACGCCCATCAGAAGCGTCTTCACCTCGCCCTTGCCCGGGGCCGAGATGATGACCTTCTTGGCGCCGGCCGCGAGGTGGCCCTTGGCCTTCTCGGAGTCGGTGAAGAGGCCCGTCGCCTCGATGACGTAGTCGACCCGAGCTCCTTCCACGGGAGCTGGCTCGGGTCCTTCGTCGCCATGATGCGCTTGACTTCGTCGCCGCCGACGATCAGGACGTCGTTGCCCTCGGCCGTCGGGCTGCTCTTCTTCGTGGCGAGCGAGCGCTTGAAGCGGCCGTGGACCGAGGTCGTACTTCATCTGGTACGCGAAGTAGTCCGCGTCCGTGGAGATGTCGACGACGCCGACGACGTCGATCTCCTTGCCGAGGAGACCCTGGTCACAGAGGGCCTGGAAGACCAGGCGGCCGATCCGGCGAAGCCGTTGATTGCAACTTTGGTTGCCATTCTTGCCATCTCCTCGAAGTATTCGAACGGGTGATCTAGTCCAGGGCCCGTCGAGGGCACTAAGAAACGGCGGAACATTGCCGTGGACCGTGCGAACTGGTTTCTCCGTCAAGCATTTGGGAATTCGCTGGCGCTCGGTGGCGCCACTCATGACTGGGGTGCGCGGCGGACTACTCGACCTTCGCCGGACGCCACAGCCACTCGAGCGCGGCCGAGAGTCTGGGCCGTGACCGCGCGATCGCAGTGGCCGGCGTTGCGGGCGAACACGAACTGGTGGGCGTAGCCCTTCGCGGCGAGCGCCCTGGCCATGCGCTCGTTCGCTTCCACCCAGTCGTGCATCCCGTCGCGCATGACGTTGGGGTTCAGCAGGTCGCGATCGCCGACGTGCAGCCAGATGCGGATCCGCTTGCGGGCGCTCGCCGGGATCAGGCGCTCGTGGTACTCCACGCGCCGCCGCGCGTCTGCGGGTCGGACGGCCACTGCTGGTTCACGAAGGTGCCGGAGTAGCTCAGGACGCGGTGGTAGAGGTCGTTGCGGTACCACGCCATGGTGAACGCCGCGGCCGCGCCGGAGCTGCAGCCGCCGGTGGCGCGCAGGTCGGGATCCTTCGACAGCCGCACGCCGGCCTGGCGTTCGACCTGCGGCAGCACGTCCTTCTCGATGAACTCGGCGTAGCGGGAGGACAGGGTGTCGTACTCCAACCCGCTGGCTGCCCTGCGCGTCGCCTCCGCCGTTGCCGACCGCGATGCCGATCATCACCGGGATCCGCCTGCGGGCGATGAGGGTCCGCAGCGTGGCGAAGAGCAGCGGGTTCGGACCGTCGGCGACGACGAGGAACGGCGCCGCGGTGCCCGCGACGTACTGACTGGGGACGAACACCGACACCGTCCTCGACCACGGAGCCGGCCGGCTCGTCGAAACGATGAGCTTCGCGGGGTCGGCCGGATCCGGGGTGCCGAAGGTGCCGGGATCGCGCGCGACGCCGTCCGGGTAGACGGCGCTCTGCGCCGCCGTCAGCGTGAACTCGACGACCTCGCCTTTCGGCACGTCGTCGCCCGGCTGCGTCTCCGCGGCCGGGGCGTGGGTCGGGCCGAGGACGAAGCTGCCGTCTTCGTCGGTGGGCGGCACGGCGCCATCCGGGAGGTCGGTCGCGTCGACGTAGCCCGGTGAATGCGGGTCGCGGAGAGGCGGTGTCGGCCGGGCCGGCCGCGCGGCGGCGGGCGCGGCGGCGGCCGCCGATGGCGCGGCCGGAGGCGCCGCCTGCTGAGCGAGAGCGGACCGCGGCGGCATCAGGGTCGCGGCGGCCAGGAGGAGGCCGGTGGCGGCGATCGCGGGCACTCCGGCGCGCAGACGGGGAGCGAGAGGCGCACGCAGCGGCATGGGCATGGGCGAGTCCTCGTTTCGGCCTCGAAGGGGCTGCCGCGCAGGCTAAAGCCGCCGAGGTCGCTTGTCGAGCCGGGAGTCGGCGGCGACGTCCGTTCGAGTCGATCTACACTCGCGCCATGAAGACCGCCGCGGGCGCCCTGCTCCTTCCCCTCGGGCTGCTCGCCGGCGCGCCGGCGAGCGGCGCACCGGCGCGCTCGACGCTCGCGCGCGGCGAGGCCCGGGTGTGGGAGCAGCAGGAGGTCGTCCTCGAGTCGGCGCGCTCGTACGCGAACCCCTACGCCGAGGTGACCGTCTGGATCGACCTCGAGGGACCGGGCTTCGCGCGCCGTGTCCACGGCTTCTGGGACGGCGAGCGCGTGTTCCGGGTGCGCTTCGTGGCGACGGCGCCCGGCGAGTGGCGGTGGACGTCCGGCTCGAACCAGCCCGCCGACTCCGGATTGAACGGCGGCCGCGGGCAGCTGCGCGCCGTCTGGTGGACCGAGGCGGAGAAGGCCGGGAATCCGAACCGCCGCGGCTTCGTCCGCGCGACGGCGAACGGTCACGCGCTCGAGTACGCCGACGGCACGCCCTTTCTCCTGCTCGGCGACACCTGGCTCGCGGCCTCGACGTGGCGCCTGCCGCGGCGCGGGGCCCCGGCCCGCGGCGACGTCGCGCCCGGCCCCGGGCTGAGCTTCGAGGACGCGGTCGCGCTGCGGAAGCGTCAGGGCTTCAACTCCGTCAGCCTGATCTCGGCCTTCCCGAACTGGCACGCCGACGCGCACGGCGCGACGTTCGCGAACGCCGACGGTGTCTACCTCCGAAACGCGTGGGAGAAGTTCGGCTTCTGGGCGCCCGACGCGAGGGCCACCACCGCCGACGGCGCCACCACCACCGCGAAGGACATGGCCGACGAGGAGGGGAACGAGCCTTTCGCCGTGCTGGCCGGCCGCGACGGGCTCGCCGACTTCGACCGGCCGAACCCCGCCTACTTCCGCAGCCTCGACCGCAAGATGCGCCACCTCGCGGACGAGGGCTTCGTCCCGCTCCTGGAGACCGTGCGTCGCGACTGCGGCCCGTCGTGGAAGGCCTACTTCGATTTCGATCGCTCGTACGCCCGCTTCGTGCAGTACCTCGTCGCGCGCTACGGAGCCCGCAGCCTCCTCTTCAGCGGCATCCACCTCGACTGGATCCCGAAGGAGTACAGCCTCACCGCGGACGAGTGGAACGCCGCGCTGACCCGTCACCAGAGGACCTACGGCCCGCCGCCGTTCGGGCAGCCGGTGACGTCGCTCATCGACAGCTCGACCTACCGGCGCTTCGGTCACGGACGGCAGGCGCCGTGGCTGACGATGCACACGGTCGGCAACAAGCCGCGGAGCAACGCGATCTACGCCTCGATCGAGGAGCTCTTCCGTCTCGACCCGCCGTACCCGGCGGCGAACCTCGAGCCGTACTACGCCGGGTGGAGCCACGAGATCAACCGGCCGGGCGGCGAGTCGCCGGCCCCGGACTCCGACCGCGACCGCTACTTCGCCCGCGCGATGATGTACGGGTCCGTCCTCTCCGGCGCCCTCGCCGGCCACGTTTACGGCACGGGAGCCTACGACGTGACGAGCACCGGCGAGCCGTCGGGCTGGCGGCCGTACATCTGGGAAGCCCTGGGCTACCGCTCCGGGGAGGACCTGCCGCGCCTGGGGCGCTTCGTGCTCTCGCGGGGACGCCGCTATCAGGACCTCGAGCCGGCTTCCGCCGACCTCGAGCCGCGGCGGCGCGGCGGCGGCGACGACGGTCTCGACGGGTGGGCGTTCCTCGCGCGATCGACGGACCGCCGGCTCGCCCTCCTCTACTTCGAGGCGCAGGCGCCGCGGCCCCGAGTGAACGGGCTCCGACCGAACGCCGACTACGACTGGACCTGGTACGACCCGCGCCGCGGGCGATGGCACCCGGCCGTCCGCGTCTCGACCGACGCGGCGGGACGCCTGCGGCCGCCGGCCTGGCCCGACGGCGGCGCCGCCGCCCGGCTCGACTGGGCGGCGCGGGTCGAGGCGCGGTGAGCGACCCGGTCCGGCGCGACCGTCTCGTCCGGCAGCAGCTCGTCGACCCGCGCTTCGCCGAGCCCGCCGCCCTCGTCGAGTGGATGGGGGCCGTCCAGTGTCAGGACTACGCCGGCGGCCTGTGGTCGATCGGCCGAAGGCTGCGCCGTGCGACCGAGGCGAGCGTCGAGCGGGCGATCGAGGCGCGCTCGATCGTGCGCACCTGGCCCATGCGCGGGACTCTGCACTTCGTCCCCGCGGCGGACGCGCGGTGGATGGTGCGCCTCCTCGCCCCGCGGGTCCTCGCGCGGAGCGCCGGCCGGCGGCGGGAGCTCGAGATCGACGAGGCCGCGCTGCGGAAGGCCCGATCGGTGCTCGGCAGGGCCCTCCGCGGCGGAGGGCGCCTGACGCGGAGGGCCGCCTACGATGCGCTCGCCCGCGGCGGGATAGCGCCCGAGGGGCAGCGCGGGATCCACGTCCTCGGCCACCTCGCGCAGGAGGGCGTCCTCTGCTTCGGGCCGCGCGAGGGCCGGCAACCGACGTTCGTCCTGATGGACGAGTGGATCCCGGCGTCGCGGGAGCCGGCCCGCGAGGAGGCGCTCGCGACGCTGGCCACGCGCTACTTCCGGAGCCACGGCCCCGCGACCGCGGCCGACTTCGCGTGGTGGTCGGGCCTGACGCTGCGGGACGCGCGCGCCGCGATCGACGCGGCCGGGGTGAGCCATCCGTCGGAGCCGAGGGCGACGCGCGCGGCGGGTCCGCCCGCGGCCGCCTTCCTGCAGGCGTGGGACGAGTACCTCGTGGCGTACCGGGACCGCTCGGCCGCCGACGGCGGCTCCGCGGGCCGGCCCGCCGCGGTCGGCGCGCCCCTCGTGGTCGTCGACGGCGTCGTGCGAGGCGCCTGGCGGCGCGAGTCGTCCGCCTCGCAGGTGCGCCTCCGCCTCGACGTCCCGGCCACGCTCACCGGGCCGGAGCGCCGGGCGGTCCGCGCCGAGGCTCTCGGCTACGCCGCCTTCCTCGGCCTCGACCCCGTGGTCGTGTAATCTTCCGGCGCCCGCGATGGCCCTCGTCCCCTACGTCGCCCCGCTCCTCCTCGCCGCGATCCTCTCGCTGGCCCTCGTCGCCCTCGCGGCCTCGCACCGCGCGGTGCCGGGCATCCGCTGGTTCGTCGCCTTCATGTCGGCCCTCGCCGCGTGGACGGTCGCCTACGCGGCGGAGATCCTCGTCCCCGGCCTCGCGTCGAAGATCGTCGCGGCCAAGGCACAGTACCTGGGCATCTCCTTCCTCGGCATCTCGTGGCTCGCCTTCACCACCGAGTACACGGGCCTCCTGTGGTGGTCCCGCCGCCGCGTCGCGGGCGGCCTCGCGATTCCCGCCGCCACCCTCCTCCTCGTCTGGACGAACGGCGCGCACGACCTCGTCTGGAGCTCGGTCACGCTGTCGACCGACCGGCCGTACACCGTCCTCCTCCTCGGCCACGGGCCGTGGTTCTGGGTTCAGGTCGCCTACTCCTACCTCTGCCTCCTGCTCGCCCTCGCCTCGCTCGCCCGCGTCGCGATCACGCGGCCCCGGCCCTTCCGCGGCCAGTCCGTCCTCCTGCTCCTCGGAAGCCTTCCTCCGTGGATCGGGAACGCCCTCTACGTCACGGGCCTCGTCGACACCGACCTCGACCTGACCGTCTTCGGCTTCGCCCTCACCGGCCTCCTCGCCGGCGCCGCCGTCCTGCGCTGGCGGCTGCTGTCGATCGGGCCCATCGCCCGCGAGACGATCGTCGACGGGATGCCGGAGCCGGTGGCCGTCGTCGACGCGGAGGCGCGGGTGGTCGACGTGAACCCGGCCGCCCTCCGCGTGCTGGGCCTCCCGGTCGAGAAGGTCGTCGGCTGGCCCGCGGCCTCGGTTCTCGCGCCGTTCGCGCCCGACCCCGCGACCGCCGCGGCGAGCCGCCGCGCGCTGCCCGCGCCGCTCGGCGGGCGCCGCTACGACCGCGAGCAGGCGCCGGTCGTCGACGCCGGCGGGCGCTTCCGCGGGTTCACGCTCGTGCTCCACGACGTGACCGAGCGGGAGGCCGAGGCCGACGCGCTCCGACGAGCCCGCGCGGCGGCCGAGGAGCTCGCGGCCGCGCAGCGCGTCTTCCTCGACAACATGAACCACGAGATGCGGACGCCGCTGCACGGCGTCATGGGCCTGCTCGAGCTGCTCCAGCAGGGCGACCTCGACGACGCCCAGCGCGGCTACGCGCGCAAGGCCTACGAGTGCAGCGAGGAGCTGCTCTCCCTCGTGGACCGGCTGGCCGAGCTGTCGGCGGTGGAGATGGGGCGGTTCGAGCTCGCGAAGGAGCCGTTCGACCTGCCGGGCCTCGTGAAGGACGCCGTGGCCGGCGTCGAGAAGGCCGCCCTGCGCAAGGGGCTCGCCCTGCGCCTCGACGTGGCGCGCGACGCGCCGGGGCACGTCGTGGGCGACGCGCGCCGGCTCGGCCGCGCCCTCGACGGCCTGCTCGACAACGCGGTGAAGTTCACCGACCGGGGGGGCGTCGACGTGCGCCTCTCCGTCGCGGGGCGGAGCGCCCACGCGGTGAAGGTCCGCGTGGACGTGGCGGACACGGGGATCGGGATCCCGCGGGACCGTGTCCAGGCGGTGTTCGAGGGCTTCGTCCAGGCCGACCCGTCGCCGACGCGGCGCCACCAGGGGGCCGGGCTCGGGCTCACCCTGACCGAGCGCCTCGTCTCGCGCATGGGCGGCCGGCTCCAGGTGGAGACCGAGGTGGACCGCGGGAGCCGGTTCTGGTTCGAGGTCCCGCTCGGCCTCGTCCCGGGAGAGCCGAACGTCTCTTGATCCGTTCCCGCCGCGCGGCGCTGCAGCACAGCGTCCGCGCCGCGTCGGCGCGGAGAAGAGGAGCGCCGTGCAGCGAAGACGTCGGGACTTCTGGCCTGGTCGGCGGCGCCGCGGCGCTCGCCCCGTCCGCTCTCGCGCTGGACGAAGCGACATTCGGCTGCCGCAGATCCCCGCTGGCGGGAGCTTCAACCTCCAGGGCCGCTTCGGCTGGCCGGCCACCCCTACGAGGGCGCGGCGTACGAGGAGTCCGACTTCGAGGCGATGCGGGAGTGGGGCTTCGACTTCGCCCGGCTGCCTCTCGCCTACTGGGTGCAGAACAAGGACGACTGGTCGCTCATCCGCGAGGAGCCGATCCGCCACATCGACAACGCGGTCGAGCTCGAAACGGTACGGGATCCACGTCAACATCAACTTCCACCGCATTCCCGGCTACTGCGTCAACGGCCGCGAGCTCGAGCCGGCCGACCTCTTCTCGGGGCGGAAGGCCGAGCGCCGGCGCGGCGCTCGACGCGGCGGTCCACCACTGGAAGTTCTTCGCCAAGCGGTACAAGGGGATCCCGAACCGCCGGGTGAGCTTCGACCTCGTCAACGAGCCGCCGAAGATGCGGCCGTGGGAGGGCTACCTCGAGGAGCGCTACGAGGAGGTCGTGCGCGCGCTCGTCGCCGGCATCCGCGAGGAGGACCCGAACCGCCTGATCGTCGCCGACAGCGTCGACATCGGCCAGCTGCCCGTGCCGGGCCTCGCCGACCTCGGGATCGTCCAGAGCACGCGCGGGTACCAGCCCAAGGCCGTCAGCCACTACACGGCGACGTGGGTGCCGCCGGGACGAGTTCGAGACGATGAGCCCGCCGACGTGGCCGCTGAAGGACGACAAGGGCGTCGTACGCGGAAGACCGCGCAGAGCTCAAGGATGTCCTCATCGCCCCCTGGAAGGCGCTCGAGGCGAAGGGCGTCGCCGGGTTGCGAAATCGGCGAGTTCGGCTGCTTCAACAAGACGCCGCACGACGTGGCGCTCGCGTGGCTCGGCGACTTGCTCTCGCTGTGGAAGGAAGCCGGCTGGGGCTTCTCGATGTGGGAGCTGCGCGGCGCGTTCGGCGTCCTCGACAGCCAGCGGGCCGACGTGGCGTACGAGGACTACAAGGGCCACAAGCTCGACCGGAAGCTGCTCGTTGCTCCGGAGCCACTGAGTTGAGGCTGCGGGCCACGGGCGCGCTCTTCTCCTGCGCCGGGCGCGCTCGGCCTGCTGTACGAGGTCGTCTGGTTCGAAGGCTGCACCTCGCCCTCGGCGTGTCGATCCTCGCCGTCGGCGGCGCGGTCCTGTCCGCCTTCATGCTCGGCCTCGCGCTCGGGAGAGCCGCTGGGCCGCGCAGCCGCGCCTGCGGGCGCCCTCGCGGCCTACGCCGTGATCGAAGCTCGGCATCGGCGTCTGCGCCGTCGCCTTCGTGGCTCGTGGCCGCCGTCGAGGCGCTTCTACCCGGCGCTCTTCGGTGCGTTCGCGGGCCGCCCGTCGGCGCTCGCCCTCGTCCGCTTCGCCCTCGCGTTCGCCGTCCTCCTGCCGCCGACGTTCCTCATGGGCGCAGCCTCCCGGCGGTGGCCGAGTCGGTCGGCGGACCTGAGGCTCGCCCGGCGCGTCTTCCGGTCTGCCGCGCTCAACACGCTCAGCGGCGTCGCCGGCACGCTCGTGGCCGGCTTCTTCCTCGTCCGGGCGCTCGGCCTCGGGCTCGCTGTGGGTCGGCGCCGCCTCCGGACGCGCTCGTCGCAGCCCGGGGCCCTCGCTCGCGTCTCCCGCGGAGCCCGCCGCGCCGTCAGCCCCGGGCCGGCCGCCGTCTCGCTCGAGCCGGCTGGCGAAAGACGGCGCGGGAAGAAGGCGGAGAGAACGGCCCGAGGGTGCCGCCGCCCTCCCCGCGGCCGATCCTCCCGTGGCCCTCGCCCTCGGCGCGGCGTTCCTCGCCGGCGCCGTCTCCCTCGCCTCGAGATCGTGTGGACGCGCGCCCTCGTCTTCTTCGTCCACAACTCGACGTACGCCTTCAGCGCGATCGTCGCGGTGTACCTCCTCGGAATCGCAGCCGGCTCCGCGCTCGCGGGCCGACTCGCGCGCGACGCGGCTTCGGCCGTCCGCGGCCTCGGCCCCGCTGGCCGCCGCCGCCGTCCAGCCTGTTGCTGGCGGTCGCCGCGTACCGCCACCTGCCGGCGCTGGCGGCGCTCCGCCGCCGGCGGGCGGAGTCTCGCCGGTCTCACGGGCGGCGGGCCGCAGGTCGGCCTCGTGGTCACGAGCTGGTCGGACGCGCTCGTCGTGATCTTCGGCCAGGTCGCGGCGGTCCTCTTCCTGCCGCGCTCCTCCTCGGCGCGCGGCGCGTTCCCGCTCGCCCTCGCGGTCGCGCGGCCGGGCGAGCGGTCGGCCGCGGGCCACGTCGGCCGGCTGTACGTAGGCGCGCTCGGCTGCGTGCTCGGGGCCCTTCTCGGCACGTTCGCGCTCGTGCCGCTCCTCGGCACACGCGGGGCGCGCTCGTCGCCTTCTCGCCTGGCTGCCGCTGCCGGCGGCGCTGTGGGCGCTCGCCATCGCGCGGCCCTCGGCGAGCGGTGAGCACTCGCCCGGCGCCGCGGCCGCGATGGGCGTCCTGACGCTCCTCGCCGCGCCGCCCGACACCACCGCGAGCTGTTCGAGAAGCGCTTCGGCCCGGTTCTCTTCTTCGCCGAGGGCGCGTCGGAGACCGTGGCCGTCTGCCGGTACCCGGACGGCAGCCGGTGGATCCAGTTCTCCGACGGCCGCGGCGCCTCGGGCACCGGTTCGTACCAGGGCGGCTGGCTCTACGCGCACCTGCCGCTGCTGCTGCACCCGCGGCCGCGGGCGGCCGCGGTCATCTGCTTCGGCACCGGCAACACGCTCGCCGCCGCCTCGCTCCACCCGCTCGACCGGCTCGACGGCATCGAGCTGTCGCGGCAGGTGGTCGCGGCGGCGCCCTTCTTCGAGGCCACGAACCACGGCGTCGCGAAGGGCGGCCGCGCGCGGATCGTGATCGAGGACGGCCGCAACTACCTCCTCGCCACGCGCCTCACCTACGACGTCATCACCGAGGAGCCGCCGCTCGTCCACACCGCGGGGGTCGTGAACCTCTACTCGCGGGACTTCTACGAGCTCGCGAAGCGCCGGCTGACCGACGACGGCCTCGTGGCGGTGTGGCTCGCGACGTGGGAGCTCGAGCCGGACGAGATGCGGAGGCTCGTGCGCGCGTTCGTCGACGTCTTCCCGTACGCCTCGGTCTGGGACTGCACCCACCCGTACGAGTGGGTGCTCGTCGGCGGGAAGAAGCCGCCGCGGCTCGACCTCGACGCGCTCACCGCGCGCATGGCCGCGCCGGCCCTCGCCCGCGACCTCGCGCGGATCGAGCCGGAGCTCGGGGGGATCCGCGCCCCGGCCGACCTCCTCTCGCTCCACCTCATGGACCGCGAGGCGATGGTCCGCTTCGCCGGCGACGCGCCTCCCGTCACCGACGACCGCTCGAGCGTCGACTTCACGAGCCCGCGCCGCGCGCGCGCGAACTTCGGCCTCGGGGAGTGGGTGACGGGCGGCCTCCCGGCCGCCTCCCTCGGCGGCCAGGGGCTCCGCAGCGAGCTCGGCCTCCGCGACTTCGACCGCGCGTACGCGTTCCGCGACCCGGCCCTGCCGCTCGTCGCGTCGTACGGCGCCCGCGACCCGCGGGCCTTCGCCGCCGAGCTTCGGGAGCGGACCGCGCGGCGCGAGGCGAAAGCGGCCGACCTCGCGATCCGCGCGGTGAGGCGCCACGCCGCCGACCTGCGGACACTGGGCCTTTCCGCGGAGAGCCTCGCGGTCGTGGAGCGCGCCCTCGACATGGTGCCGCCGGGCTCGCGCGCGCCGCTCGACGAGATGCGGGCCCAGCTGCTGCGCGAGACGGGCCGCGAAGCCGTGACCCCGCCCGGAACGAAGGGAGACGAACGACCATGAGCGAGAACGTGACGCGCCGCGAGTTCGTGACCGCGCTCGGCCTGTCGGCGGCGGCCGCCGTCGCGGGCGCCGAGGCGCCGAAGGCGCCCGCGAAGCCCGCCTCGAAGCGGGAGGCGATGCTCCGCTTCAAGGACGGCGGCCCGGGCCCCGGCTACGTGCCGGCCGCCTTCTTCCTCCACTTCGGAGACGACGCCAGGCTCGGGAAGGCGGCGATCGAGAAGCACCTCGAGTACTACCGCTTCACCGGGATGGACTTCGTGAAGGTGCAGTACGAGCGGACCTTCCCGCCGCTGCCGCAGATCAAGGCGCCGGCCGACTGGAAGGCCATGCCGCGGTACGGCCTCGACTTCTACCGGCCCCAGCTCGAGGTCGTCGACGCGCTCGTCAGGGCCACGAAGGGCGAGGCGCTCGTCCTCGTCACCCTCTACTCGGCCTTCATGTGCGCGGGCCACTCGACGAGCCGCGCGCTCGTCGCGAAGCACATGGACGAGAACCCCGACGCCGTCCGCCCGGCCCTCGACGCGATCACCGACAGCCTGCTGGGGTTCGTGCGCGAGTGCCGTAACCTCGGCGTCGACGGCTTCTACGCCTCGACCCAGGGCGGCGAGGCGGGGACGTTCCGCGACGCGTCGCTCTTCGCGAAGCACGTCGTGCCCTGCGACCTGCGGCTGATGGGCGAGGCGGACGCGAAGTTCGCGTTCAACGTCCTCCACGTGTGCGACTACGAGGCGCCCTACGCCGACCTCGGGCCCTTCGCGAAGTACCCCGGCCACGTCGTGAGCTGCAGCCCTCGCCTGACGAAGGGCGAGAAGAGCCTGCGCGACCTCGCGACGCTCTTCGGTCGGCCGATCATGGGCGGGATGGACCGCAAGGGCGTCCTGGCGACCGGCACGGTCGCCGAGGTGAAGCGCGAGGCCGAGCGCGTGCTGGAGTCGGCGCCCGACCGCTTCGTCCTCGGCGCCGACTGCACCGTCCCCGGCGAGGGCCGCTGGGAGGCGATCCGCGCGGCGATCGAGGCCGCCCACGCCTCGCGACGGGCCTAGGACGCCCCGGCGTCCTTCCAGGCGCGGACGAGCGCCCGGTAGTTCTCGATCGGGACCTCGCGCTGCACGGCGTTGCTCGCGCCGA
>JAXLRD010000091.1:0-25224 GCA_046331285.1 Vicinamibacteria bacterium
CTGAAGCGCTTCAAGGACGATGCCTCCGAGGTGAAGTCCGGCCTCGAGTGCGGCATCGGCATCGCGAACTACAACGACATCAAGCCGGGCGACGTCATCGAGTTCTTCACCACCGAGAAGGTGAAGGAGACGCTCTAGGTCCGGGGGAAGGGGGGCGGAGCCCCCAAGGGTCCGTCCTTCCCCTGGCTCGGTCTCCTCCGTTCCCTTCCTTTCTCCCCGAACCGAACGAGGCCGGACCGGCTCGACAGGTTCAGGAGGGAGAGGAATGAGGAGTAGAGTTGCCGAGGGGAGCTCCGTTCCCCTCGAACCCCTTGTGCCATGGTCATCGGCCTTCTGACCCTCGAGCTGCACTTCCCGGGGGCGCGCTCCCTCAAGGACAAGCGGCAGGTCCTGCGCAGCCTCGAGCAGCGCGTGCGGAACCGGCACAACGTCTCGGTGGCGGAGGTCGACCACCAGGACACGTGGCAGCGGGCCACGCTCGCGGTCGTGGGCGTCAACACGGACATGGTCCACCTCGAGCAGACTCTGGCCGCCGTCGCCGCCGAGGCGGCCGGCGCGCGGGACGCGCTCCTCGTGGACCAGCACATGGAGGTGCTGTGATGGGACGGCGTCCGGAGCGGCTGGCCGAGGGCATTCGTGAGGAGGTCGCGCGGATCGTGGCCTCGGACCTGAAGGACCCGCGGCTCGGCTTCGTCACCATCACCCGGGTCGAGGTGACCCACGACCTCAGCCACGCGCGCGTGCTCGTCGGCGTCCTCGGCGGCGAGGTCGAGCGGGAGAAGAGCCTCGCCGCGCTGCGGAGCGCGGCCGGCTTCGTGCGCCGCGAGATCGGGCGGAGGCTCCGGATCCGCATCGTGCCGGAGATCGAGTTCCGCTACGACAAGGGCATCGAGGCCACCGACCGGGTGGCCCGGCTTCTCAACGAGACGGCCCCCCCGGCCGCGGGCGACAAGGGTGCGGACGACGAGGACGACGAGCCGAGGTAGCGTGGACGGCGTCCTCGTCGTCGACAAGCCGGCGGGGCCCACCTCGCACGACGTGGTCGACCGCGCGCGCCGCGCTCTGCGCGAGCGGCGGATCGGCCACACGGGGACGCTCGACCCCTTCGCGACCGGCGTCCTGCCGCTGTGCGTCGGCCGGGCCACGCGCCTCGCGCGGTTTCTCTCCGGCGGCGAGAAGGTCTACCGCGCGAGCGTGCGCCTCGGCTTCGCGACGACGACGGACGACCGTACCGGGGAGCCGCTCTCGCCCCCGCGGCCGTCCGACGTCGCCGGGGAGGCCCTGGGCGAGGCGCTCGCCGCGTTCGTCGGCACGTTCGACCAGGTCCCGCCGGCGTTCTCCGCGCGACACGTGGGCGGCCGGCGCCTCTACGAGCTCGCGCGGAACGGCGAGGCGGCCCCGCGCACCGCGACGCCGGTCACGGTCCAAGCTCTCGACCTCGTCTCGCGCGAGGGGGACTGCCTCGAGCTCGAGGTCCGCTGCTCGGCCGGGACCTACGTCCGGGCCATCGCGCGCGACCTCGGCGAGCGCCTCGGCACCGGGGGCCACCTCGTCGCCCTCCGGCGCACGCGCTCGGGCGCCTTCGACCTGTCGCGCGCGGTGCCCGGCGACCGCCTCGACGCGTCGGCGTCGGCCGCGATCGTGCCCGTCCGCGAGCTGCTGCCGGAGCTGCCGTCGGTCCGGGTGGGCGCTCGCGGGCGGTCCTTCGTCGCGCACGGCCGCGACCTCGGGCCGGCCGACGTCGACGGACCGTTCCCCGGCCCGGAGCACGACGTCGTCCGCGTGATCGACGACTCGGGCGAGCTCGTGGCCCTGGCCTCGCCGCGGCGCTTCGAGCCGGGCGCCTCCGGCCTGCCCCGGCTCGAGGCGCTGCACCCCGACGTGGTGGTGGTCGACGGCACGGGCGGCGGCCGCCCGGCTCAGGGATAGACGATCCGGTACACTCGCGCGCCCTCCTCCTCGAACACCGGCTCGAGGACGCCCGCGGTGTCGAAGCGCACGCGGTCGCGGCCGTAGAGGGCGAGGAAGCGGGCGTCCATCGAGCGCGCGATCGCCAGGGCCTCCGCGCGGTCGGGCGTGCGGAAGAACCGGTAGACCGCCTCGTGCCGCGCGAGGAGCGCCTCGCGCGTCGCGAACTGGGTCAGGTACGGCGTGAAGCGCTCGTAGGGCACGCGCCGCCCCGCGAGCACGACCGGCGCCGGCGGAAAGCGCGCGCCCGGCCGCTGCAGGACCACGTCGCCGGGTCGCGAGACGCGCCCGAGGGCGTCCATCGCCCGCACCATGGCGTCCGGCATCCGGTCGGCCGGCGTCTTCGCCTTCTTGACGGCGTACTGCACCGTGGCCGGCGTGGCGAGAAGGAGGACGGCGGCCAGGGCCGCGGCGCGGCGGGCCCGCGTGGTCGCGAAGCGGGCGAGGGCGGCGAGCGTGAAGAGCCACAGCACGGGCCCCGACTGCTCGACGAGGTACGCCGCGTCGTTCACGAACTTCTGCCCCGGCAGGACCTCGGGCGCGGAGACGTCGAAAGCCAGGCCGAGCGGCCAGCCCGAGAGGGCGATCGTGGCGAGGGCCGAGGCGATCACCGGACCGCGAAGGGAGCGGAGCGCTTCCGCGAGGCCGGTCACCCGCAGGCCCAGCGAGGCGAGCACCCAGAACGCCGCCCACGCGGCGAACGCCACGCCCGACGCCGGAGCGAGGCCCAGCGTCTCGCGGGTGATCCGCGCGAGATCGAAGGGCGCCACGCTCACGGCCACCGTCTCGCCGCCCTGGCCGAGGACGAGGGCGGCGGTCGCGAGCGCGCAGGGAAGCGCCGCGAGGAGGACGGGACGCCGCCGCGCGGGCCGGCCGAGCAGGAACGCGACGCCGAGCCCGAGCAGCAGGTGCGCGCCGAGGAACACCTTGAAGAACGGCACCGCGGCGCCGAGCGCGCCGGCGAGGACGAGGCTGCCACGGTCGCCGTGCTCGACGCGCGTCGCGTCGTCGAGCGCCAGCAGCGCCGCCAGCGTCATCGCGAGGGCGGGGACCACGGGGTTCGCGTAGACGAGCGAGAGGAGCACGTTGCCCCGCAGGAGGTCGGCCCACCAGTGCGCCTGCGGGTTGGCCGCGAACACGAAGGACAGGTCGGTGAGGAGGAGCGTCCACGGGGCGAGGGCGACGGCGAGCGGGGGAGCGCCGAGCCGGCGCGCGGCCGCCGCCAGGGCGAGCACGAGCGCCAGCGCCCACAGCGCGACGTCGAGCCGGGTGAGCGAGTCCCAGGGGTCGATCGCCGCCCAGCGGAGCGCCGCGGCCCTCACGAGGTCGGTCCCGAGGTGGTAGCCGAGCGGGAACCCGGCGACCCCCGGCACCTGCGGCGGGTGGCCCGCCACGAGCTCGCGCGTCAGCCCGACGTGAAAGGCGGAGTCGGAGGTGACGAGCGGATCGAGCAGGAAGCCGCGATCGGCGTCGGTGGCGCGGCGGTTGAACGGGAACTGCGTGAGGGCCAGGAACGCCAGGATGGCGGCGAAGGGAAGTGCCACGCCGGGCAGCCACCCCGGCCCGCGCTCGGTCGTGGGCTCGTCTTCGGCGCGCCCCGCCCAGTCGCCCCGAAAGGCCGCCGCCCCGGCCCCGAGGACGACCAGAACGGCCGTCGGGAAGAGCCATGCGCGGTCGAGGACGAGCGAGAGCCAGTACGCTCCCGCGCAGAACGCCGTCCCGAGCGGAAGGACGACGGCCGGGTCGACGCGCCTCCGGAGGATCTGCTGGAGGGCGGCTCCCGGCGCCACGACGGCGACGGCCGCGAAGGCGAGGAAGTGGAGGAGGGCGGGAAGCTTCAAGACGAGACCGGACGGGAGTTTACACGGCGAGCCGGTGCGTGGTACTCTTTCCCGTTCATTGGATAGAAAAAAGAGGAGTCAAGAGGAGGTCAGTCGGTGAGCTTCAGCAAGGCCCAGAAGGCGGACGTCATCACGGGAAATCGCCTCCACGGAACGGACACCGGGTCTCCCGAGGTTCAGGTGGCCCTCCTCAGCGAGCGGATCGGCTATCTCACGGAGCACTTCAAGTCCCACCCCAAGGATCACCACTCGCGCCGCGGGCTCCTGCAGCTCGTCGGCCAGCGTCGGCGTCTCCTGGAGTACCTGAAGGGCAAGGACCCCAGTCGGTATCGCGTCCTGATCGGCAAGCTGGGCATCCGCAAGTAGCCGCACGCCGCACGGGCGCGGGGCGGCGCGGCCGGTCTTTCGCCAGCGAGGCTCAGCCCCTAGCCCGCTCCTCTCTGTTCCCGGCGTCCGCGAGGGCGGGCGCCGGCGATAGCGGAGAGAGATAGAGATGGAAAAGCTCGAACTGGCCCTGGGCCGCCACACCCTCTCGCTCGAGACGGGGCGCATGGCGAAGCAGGCCGACGGCGCCGTCCTCGTGCGCCTGGGCGACACGGTTGTCCTCGCCACCGCCTGCGCGCAGCGCGAGCCGCGCGTGGGCTTCGATTTCCTGCCCCTGACGGTCGACTACCGCGAGGGCAACTACGCCGGCGGCAAGATCCCCGGCGGCTTCTTCAAGCGCGAGGGCCGGCCGAACGAGAAGGAGGTCCTGACCTCCCGCATGATCGACCGGCCGCTGCGGCCGCTCTTCCCCGAGGGCTACGCCTGCGAGACGCAGGTGATCGGCCTCCTGCTCTCGGCGGACATGGAGAACGACTCCGACACGCTGTCGATCATCGGCGCGTCGACGGCGCTCTACATCTCGGACATCCCGTTCGAGAGCCCGGTCGGCGCCGTGCGCGTCGGCTACTGGGACGAGCAGCTCGTCGTGAACCCGGCGAACGCCGACCTCAAGACGAAGAGCAAGCTGAACCTGCTCGTGGCCGGCACGGAGGACGCGATCGTGATGGTGGAGGCCGCCGCCTCCGAGATCTCCGAGGAGGTCATGTCGAAGGCCCTCGTCGAGGGCCACCGCGTGATCAAGGAGATCGTGGCCCTCCAGAAGGAGCTCCGCGCGCGCGTCGGCAAGCCGAAGCGCCCGCACGCGAAGAAGGTCCACGATCCCGCGATCGTCGCGGAGATCGAGGGCGCCCTCACCGCGCCGCTCCTCGAGGCCGTCCGCACGAAGGGCAAGCTCGAGTCGCAGCAGCGGATGAAGAAGGTGAAGGACGAGTACGTCGCCTCGATCCCCGAGGACCAGCCGGAGAAGAAGGCCGCCTTCGCCTCCGTCTACGACTCGCTCCGCGAGAAGCTCCTGAAGCGCGAGATCTTCGAGAACGGCCACCGCCTCGACGGCCGCCGCTTCGACGAGGTCCGCCACATCACGAGCGAGGTGGGCGTCCTGCCGCGCACGCACGGCTCGGCCCTCTTCACCCGCGGCGAGACCCAGGCCCTCGTCACCGCCACCCTCGGCACCTCCGAGGACTCCCAGATCATCGACACCGTGCAGGAGCAGGAGTACCGCAAGCGCTTCATGCTCCACTACAACTTCCCGCCCTTCTCGGTGGGCGAGGTGAAGTTCCTCCGCGGTCCCGGCCGCCGCGAGATCGGCCACGGCGCCCTCGCCGAGAAGGCCCTCCGCGAGATGCTCCCGCCCGAGGAGAGCTTCCCGTACACGATCCGCATCGTGTCGGACATCCTCGAGTCGAACGGCTCCTCGTCGATGGCCACCGTCTGCGGCGGCACCCTCGCCCTCATGGACGCGGGCGTGCCGATCAAGAGCCCCGTCGCCGGCGTCGCGATGGGCCTCGTGATGGACGGCGACCGCGTGCAGGTCCTCACCGACATCGCCGGCGAGGAAGACCACTACGGCGACATGGACTTCAAGGTGGCCGGCACCCGCGACGGCATCACCGCCCTCCAGATGGACATCAAGGTCGGCGGCCTCAAGCCCGAGCTGATGGCGCAGGCGCTCGAGCAGGCGAAGGCCGGCCGCCTCCACATCCTCGACCGGATGCTCGAGGCCCTGGCCCAGCCGCGCACCGACATCAGCCCGTTCGCGCCGCGCATCCTGACGATCCGCGTCCCGGTCGACAAGATCCGCGACATCATCGGGCCGGGCGGCAAGATGATCCGCTCGATCGTCGAGCGGACGGGCTGCAAGATCGACGTCGAGGACGACGGCCGCGTGTCGATCGCCTCGGTGGACGAGTCGGCCGCCCGCAAGGCCATCGCGATCATCGAAGAGCTCACCGCGACCCCCGAGCTCAACAAGACCTACCTCGGCAAGGTGGTCCGCGTCGTCGAGTTCGGCGCCTTCGTCGAGATCCTGCCCGGGACCGACGGCCTTCTCCACGTCTCGGAGATGGCGCACCACCGCGTCCAGAACGTCCGCGACGAGGTGAAGGAAGGCGACCAGGTGCTCGTCAAGGTGGTGAGCATCGACCCGTCCGGCAAGATCCGCCTCTCCCGCAAGGCCCTCCTCGAGGAGGCTCAGGGCGGGACGCCGGGCGAAGGCGGCACCCAGGGCGAGGGCGGCGGCGAGGGCGCTCCGTCCGGCGGCTCGCACGAGCGGCCGCACGGCGGAGGCCACGGCCACGGCGGTGCGCACGGACGCGGCGGCCACGGCGGCGGACACGGCCGCCCGGGCGGCGGTGGCGGCGGGCATCGCCGGGACGGCGGGCACGGCCGTCCGTCGGGCGGCCACCGGCGGGACCGTGACCGCTAGCGCCGAGTGAGCCTGCGGGCTCTGGCGACGACCACGGCCGCCGCTCTCGTGGCGGCCGTGGCCGTCCTGTCTCCGCCGGCGCCGGCCGCGCCGGCGGGGACGACCCTCGAGATCACCGCCTCGCGCGGGGGGTTCGCCCCGGCCAGCGCGACCGTCCGCCGGGCCGAGACGGTGCACGTCGTGCTCACGTCGAGGGACGGAGAGCATTGCTTCGCGATCGACGAGCTCCGGATCGAGAAGCGCATCGTCCCCGGACGCCCCACCCGCTTCGACCTCGTGGCGGACAAGCCCGGAACGTACGTCTTCCACTGCTGCGTCGAGACGGGCGCGGCGGCGGAGAAGGAGCGGGGCGAGCTGGTCGTCGGCGAGTAGGCCCGCGTCCGGGCCGACCCGTCCGGCTCAGTCGCCGGCCGGCGGGAGCGTGATGCGGAACGTCGTGCCCGCCGACTCCCGCGTCTCGAAGTCGATCGTGCCGTTGTGGCGCTCGACGACCATGAGGACGGTCGAAAGGCCGAGCCCCGTACCCTTGCCCTCGGGCTTCGTGGTGACGAACGGCTCGAACACCGTCGAGCGGATGCGCTGCGGGATGCCGGGCCCCTGGTCGGATACCGAGATCACGACGTCCCCGCCGCGGCGCTGCGTCCGGACCGTGAGGGTTCCGCCCTTCTCGCCCATGGCGTGCACGGCGTTCACCACGAGGTTGATGAGGGCCATCTCGAGCTGGTTCGAGACCCCGAGCACGCGCGGCAGGTCGGGAGCGAGGTCGCGCTGCAGCGAGACCCGCCCGCTCGCGATCTGGTACTGGCACAGCTCCAGGCTGCGCTCCACGACGTCGTTGACGACGAGGGGCACCATGTCTTCGCGGCCCGGCCGGCTGAAGCCGAGCAGGCGATGGGCGAGCGAGCGGATGCGGTCGGCCCCGCGGGCGATGGAGGAGAGCATCTCGCGCTGGGCCGGCGTGAGGTCCTGCAGCTCGAGCAGCTCCAGGTTGCCCATGATGTAGGTCAGGGGCGTGTTGAGCTCGTGGGCGATGCCGGCCGCCATGCGGCCGATCGTCGCGAGCTTCTCCGACTGCAGGAGCTGCTTCTGCGCGTTCTGGAGCTCCTCGATCGTCCGCTGCTCCCGCTCGAACAGCTGCGCGTTCTCGATCGCGAGGGCCGCGTGCCGGGCGAGGGCCTCGGCCGCCCGCAGCGCGTCCGCGCTGAAGGGCTCCGCGGAGGTGGCGTTGTCGACGTACAGCACGCCGAGGGCCGGCGGGGCCGACCCGGTCCCGCTCTCGGTGGCCCGGGGCGAGCGCAGCGGCAGGCAGACGATCGACTGGCGCGAGCGGCCGTCGTGGCGGACGGCGCCCGGGCCCGGGTCGCTCGGCGGGGCGCCGCCGACCGCGCGGACGACCTCGCCCGAGTCCATCGCGCGGCGCACGATGGAGGCCGAGATCCCGAGCGTGTCGGAGGCGAGGTCGACGCCGCCGCGGGCGGTGCGGAGGCGGAGGCCGGCGACCGCCGGGTAGCGTCCGGCGTCCGGGGAGCTGTCGGCCAGCAGCAGGAAGCCCCGCTCGGCGAAGGTGATCCGCATGATCGCGTCGAGGACCTGCTCGAGGACCTGGCTCAGGACGAGGCTGCGGTTCAGGGTCTGGACGAGCGAGAGCAGGAGCTGCTGCTGCTCGAGCCACGGGAGCCGGCCCATGGCCCCGGTCATCGCCGCGTCGTTCGCGCCGCCGAGGGGCGAGAACTTGAGCGTCACGTTCCCGAGCTGGACCTGCGACCCGGGCTGGAGCTCGGCCCGGCGGACCTTCGTCGCGTTCACGTAGACGCCGTGGAGGCTGCCCGCGTCCTCGATCCAGAAGGCGCCGCCCTGGTAGTCGAGGCGCGCGTGGAACTTGGAGATCGAGGGCTCGTTGATGGAGAGGTCGTTGGTCCGGGCCCGGCCGAGAGTGTACGTCCGCGGCCGGAGGAAGCGGATCTTCTCCGGCACGTCCCCCCGCACGACCTCGAGCACGGCCACGGCGAGGCTGTCGCCGCAGTGCGCGCAGCGCGACGCGTCGAGGAGGTTCTCCGAGGAGCACTTGGGGCAGCGCATGCGGGCAGTCGATCATGGCCGACGGCCGGGGGAGCGTCAATCCGCGCCGGCGAAAAGCGGCGGCGGACTTCGTCGGCAGGACGCCCCGGCCGCGCCCCCAGGCTGGGGCCCTCCGCTACGCGCGATTCACTTCACTCGCGCGCAAGGCGGGGCTAGGAACGGCCCGACGGTCCCCCAGGCGACCAGCGCGGAGCGGAGCGCGATTCACTCGCGCGGAGCGAAGGGGGGGCCTGGGGGGTGCGGCGCAGCACCCCCCAGAAGAAGATCAGTTCGACAGCCGCAGGTGCCAGCGGTCCTTCTCCTTGACGGCGTACGGGTCACCGGGCTGGAGAGCCTTCTCGAGCACCTCCTCGATCGACGACACGAGGTGGATCTTCAGGTCGGCGCGCACGTTGTCGGGGATGTCCTCCTTCACGGCCTTCTCGTTACGCTTCGAGAGGAGGATCTCCTTCACGCCGAGCCGGTGGGCGGCGAGCACCTTCTCCTTGATCCCGCCCACGGGCAGGACGCGCCCCGAGAGGGTCATCTCGCCGGTCATCGCCACCCGCGGCCGCACCGCGCGCCCCGTGAGGAGGGACACGATCGCGGTCACGAGGGTGATGCCGGCCGACGGTCCGTCCTTCGGGATCGCCCCCTCCGGAACGTGGAGGTGCAGGTCGACGCGCTCGAAGAAGGAGTCCTCGATGCCGAGCTGCCGGGCGTGGGCGCGCACCCACGAGAGGGCGGTCTGGGCGCTCTCCTTCATCACGTCGCCGAGCTGGCCGGTGAGGGTGAGGCCCTTCTTGCCGAACATCTGCGTCGCCTCGATGTAGAGCACCTCGCCGCCCGCGGCCGTCCACGAGAGGCCCGTGGCGACGCCGGGGATCTGCGTGCGCTCGTCCATCTCCTCGTCGCGCATGAAGTACGGCGCGCCGAGGAACTCCTCGACCTTCTCCGGGGTCACCACGACGGTGTCGTTCGAGCCCTCGGCCTTCCGGCGGGCCACCTTGCGGATGATGCTCGCCACCTCGCGCTCGAGGTTTCGCAGCCCCGCCTCCCGCGTGTACTCGCGGATGAGCTTGACGAGCGCCTCGTCCCCGAACGCCACGTGCTCGGGGGTCAGGCCGTGGTTCTCGAGCTGCTTCGGGATGATGTGGCGGCGCGAGATGTGGAGCTTGTCCTCCTCGGTGTAGCCGGCGAGGCGGATGACCTCCATGCGGTCGCGCAGCGCGGGCGGCACCGTGTCGAGGATGTTCGCGGTGGTGATGAACAGCACCTCGGACAGGTCGAACGGCAGGTCGATGTAGTGGTCCTTGAAGCTGTTGTTCTGCTCGGGGTCGAGCACCTCGAGGAGGGCGGCCGAGGGGTCGCCCCGGAAGTCCGCGCCGATCTTGTCGACCTCGTCGAGGATGATCACCGGGTTCTTCGTCTCGGTCCGCCGCAGGCCCTGGATGATCTGCCCGGGCAGCGCGCCGATGTACGTCCGGCGGTGGCCGCGGATCTCCGCCTCGTCGCGCATGCCGCCGAGGCTGATGCGGTGGAACTTCCGGCCGAGCGCGGTCGCGATCGACTTGCCGAGGCTCGTCTTGCCGACGCCGGGCGGCCCGACGAAGCAGAGGATCGGCCCCTTGATGTCCGGCTTCATCTTCCGGACCGCGAGGTACTCGAGGATGCGGTCCTTCACCTTCTCGAGGTCGTAGTGGTCGTTGTCGAGGACGGACTTCGCCTTGACGAGGTCGATCTCGCCCTCGGCCCGCTTGTTCCACGGCAGCGAGACGATCCAGTCGAGGTAGGTGCGGGTGACGGTGTACTCGGCGGCGGCGGGGGACATCCGCGAGAGCCGCTCGAGCTCGCGCAGGGCCTCCTTCTTGCCTTCCTCGGGGAGGCCGACGGACTCGATCTTCTCCCGCAGCTCCTGGATCTCGCGCTGCTGGTCGTCGTTGTCGCCGAGCTCCTTCTGGATGGCCTTCATCTGCTCGCGCAGGTAGTACTCGCGCTGGTTCTTCTGGAGCTCGCTCTTGACCTGGCTCTGGATCTTGCTGCCGACCTCGAGCACCTCGAGGTCCTTCACGAGGACCTTGTTGATCCGGTCGAGGCGGGCGCGGACGTCCACCGTCTCGAGGAACTCCTGCCGCTGCGCGGTCGCGAGGGACGGCAGGCTGCCCGCCACGAAGTCGGCGAGCCGGCCGGGGTCCTGGATGTTGCCGGCGAGCGTCGCGAGCTCGTCGGACAGGGTGGGGGAGAGCTCGACCACGCGCTGGAAGAAGCCGAGGGCGCTCTGGGCGAGGGCGCGGACCTCGATCTCCTGGTCGGCCGGGATCTCCTCCCGGAGGAGCTCCACCTGCGCCTTCATGAACGGGCGGTACTGGGTGATCTGGCGGATGCGGAACCGCTGGATGCCCTGCACGACGAGCCGGAGCGACCCGTCCGGGAAGCGGAACATCTTGTGGATGTGGGTGAGGGTGCCGACGGCGTGGAGGTCGCTCTCGACGGGGTCGTCGACGGCGGGATCCCGCTGGGTGACGACGCCGATGACCTTGCGCTCCTTCACCGCGTCGTTGACGAGCGCGACGGAGCTCTCCCGGGCCACCGCGAGCGGCAGGATGGCGTGCGGGAAGAGGAGCGTGTCGCGGAGGGGGAGGATCCCGAGCTCCGTCGGGATGTCGTTCAGGTCGACCTCGTGGACGCCCCCCGACTCGAAGTCGGGCTTGCGCTCGTCGCTCATCGTCTCCTCAGTCGCGGGCGCCGGCCCGCAGGGTCACGTTCACGAGCTCCTTCTGGAGCCGCTCGAAGGCCTTCGCCTCGCGCGCGGCCCGCACGTCGTTCTCCGCCGCCTCCTGGCAGTCGCGGCACAGCGCGGCGAAGGGCAGCGCGCGCAGGCGCGCGGAGGCGATGGGCGCCTCGCACTCCTGGCACACGCCGTAGGTGCCCTCCTCCAGGCGGAGGAGCGCCTGGTCGATCTTCTTGAGCGTCTCGGACTTCATCTGCATGAGCGCGAGGTCCACGTCCTGCACGAAGTCGTTGACGCTCTGCTCCTCGGCGTCCATGACCTCGGCCCCGTCGGCCGGGATCGCGTCGCGCAGGGAGCGCAGCTTCTCGTGGATCTCCCGCCGCCGGTCCTCGAGGATCCCCTTGAGCAGGAGGTACCGCTCCCGCTCCGCGTCCTGCTTCTGCTTGGTCGTCATCGCTTCCATCCCCTCGCCGTCGCCCCTCACTTGAGCTTGAGCACGGCCACGAAGAAGCCGTCTCCCGTGCGCACGCGCAGGCGGGCCCGCCCGTCCTTGCGCGCCGCGTCGATCAGCCTCTCGAAGGCAGCCACCCCTTCGACGGCCTCGCCGTTCACGCTCACGATCACGTTGCCGCGCTGCAGGCCGGCCTCCTCGGCCGCCTCGCCGGTCTCGACGTCCATGACCACGACGCCCTTCGTGCCCCGCGGCAGGTCGAGCCGCTCGGCCACCTGGGGCGTCAGGTCGCGCAGGGTCATCCCGAGGCGGCTGGTGGCGCCCGGCCCGGCCGACGCCTCCTCGGCCTGGTCCTTGAACGTCCCCAGCGTCACGCTCACGGTCTGGCGCGCCTTGCCCCTGAGCAGCTCCAGCCGCACGGTGGTTCCCGGCGTCTTCGAGGCGATGTAGCGCGAAAGGTCCCCGTTGTTCTCGATCGTCCGGCCGTCCACCGAGAGGATGACGTCCTCGGGCTGGAGCCCCGCCTTCTCGGCCGGCGAGTCGGCCTGGACCTGGTTCACGATGGCGCCCTGGGTTCCCTTGAGGCCGTAGGTCGCGGCGAGGTCCTCGGTGACAGCCCCTATGTAGACGCCGAGCCAGCCGCGCGTCACCTTCCCCTTCTCGCGAAGCTGCGGGAGGATCTCCTTGGCCACGTTGATCGGCACGGAGAAGCCGACCCCGGCGCTGGCCGAGCCGCCGCCGGTCACGATCAGGGTGTTGATTCCCACGACCTCGCCGCGGGTGTTGACGAGCGGACCGCCGGAGTTGCCGGGGTTGATGGCCGCGTCCGTCTGGATCATCTGGACCCGCGTCAGCTTGTCGATTCCCTCGAGGGGAAGCTCGCGCCCCATGTACGAGACCACGCCGACGGTGACGCTGTTGCCTCCGCCGGGAAGGCCGAACGGGTTGCCCACCGCCATGACCCACTCGCCGACCTCGAGCTTCTCGGAGTCCCCGAGCGGCAGGACGGTGAGGGGGTCCGTGGGCTCGATCTTGATGAGGGCCACGTCTGTCCGCGCGTCCTGGCCGACGATCTTCGCGTCGTAGCGCTTCCCGCCGGGGAAGGTCACCGAAACCTCGTCGGCGCCCTCGATCACGTGGCGGTTCGTCAGGATGTAGCCGTCCTTGTCGACCACGAACCCGGAGCCGAGGCTCTGCTGGCGCTGCTTGCGCGGCGTCGTTCCCTTCGGGTCCTCGTCCTGGCCCTGGCCGAAGAACCGGTCGAGGAGGTCGCCGCCCTGGCCGCCGCCGAAGAAGTCGTGGAAGGGATCGGCCGGCATCCGACGCTGCTTCACGAACTTCGACGTGTTGACGTTCACGACGCCGTCGTTCGTCCGCCGCGCGATGTCGCGGAAGGTGTCGAGGCCGAACGGACCCGCCGGCCGCGCGGGCGGCGGGCGCCGGGCTCTCCGCGGCCGGCGCCGCCGCCTGGGCGGTCTGCGGGCGGCGGACCTGCGTCGTGTAGAGGGCGCCGAGCAGCGTGGCGGCCATGGCGACCGAGAAGAACGACGCGAGGGTCAGGGTCCGGCTCTTCATCTAAGGCTCTCCCGGGCTCAGAGGCTCCAAAGGTCCCGAACGAACGAACGGCGGTTCGGCGAGACGTCGCTGCAACGGCGATGCCGTTCCGGGTGGCGAGGCCTCGATTGTGGTCGGCCGGCGTTGCGCTGCATTTTGCGCCCGAAACTGCTCATCTGGAACGGCTTTACGGTGTTTCCGCGTGAAAAGTTGTCTCCTCCTCGGACGGCCGGGGTGGGCTTCCCGGGAAGTGTGTCCCCGAAAAGCCACACCCCGCCCAAAACGCCTCAGTAGTCGTCCATTCCCGGGGCCGCGGGGGCCTCCTTCTTCTTCTCCGGGATCTCGGCCACGACGGCCTCGGTGGTGAGCATCAGGGCCGCGATGGAAGACGCGTTCTGCAGGGCGGTCCTGACGACCTTGGTCGGGTCGATGACGCCGGCCTCGGTCAGGTTCTCGAACGTGTCGGTCGCGGCGTTGTAGCCGAAGTCCGCCTCCTTCGAGGCCTTCACCTGGGCCACGACGATGTTGCCTTCCTGGCCCGCGTTGGTGGCGATCCAGCGGGCCGGCTCCTCGATCGCCCGGCGGGTGATCTCGATCCCGACCCGGACGTCGTGGGGGAGCGCCTTCTCGTCCTTCAGCAGCTTGTCGAGGGCCGGGATCGCCCGCAGGAGCGCGACGCCGCCGCCGGGGACGATGCCCTCCTCGACCGCCGCCTTCGTCGCGTGCATCGCGTCCTCGACGCGGGCCTTCTTCTCCTTCATCTCGGTCTCGGTCGCCGCGCCGACCTTGATGACCGCCACGCCGCCGACGAGCTTGGCGAGCCGCTCCTGGAGCTTCTCGCGGTCGTAGTCGGACGTCGTCTCGTCGATCTGGGTCCGGATCTGCTTGACCCGGCCCTCGATCGCCTTCGCCGTGCCCGCGCCCTCGATGATCGTGGCGTTGTCCTTGTCGATCACGATGCGCTTCGCCCGGCCGAGGTCGTCGAGCTTGACGTTCTCGAGCTTGAGGCCGAGGTCCTCGGTGATGGCCTTGCCGCCGGTGAGGATCGCGATGTCCTCGAGCATGGCCTTGCGGCGGTCGCCGTAGCCGGGGGCCTTCACCGCCGCGACCCTGAGGGTGCCGCGCAGCTTGTTCACGACGAGGGTGGCGAGGGCCTCGCCCTCGACCTCCTCGGCCACGATGAGCAGCGGCTTGCCCTGCTGGGCCACCTTCTCGAGGACCGGGAGGAGGTCCTTCATGCTCGAGATCTTCTTCTCGTGGATGAGGATCTGGGCGTCCTCGAGGACGACCTCCATCCGCTCGGGGTCGGTGACGAAGTAGGGGGAGGCGTAGCCGCGGTCGAAGCGCATGCCCTCGACCACGTCCAGGCTCGTCTCCATCGACTTCGATTCCTCGACCGTGATGACCCCGTCCTTGCCGACCTTCTCCATCGCCTCGGCGATGATCGTGCCGATCGTCTCGTCGCTGTTCGCGGAGATGGTGCCGACCTGGGCGATCATCTTGCCCTTCACCGGCTTGCTGACCTTCTTGAGCTCGTCGGTGACCGTCGCGACCGCCTTCTCGATGCCGATCTTCAGGCTCATCGGGTTGGCGCCGGCGGTGACGTTCTTGAGGCCCTCGCGCAGCATCGCCTGGGCGAGCACGGTGGCGGTGGTGGTGCCGTCGCCGGCGACGTCGGACGTCTTGGAGGCGACCTCGCGCACCATGCGGGCGCCGAGGTTCTCCATCGGGTCCTTGAGGTCGATCTCCTTCGCGACGGTCACGCCGTCCTTGGTGATCAGGGGGGAGCCGAACTTCTTGTCGAGAACGACGTTGCGGCCGCGCGGGCCGAGCGTCACCTTGACCGCGTCGGCCAGGGCGTTCACGCCGCGGAGGACCGCGGCCCGGGCGTCCTCGCGATAGACGATGTCCTTCGCCATCTTTCTAAGATCTCCTTCGAATCAGCAGTGAAACGGAGCGGACCCACGAGCGACGCCCTCGGGGAGCGAGCAGGGCTCGGGACATCGGCCAACCCGGCCCCGCCCGTCCCTGGCGTTCCTGTCCTGGGGGGGCTGCGCCCCCCCAAACCCCCCGGGGGTTGTCCGACCGGCTCGCGGCTCGTGTGGGCGGAGCATTCCGGCTACTCCAGGACTCCCAGGACCTCGTCCTCTTTCAGGATCAGGAGCTCCTCGCCGTCGACCTTGACCTCGGTGCCCGACCACTTGCCGATCAGCACCTTGTCGCCCGCCTTCACGTCGAGCTTCACCTTCGTGCCGTCGTCGAGCACGCGGCCCGACCCGACCGCGATCACCTCGGCCTGCAGCGGCTTCTCCTTCGCGGTGTCGGGGATGATGATCCCGCCGACCTTCTGCTCGGCTTCCTCGATCCTGCGGACCAGGACCCGGTCCCGCAGGGGCTTCACGTTCGCCATCGGCTGTCCTCCTGTCGTCGTCGTGGTGGTGGGCCCGGGCGGCGCGACGGTCCTCCGGGCGGGGGTCTTCGCGGCGGCGACACGCCCGGGCCGGGCGGGGGAGGCCTTCCCCCGACCGGCCCGGACGGTCGTCGAGCGAGGGGCGGCGGTCTTCTGCGCCGCTTTCTTCCTCACTTGCTGATCTGCACCTGGATCTGCTTCGGCTTCGCCTCCTCGCGCTTCGGCATCGTCACGCGGAGGACTCCGTCCTTGTACTCGGCCCTGATGCTCGTCGTGTCGACGACGTTCGGGAGCGTGAAGGAGCGGCTGAACGAGCCGTAGGCGCGCTCGACCCGGTGGCAGCTCTCGCGCTTCACCTCGTGGTCGAAGCGGCGCTCGCCGCGCAGGGTCAGCACGTTGTTCTCGACGCGCAGGTCGACGTCCTTCGGGTCGATGCCGGGCAGCTCCGCCTTCATCACGAGGTTGCCCTCGTGCTCGTAGATGTCCACCGCGGGCGCCCAGCTGCCGCCGAGCCAGTCCTCCTCGCCGCTCGCGCGGCCCTGGCCGCGGAACGCGTCGTCGAAGATGCGGTTCATGCGGTCCTGGATCGTCACCAGGTCACGGAAGGGTTCCCAACGAACGATAGCCATCTTTCTTCTCCTCCTTCGTTTCTCTCGAGATCGGCCGCTCCTCCGGGCGGCCTCAGTCCTTCACGGTGTACTCGGCGTCGACGACGTCGCCCGCGGCCGGTCCGCCCGCGGCCGGTCCGCCCGGGGCCGCGCCTCCGGGCGCCGCGCCGGGAGTGGGGCCGGCCTGCTTGTAGAGCTCCTCGGCGAGCTTGTGGCTGTGGCGCGTGAGCGACTCCATCGCCGCCTTGATCGCGGCCGCGTCGTCGCCCTGGGCGGCCTGGCGGGCCGCGGCGACCGCTTCCTCGATCGCCTTCGCCTCCGCCTCGGCCACCTTGCCCTTGTTCTCGCCGAGCAGCTTCTCGACCTGGTAGGCGAGGCTGTCGGCCTGGTTGCGCAGGTCGACGAGCTCGCGCCGCTTCCTGTCCTCGGCCGCGTGGCTCTCGGCGTCCTTCACCATCTTCTGGACCTCGTCCTTCGCGAGGCCGGAGCTGGCCGTGATCGTGATCGCCTGCGACTTGCCCGTCGCGCGGTCCTTGGCCGAGACATTGAGGATGCCGTTCGCGTCGATGTCGAAGGTGACCTCGATCTGCGGCACCCCGCGCGGGGCGGGCGGGATCCCCATGAGGTGGAACCTGCCGAGCGTGCGGTTGTCGCCCGCCATCTCGCGCTCGCCCTGGAGCACGTGGATCTCGACCTGCGGCTGGCTGTCGGACGCGGTCGAGAAGGTCTCGCTCTTCTTCGTGGGGATGGTCGTGTTGCGGTCGATGAGCTTCGTCATCACCCCGCCGAGCGTCTCGACGCCGAGCGACAGGGGAGTGACGTCGAGGAGGAGCACGTCCTTCACCTCGCCGGCCAGGATGCCCGCCTGCACGGCGGCCCCGATCGCGACGACCTCGTCCGGGTTGACGCCCTTGTGCGGGTCCTTGCCGAAGAACTCCTTCACGATCTGCTGGATCTTCGGCATCCGCGTCATGCCGCCCACGAGCACGACCTCGTCGATGTCCGCGGCGGAGACGCCGGAGTCCTTCAGGCACTGGCGGACCGGGCCCATCGAGCGCTGCAGGAGGTCGTCCGTGAGCTGCTCGAGCTTCGCCCGGCTGAGGCGCAGGTTGAGGTGCTTCGGGCCGGACGCGTCGGCGGTGACGAACGGGAGGTTGATCTCCGTCTCCATCGTCGTCGACAGCTCGATCTTCGCCCGCTCCGCCGCCTCCTTCAGCCGCTGGAGCGCCATCTTGTCCTTCGAGAGGTCGATCCCCTGCTCGCGCTTGAACTCCTGGACGATCCAGTCCATCACGCGCTGGTCGAGGTTGTCGCCCCCGAGGTGGGTGTCGCCGTTCGTGGCTTTCACCTCGACCACACCCTCACCGACCTCGAGGATCGAGATGTCGAACGTGCCGCCGCCGAAGTCGTAGACCGCGATCGTCTCGTCCTTCTTCTTGTCGAGCCCGTAGGCGAGGGCCGCGGCCGTGGGCTCGTTGACGATGCGCAGCACCTCGAGGCCGGCGATCTGGCCGGCGTCCTTGGTGGCCTGGCGCTGCGAGTCGTTGAAGTAGGCGGGGACGGTGATGACCGCCTTCGTGACCTTCTCGCCGAGATGCTGCTCGGCGGCGTCCTTCATCTTCTGGAGGATCATCGCGGAGATCTCGGGCGGCGAGTAGAGCGTCCCCTCGATCGACACCCGGGCGTCGCCGTTCGAGGCCTCGACGACCTTGTAGGGGACCATCTTCTGCTCTTCGTTGACCTCGCCGTACTTGCGGCCCATGAAGCGCTTGATGGAGTAGACGGTGTTCTCCGGGTTCGTCACCGCCTGCCGCTTCGCGACCTGGCCGACGAGCCTCTCCCCGCTGCCCTTCGCGAACGCGACGACGGACGGCGTCGTCCGCCCGCCCTCCGGGTTCGTGATGACGGCCGGGCTGTCGCCCTCGAGAACGGCCACCACCGAGTTCGTCGTCCCGAGGTCGATACCGATGATCTTTCCCACGTGATGCTCCCTGGCCCGGGCGTCCCGCCCGAGTCCCCTGCTCCACATGGTCCAGATTGAGTGGATCCCTGTCAAGTCTGTTGAGCGAGCAGGCGATTAGACACTGATTTCAAGTAACTTAAGGCTGCTCGCCAGGGCCGATCCTTTGGCCGCAGCCTGCACCAGCCAGGGGGTCATAGGGGGGCGGAGCCCCCCTATCTCAAAGAACGCCGACGACGGCAGCCAGTCGGAGGCTCGAGCTCACCACGCTCGCATCCCCGCATCCCGTCGGCTCTCGCGAGAGCGCAGACGAGACGTGTTCGGACGTGCGAACGCAGGAGGTCGGCGTGCCGCCCGCTTCCGCGATCGGGGTGAGCGAGCCACATCGGCGTCCATGCAGGGTGCGCGCCTTCGATGAGCGGGCAACCCGGGCGTAGCGAGCCTGGTCAGCCTACGACTGGTTCTGGCGTTCTTTGATGTGGGGGGGGGGGGGCCCCCCCCCCCCCCCCCCCCCCCCCCCCGCCGCCCCCCCCCGGGCCCCCGCGGATCAGCGGTCGACCGCGAGGGCCGGGGCTACTTCGCGACCGTCAGGCGGTAGACCGTCGTGTGGCGGTAGGTCTGGCCGGGCTTCAGGACGACCGTGGGCCACTCCGGGCGGTTCGGCGAGTCCGGGTAGTGCTGGGTCTCGAGGCAGAAGCCGCCGCGCTTCACGTAGGGCTTCCCGCTCTTGCCGGTGATCGAGCCGTCGAGGAAGTTGCCCGAGTAGAACTGGATGCCGGGCTCGGTCGTGTAGACCTCGAGCTCTCGGCCGCTCTTCGGCTCGACCACCTTCGCCACGAGCCGCATCTCGCCGGCCTTGCCGCGCAGCACGTAGTTGTGGTCGTAACCGCCGCCGCGCGCGATCTGCTCGTCCTTCTCCTCGATCCGCGCGCCGACCGCCGTCGGCTTGCGGAAGTCGAAAGGCGTGCCCTCGACCTTCTTCATCTCGCCCGTCGGGATGAGCGTCGGGTCGACCGGCGTGAAGACGTCGGACTCGAGCTGCAGCTCGTGGCCGAGGATCGTCCCCTCGCCCTCGCCGGCCAGGTTGAAGTAGGCGTGGTTCGTGAGGTTCACGACCGTCGGCGCGTCCGTCGTGGCCGAGTAGTCGATGACGAGGCCCCCGTCGGCCCGCAGCGAGTAGACGACCTTCGCGGTGAGCGTGCCGGGGTAGCCCTCCTCGCCGTCCTTGCTGACGTACACGAGCTCGAGGGCCTCGCCGTCGGGACGGGACACGACCTTCGGCGTCCACAGGCGCGTATGGAAGCCGGTCGGGCCGCCGTGGAGGGCGTTCGGCCCGTTGTTGGTGGCGAGGGTGTAGGCCTTGCCGTCGAGGCTGAACTTCCCCTTCGCGATGCGGTTCGCGTAGCGGCCGACGAGGCAGCCGAGGAAGTCCTTCCCCTTCGTGTAGCCGTCGAAGTCCTTGTAGCCGAGGGCCACGTCCGCGACCTTGCCGGCGCGGTCCTTCGCCAGGATGGAGACGATGAAGCCTCCCTGGTTCGTGATCGCGACGGTGGGAGCGCCCTCGCGCGAGAGCGTGAACAGGAACGCCTCGCCGGCGGCGGTGTGCCCGAAGGGCTTCTTCTCGATGCGGGTGGCGGCCTCGGAGGTCATGGCGGCTCCAGAGAGAGCGAGAACGGAGAGGAAGAGGACGGAGGTGCGGAGCGTCGCGCGGGCAGGGTTCATCGGCAGCTCCTTTGATCCAACCGGCGGAGTCTAGCAGAGGACGGCCCGTCGCCCGGGCTCCCCCGATCTGCGATCATCGGCCCGTGGAGAGCGAGGGGCGCGTCGCGAGCTTCGAGGCGACAGGCGCCGGCGCGCGCCTCCTGTCGCGCCACCCGAGCCTCGCGGCCCTCGCCGCGGAGCTCCCCGAGGGGGTCTACACGACGCTGCGGACCTACGGCGGGCGGCGCGTCCTGCGGCTCGAGAGCCACTTCCGCCGACTGGAGGAGTCGGTCGCCCTCAAGGGCGGCGCGGGAACGATCGGGCGCGGCGCGGCGCGGGCCGCGGTCGCCGCGGCGCTCGACGCGACCGGCCACGCCGAGTCGCGGCTGCGCCTGACCTTCGCCCCCCCGCGGCTCTTCGTGGGTGTCGAGCCGTTCGCTCCCCTGCCGGCGGCCGCCTACGACGACGGCGTGTCGTGCGTCACGGTCGACGTCCGCCGCGACAACCCGCACGCGAAGGACACGCGGTTCATCGCCACCGCCCAGAGCGTCTACCGCACGCTGCCCCCGGGCGTCGAGGAGGGGCTCCTCGTCGGCGACGACGGCGCCGTCCTCGAGGGGCTGTCGAGCAACTTCTTCGCGGTGTGGGACCGGACCCTGCGGACGGAGGGCGAGCGGGCGCTTCGCGGCGTGACCCGCTCGCTCGTGCTCGAGGTGGCGGCCGCGGTCCTCGCCGTCGACGAGCGCGCCGTGACCCGCGCCGAGCTCGCGTCGATCGAAGAGGCCTTCGTGACGAGCGTCTCGCGCGAGGTGCTGCCGGTCGTGGCGATCGACGGCCGCCCGGTGGGCGACGGCCGCGTCGGCCCGGTCACGCGGGCGGTGATGGACGCCTTCGCCGCCCTCGTCGCGCGGGAGGCCGAGCCGCTGTAGAAAGCGGCCGGCGATCGAGCGAGCGTCTACAGTCGCGGGATCGTCAGCCCGCCGTCGACCACGATCACGGCGCCCGTCGAGTAGGGTGCGTCGCCGCGCGCGAGGGCCGCGACCACGCGGCCGACGTCCTCCGTCTCGCCCCAGCGCTGCTGCGGGACGAGACCGGAGGCGATGAGGGCGTCGTACTTCGCGGTGACGCCCGCGGTCATGTCCGTGCGGACGATGCCGGGTCGGACCTCGTAGACCGGGATGCCGTGCGGCGCGAGCCGCACAGCCCACAGCTGCGAGGCCATCGCGAGGCCGGCCTTGCTCACGCAGTACTCCCCGCGGTTCAGCGAGACGACCGTCGCCGAGACGGACGTCACGTTCACGATCGCCCCGGCCCACGCCGCGTCGCGGTCCTTCTGCTCGATCATGAAGCGGGCGAGGGCCTGGGTCAGGAAGTACGGGCCCTGGAGGTTCACCCGCAGGAGCTGCTCGAAGCTCTCCTCGCTCGCGTCGAGGACGTCGGCCCGCACCGAGGGGGCGATGCCGGCGTTGTTCACGAGCACGTGCAGCCGGCCGATCGCGCGAAGGCCCTCGACGAGCGCCGCGCGGGCCCGGCGGTCGCCGAGGTCGGCGCGGAAGTACCGCACGTCGATCCCGCCGTCGCGCAGCTCGCGCAGGACCGGCGCGACATCCCCCTCTTCCCGCACGCCGCACAGCGCGAGGTCGAAGCCCGCGGTGGCGAGCCGGCGCGCGATCCCGAGCCCGATGCCGCGCGTCCCGCCCGTGACGAGGGCGAGCCGCCTCACCGGGGCTCCACCGGGCCGAAGAAGGTGTAGTAGGGACCCTTGTCGGCGAGCCGCTGGACATGGAGGGCCAGCTCGCGCAGGTGGTAGTCGCCCCACTGCGCCGACTCGCCGCAGGGGATCTTCCGGCCCGGCGGGACGTAGTCCCAGCCGTTCGGGCGGTGGTAGACGGTGTGGAGCAGAAGGCCCTGGTGGGTCGGGTCCTCGGACAGGTACGGCGGCGCGAACAGCGTGCGGGCCACGGTGAGCCCGGCCTGGAAGAGCAGCCGCCCGTCCTCGCCCTCGCCGTGCAGCTCCAGCCAGCGGCCGAGGCGCAGCAGGCCCTGGGCGGCGATCGCCGCGGCCGACGAGTCGACGGGCTCGTGCTCGTTCCACGGATCGGCCGGCACTTCGCGGTGGCGCGGCATCGCGGCGAGGCCCGGCGCCCCGGTGTCCCAGTACGGCACGCCGTCGGGAGGCGTCACGAGGACGTAGTGCGCGGCGATCGCGCGCACCGCCTCGAACATGAACTTCGTGACCTCGTCCCGCCCGCCGAACGGCTCGAGCTCGGCGTCGGGCACGGTCTCCAGGAACTCGAGCTCCTCGGCGTAGCCCAGGAGCACCCAGGCCTGGCCGCGGGTCCACGTCGTGAACGGCGAGTAGCCCTGCTGCGTGGCCGGGCAGCGGTAGCTGCCGTCGACCCGGTCGAACAGGCTCTCGTGGGCGACCCGGCCGCGCTCGTCCCACACGTCGCGGCCGCGGCCGTGGAAGACGGCGAAGCGGGCCGTCGTGCGCGCGTGCAGCAGCAGCCGCTCGAGCAGCGACACCGGCCGGTCGCCCTCCTCGAGGAGGGCGTGGCCCAGGCGGTGGGCGACCGCGAGGGCGCGCAGCGTCCGCATCGTGTCGGCGAACAGCGAGTGGGGGCCGTTGAACGAGTAGATGAAGCCGCCGCCGTCGAAGGTGCGCGTCCAGCGCCGGGCCTGCACGGCCCCGCTCGCCTTCAGGGCCAGCTCGCACAGGGCGCGCTCGTGGCCTTCCGGCTCGTACCGCTCCTCGAGGACGAGGCGCCGCAGCGCCCCCCACGTGCTGACGTTGTTGAAGCCGTGGTCGTGGACGCCCATGTGGGTGACGTGGGCGGCCATGTGGGCGAAGGTCCGCTCGCGGCCGAGGTCGAGGAAGGAGCGCTCGCCCGTGGCGTCGAACTGCAGGATCGCCGACCCGAACTGGAAGCCCTGCGTCCAGTCCGTCCAGCCGCGGGCGGTGTAGCGCCCGCGCAGCGTGAAGACGGGCGCCCCGTCCTCGGCGTTCCAGGTCTTCTCGAGGGCCCGGATCTTCTCCGCCGACAGCGCCCAGAGGTGGTCGATCGCCGGGCGCAGGTCGGCCGGGCGGATCGACTCGTCGATCCGGATCATCGCTCCCCGCCCGGGGCCGCCTTCGGCGAGGCGCCCGTCTCGGCCCACTTGGCGTGCCCCTCGTAGACGCGGATCGAGAACGGGAACGCGAGCTTCTCCGCGAGGTCGTCGGCGAGGCGCTGGCAGATGTTCTCGACCGTCGGGTAGTCGAGGAAGTCGTTCCAGTGACGATGGTCGTAACGTGAAAGCACCGAGCGGACCTGGGCCTTGAGGTCGGCGAAGTCGATCACCATGCCGCCGGTCGGCGGCCCGTCGACCACGACCTCCACGCGGTAGGTGTGGCCGTGCAGCCGGCCGCACTTCGCGTGCCCGGGCAGCAGGTGGGCGCAGTCGATGTGGTCGGTGATCCCGAGGCGCATGGGTCGCACAGCCTACTCCAGCGCCGTCACGGCCTCAAACCCCGGCCGGCGCGGCGTGCCCGACGGCCGTGCCGAGCGCGTCGTCGAGGCCGGTCAGGGGCCGGCCGAGGAGGGCCTCGAGCGGCTCGGCGTCGGCGACCTCGTCGCACAGGAGGCAGTCGAGCTCGTCGGGCAGCATCCCCTGGTAGCCGCCGCCGCGGGCGGCGCGCTCGGCCTCGGCGATGGCGATCTCGCGGACGCGCAGTCGGGCCGGCCGTCCCTGCGCGCGCGCGACGGCCGCCACGCGCTCGAGGAGCCTCGCGTACGTCACCGGCTCGGGCCCCACGAGGTCGAACACCGTCGGGAACGCCCCCGCCGGCCGGGCGAGCGCGGCGAGGACCGCCGCCGCCGCGTCCGCGACGGCGATCGGCTGCATGCGGTACGAGCCGTCTCCGGGGCGCTCGATCTCGCCGCCCTCCAGGGCGCGCAGCACCATGGGCACGAAGGCGTCGCCCGGTCCGACGACGTACGAGGGGCGGAAGACGACTCCCTCGAGGCCGGAGCGGAAGACGATCGTCTCCGCGGCCAGCTTGGAGAGGAAGTAGGCGTTGGACGAGCGCGGCCGCTGGCCGTAGCGCGCGACGCCGAGGCCGGAGAAGTAGACGACCCGCCGGACGCCCGCGCGGCGCGCGTCCTCGACGACGCGCTCGGTGAGGCCCACGTTCACGCTCTCGTAGGTCTGCCCTCCCCGCTCCGCGCCGATCTGGGCGAGGTGGACGACGGCCTCGCATCCCTCGAGCGCGCGCAGGAGCGCCTCGGGATCCCGGCCCACGAGCACGACCGGGTGGGCGCCGAGGCGCGAGATCGCCTGCGCGGCGCCGTCGGACCGGACGATCCCGACGACGTGGAGAGAGGCGCGGGCGGCGTGCTCGACGACGTGCCGCCCGACGAACCCGCTCGCCCCGGTCACCGCGATCCGCTTCATGCCAGAGCCTCCCGGCGTCCCCGGTCCCCGGCCGATGCTAGCACGCCGGCCCGGGGCGCCCCGGCCGCGCGGCGGGTCAGAAGCGAAAGCGAACGCCGAAGGACGGCAGGAAAGGGACGGCGGCCGCCCGCTCCTCCACCAGCCGCGGCAGGTCGAGCGTCGAGGCCGGGTCGTACTCGAGCGAGGACGCGATCTGGCCGGCGTTCTTCCGGTTGGTCGCGTTCAGCACGTCGAGGTAGACGAGCCAGCGTCCGGCCGCGCCCCGCGGCCGCCAGGAGAGCCGCAGGTCGAGGCGGACGAAGGCCGGCAGCCGGGCCGAGCCGAGGTTCCCGACTCCCCCGAGCGTCGTCTCGTAGACGTAGCGCCCCTCGGTGTCGAGCGCGGGCACGAAGCGGCCGTCCGGCGCCTCGTCGGCGGCCACGCGAAGGCCGAGGACGGGCGTGCGTGGGAAGCCGGTGTACGCGCGCAGCGTGGCCGCGAGGTCCCACTTCGCGCCGAGGCGCCACGCGCCGACGAGCGTGGCGGCGTGGGGCCGGTCGTACTCGAACGGCAGCGAGAGGCCGTACTCGTCGCGGCGCGCCCGCGCGTACGCGTAGGACGCCCAGCCGGACAGCCGCGCGCCGGCCCCGGCTCGCCTCTGGACGAGGACCTCGACGCCCCACGCACGCCCGCTCGCACCGTTCACGGGGAAGCTCGTGA
>JAXLRD010000092.1:0-24772 GCA_046331285.1 Vicinamibacteria bacterium
GATGTAGCCGCAGAAGCCGTTCGCGCGGAGCTTCGTCTCGATCCTGCCGATGTAGCCGTCGACGTCGAGGATGCGCCACGCCGGGAGGCGCAGCTCGTCGGCGTTCGCCGCGCCCTGCCCCCCGGTGTAGTCCTTCGGGTCGAAGAGCGTCGGGTTCTCGGCGAGCACCTGGGCCATCAGGTTGTACATCTCGCGGCCGTACTCGCCGGCCGTGTTCTTGATGCTGACGCAGAAGGTCGAGCGGTCGCCCGGGAGCGAGCAGGAGAGATCGCCCTCCTTCGAGAAGTTGGGCTTGGCCGCCGGCACGGCCGGGCCCCAGCCGTCCTGCCACATCATCGTGCTGCGCCGCGCCGGGCGCACGCCGCCGTCGCCCGTGATGAGGTCGTACTGCTCGGTGACGCAGCCGTCGGCGGAGCGCACGAAGATCTCGTCGCCCGAGACGTTGCCGTAGTCCCAGGCCCCGCACATGCCCCGCGCGCCGAGCGTCGAGACGACGATCGACCGGAACTGCTGGAGGTCGTAGATGCGGCTCGGGTCGTCCGCGTACATCACGCCGCCCGTCCGGCTCGCCGCGTCGATGGCGTCCTGGAGGTCGTTCGCGAGGTCCGGGGTGTTCACCACGCGTGTCGAGCAGTCGATCTTCGGCGCGGTGAGCGTGCAGCCGTCGGCGACCGGGGGCGGCGTGGCCGTCGGCGTGGGCGTCGGCGCGGGAGTGGGGGTCGCGGACGGCACCGGATCGGGGCCGGCGGCGGTCTTGCCGCCGCAGCCGGGAACGCCGAAGGCGAACGACACCGCGGCCAGCGCGGCGAGGGGCAGCCGGCCCCGTCGGGCCGCCGGAAGGGTCGAGAAGAGAGCGGAAGCGAGCTTCATGTCCGAATGGATTGTGCCACGGTATGGTTGTCCAAAGGCGCATGGAATCACGCAATTTCACATTCCGAGCGGCGCGTGGGGAACCTGGGGCCGCCCGGGCCGCCGCAGCGCTATCCTTCGGGGCATGACCGGCTCCGGCGCCGCCCGCGTCGCGCTCGTCGCCCTGGTGCTGGCGTGCCCGGGCGGGACGGGGCCTCGCCGCCGCCGGCGACGAGGCGGCGCGCGCGCGGGCCGCCCTCGCGTTCGTGCGCGTGATCGCCGACGTGCGCGTCGACTTCGGCGGCACGCGCGACCTGATCGAGCGCCGGAGCGTCGGCTCGGGACGGGCAGCGGGTTCGTGGCGGCCCCGTCGGGGCTCGTGCTGACGAGCGCTCACGTCGTCGTCGAGAGGAGCGCCGAGGACTTCTTCGACGTGCCCGATGGTGGGCGCGTGCGGCTCGAGAACCGGCGGATCGAGGTCGTCGTCGGCGACGAGTCGAACCGCCGGGCGTTCGACGCCTGGGTGGCGGCGCAGGACGCGGAGCTCGACCTGGCCGCGCTCCAGGTGACGGCGGCCGACCTCGCGTACCTGCCGCTCGGGGACTCCGACGCGGTCGAGCCCGGCCGACCGGTGCAGGTGCTCGGCTTTCCGTTCGGCCGCCTGGTCGAGGTCGGGCGCGGGGGCGAGGCGATGCCCGGGGTGACGGTGACGGCCGGCTCGCTCTCGGCCGCGCGAGAGGGGGAGGCGGGCGACCGCCGCTACCTGCAAACGGACGCGTCCGTGAACCCCGGCAGCAGCGGCGGGCCGATGCTCGACGAGGACGGCTACGTGGTCGGGATCGTGCGCATGAAGCTCTCGCCCGGGGCGACGGCGGCCGGCCCCGGCTTCGCGGTCACGGTGAACGTCGCGAAGGACTTCCTGGAGGCGAACGGCCTCCTGGGCCAGCTGCCCGTCGGCCGCCTGCGGCCGGGCGTCGTGCAGAGCCACGACTGGAAGGCCGTGCGGCTCGAGGCGCCCGACGGCTTCGTCGACGGGGCTCCCTCGCGCGTGCGGCTCGATCTGGGCGCGATCGACGGCATCGACGGGCGCGTCTACCGGCTGCCGACGAGCCTCCCGCCCGAGGAGCTCGCCGAGGCGCTCCTGCGCCGGGGCGAGGTGCCGGGGTTCGTCCCCGCGCCGGCCGCGCCGCGGGCCCGCACGATCACCGTCCGGCGCTCGGGCGCGACGCTGACGCTCGCCTCGGCGGAGGGCGAGACCGCCGAGCGGGAGCCCTTCCGCGTCGAGTACGCGGTGCTCGCGTGGAGGGACGAGACGGTCGTGGCCCGCTACCTCGGACATCCGGAGGCGATCGCCTTCAACCTCGGCCTCATCCGAGGCTCGCTGCGGAGCCTCGAGGCCGCTCCCTTCGGCCGCGCGCCGCTCGACCGGCCGGCGGGGGCCGTCACGGCGTGGGCGACCGCGGCCACGGACCGCGTCGCGCTGCGCCTCGAAGCGCCCGCGGGCTGGGTGGCCGAGCCCGCCGAGCCTTCGGCGTGGCCGACGTGCCTCGGCGCGGCGCCGCCCGCCGGGGCCGGTCTCGCCCTGCGCCACCCGCGCGACTTCGCGGTCCTGCTTCGCGCGTGGCGCCTCGAGGCGCCGTACGAGGCGGCGGAGGGCGCCCTCGCCCGGTGCGGGACCGTGGCGCGTTATCGCTGGCTGGGCGCCGAGTACGACGTGCGGCGCGTGCTCGTGCGCCACGGCCGGGAGGCGCTCGTCCTCGAGCAGGACGCGCCGGCCGCGGCGGCCCCGGCCCTCGACGGCGTGCTCGAGCGCTGGGCGGGCGTCCTGTCGCGCGCGCCCGCGGCCTCAGGTCCCTACTGAGCGCGGCCCGGCAGGGTATCCTTTGCAGCCATGACACTCGTGGAACGCATCACGCAGGACCTGACGGCGGCCATGAAGGCCCAGGACGCGGCGCGCACCAGCACGCTGCGGATGGCCAAGGCCGCCCTCAAGAACCGTGAGATCGACAAGAAGGCGCCGCTCGACGAGGCCGAGGCCGCGAAGATCGTCCAGGGCCTCGTCAAGCAGCGCGAGGACTCGGTCGAGCAGTACGTGAAGGCGCAGAGGCCCGAGCTCGCGGACAAGGAGCGGGCCGAGATCGTCGTGCTGAAGGCCTATCTCCCGGCCGAGGTGACGGACGAGGAGGTCGCCGCGGCCGTCGAGAAGGCCGTGGCCGAGACCGGCGCCGCTTCCGCGAAGGACATGGGGAAGGCCATGAAGGCCGCCCTCGCCGTCCTCGCCGCGAGCGGCAAGGCCGTCGACGGCCGGCGCGTCAACGAGGCCTTGCGGAAGCGCCTTT
The DNA here is from genome assembly GCA_046331285.1 of Vicinamibacteria bacterium. Classification (GTDB taxonomy): domain Bacteria; phylum Acidobacteriota; class Vicinamibacteria; order Fen-336; family Fen-336; genus DATBSL01. Next base: position 3,189 of record JAXLRD010000092.1, read on the forward strand.
CGTGAAGGACGTCGTCCGCCGCGTCGGCCAGCGATTCGCGATCGGCTTCGAGGGGACGACGGCCTCGGCCGACGCGAAGGCGCTCGTGCGCGACTTCGGGGTCGGCGGCGTGATCCTCTTCCGGCGCAACGTCGAGGCGCCGGAGCAGGTCGCCGAGCTCGTGCGGGAGCTGCAGGAGACGGCGCGCGACGCCGGCCACGAGCGGCCGCTCCTCGTCTGCGTCGACCAGGAGGGCGGCCGGGTCGCGCGGATGCGCGAGCCGTGGACGCTGTGGCCCGCGGCGCGGGCGGTGGGCCGGACGGGCTCGGAGGAGACGGCCTACGCGGTGGGCCAGGCGCTCGCCGCGGAGCTGCGGCCGTGCGGGGTGAGCGTCGACTTCGCGCCGTGCGTCGACGTCGACACGAACCCGCGGAACCCCGTGATCGGCGACCGCTCGTTCGGCGACGACCCCGACCTCGTGGGCCGCCTCGGCGCCGCGCTCGTGCGCGGCCTCCAGGACGGGGGCCTCGTCGCGTGCGCCAAGCACTTCCCGGGCCACGGCGACACGTCCGTCGACTCGCACCTCGACCTGCCGGTGGTCGACCACTCGATGAGCCGCCTCGAGGACGTGGAGCTGCGACCCTTCCGCAGGGCGATCGAGGCCGGCGTCGCGATGGTCATGAGCTGCCACGTCCTGGTGCGCGAGCTCGACGACGCGCGGCCCGGCACGCTGTCGCCGGCCGTCGTCGACGGCCTGCTGCGGAAGAAGCTCGGCTTCGACGGCGTCGTCCCGACGGACGACCTCGACATGAAGGGCGTCGCGAAGCTCTGGCGCCCGGCGCAGATCGCCGTGATGTCGGCCCAGGCCGGCTGCGACCTGCTGTGCTTCTGCCGCGACCACGACGCGCAGGTCGAGGGGATCGAGGGACTCATCCGCGCCACCGAGTCAGGCGAGGTGCCCTTCAAGGCGGCCGAGGCGGCCGAGGCGCGGATCCGCGCGCTGAAGGAGCGCTTCCTCGCCGGCTACCGCGACCCCGACCCGAAGGAGGCGCGGGCCGCGGCGGGGCGCCACGATCACCGCGCCCTCGCCGAGCGCGTGGCGGAGCGCTCGGGCCTCACGGCCTGACCTCATGAAGCCCCGCGCCCTGCGCCCCGGCGACCTGGTGGCCGTCGCGGCCCCCGCCGGCCCGGTGGACGAGGAGCGGCTCGAGCGCGGCGTCGCCGAGCTCGCCTCGCTCGGCTTCACCGTCCGGGTGGCGGACGGCGTCCTCGACCGGGCCGGCTTCACGGCCGGCCTCGCGGCTCGCCGGCTCGACCAGCTCCACGCGCTCTTCGAAGACGACGCCGTCCGGGCGATCGCGTGCGCGCGCGGGGGGGCCGGCACCGTCCACCTCCTGCCCGGGCTCGACCGGGCCCTGGTGCGGGCGCACCCGAAGATCGTGCTCGGGTACTCCGACGTGACGGCCCTGCACCTCGCCCTCGACCGCTTCGGCCTGCCGAGCCTCCACGGGCCCATGGTGGCGTGGGAGCTGGCGGCGGGGGAGCCGGCCTACGACCGCGCGAGCCTCTGGCACGGTCTCACCGGAGAGGGCGAGCCGTGGGCGAGCCGTCCCGGCGCGCTCGCGGCTCTGCGCGAGGGCGAGGCCGAGGGTGTGCTGCGCGGCGGCTGCCTGTCGCTGCTCGCCGCGTCGATCGGCACGCCGTGGGCCCTCGCGACGGCCGGCGAGCCGACGATCCTGTTCGTCGAGGACGTCGACGAGCGGCCCTACCGGATCGACCGCATGCTGCGCCAGCTCGCCGTCTCGGGCGCGCTCGACGGCCTCGCCGGCGTCGTGCTCGGCGAGATGAAGGGCTGCGCGCCGGGGCCGGACGAGGGGTACTCGCTCGAGGAGGTCGTGCTCGAGGCGCTGGCGCCGCTCGAGGTGCCCGTCGCGGCCGGGCTCTCGAGCGGGCACGCGTCCGGGCCGAACGTGACGCTGCCGCTCGGCGTGCGCGCCTCGCTCTCGTGCCGGGGCGGCGAGGCGCGGCTCGCCGCGCTCGAGCCGGCCGTCTGTTGAACGCCCCGCTCCCGGAGGACGCCCGCCCGTGAAGATCCACCTGTCCGCCATCTGCGGCACCGCCATGGCCTCGCTGGCCGGCCTCCTGCGCGAGCAGGGGCACGAGGTCACGGGCTCCGACCAGGACGTTTACCCGCCGATGTCGACCCAGCTCGAGGCGATTGGCATCCCGATCCTCTCGCCGTACGCGGAGGCGAACGTGCCGGCGGACGCCGACCTCGTGGTCGTCGGCAACGCCCTCTCGCGCGGCAACCCCGAGGTCGAGGCCGTGCTCGAGCGACGGCAGCGCTTCACGAGCGCGGCGGCTCTCCTCGGCGAGGAGTTCCTGCGCCCGCGCCGGTCCCTGGTCGTGGCCGGGACGCACGGGAAGACGACGACCACGAGCCTCCTCGCGTTCCTGCTGCACGAGGCGGGCCTCGACCCTTCGTTCCTGATCGGGGGAGTCCCGGTCGACTTCGACCGCAGCTACCGCATCGGCCGCGGGCCGCACTTCGTGGTGGAGGGCGACGAGTACGACTGCGCTTTCTTCGACAAGCGGCCGAAGTTCGTCCACTACCTCCCGAACGTGGCGATCCTCGGGAACGTCGAGTTCGACCACGCCGACATCTACCCGGACCTCGCCGCGGTGCAGCTCGCCTTCACCCGGCTGCTGCTGATGGTCCCTCGCGACGGGCTCGTCGTCGCGGGCACGGAGAGCCCGGCCCTCGTCGAGGTCCTCGGCCGCGCGCGCGGCCGGGTCGAGACGTTCGGGCTCCACGACGCGGCCGACTGGCGCGCGACGCAGGTCCGCGGCGGGGCGGAGGGCGCGCGCTTCCGCCTCGTCGTCCGCGGCGAGGACCGCGGCGAGGTGCGCCTCGCCCTGGCCGGGGAGCACAACGTCCGCAACGCGCTCGCGGCCCTCGCCGTGGCCGTGGCCGAGGGCGTTCCGCTCGACCTTGCGCGGGCGGCCCTCGCGCGCTTCCGCGGGGTGAGGCGCCGGCTCGAGCTCCGCGGGGTCGCCCGCGGCGTCACGGTCTACGACGACTTCGCTCACCACCCGACGGCGGTGGCCGCCACGCTCTCCGCGCTGCGCGCCCAGGGCGAAGGCCGCCTGGTCGCCGTCTTCGAGCCGCGCTCCTACACGTCGCGCACGAGGGTGTTCCAGGAGGACTTCGCGCGGGCGTTCGCCGCGGCCGATCGCGTGATCGTCGCCGCGGCCCACCTGCCGGGGAAGGTGCCGGAAGGACAGCGCCTGTCCGAGCAGGACCTCGTCGACGGCATCCGCGGCGCCGGCGTCCGCGCCGACTTCGTCGCGCGCGTGCCGGAGATCGTGGACGACCTCGTGGCGAGCCTCCGCCCGGGCGACCGCGTGGCGATCCTCTCGAACGGCGGCTTCGGCGGAATTCACGACAAGCTGCTGGCGGCCCTGGCCGCGGTCGAATCCGGCCCGAACCGGTCGGCGGACTAGGGCCGGATTCGACCGCAAGGGCCGTTCTAAGGCTCCGTTGTCCGTTTCAGTTGTCAGTCGTCCGTTTCCTTCATTCCGTTGTCCGTCCCAGGCAGAAAGGCCGGCAGTCCGTCCCTCGCTCCGCCCGCGTCCCCCTCCCGGCCCGTCTCACCCATCCCACCCCGCCCGCTCGGAAACGTTCTTTCACCTGAAGCGTTCTTCCTATAGAATCCGCTCATTCATCCCAGTCAGCCGATCGCTGTCTTCGCAAGTCGTTGAAACGACAGAAGTCACCAAGGGCGTGAGGAAGACGCCGCTTCCGGGCTGTCGCGGCGGACGGGCATTTCCAATGGGGGGAAAAGGATGAAGCGCGAACTCCTGGCTCTCGCCGGCGCGGTGGTTCTCGTGGCCGCGACGACGCGGGTCGCGGATGCGAGCGCTCCGGCGGACGGCGTCGGGGCGAAGGCGACGGTGGCCGGGGAGGCGACGGCCCAGGCGGTCGAAGGCACGACGGCGTCCGACCAGAAGGAGGGGCCGCAGAAGTTCAAGGAGGACGTGGTCGTCTCGGCGTCGCGCGTGGAGTCGAAGGCGATCGACGCGCCGGCGACGATGAGCGTCGTGAACTCCGAGAAGATCGAGAGCAGCCCGGCGCAGAACCACGCGGACCTGCTGCGGACGGTGCCGGGGATGAACGTGGTCCAGACCTCGGCCCGGGACATCAACCTGACGACGCGCCAGGCGACCTCGACCCTCAACAACTCGCAGCTCGTGATGGTGGACGGCCGCTCGGTCTACCTCGACTTCTTCGGCCTCGTGCTGTGGGACTTCGTGCCGAACCCGGCTTCGGGAGACATCCAGCAGATCGAGGTGGTGCGCGGCCCGGCGTCGGTCGTGTGGGGCGCGAACGCGCTGACCGGCGTCGTGAACATCATCACGAAGACGCCGCGGGACCACGAGGGCTTCGGCTTCAACCTCAGCGCGGGCCTGTTCAGCCGCGACGGGGGCTCGCGCGACGGCAGCTCCGGGCAGCAGTTCAACGGAAACTTCAACTTCGCGAACGCGATCAACGACCGCTTCTCGTACAAGCTGACGGCGGGGTACTACAAGTCCGACCCGTACTCCCGCCCGGTGGGGCGGGTGCCGCTCGACTGCCACCCATACGGGGTGATCCCGTGCCGCACCGCGAGCGGGAGCGCCGTGGCCGGCGGCTTCCCGATCGGCGGAGCGCCGTACCCCGCCGACAAGGACGGGCTCGGGAGCTGGTCGAACAACGGGACGAGCCAGCCGAAGGTGATGCTGCGCCTCGACCAGGAGCTCGGCGCGGGCGGCTCGAACGGCCGGATCACGTACGAGGGCGGCTACGCGGGCACGGACGGGATCATCCACACGGGCATCGGCCCGTTCGACATCCAGAGCGACTCGTACATGGCGTACGGCAAGGCGGTCTACACGAAGGGGTCGCTGCGGGTGGGGGCCTTCGCGAACTTCGTCGACGCGAACGCGCCGAACCTGCTCCTGGCCGACCCCGCGACGGGCCAGCCGATCATCCTCGGCTTCAAGACGAACACGTACGACTTCGACGTGAGCAACACGACCGTGCTCGGCGGGAAGCACATCCTGACCTACGGCGGGAACTACCGGCGGAACGACTTCGACATCACCCTCGCGCCCGGGGCGAAGGACCGCAACGAGTTCGGGGCGTACCTGCAGGAGGAGTTCTTCGTCGACAAGTGGCGCCTGGCCGTGGGCGGACGGGCGGACAAGGCGGGGAACCTCGACCACTGGTTCTTCTCGCCGCGCGTCAGCGTGATGTTCAAGCCGACGCCCGAGCAGTCGATCCGCGTGTCGTACAACCGGGCGTTCCGCTCGCCGTCGGTCATCAACAACTACCTCGACCAGAACATCCTGAGCCCGTCGACGGTGGACCTGCGCCCGCTGGGCGCGGTGGTGCCGGCGCTGCGGCCGCTCATCCCGCAGGAGCCGTTCTACCTGGTCGTGAACAACTTCGGGAACCCGGACCTCCAGGAGGAGCACATCGACGCGTTCGAGCTCGCGTACACGGCGACGGTGGGGAAGACGAGCTTCGGCCTCGCGGTGTACCAGAACGACACGACGGACAACATCAACTTCACGACGCTGCTGCCGGACTCGGAGAACCCGCGGGGGCTGCCCGGGCTCGACTTCTACTCGGTCACGAACCCGGCGCAGGGCGTCGGGGCGACGACGGGCCGGCCGCTGACGGACCCGCTCACGGGCAAGCCGGGACTGAGCCCGATCCTCATGGCCGCGCTCGGCCAGGTGCCGGCGGCGTTCGGCGGGCCGATCCGCCTGCCGTACAAGGTGGCGACGTACCTGAACCTCGGTCCGGTGCGCAACCGCGGCATCGAGGCGTCGATCGAGCACCGGGTCAACAACCAGTGGTCGCTCGGGGCCAACTACTCCTACCAGGAGGAGCCGAAGGTCCTCGACGAGGAGTCGGGCCAGATCCGCTACCCGATCTCGGAGGTCGGCATCGCCCCGAAGCATCGCTTCAACGCGAACCTCGGCTACAACGGCCCTCGCTTCCTCGGCAACGTCAACGTGAACTACACCGACAAGGCCTTCTGGAACGACGTGCTGACCGCGCCGTACCACGGCTGGACGGACTCGTACACGCTGCTGAACGCGACGGTGGGCGTGAAGTTCGCGCAGGGCAAGGCCCAGTTCAGCCTGCGCGGGATGAACCTCCTCAACCAGGAGATCCTGCAGCACATCTACGGCGACCTGATGCGCGTCTCGGTCATGGCCGAGCTGCGCTACTTCTCGCGGTAGCCCCGGCCGCCGGTCGCGTCGCAGAATGGCCCCCGGCCGCGAAGGCCGGGGGCCATTCTTCTTTTCGAGGAGGAGGCGGCGCATGGGGACGCGACTGATCGCGGTCGTCGACATCGGGTCGAACTCGGGCCGCGTGATGGTCTACCGCCCGGAGCCGGGCGGCCACCTGCTCCTCCTCGCGGGAAGCCGGGCGCCGCTGCGGCTCGCGCGAGGCCTCGACGAGACGGGGAAGATCCCCGACGAGGCGCTCGAGAGGGCCTTCGCCGCGCTCGCGGACTTCCGCGCCATCGCCCGCGGGTCGGGGGTGACGCACGTCGTCGCCGCCGGCACCGCGGCGCTGCGCGACGCCGCGAACGGGCCCGCGTTCATCCGGCGGGTGCGCCGGGAGCTGGGCTTCGCGATCCGCATCCTCAGCGGCCCGGAGGAGGCCCGCTACGGCTTCCTCGGCGCGGTCGGCGGCCTGCCCGTCGACGACGGGGCCCTCTTCGACCTCGGCGGAGGGAGCCTCCAGGTGGGCCGCTTCCGCGCCCGCCGCCTGCTCCGGGCCACGAGCCTTCCCCTCGGAGCGCTCCGCGTCTCCGACGCCTTCCTCCGGAGCGATCCTCCCACCGGCCGCGAGATGAAGCGGCTTCGCGAGCACGCGGGAGACGCGCTCCGGGCCTCCGGCGTGACGCCCCTCGGCGCGGGCGAGCGGCTCGTCGGGACCGGCGGCACGCTGCGCAACCTCGCCCGGATCGACCAGCGCGCGGCCGGCTACCCGATCCCGCGGCTCCATGGCTACGTCCTGACCCGCAAGCGGCTGACCTCCGCCGCGAAGGCCCTGGCGTCGACGAAGCAGAAGAGGCGCGACCGGACGCCGGGCCTGAACGCCGACCGGCGCGACTCCGTGGTGGGCGGGGCCCTCGTCATCGAGGCGCTGCTCGAGGCGCTCGACGCCGACGAGATCCTGGTGTCGGGGCAGGGCGTCCGCGAGGGGCTCGCCCTCGCCGCGTCGCGTGAGGCTCTCGGTCCGGTCTCCTCGGCGCGGCGGAGCTCGATCCTCGCGCTCGCCCGCCGGTTCGCGGGCTGGTCGGCCGAGCGGGCCGAGCGGCGTGCGCGTTCGGCCGGATCGCTGCGCGCGGCGCTCCTGTCGGCGGCCGGCGCCGAGATGGAGGAGACGATCGACCACGCCGCGCGCGTGCTCGACGTGGGCCGCACGGTGGACTTCTTCGACCGGCACGAGCACGTGGCCGATCTCGTGCTCTCCACGGACCTCGCCGGCTTCTCGCACCGCCAGGTGGCCCTCCTCGCGGCCGTCGTCGCCGCCGCGGGCGAGGACGACCGCCGCGCGGCCGCTCTCGCGCCGCTCGTGACGCGGGAGGATCGAAGGCCAATCCGTCAGGCCGCGGTGGTCGTGGCGCTCGCCGACGAGATCACCGAGCGGTGCCCGCCCGGCTTCGTGCCCCGGATCGCGGTCGCGGAGACGGACACCGCCACGACCGTGACCGTGCGGGGGCTCGACTCGTGGGGCGTCAGGGGGCTCGGCGAGCGGTTCGAGGCGGCGTTCGGGAGGGGGCTTCGGGTGGTGTTGCGGGGGGCTTAGGGGCGGGAACGGACGACGGAAACGGACGACGGAAACGGGACGACGGAACGGACAACGGAACGACGGGCCTTTCTGCTTGAGACGGAAACGGATTCAAAGGGAACGGACAACGGAGGACAGAACGGAGCTGCCTTCCGGGACCAGACCTCGCCCGCCGGCCGGAACGAGCTACCTGGCGAGGTCTGATCCCGGGGCCAGGGTCCTCTCGAAATGCGCGAGGATCGCCTTGTCTCTCGCTAGGCGATCCTCGCGCGGCCCGAAGCCGTGCATCTGGCGGGCGTGGAGGTCGAGCTCGTAGGGGCGGGCGGCCTTGATGAGGGCGGCCGTGAAGGCGATCGTGTTCGCCAGGTGGACGTTGTCGTCGCTCGTGCCGTGGATGATGAGGAGCTTCGCCTCGAGGTCCTTCGCGCGGGCGAGCGGCGAGCTCGTCTCGTAGCCCTTCGGGTTCGACTCCGGCGTGCCCATGTAGCGCTCGGTGTAGATCGAGTCGTAGTGCTTCCAGTCGGTCACGGGCGCGCCGGCCACCGCCGAGGCGAACGCCTTCGGGGCGTGGGTGACCGCGTAGAGGGTCATGTAGCCGCCGTACGACCAGCCCGTGATGCCGATTCGGGCGGGGTCGACGTAGGGCAGCGACTTCAGGTGCTCGACCCCCTGGAGCTGGTCCTCGAGCTCGAGCCGGCCGAGGTCGTGGAAGACCGCCTCCTCGAACGCCTGGCCCCGGCCCGCCGAGCCGCGGTTGTCCATCTGCCAGACGAGGAAGCCGCGGCTCGCCAGCAGGTGGTGGAACGCCGAGTGGTGGCCGAAGGCGCTCGTGACGACCTGCGCCTCGGGGCCGCCGTAGACGCTCACCACGACCGGGTACTTCTTCGTCGGGTCGAAGCTCGCGGGCTTCAGGAGCGAGCCGTACAGCTTCGTCCCGTCCTTCGCCTGGAGCTCCACCCACTCGTGCGTCCCGCGCTCGAAGCCGAGGAGCGGCGCCTGCGCGTTCTCCTCGACCGGGAAGCGCCGGCGGCCGTCGACGCTGGCGACGAACACGCGCGGCGGCGTCTGCACGTCGGACCACGTGTCCGCGTAGAACTTCCCGTCCGGGGAGACGAGCGCGCGGTGCGTGCCGTCCTCCTTCGTGAGGCGCGCGAAGCCCGTGCCGTCGATCCGGGTGCGGTACAGGTGGCGCTCCCGCGGGTCCTTCTCCGTGGCGGTGAAGTACAGGAAGCCCGTCCGCTCGTCGAGGGTGACCGCGGCGCGGGGCCGGCGAACGCGACCGCGGCGTCGACGATCCAGGGGCCCTTCGTGACCGGCCGGCACGCGCCGGCGAGGTCGCAGGCGTGGACGTGCGCGTAGCCGTCGCGCTCGGAGATCCAGAGGAAGCGCCGCCCTCCGTCGAAGAAGCGGGGCGCGCCGAAGTGGTTGACGAACGTCTTCGACTTCTCGACGAGGACGGTCTTCGGCTCGCCGAGCGGCGCGTCGCGGTCGGCCGGGACCGGGAGAAGGCGCAGCTCCAGCTCGTTCTGCGCGCGGTTCATGAGCTCGAACGTCACGTTCCGCGAGTCGGGGGTGAAGCCGATCTGCGGCATCACGTACACGTCGTCGGGCGAGAACGAGGCGAGGCGCTCGCGGCCGGGAGCGAGGTCGGGACCGATCCCCACGACGCCCAGGCGCACGACGGCGTTCGGCGCGCCGGCCTTGGGGTAGCGCTGCCAGCGGACCTCGTTTCGCACCGGCAGGAAGTCGACGATCGGGAAGGTGGGCACGCGCGACTGGTCGAGCTGCAGGTAGGCGATCGCCCGCGAGTCGGGCGACCACTCGAAGGCCTGGCCGGAGCGGGACGCGAGCTCCTCCTCGTAGACCCAGTCGAGTCGCCCGTTGAGGAGAGTCTCGGTGCCGGTCTTCGTCAGCTGGACCTGCCGGCCCGTCGCGACGTCGGCGACCCAGAGGTCGCTGCCGCGCACGAAGGCCACCCTGGTGCCGTCGGGCGAGGGATCGAAGTACTCCTCGGCCTCCGGGGTCAGGACGAGGGCCCGCACGGCGCCGGTGCGCACGTCCACCGTGAAGAGGTCGCCGCCGGCCGGGACCAGGAGCGTGTTTCCGTCGGGCATCCACCTCGCCCCCGCGAGGGGGAGGGGCCGCGGCTCGGCGCCTTTCGTCGCGCCTGAGCCGGCCGGAGCCGGCCGGAGCACCTTCGCGCCGTCGAGCAGCACGCTCTTCTGGCCGGTCTTCACGTCGAGCGCCTCGAGCGTCGTCGCCTCGCCGGCGCGGCGCAGCCACGTGAGGCGGCGGCCGTCGGGGTGCCAGGCGAGGCGCATCGGCAGCGTCCCGGAGAGGGACGGCTGGGCGTTGATGCGCTCGACCGTGAGCTTCGGGAGCTCGGCGGCGCCGGCGGGGGCGGCCGCGGCGAGGCACGCGAGGACGCCGGCCGCCAGGACGCGAGCCAGGGGAGCGTTCATGGGAGGCACCTCCGGGGCGGACGGGGGCGCCCGCCCCCGTCCGGTGAGGGTCTTCGTGCGGCGGCTAGAACAGCGTGTAGATGAAGGGCGCGATCGCCGAGCCCTGCGTGAAGACGACGAGGAGGCCGAGCAGGGCCAGCATCAGCACGATCGGCCCGAGCCACCACTTCTTGCGGACCCTCATGAAGGCCCACAGCTCGCCGATGATCCCGACCTTCTCCCGCGAACCCTCGAAAGCCATGCCGTTCCCTCTCCTCCGCGAAAGAGCCTCAGTCGAGCTCGTAGAGCGAGCGCCAGTCCACGTCCTCGCGCAGCGGCGGCTGCTCGGTCTTCGACAGGAGGTGGTGGCCCATCACCAGGTGGTCCATGTTCGTTCGCATGAAGCACAGGTAGGCGTCGCGCGGCGTGCACACGATCGGCTCTCCGCGCACGTTGAAGGACGTGTTGATGACGATCGGCACGCCCGTGATCTTCTCGAACTCCCGGATGAGGTCGTAGTAGAGCGGCGCCTCGTCACGGGTGACCGTCTGGAGGCGCGCCGAGTTGTCGACGTGGGTGACCGACGGGATGCAGCGCTTGCCCTCGCGCACCTGGGCCACGAGCAGCATGTACGGGCTGTCGCAGTCGATCTCGAACCACTCGGACGCCTTGTCCATGAGGACCGAGGGCGCGAAGGGCCGGAAGCCCTCGCGGAACTTGATCTTCATGTTGAGGGTGTCGCGCATCTTCGGGTCGCGCGGGTCGGCGAGGATGCTGCGCCCGCCGAGGGCGCGCGGGCCGAACTCCATGCGCCCCTGGAACCAGCCGACCACGTCGCCCTCGGAGATGAGCCTCGCGGTCTTCGCCACGAGCTCCGCGTCGGAGAGCGTCTCGTGCTTCGCCCCCGCCGTGCGGAGGAACTCCTCGATCTGCGCGTCCGTGAACTGCGGGCCGAGGTAGGCGTGGGTCCAGCCCTCCGTCCGCGGCTGCTTGTGGATCGTGTTGTAGATGTAGTGGGCGACGCCCACCGCGCCGCCGGCGTCGCCGGCCGCCGGCTGCACCCACAGCTCCTTCATCGGCGTCTCGCGGATGACCCTTCCGTTCGCGACGCAGTTGAGGGCCACGCCGCCGGCCATGCAGAGCTTCGTGAGGCCGGTCTCCCTGTGCAGGTGCCGGGCCATCTGCAGGACGACCGCCTCGCAGACCTTCTGCACGGAGGCCGCGATGTCGAACTCGCGCTCGTTCATCCACGCCTCGGGCTTCCGGGGCGGGCCGCCGAAGAACTCGTCGAACGCCTCGTTCGTCATCCGCAGGCCGTGGTCGTACGAGAAGTACTTCATGTCGAGCTTGAAGGAGCCGTCGTCGTTGAGGTGGACCATCTCCTTCATGATCCGGTCGAAGTGGACGGGCTTGCCGTACGGGGCGAGTCCCATCACCTTGTACTCGGCGCTGTTGACCTTGAAGCCGAGGTAGTAGGTGAACGCGCTGTAGAGGAGCCCCAGGCTGTGGGGGAAGCGGATCTCCTTCAGCATCGTGATGTCGGTGCCCCGCCCGACGCCGTAGGACGCCGTCGCCCACTCGCCGACGCCGTCGACCGTGAGGATCGCCGCCTCCTCGAACGGGGAGGGCAGGAAGCACGAGGCGGCGTGGCTCATGTGGTGCTCGGCGAAGAGGATCGGCCCCTTGTAGGGCTTCAGCTCCTTGCGGATGATCGAGGGCACCCAGAGCTTCTCGTGGAGCCACACCGGCATCGCCTTGCGGAACGAGTTGAACGACTTCGGGAACGTGGCGACGTAGGTCGACAGCATCCGCTCGAACTTGAGGAGGGGCTTGTCGTAGAAGCCCACGGCGTCTATGTCCTCGGGGCCGATGCCGGCCTCGTGGAGGACGTACTGGATGGCCTTGTGGGGAAAGCCGGAGTCGTGGCGCTTGCGCGAGAAGCGCTCCTCCTGGCCGGCCGCGACGACGACGCCGTCCTTCAGCAGGGCGGCGGCGGAGTCGTGGTAGAAGCACGACAGGCCGAGGACGTAGGTGTTGTTGGCGGACATCAGAACTGGTGCCGGGCGGCGCGCTCGGTGCCGAGCGGGTTCGGCTCGTGCGCGCGCCAGAAGGTCGGCTCGGGAGCGAGCCGGCGGTCGAGGGGATCGTGGCCGAAGAGCCGCATCCCGAGGCCGATCGGGCCGACCGAGAGGACGTAGATGACGGCGAGGAGCACGGCCGTCCAGACGGAGCCGATCGCCTCGAAAGTCCGCGTCCAGCGGCGGTAGACGGCGGACTTGGGGGCGAAGCGGCGCAGCGCGAGCTCGATCAGCACCACGAGCGTGGCGAAGGCCAGGAGCTTGTAGCGCACGGGCAGCCCGGCGAGCCAGGCGAACGCGTCGGTGGGGCTCAAGTGTCTGAGGAACCTCCAGATAACAGCCGTTCATCTTACCGGCAGGCCCGGGAAGCGGTCAACGCGGCCCGGGCCTGCGGGGGCGCTATAATCTCGGGCCATGCCCAAGGAGGCGCGGGAAGACGGGGCCCCCCGCACGATTCCGGAGCTCCGGACGGAGCTCCTGCGCGCCTCCGTTCCCGAGATGCGCTCGGAGCTGCTGCGGACGCAGCTGCGGCGCTGGACGGACCAGGTCGCCACCGCCGGCCGCGCGGGCGACCTCTTCGAGCTCGAGATGTGGCTGCGCAGCTTCGAGCGGTTCTTCCGCATCGGGTCGCGGCTCTCGGAGCGGGAGTCGCGGACGCTCTCGCTGCACAACTGGTCGGAGGAGCTGCGGCTCGTCGACAACGCGCTCATGCGCGTCGTCCACCTGACGACGTCGATCCTCAGCGAGGAGCAGGTCGACCTCACGCGGTTCGACCGGTACGTCGAGGGCAGCCTCGCGAACGACGAGTCGCTCGACCCGTACATCGAGAAGCTCGTGCGCCACACGACGCCCGAGACGGCGCTCACGCTGCTGAAGGAGTCGTTCGAGGACCTTCACCTCGTGCTGGTCGACCTCGTGCGCCTCTCGCGCCTGCCGTACTCCACGTTCATCGCGGTGGGGAAGATCATCTACCGCGAGGTGCGCCGCTCCGACCTCGTCGCCCTCATCATCGACAAGAAGTTCAAGCCGGTCCACGACCGGATCCGCAACAAGCGGGTGAGCCGCATCATCCGCGACATCGGCGACGCGTCGGCGCGCCGCCAGGCGGCCAAGATCTTCCTCGAGCTGTTCCGCCTCCTGCACTACCTCGAGTACACCGACCCCGCCACGCTGCCCGAGGACCAGCTGCGCGACACGATCCTTCCCTTCGCCCTCATCACGTCCGAGGCGAGGCTGCTCCTCGCCTACATCGAGCGGCGGGTCATCAAGGGCCGGGAGCCGTCGTCGGCCGTCGACCACGTCTACGACTCGTTCGTCTACTGCGTCCCGCTCGAGCTGCGGAAGGTCGTGAACAACGAGCTCACCGACATCTCGGTGACCCGGCAGGCGGAGAGCGTCCGGACCCGCGTCGAGAACAGCCACGGCATCCTCAAGGACTGCTTCCAGCAGTCGATCGTCCAGCTCGCCCAGGCGTTCGACCCGACGGTCGACGGGGCGAAGATCTTCCCGGACTTCACCGCCCGGCGCGAGCAGTCGGTGAAGCTGCGCGACGGCCTCGCCGAGGTCGTGCGGGCGGTGCGGGCCTTCCAGGCCGGACGCGACGAGGCCGAGGCCGAGCGGATGAAGGAGAAGATCTCCGAGTTCTACGACCACCACATCAAGTACCTGATGTACCGGGACTGGTCGGGCTTCGAGCTCTTCTACATCGAGATCCTCAAGTGCGGCAGCATGAGCGCCCTCGGGCAGATCGCCCACCGCTTCGAGGCCTTCCTGGTGACGCTCCTCCGCGAGGTGCAGAAGCGCTCGATCCTCCAGGGCGCCGACCCCGGCGGGGACGACCTGCGGGAGCTGATCGGGGCGTGAGCCCCCGGGGGCGGCGGGGGCCGTTTCTGCTACACTCGCGGGCGCACCGATGAGCGCCGCCGAGAAAGACGCCTTCGCCAAGTTCCTGAAGCGCTTCCCCAAGGGGACCGCCCTCTTCGCCGAAGGCGACGAGGGCGAGGAGATGTACATCATCCGGTCCGGGAAGGTGGCCATCAAGAAGCGCGTCCCGCACGGCGAGATCACCGTCGCCGTCCTGGAGAAGGGCGACTTCTTCGGCGAGATGGCCCTCCTCGAGCGCATCCCCCGCACGGCCGGAGCCGAGATGGCCGAGGACGGCGACCTCGTGGTCATCGGCAGCGACGTGTTCGGGGACATGGTGAAGAACAACCCCGAGATCGCGGTGCGCATGCTGCGGAAGTACTCGCTGCGCCTGCGCGAGACGACCCGCCAGCTCGAGGAGGTCGCGAAGAGCGCCGAGGCCGCGGGCGCCACGAGCCAGCGCCCGGCGACGATGGAGCAGCCGGTCCAGCCTCCGGTGCAGGGCACGGAAGCGCAGGCCTACTTCATCTCGAAGGCCAGCGGGAACGCCTTCCCGGTGTTCAAGGGCGAGTCGCTCATCGGGCGCTACGACTCGGTCACCGGCCAGAGTCCCGAGATCGACCTCACGAACGAGGACTCGGCCCGCAACATCTCGCGCCGCCACGCGCGGATCGTCATGAAGGACGGCAAGCCCTTCGTCGCTGAGGAGATCGGCACGATGAACGGCACGTACCTGAACGGCCAGAAGCTGCCGACCGGCGTCCTCACGCCGATCGCGGACGGCGACGAGCTCACGCTCTGCCGTCTCACGCTGACCTTCCGCCTGCCCAGCAAGCGCTGAAGCCCGGGGCGGCGCCGCCGCCTACTCCGGGGCCGTCCGGCCGTCCCGCAGGGCCTCGTCGACCGGCCGCGGCTCCCAGCCCAGCTCCCGCCGCGCCCGCCCGCTGTCGAGCGAGACGTCCTTCGGCCGCGGCTCCGGCGCCGGGACCTCGTCCTGGCGGACGGCGACGATCCGGGAGGCGTCGAGGCCGAGGACGCGGGCCGTGCGGGCGCCGAGCTCGTGGCGGGAGAGCCGCTCGGGTCCGCCGAGGTGGTAGAGGCCCGAGCCGCCGCGGCGCAGCAGCCGCCCGATCGCGTCGGCCACCGAGACGGCGTCGATCGGGGTCCGGAACTCGTCGGTGAAGAGCCGCGGCGCCCGCCCGGCCGCGAGGGCCCAGGCGACCGACTCGCTGCTCGTGCCCCGGGGCCCGTGGCCCCGGCCGTAGACGAGAGCCACCCGTGCCACGGCCGCGCCGGGCAGCGCCTCGAGCACGGCCCGCTCGCCCTCGCGCTTCGTGCGGCCGTAGACGCTCAGCGGCCCGGTCGGGTCGTCCTCGCGCAGCGGAGCCCGGTCGCCGGCGAACACCATGTCGGTCGAGAGGGCCACGAGGCGCAGGCCACGCTCCCGGCAGATCCGGGCGATCCGCCCCGGGAGGCCCGCGTTCGTGGCCTCGGCCAGCGCGGGCCCGTCCTGGCACTGGTCCACCCGCCCGAGGACCGCCGCGTGGACGATCGCCTCCGGGCGCGAGGCGTCGAGCAGGCGGGCGAGGGCGTCGGGATCGGACAGCTCGACCGACACCGCCCGGGGGCCCCGCGGCGGCGGCGTCTCTCGGTACGCGGCGAGGACCTCGAATCCGTCGGCGTGCAGGAGCGCGGCGATGCGGCCCCCGAGCAGTCCCCCCGAACCCGTCACGATGACGCGCAACGCCGTCCGCCCTCGCGCCGCTACTGGACCATCACCGCGCCGCCGTTCACCGCGAGGACCTGGCCGTGGAGGTAGCTCGCGAGGTCGGACGCGAGGAAGGCGATCGGGCCCGCGATCTCCCCGGGCTCGCCGGGCCGTCCGACCGGGATCGCCCGGCGGATCGCGTCGCCGTCGGCTCCCGCGATCGCGTCGCGGCTCATGTCGGTCGTGACCCACCCCGGGGACACGCAGTTCACGCGCAGGCCCGTGCCGCCGAGCTCCGAAGCGAGCGACTTCGTCATCGCGATGACGGCGCCCTTCGAAGCGGCGTAGTGGGAGTGGAAGGGCTCGCCGCGCTGCCCGGCCGTCGACGCGACCAGCACGATCGACCCCTGGCCCCGCGGCTTCATCCGCCGCACCGCCTCGGAGCAGGCCTCGCGCACGGAGAAGAGGTTCACGCGCAGCGTCTCCTCCCACTCCTCGGCGCTCATCGTCTCGATGGCCGCGCGCTTCCAGATGCCGTGGTTCAGCACCACCACGTCGAGCGGGCCGAGGGCCTCCTCGGCGCGGGCCACGAGCTTCGCGGCCTCGCCGGCGACGGCGAGGTCGGCCCGCAGGACGACCGCCTTCGAGCCGGCCGCCTCGACCTCGGCGGCGGCGGCTCGCGCGGCCGCTTCGTCGCGGGCGTAGCCGATCGCCACGCGGGCCCCGAGCTTCGCGAACAGAGTCGAGACCGCGCGGCCGATGCCGCGGCTGCCTCCGGTGACGAGCGCGGTGCGGCCGGCCAGGGTGAGCATAGGGGCCGACCGTACCCGCGCTCGCCGGGGCGAGTCAAGGAGCCGCCCGGGGGCGGTGCCGCTCCAGGAACGCCTCGATCTCCCGCCACGCCTCCTCGCGACCGAGGATCTCGTCGTGGCCCACGCCCGGGAGGAAGACGAGGCGATGCGGTCCCTTCAACGCGCCGGCGATTCGCAGGGAATGAGCGGGCACCGTCTTGCCGTCCGCGGCGCCGTGGAGGAGCAGGACCGGGGCCGTGACGCTCGGCGCGAGGGCCACGGGCGACGCCTCGTCCGGCGGGAAGCGGCCGAGTTCCCCGGCCCGCGCGATCGACGCCTCGACGAAGGCCGACGGCAGGTGGAACCACCGCGCCCGCTCGCGGACGATCGACGGCATGTCGGAGAACGAAGACGCCGCGATCACGGCGATCACGCGCCGGTCGACCGCCGCCGCCTGCAGCGCCGTGGCGGCGCCGAGGGAGTGGCCGAGCAGGATCGCCTCGCGCGCGCCGACCGCGTCGAGCGCGGCCGAGACGTCGCGCTTCTCGTAGTAGCCGTACGTGCAGGTGTCGCCCGAGGATCGCCCGTGCGCCCGGCTGTCGAAGGCCAGGACGGCGAAGCCCTCAGCGGTCAGCCGGCGCGCCGCGCCGAGGACCGACCCGCGGTTGTCGCCGATGCCGTGGAGGTAGACGACGAGGCCGCGGCCGAATCCCGCCGAGGCGCCGGACGGGCGGAAGAGCCAACCCTCGAGGCCCCCCGCTCGCGAACCGCACGGGCTCGAAGGGCAGGTCGGGCACGGCGACGAGCGGTCGCCGCGCGGGGTGGAGGATCGCCGCGGCGCCCCAGTCGACGGGGCGCACGCCGGCCATCCACGCCGCACCGCCCCCGGCCGCGGCGATCGTCAGCAGGACGAGGATCGTTCGCGCCAGGCAGCCCCGCCCCGACCGTGATGCCGTCATCACCGGAGAGTACGAGAAGAAGCCGCCCCGGCGTTCCGGGGCCGGCCCGGGCCGGCCTGCTAGAATCCGCCGGTGCCGTTCATCACGTTCGAGGGGATCGAGGGCTGCGGCAAGACGACGCAGCTGCAGCGGCTGGCCCGCCGGCTGGGGCCGCGGGCCGTCGTCACCCGCGAGCCGGGCGGGACGGTGATCGGCCGCGAGGTCCGCGACGTGCTCCTCGACCCCGCGAACCGCGCGATGTCCCCGGCCGCGGAGCTGCTGCTCTACTTCGCCGACCGGGCGCAGAACGTCGCCGAGGTGATCCGGCCCGCTCTCGAGACGGGGAAGACCGTCCTGTGCGACCGGCACGTCGAGTCGAGCCTCGCGTACCAGGGCTACGGACGCGGCCTGCCGCTCGCCGACATCCGCGGCCTCGCCGCGCTCGCCACGGGCGGCCTGCGCCCCGACGCGATCGTCCTCGTCGACGTGCCGGTCGCGGTGGGCTTCGAGCGGGTCGGCCGCCGCGGCGCCCACGACCGCATGGAGAGCGAGCGCGCCTCGTTCCACGAGCGGGTGCGGGCCGGGTTCGACGCCCTGTGCGCCGAGGAGCCGGAGCGCTGGCTCCGCCTCGACGGGACGCTCCCGGAGGAAGCGGTCGAGGAAGCGCTCTGGCAGGGCCTCGTCGCCCGCGGCCTCGTCGAGGAGCACGCGTGAGGCTCGACGAGATCCGCGGCCACGAGCGCATCCGGGCGATCCTCGCCCGCGCTCTCGAGCGCGACCGGCTCCCTCCCGCCCTCCTCTTCGCCGGGCCCGACGGTGTCGGCAAGAAGACGCTCGCCCTGGCGGTGGGGCAGGCCGTGCTGTGCGAGAGGGCCCCCGCCGCCGAGCCGTGCGGGGAGTGCGGCTTCTGCCGCCGGATCGGCGGCGCCACCCGGCCGGAGCGGCTCGAGGAGCTGCGCGACCAGGCCGACCGCCACCCCGACGAGGACGTGTGGCGCAACTTCCGCCTGCACCCGGACCTGGTGCTGGCCGAGGGCTGGTGGCTCACGCGGACCGGCCGCCCGCGCTCCGAGCCGGAGATCCGCGTCGACCAGGTGCGCGACCTGATCGGCGAGATCGCGGGCGCCCCGTTCGAGGCCCGCCGGCGGATCTTCGTGATCGACGACGCGCACACGATGAACGAGGCGGCGCAGAACGCCCTGCTCAAGAGCCTCGAGGAGCCGCCGCCGCGCTCGCACATCATCCTCGTGAGCGGCGCGCCGCTCGGCCTGCGCCAGACCATCCGGTCGCGGTGCCAGCTCCTGCGCTTCGGCCCGCTGCCGCGGCCGATGGTGGCGGCGGCCCTGCGCGACTCCGGCGGGCTGTCCGAGGAGGAGGCGTCGCTGCGCGCGGCCGTGGCCGGCGGCAGCCTGGGCGCGGCGGTCCAGCTGGCGTCGGAGGACTACCGCGCGACCCGAGAGGCCCTGGTCGGCCTGCTCGAGCGCGTCGACGGCCTCGACGCGCTGGGCCGCATGGAGGCGGCGGAGGCCCTCGAGGAGACGGACGACGCGGCCCTTCTCCTCACGACCCTGCGCTCCCTCCTGCGGGACGTCGCCGCGCTGCGGGCCGGCGCGCCCGCCTCGACGCTCGTCAACGTCGACCTCGCCGAACGCCTTCGCCCGCTGGGGGAGAGCCCCCTGGGCGCCCGCGCGCTCCGCCTCGCCGACGACGCCGCCCAGGCCCGCTCGGCCCTGCGGGGCTTCGCGAGCCGCCTGCTGACGTTCGACGTCCTCGTCGACGCTCTCGCGCGGGACTGAGCGCTCTCTCTGGTCCATTTGCTTCCTTGCGTCCGCGCGAGAGCGTGTGCTACTTAGTTCCCAAAACCCGCCGCGCTGAGGTCTTCGAAAGCGTCGCTCGAAGCAGCCGCACCCCTTCCGGGTGCCAGGGTGCCTGGACTGGAGTGGAGGCCATGAACCGCAAGCTGATCCGTCCCGATCTGACCGAGATCAAGGAACACCGCCACGCGACCCCGGTCACGACGCCGAAGTACTTCCGCCAGCGCCGGGCGACGCCGCCGGACGTGACGAACGCGGAGGGCAACTACTACGTCAAGCAGATGGCCAACCGCACGCGCATGGTCGTCGTGCTCAAGGACGGCGAGGAGCTCCGCGGCACGATCGAGTGGTACGACCGCTCGGCGCTCAAGATCCACCGGCCCGATGCCCCCAACATCCTCCTGATGAAGGACTGCGTGAAGTACATGTACAAGGAGGACGAGGACAAGGACGGGCAGGAGGAAGAGTAGCCCGGCGTCCCACGCGCGTGCGGATCAGCGTCTTCCAGATCAAGGTCGTCCATACGCTCGTCTTCTGGCTGCTGAGCTTCTGCGTGCTGTACGTCCTCTACTCGGGGGTCACGGGTCGGATCGGCGGCTGGACCTGGGTGGCGGCCGGCCTGCTCCTCGTCGAGAGCCTCGTCCTCGCGGCGTCCGGCGGCGTGTGCCCGCTGACGATCCTGGCGGAGCGGCAGGGCGCGGCGCGCGGGTCGGTGACCGACATCTTCCTGCCGAAGAGGCTCGCCGACCAGATCTTCCCGGTGTGCGGGACGCTCTACGTGATCGGCCTCCTTCTCGTTCTGCGGAGCCTGCTCTCGTAGCCTGACTTCCCCAAAGGGAAGGGTGCGGCATCGCGCGCGCGCTGGGACAATCCCCTCCTTCTGCGCAGCAGACGGAGGGAGACCAAGTGCAGCTCATCGACCGGCCCTTGCCTTTGGGAACGCGTGGCCGTCGTCTCCGGACCGGCGGGCGCTTCCGGGCTCTCGTCGTCACCGCCCTCTGCCTTGCCGCTTCGGCTGCCTCGGCCGCTCCGCCGCCGCCGGAGCTGTCGCCCGCCGAGCGCGAGGTGTTCCGACGGATCAAGGCCCGGATCATCCGCGAGGCCACGAAGGCGCTGGCCGACGACCGCATGGAGGGTCGCGGCACGCTCCAGCCGGGAGGCGAGAAGGCCGCCGCGTGGATCGCCGACCGCATGAAGACGCTGGGCCTCGCGCCGGGCGGGGAAGGCGGCACGTACTACCAGCAGGTGCCGCTCGTGGCGACGGAGCTCGTCGAGCCGACGAAGGTCAGCGTGGATGGCGCGCCGCTCGTGTACGGGAAGGACTGGTCCGCGCTCGGCACCTTCGCGGACCTGCAGGTGAGCGCGCCGCTCGTCTTCGTCGGCCACGGGACCGTGTCGAAGAAGTTCGGGCGCGACGACCTGAAGGACGTCGACCTGAAGGGCAAGATCGTCGTCTGCATCCAAGGCCCGCCGGCCGGCGTCGCCCAGGCCAGGTGGGACGAGTTGTACGCCGACTCGAAGTTCATCGAAACGCTGCTCGCGCGCGGCATGGTCGGCCTCATCAGCGTCCCGAACGGCCGGGAGCTGATGTCCCGCGCGTTCGTCATCGACCAGACGGCGAGGCGCGCGGTGAGCCTGCCGGGTGGGGCGGCGCCCAGCCAGACCCCGCTCATGTTCTTCGGCGCGGCGGCGACCGACCGACTCTTCGCGGGGGCCGGCAAGTCCGCGAAGCAGGCCCTCGACGAGGCGGACGCCGAGGCCTTCCGCCCCTGGCCGCTCGCCGCGAAGGTCGACATCCGCTTCCAGTTCTCGCGCAAGGAAGGGACCTCGCCGAACGTGATCGGCGTCGTCCGGGGCTCCGACCCGGCGCTCGCGGCGGAGGCGGTCGTCTTCTCGGCCCACTACGACGGCTTCGGCCTGATCCGGAACGCCGTCTACAACGGCGCGGCCGACAACGCGGTCGGGGTCGGGGAGATGCTGGCCGTCGCCGAGGCCTTCGCCGCGGCGAAGGTGAAGCCGCGGCGCTCGCTCGTCTTCATCGCGTTCACGGCCGAGGAGTACGGCCTCCTCGGGTCGAAGCACTACGTGCAGCACCCCACATGGGACCTCGCGAA
>JAXLRD010000093.1:0-24617 GCA_046331285.1 Vicinamibacteria bacterium
CCACGATCGCGAAGACGTTCTTCCCCGGCTGCAGCGTCGCCTCGTACGAGCCGCCCTTCCCGAGCGGCGCGCCGTTCACCTCGATCGCGGCCGACTCGCGCGCGAGGGCGACCGGCGTGATCGTCTCTCTCTCGACGTCCGCCCCGACGACCGCCGAGTAGAAGAAGCGGTACGGCCGGAACGCCGCGTCCAGCCGTCCCGTGCGCAGGGACAGGCCGCGCAGGGCGCCCTTCGTCGCGCGGACGTTGTTGAGGTCGTGGACGAGCGTCGCGCGGCCGACCGTCGCGGAGAAGCCCAGGCTCGCCTGGCCGCCGACCGTCCGGCGGTACGGCGAGCTCGGCAGCGTCCCCGCCACGAGCCCCTTCGCGCACGCGAGCATCTGCCGGACGTACTCGACCGTCATCGGGGCCCGGCACTCGCCGGTGTGCCCGCCGAGCACGTGGAGCTCCCGCGGGCCGATGCGGTCCAGCAGGTGGCGGACCGAGCCCGCGTACTCCTCGATCGACATCGGCGAGAACCCGAGCCACGCGTCCCCGGTGCCGATCGCGTCGCCGGTGTAGAGGTTCCCCTCGTACTGGAAGACGAGCGAGCCGAACGAGTGGCCGGGCACGCCGATGACCTCGACCGCGCCGTCGCCCAGCGGGATCCGGTCCCCGTCGGCGATCCGCCGGATCTTCGCCGCGTCCGCCTTCAGCACGCGCTCGACCGCCGCCGCGTCCTCCGCGTGGACGTAGACCGCCCGCAGCTGCGAAGCCCCGACGAAGCTCGAGAGCCCCGAGATGTGGTCGAAGTGGTCGTGCGTGATCGCGACCTCGAGCGGCACGTCCGCGTTCGCCAGAACGTGGCTCCGGACGAACTCGAGGAGGCTGCCGCTGCCCATGCCGGTGTCGACGAGGAGCGCCTTGTCCTGCCGCTCGATCACGTAGACGGTGCCGAGGTAGTAGTCCCAGACCTGCTTCACTCCGCCGCCGATGTCGCGCACCGTGTAGAGGGCGCTCGGGGCCACCTCGCCCTTTCGCGTCCGCGCGAGGCTCTGCTCGAAGAGCCAGTTGTAGATCACCTCGTAGTGGTGGAACGCCGGCCGCCACGCCTCGTGCGGCGGCACGACCGCCCCCATCCCCCAGATCTGCGTGATGCCGGCGACGGAGGTGTCGCCGGCGGCGACCATCGCGGCGATCGCGTTCTGCGTGCCGCGGAGGGGCGACACCGGGTCGTCGTACGAGTGCACGGGGAGGACGGGCGTGTTCCGCAGGCGCTCGAAGGCCGCCTTGTCGGCGAGGAACGCGTCGGCGTTGCCCGCGATCGGCATCACCGCGGCGAAGAGGCCGGGGTTGCGAAGGGCCATCGTCCAGGCGCCCGTGCCGCCCTCGGAGAAGCCGACGACGTACAGGCGGTCCGGATCGACGGCCGGGTGCTTCGCGACGAACTGCTTCAGAAGCCCGAGCGTGTCGGAGTAGACGGGCTCGCTCCCCCACCCGGCGCCCTTCGGGGCCTGCGGCGCGAGGACGTACGTCGGGTTCCTCGCGAGGTGGTCCTTCTCGACCCAGATGGTCGCTCCCTCCGACGACGTGAGCTGGGCGAGGTTGTCGGCGCCCTCGGCCTCCTCGCCGTGGAGGAAGAGGACGAGCGGGACCCGCACGCCCCTGGCCGCGACCGGCGCGAAGTAGCGGTACGGCAGCGTCGAGCCGCTCGCGGAGCGGTAGGCCGCGGGCTCGAAGAGCGGCGCCACGGCCGCGGCGGCCGGGACGACCCTCGCCGCGGCCAGCGCGGGCGACGCGGTCAGGACGACGGCCGCCAGGAGGCTGACCGACCGGGACGACGTTCTCCGGGTGTTCATCTCAGGTCCTCTCTCGCGCGGGCGCGCCGGCGCGGCGGTTCAGTGCGTCCACGGCCGGAAGAAGTCGGCTCCGGCCCAGTCGGGCGACGCGCCCGTGAAGAGCGGCGCGCCGTGGCCGTAGCTCGCGGCCTCGTTCGGGTCGCCCCGGCCACCGTAGCGGGCCACGGCCGGGTAGGGGAAGACGGGCCGGGCGCGGGCGGGCGCCCGCGTCGCCACGGCCTCGGGCGCGGTGCCCTTCTCGACCCACTCCACGACGGGCGTCAGCAGATCGACCTGGCTCGGCCCGTCGCCCCCGCCGCAGTGGTAGACGCCGGGGAGCAGGTAGAGGCGCTCGAACGCCGCCGTCCGCGCCTTCCCCATCGCCTTCTCCACCGCCTCGTGGTAGGCGATCGTGTTGAGGGGCGAGATGTGCGGGTCGGACCAGCCGTGCCACAGGACGAGCTTCCCCCCGCGCGCGGCGAACGCCGAGAGGTCGGGATCGGTGGCGTCGAAGAGCGGGTGGCGCGGCCGGAGCCGCTCGAACGTCGCGAGGTCGAAGCGCACGTCCTTCAGCGCGAAGTCGGGAGGCGGGCTCGTCTCGAAGATCAGGCTCCGCAGCGCGTCGAGGGCGATCCGTTCGCTGAAGATCGGCTCGCCCGGGTTTCGCGGCACGAAGACACCGGCCCACGACAGCTCCGATCCCGGCTGCGGCCCGCCGATCGTGAGCCTGCGTCCGGTGGCCTCGTCCTTCGGGCCGTCGTACAGCTTCCGCACGGCCCCGGCCTCCGCCGCGGTGAGGCATCCGGTCGTGTCCGCGGCCGACGGCGCGCATTGGACCTCCGCCGGGTCGAAGCGGCACAGGCGCGGGTCGGCGATCAGGCCGTCGCGCTGTCCGTCGAGCTCGTCGCAGGCCTTCACCACGGCGTCGTGCAGGAGCGCCAGGCGCGGCGCGAGGAGGACGGCCTTCCCGTCGGGACCGGTGTTCGAGCGGGCCATCCACGCGTGGTAGAGGCTGTTCTGCACCTGGAAGTTCAGAGCCGGGGCGCCGGCCACGACGCCGTCGAAGTCCGCCGGGTAGCGCTGCGCCTCGACGAGCGCCTCGCGGCCGCCGTCGGAGCAGCCGGAGAAGTAGGACCGCTCGGGGTCGCGGCCGTAGAACGCGCGCACGAGCCTCTTCGCGGCGAGAGCGGTGACGTGCACGCCGCGGTGGGCGAAGTCCTCCCGCTTGCGCTCGTCCTTCCCGAACTCGCCGCCCATGCCCTGGTGGCCCATGTCCGTCGAGGCGATCGCGAAGCCGCCGGCCGCGAGCGGCGCGCACCCGTCGGCCGCGCCGACGCGGAGCGACGTCGTGCCGCACAGGCCGCCGCAGCCGACCTGCAGGTACCGGCCGGTCCAGGTCGTGAGCGGGAGCTGCACCTTGAAGCCGATCGATGGCGCGAGCGTGCCCTCGGCGGCGCACACGGCGACGCCGCGGTCCTCGCCCTCGGCCGCGCGCGTCACCCGGCTGCCGGTGCCGCCGACGTCGGTCAGGTCGACCGAGAGGAGGGCGGCGCACGGGCGGTCGTCCGCGCGGGCGTCGGCGGCCGCGAGCAGGAGCGCCAGAGCCGTGGCGGTCCGTCCCCGGTGAATCATGTCGTCCCTCCCGCGATGCCCTGGCTCGTGTCCACGACCGACCGGCTCTGCGATCATCTCACCATGACAAGGAAGATCGTGTTCTGGACCCACCTCGTGATCGGCGTCGCCGCCGGCGTCGCCATCCTCGTGATGTCGGTCACGGGCGTCCTGCTGGCCTTCGAGCGGCAGATCCTCCAGTTCGTGGACCGCGACCTGAGGAGCGTGGCCGTGCCGGCCGACGCGAGGCCGAGGCCCCTCGCCGAGATGCTCAGGACGGTGGCGGCGAGCCGGGGCGCGCAGCCCGGCGCGATCGTCGTCCGGCCGGGGCCGTCGAGCGCCGTGGAGCTGTCGCTCGGCCGGGAGGGCAGCGTGTTCGTGGACCCGTACACCGGCGCCATCCTCGGCGAGGGCTCGAAGCAGGCGCGCGAGGTCTTCGGCGCGGTCGAGCGGGTCCACCGGACGCTCGGCGAGCCCCTCCGCTCGCGCGGGCCGCTGCGGGCCTTCGGCGCCGCGTCGAACCTCGTCTTCCTGCTGCTGGCCTTGAGCGGCCCCTACCTGTGGCTGCCCCGCCGGTGGTCCTGGGCCGCCGTCCGGTCCGGCGCGATCTTCCGACCCGGCCTGCGCGGCCGCGCGCGGGACTGGAACTGGCACAACTCCGTCGGCCTCTGGTGCGCGCTGCCCCTCGTCCTCATCACCGCCACCGGCGTCGTGATGTCGTACCCGTGGGCGAACGCACTCCTCTTCCGCCTCGCGAGGAGCCCCTGCCGCAGCGCCCGGGCGGTCCTCCCGGCGCCCGCCCCGAGGGCGCGGGCCGCGCGCCCGCTGCGCCGGTCGTGCTCGCGGCCGACCTCGACCGCGCCGCCGCAGTGGCCGGCGCGAGCCGGACGGGCTGGCGCACGATGACGCTGCGCGTCCCCGCGCCGACGGACGCGAACGTCTCCGTGAGCCTCGACGCGGGGACCGGGGGCCAGGCGGAGAAGAGGACAGAGGTCGTGGTCGACACACGGTCCGGGCAGATCGTGAAGACCACGGGCTTCGCCGACGGCAGCCTCGGCCAGCGCCTTCGCGTGCTCGCGCGTTTCACGCACACGGGCGAGTCGCTGGGCCTCCCCGGCCAGGCGATCGCGGCCCTGGCGTCGGCCGGCGGCGCGCTGCTCGCCTGGACGGGCCTGTCTCTCGCGTGGCGCCGCTTCCGCGCGTGGCGCACCCGCAAGCCGCTCGAGGCGGTCGCGGCCGAGCTGGCCTAAGGTCGGCGGTCGGCGATCACTCGTCCCGGACGAGCCTCTTCCCGAGGCTGACGACATCGTCCTCGACGTAGCCGAGCGCCTCGTAGAAGGCGATGACGTCGAGGTTCGTGCGGCGGACCTGCAGGTTCAGCTTGGGGCAGCCGCGGGCCGCGAGCTCGCGCTCGATCGTCTCCATCATCCGGCGGCCGAGGCCCTGCCCGCGCAGGTCCGGGTCCACGGCCAGGTAGTTCACCCAGCCGCGGTGGCCGTCGTAGCCGGCCATCGCGGCGGCCACGATCCGACCGTCCTCCTCGCCGACGAGGAAGAGCTCGCGCTGCGTGGTGAGCTTGCGGGCGATGTCCTTCTTCGGGTCGTTCCACGGCCGCAGGAGGCCGCAGCGCCGCCACAGCTCGACGACCGCGGCCTCGTCGGCCTCGTCGAACGGACGGACCGTCACTCCACGACCTCACGGTCGCCGTGGCTGTGGGGCGTGGAGACGACGAGGAACTCGACGGGCCGCGGCGAGCGGTTGAACATCTGGTGGGGCACGCCCGGCTCGATCTGCAGGCCCTCGCCGGCCCGCAGCGCGTGCTCGACGCCCCCCGCCTCGAGCACGGCCTCGCCCTCCACGACGAGGAAGAACTGCCGGGCGGCGCGGTGGCGATGCCGCACCTCGGCCGTGCCCGGCGGCATGCGCTCGCGGATCACGCTCAGAGACGGCTCCCGCACGAGGTGCCACCCGTCGCAGCCGTCGCCCCACGAGTAGTGCTCGGCCGACGTCAGAGACGTCCCGGCGCACGCCGGCCGGCGCGCCGCCCGTCGAAGCTCCCTCCCCATCACCGTCACTGTAAGGCGCGCACGACGAGCGTTCAACGGCGGCGGCCCCGCCCGCGGCGGACGGGCCTAGAAGGCCGCCTGCAGCGCGAAGAAGCAGCCGGCGGCCACCGTCGCGGCGAACGGGATCGTGAGGACCCACGCCCCAGACGATGCTGCCGGCGACGCCCCACTTCACGGCCGACAGGCGCTTCGTCGCCCCGACCCCCACGATCGCGCCCGTGATCGTGTGGGTCGTCGAGACCGGGATGCCCCACAGCGTCGCGCCGACGAGCGTGAGCGCGCCGGAGGTCTCGGCGCAGAAGCCCCGAACGGCTGAAGCTTGGTGATCTTCGAGCCCATCGTCTTCACGATCCGCCAGCCGCCGAACATCGTCCCGAACGCGATCGCCGCGTGGCTCAGCAGCACGACCCAGAGCGGCACCTCGAACTTCTCGAGCCTGCCCGCGGCCACGAGCAGCCCGGTGATGATGCCCATCGTCTTCTGCGCGTCGTTGCCCCCGTGGCCGAGGCTGTAGAGGCCGGCCGAGACGAGCTGAAGCCTCCGGAAGAGCTTGTCCAGCTTGAACGGGCTCCAGCGGCGGAACGTCCACGTGGCGCCGATCATCAGCGCGAGGCCCAGCAGCATGCCGATCATCGGGGCGAGGACGATGAACGCGAGGGTCTTCACCCAGCCGGAGACGAGGATGGCGCTCCAGCCGGCCTTCGCCACCGCCGCGCCGGCGTAGCCGCCGATGAGCGCGTGCGAGGAGGACACCGGGATCCCGTAGTACCAGGTGATCAGGTTCCAGGCGATCGCGCCGAGGAGGCCGGCGGCGATCACCTCGTTCGTCACGATCGACAGGTCGATCATCCCCTTGCCGAGGGTCTTCGCGACGTGGGTGCCGAGGACGAACGCGGCGACGAAGTTGAAGAAGGCGGCCCACAGGACGGCCTTCTGGGGAGCGAGCACGCGCGTCGAGACGACGGTCGCGATCGAGTTCGCCGCGTCGTGGAAGCCGTTCAGGAAGTCGAAGATCAGCGCCAGCAGGATGATGAGGACGAGGACCCAGGTCTCGGTCGTCATGGCGGTGGCCTCTTATCGTTCGGCCGCCCGCTCCCCTCGGAAGGGCGGCGCGTCGACTGTGAGGCGTCCGTGTGACATTCCCGTGACGACGGCATGGAGCGGATGATCCACCCGCCGCCAGGGCCTCCCCGGTCCGCGCCAAGCTCCGACCGATGACCTCAGCGGCTCAGGGCCAGCAGGCCTCTGAGCGCCCGCTCCATCTCCGCCGCGTCGAAGCCGAAGGGGCCCACCGCGCCGCAGTAGGCGAGCCTCCCGCCCCTGTCGACCACGTACAGCCGCTCCGGCCACGCGGAGTAGGCCGTCTCCGCCTTGTTGTCCATGCCGTCGAGGGCGACCGGCAGGTCGTAGTGGAGCCGCTCGACGAGGATCTTCGCCGCCGCCTTCCGCTCGTCGAACGACTTCGGCTGGGCGAGGACGATCTTCTCCTCGCGATTCGAGTCCATCTGCCACTCGTCCTCGGGGTGCGCCTCGGACACGTAGACCGTCAGGAACTCCGCCCGTCCCTCGTACCGCTTCCGGATGTCTCGAAGATCACCGATCTTCTTGCGGAAGGGCGGTCAGGTGCAGCTCCCGAAGACGAGGACGGCCGGCTTCTCGGCCCAGACGGACGCGAGGCGCATCGGCGTGCCGTCGTAGCGCGTGAGGGCGACGTCCGGGGCGGGGTCGCCGGGACGGAGGGTGCCGCGAACGCGCCGGTCCCACTTGTTGTAGCGCAGGTACCCGAGCTCCACGGCCTTCTTCCAGCCGAGGAACGACAGGCCGAGCGCGGCGACGACGACGGCCGCAGCGATCAAGGGCTTCCTCCTCTTCGACGTCCACGGGCCGAGCGAGCGCCGCCAGACGGCCGCCCGCGACCGCCAGCGCGCGATCATGACCGATTCCCTCCCCGCCGGCCCAGGAGCGTCTCCGACAGCCGCGGCCCGCGGCCCGGCTCGCTCCACGGGCACACCTCGATGCAGATCGCGCAGCCGTACGTCTTCACGAAGTACGGGATGCACTTGTCGAAGTCGACGTACCACTTGCGCACGCCCCGCACGAGCTGCTTCTCGTCGAAGACGGCCTTCGGCGGGCAGTCGTCGACGCACCGCCGGCACACCGCGCAGAGCTCCTCGACGCCGAGGTCCACCGGGGCGTCGGGGGCGAGCGGCAGGTCCGTGAGCACCGCGACGAGCCGGAAGTTCGAGCCGTGCTCTCTCCCGATCATCGAGCCGTGCTTGCCGAGCTGGCCGAGGCCCGCGCGGACGGACAGGGGGATGAGCAGGATGTCGGTGCTGTTGGGGTTGCCGTAGGCGCGGGCGGGCCACCCCATCGCCCGGATGCGCTCGGCGAGCCGGACCGCGATCCGACCGGCGACGCGGTACGCGCGCATCACCTCGGCGGCCACGCGCGGCTGCGGGGCGAAGCGCATCTCCTCGCGGTCCATCGGGACCGCCATGCAGACGGCCCGCGCGAGCTTCGGATCACGGCCCTCGTAGAGATCCTCGTCCGTGATCTCCGCCACGCCCGCCGCGCTCGCCCCGAGCGAGCGGGCGAGGGCCTTCACCTCCTCGCGCATCGCGACCGGATCGTCGACCGCCCGGCGCACCGGGTGCACGGGGCCGTCGGAGCGCCGCAGCTGCCAGGTGTTCGCGAGCACGTGGCGCAGCACACGCCACGGGTTGATCATGCTGAAGAAGTCGTCGAGCGCCTTCCACGCGAGCGGGGGCCCGCCGCTCGCGTGGAACACCGGCCGCGCGCGGCGCGCGGCCGTCTCGCCGAGGCCGTTGATCGAGTTCCCCGGGACGGGCGGCCGGCGGTAGGCGAACGCGTAGGTCGGCGGCGGCGGGTCGTGCGGCCTCATGGGCGTCGCAGCGCCTCCTCGCGGTGCTCCGTCCCTCCGAGCTCGTCGACGAAGAGCGTCTCCCCCCGCGCCTCGCATCGCCGGTACGCGCGCCGCAGCCGCGCTCCCGCGGTCGCGTAGCCGAACACCATCGCCGCCATGCGGAAGAGGAGGGCGGCGTCGCGCCGCCAGGAGGCGGCCGGCGCGCCGGCGTCCACGGTCCTCACGCCTCCACCGCCGCGCGGCGCAGCGCGCCGCGGCGCCGGAGCCACGCGTGGACCGGCAGGCCGCCGGCGACGATCGCCACGCCGAGGAGGGCCTGGACCGGCCGCCCGGCGAGGAGGAGGACCAGGAGGACGAGGCAGAGGCCCACGAACACCGCCGGCACCACGCGCCGCAGGGGCGTCTCGAAGCCGCCGTCGACCGGCCGGGAGAGGCGGTAGAGCGCGGCGACGCTCGCCGCGACGAACGCCACCGTGACGAAGATGAAGAAGGCGACGATGTCGGAGAAGGTGCCGACGAGCACCATCGCCGTGGCGAGGACGGCCTGCACGGAGATGGCCAGCACCGGCGTGCCGAGGCGCGGGTCGCTCGCGGCGAACCGGCGCGGGAAGAGGCCGTCCCGGGCGAGGGCGACGTAGGTCCGCGGCGTCGAGAGCATGACCGCGGCCAGGCTGCCGGCGACCGAGACGCACACCGCGAGCGCCAGCACGGTGCCGCCGGCCGGGCCGAACAGCCGCTCCCCCACCCGCGCGGCGATCGCGGTGGCCGGCCCGCCGGTCGACGCCGGCACGAGGGCCATCACCACCGCGCTCGTCAGGACGTAGACGGCCGTCACGAGGAGGATGCCGAGGACGAAGGCGCGCGGCAGCGTCCGCCGCGGGTCGCGCACCTCGCCCGCCATGCGGGCCGCCTCCCACCAGCCGCCGAAGGAGAAGAACGCCGAGACGAAGCCGCCGGCCAGCGCCGGCACGAGCGGCGGCGCGCCGTGGTAGCGCGCGAGCGACGTCAGCGCGCCGCGGCCGGCGGCGTCGCTCGAGGCGAAGCCCCAGGCCACGATGACCGCGAGCACGGCGATCTTCACCGCCGTGACCGCGACGAGCGTCCCCGCCGCGAGCCGCGTGCCGAGGGCGGTCAGCACGGCGAGGGCCACGATCGCGACGACCGCCACCGCCTTCGCCCCGCCGGGGATCCCGGGGCGGAGGTAGAGCACGTAGTCCGCGAGCCCGGCCGCGAGAGCCGCGGTGATGCCGGGGTCCATCACGAGCAGGCACTTCCAGCCGTAGAGGAACGCGGCCCGCTCGCCCCACCCCTCGCGCAGGTAGACGTAGGCGCCGCCCGCCTCCGGGAAGCGCGAGGCGAGCTCCGCGTAGCACAGCGCGCCGCACAGGGCCATGAGCCCGGCGAGCGCCCACATCCCGTGCACGAGCGCGGGAGCGCCCAGCCCCTGGGCCATCTCGGCGGGCGTGAGGAAGATGCCGATGCCGACGACCTGCCCCACGATGAGGCAGGTCGCCGGCACCAGGCCCAGGAGCCGCGGCGCGTCCTTCGTCAATACCGCAGCCTCAGCCCGAGCTGGAACGCGCGCGGGCCGCCGCTGCCGAAGACCCCGCCGGCCGTCGTCACCGCCTGGCCGAAGCTCGACGACGTCAGGTAGCCCGGGCTCGCGGGGTCCTGCGCGTCGCGGGCGAGGACGTTCGCGTAGCCGGAGTAGTTCCGCGTGGAGACGCCCAGCACGTTCGTGACGTTGAAGACGTTGAAGCACTCCGCGATCGCCTCGAGCGAGCGGCGGCCGCCGAGCCCGAACGAGCGCGACAGGCGCACGTCGACGGAGCGGAAGCTGTCGGAGAAGCGCGCGTCGTCGCGCACGAGCGGGAGGAGGACGCCGTTCACCCCGCCCGCGGCGTTCAGCCCGCGCAGGTACTCGTTGAGCTCCGCGCCCGTGTGGAACTCCCGCCCGCCCGCGTTCCTCGAGAGGGTCGGCACGCGCGTGCTCGCGTCGGGCATCAGGATGTCCATCGGCACGCCGGTCGAGAGCGTGACGAGCGGCGACAGGCGCAGCCCCGCCGGCAGCTCGAACGTGCCCGAGAGCGTGAAGCGGTGCCGCCGGTCGATCGGGCTCGGGCCCTTCTCGCGCTCGAGGTCGTTCGGGTCGATGGGGCCGTTCGAGAACGGGATCTGGTCGTCGTTCGCGTAGTTGTCGGCCTTCGAGAGGGTGTACGACGCGAGGAAGCGGTGGCGGCCGGTCCGCTTCTCGAGCGTGACGAAGAGGCCCTTGTACCAGGTCCCGACGCTCGACTCGAGGTTCACGACCCGGTCCGGCCCGCCCACCACGGGGTTGTACACCTCGCCCACCGTGCGGCCGATGAGGAAGCGCGTGCCCCGGTCGTAGACGCCGTCCACGCGCGCGAAGAGCCCGCCGTGGACGCGCGCCTCCGCCCCGAGGTTCCAGTGCTGCACCTGCGGCGACTGCATGCCGTTGTCGATGATGTTGATGCCCGAGGCGCCCGCTCCCGGCAGGACGAAGCCCGTGAACGGGCTCGCGAGCGACGGCGCGAACGGCGGGAACTGCCCCGTCTGCGGGTTCACGAAGAACACGTTGCCCGCCCGCACCTCGATCGGCAGCGCGCGGCCGTCGAGCCCGCGCTCGAGCGACGCGATCTCGAGCGTGATGCGGTCGTAGTAGAGCCCCCAGCCGCCGTGCACGCTCGCGCCGCCGCCGGCGCTCGCCCAGTTGAACCCGACGCGCGGGCCGAAGTTGTTCCGGTCGGCCATCCGCTCGCCATGGTAGAAGTCGGCGACCAGCGGATTCGTGTCCCCGTAGCCGCTCACGTTCTTGACGTCCGTGTCCATCTCCCAGCGCAGGCCGAGGTTCAGGGTGAGCTCCGGCGTGACGCGCCAGTCGTCCTGGACGAAGAAGGCCAGGTACGTGTTGTCGCAGTGGTCGATGACGAGGTTGCGGTCGGGGAAGCCGCTGCGCAGCGTCACCGCGAAGAGCAGGTCCTGGTCGTTCACGCGGCCGTCGCCGTTGTGGTCGAACTCCGCGAAGTCCTGGACCATCTCGATGCGGCCGGCCTGGAAGACGCCGAGGTCGAAGCGGCCCTTCACGCGCTGGATCTCGCCTCCCGCCTTCAGCGCGTGGGCGCCGCGCACGAGGGAGACGGTGTCGGACACCTGGAAACGGTCCTGGTCGGTGCCCTGCGGCACGCGGAAGGAGCTGCCGTCCTGGATCGAGGGGAACGTGAGCTGCGGCTCGCCCGGCGACACGGGCTCGATCGAGTTGCGGTAGCGGCTGAAGCTCGCCGACAGCGTGTTGAGGCTCGCGGAGGACAGCGTGCGCACCCAGCTGCCGAGGACCGAGTGGTAGCCGTTCGAGCTCGCCTGCCGCTGCGAGAGAGAGCCGATCGAGCGGTCGAGCGTGCTCGCCCCGGTGTCGTCGGCGCTCTCGAACGCGTAGCGCAGCGTGACGCGGTCGCTGCCCGACGGGCTCCAGTCGAGGCGGCCGAGGCCCAGCCAGTCGCGCAGCGGCGCGGGCGCGAAGCTGCGCCGGATGGTGCGGGTCGCGAGGTCGCGCTGGCCGACGAGCACGGCCCCGTCCTGGTTGCGGTACTCGACGGCGCCGAACCAGTGCGCGACGCCGCGCTTCAGCGGGCCGCCGGCCGAGGCCGAGAGCTGCTGGCGGCTGAAGGGCGGCGCCTCCTGCGCGCGGTCGTACGTCGCCGGCAGGCCCTGCAGCGCCTTGTCGCGGAAGAAGGCCGAGGCCGTCCCGCCGAAGGTGTCGGTGCCCGAGCGCGTGACGACGTTGATGGCCGAGGCCGCGGAGCGCCCGATCTCCGCGCTGTACCGGTTCGTCGCGATCTGGAACTCCTGCACCGCGTCCTGCGGCACGTTCTGCAGCGGCCCGCCGACCACGTCGTCGTTGTCGTCGGCGCCGTCGATCGTGATCATCCCGCCGCGGCCGAGCTGGCCGGCGGAAGAGACCGTGACGGAGTTCGACTTCGTCGGGTCGAAGTTCGGCCCCGGCACGTTGCCGGGCACGAGGAACGCGAGCTCGAGGAAGTTGCGCCCGTTGAGAGGCAGGCTCTCGATCTGCGCCGACCCGATCACGGCGTCGACGGTGGACGCGCCCGCACGCACGAGGAGGGCGCCCTCGGCCGTGGCCTCGACCGTCTCCGACCGGGCCACGCCGCCGAGCTCCACGTCGAGGCGGTAGCTCTGACCGACCTCCACCTCGAGCGCCTCGTAGGCGCGCGGGGCGAAGCCGTCGGCCTTCGCCTCGAGACGGTAGCGGCCGGCCGGCAGCTCGAGAACGGTGAAGGCGCCGGCGGCGTCCGTCTCCACGGTGCGGCTCGCGCCCGGGCCCTCGACGCTGACGCGCGCCGAGGCGACGGCGCGGCCCTGCGGGTCGAGGACGCGGCCGCGGACGGCGCCGCGCGGGGCCGCGGCCAGCGCCGGGCCGGCGAGGGCCAGGACCGCGAGAAGCGCGACGGCGAGGGTCGGACCGGACCGGCTCGGGGCGCACGACGACGAAACGTCGCGAAGACGCATTTCCACTCCCTCTGTATCTGGACGGATTCGCGCGGACAGAGGCAAGCGGCGTGCCGTGGAGGAAACCGTCGGCGGCGGGAGCGGCGCATAGACCCTGAGGGCCCGGCCCGGCGCCCGCTCGGGCCCGCGCGCTTTTCCGATCGACGACCTTTGTTTTTACGATCCAAGGGCTCTTCGTATTGGATCCGCCCGATCGAATCGAACGCTGCGACACTCGCGGGCCGCCTCGTCTACCCTCTACCCATGGCGATCGAAGCGTGGCTCGAGGGTCCCCTGGACGGTGTCGACCCCTTCCTGATGCCGGTGGCCCACGGCCTCGTCCAGGTGGCGCGCGACCTCGAGCCCCTGGCGGCGCTGCCCACGCCTAAGCTCTGGGCGCGGCCGGGCGGGGCCGCGTCGGTCGGCTTCCACCTGCGGCACGTGGCGGGTGTCATCGACCGACTGCTCGCCTACGCGCGCGGCGAGGCCCTCACCGAGACGCAGATGGCGGCCCTCCGGGCCGAGGGTGAGCCGGGCGACCCGCCGGCCGAGGCCGCGGCGCTGGTCGCGGGGGCCCGGGCCGCGATCGAGCGCGCGCTCGCCCAGGTCCGGTCGACGCCGCGCGAAGCGTTGCTCGCGCCGCGCGCCGTCGGAAGAAAGCAGCTCCCGAGCAACGTGCTGGGCCTGCTGCACCACGCGGCCGAGCACGCCACGCGGCACGCCGCTCAGGCTGCGACGACGGCCCGGATCCTGGACGAGATGGCCGCGGCGCGGGCCTGAGAGCCCGCGCCGGGCGGGGGAAAGCTAGACGCCGAGCGTGAAGCCGTCGCGGTACGCGCGGTGCACGTACGCGTTGGCGTCGGCGTCGTTCGTGATCTCCATCTTCTCGCCGTTCCAGAGGAGTTGCTTGTCCAGGAAGCGCACGGCGAGGTTGCCAGCAGCACCATCTCGGTGAGCGGGCCGGGAAGTAGTCGAAGTTCGAGCTCGCCGCCTGGCCCGTCTTGATCGCGTGGAGCCAGTCCTGCTCGTGGCCGTCCTGGCCGTCGGGGATGCGGGGGATCGTCTTCTTCGGCCACTGTACTTCTGCATGGCGCTCTCCGGCACGAGGCGCGGCGACTGCCCGTAGCAGCCGGCCATGATCGTCCCCTTGTCGCCGAGCAGCAGGATCCCGCCGTCGTCGTCGCCGAGGCGCCGGCCCGTCTCGAACCCGGGCGGGCGCGGCGGCATGAGGCCGCCGTCCCACCACGTGAGCTGGAGGGGCGGCATCTTCTCGCGGGCGGGGAACTGGAAGCGGATGACCGTCGAGCGCAGGAACATCTCGTTCTTCGGCTGCGTCTGCTCGAAGAACGCCTGCCAGTAGCGGGAGATGTTCTTCCACCGCCACCGGGTACTTCAGCTTCAGCGCCCGGAAGAGCGGGTCCACGATGTGGCAGGCCATGTCCCCGAGGGACCCGGTCCCGAAATCCCACCACGCCCGCCACTTCGCCGGGTGGTAGGTCGGGTGGTAGGGCCGGGGCTTCGCCGGGCCGATCCACAGGTCCCAGTCGAGTCCGGCCGGCACCTCGGGCGTCTCCTTCAGGCGATCCACCTCGACGCCCGACGGCCACCAGGCGAGTTCGTCCGCAGGCGTGGGCCTCGCGGACCTCGCCGATGGCGCCGGCCCACACCCACTCGCAGATGAGGCGGATGCCTTCGCCCGAGTGGCCCTGGTTGCCCATCTGCGTCTTCACCTTGTACTTGCGCGCCGTCTCGGTGAGCAGGCGCGCCTCGGCCACCGAGTGCGTCAGCGGCTTCTGGACGTACACGTGCTTGCCGCGGGTCATCGCCGCCGCTCTTGACCGCGTGGCGTAGTCGGGCGTCGCGACGATGACGGCGTCGATGCCGTCCTTCATCTCGTCGAGCATCACCCGGTAGTCGCGGTAGCGCTTCGCGTCCGGGTGGAGCTTGAAGACCGGGTCGGCGAGCGTCCAGTCCACGTCGCACAAGGCGACGATGTTCTCCGTGAGCGCGCACTTCGCCACGTTGTTCTTGCCCATCCCGCCGATGCCCACCGCGGCGACGTGGAGCTTGTCGCTCGGCGCGGGCTTGTCGGGCCCCTGCCCGCCGAGCACGTGGCGCGGGACGATCGTGAAGCCCGCCGTCAGCGCGGCGGCGCTCGCCAGGAAGCTCCGGCGGGGAACTTCGGGCTTGTCCTTGGGGTCTGGGTTGCCGGGGTGGGTCATGGATTCTCCTAGCGCGGGCTTCCGGGAGGGACGCGCCGGGGAGGCGGGCGCGCCGCTCGACGCCGAGCGCGGGCAGAGTAGCCCCCGCGTCACGCCGGTGTCAAAGCGGCCTCAGCCCTCGGTCCGGACCTGGTAGGGGACGCTCGTGATGACGATGCCGGACTGGAACATCAGGGCGAATCGCAGGATGAGCGCGGTCTGGGCGTGCAGGATGTTGTGCCAGCGCTTCTCCGGCACGAACTGCGGCACGACGATCGTCATCACCTCGTTCGGCTGCCGCTTCGACGCCACGTCCCGGATGTAGGCGACGAGCGGCTCGATGAGGAGGCGGTACGGCGAGTTCAGGATCACGAGGCGGACGCCCGAGCCCCAGAGGCCCCACTTCTCCTGCACCGACTCCGCGATCTCGGGGTCCGTGGCCACGTAGACGGCCGTCACGTCGGTCGACAGCGAGCGCGCGTACTGGAGCCCGGCCACCGTGCCCCGGTGGACGCCGCTCAGCGCGAGGATGACGCGGTGGCGGTCGACGCGGACCGGCGTGCCGAACCGCTCCAGCGAGAGGGCGGCGGCGAGGGCCGAGTAGTGGCGGTGGATCGCGTAGAAGAAGCTCACGAGGATCGGGATCACCACAAGGACGACCCACGCCCCGCCCGAGAACTTCGTCACGGCGAAGATGACGGTGACGACGGCGGTGATCACGGCGCCCACGCCGTTCACGATCATCTTGAGCCGCCAGCGCCGGTCGTGCTCCAGCACCGAGCCGCGCTCCTTCACCTTCTCCCCCGCGGCGAGCCGCCCGCACTTCCTCCAGCGGCGCGCCATCCCGGCCTGGGAGAGCGTGAACGAGAGGAAGACGCCGATCGCGTACAGGGGGATGAGGCCGGTGACGCTCGCCTGGAACACGACGATGAGGAGCGAGGCGATCAGGGCGAGGACGAGGATGCCGCGCGAGTACACGAGGCGGCTGCCGCGGTAGGTCAGCTGGCGCGGGAGGAAGCCGTCGGCCGCCTGGAGCGCGGCGAGGCGGGGGAAGTCGGCGTAGGCGGTGTTCGCCGCCATCACGAGGATGAGGGTCGTCGCGCCGATCGCCGCGAGGTACGGGAGGCCGCGGCCCTCGAACACCGTGCGCGCGAGCTGCGAGATCACGGTCTCGTGCTCCGACGGCACCGCGCCGATCGGCCCCGCGAGGAAGCTGATCCCGAGGAAGAGCGAGCCGAGGATCCCGGACATCCACATCAGGGTCACGCCCGCGTTGTGGCTGCGGGGCTGCTTGAACGCGGGGATGCCGTTCGAGATGGCCTCGACGCCCGTCACCGCCGTCGTGCCGCTCGAGAACGCGTGGAGGAGGAGGAAGAGGCCCATCGGGCGGGTCGGCTCGATGTCGAGCGGCGGCGGGCTCGGGACGTGGTGCAGGGTCCCTGTGACGTGGCGGAAGAGGCCGACGAGGACCGTCAGGTACATCATCACCACGAAGAAGTAGGTCGGCAGGGCGAAGACGAGGCCGGACTCCTTCACCCCGCGCAGGTTCACGAACATGACGAGGGCCACGAACAGGACGGCGAGGAGGACGCGCCAGGCGAAGAGCCCCGGGAACGCGGAGGTGATCTGGGCGACGCCGGAGGAGATCGAGACCGACACCGTGAGGATGTAGTCCATCAGCAGCGCCGCCCCCGCCACCTGCGCGGCCAGCTCGCCGAGGTTGTCGCGGGCCACGATGTAGGCGCCGCCGCCCGACGGGTAGGCGTGGATCGTCTGCTCGTAGGAGATCGTGAGGATGACGAGCAGGCCCACGATCGCGCCGGAGACGGGCAGCACGAAGCCGAGCGCGGCGGTGCCCGCCATCGCAAGGATGATGAGGATCTCCTGCGTCGCGTAGGCGGTCGACGACAGCGCGTCCGACGAGAAGACCGCGAGGCCGACGGCCTTGCCGATCGCCTGGTGCGGCGCGTCGGCCGTCGACAGCGGGCGGCCGATGAGCCACGCGCGCCAGTTGGACTTGCGCCGGGCGTCGGAGTCGCGCTGCATCTGGGCGGCGGAGGCGCCCGGTCGGACGAACGGGGACTGGCTCACGGCTCGACCTTCAGGCGGTAGCCGACGCCGGTCTCGGTGAGGAGGTGGCGCGGGCGGGCCGGGTCGTCCTCGAGCTTGTGCCGCAGCTGCGCCATGTAGACGCGGAGGTACGGGGTGTCGAGCTCGGCGTTCGGGCCCCACACCTCGCGCAGCAGCTGCCGGTGGGTCAGCACCTTGCCCGCGTGCTGGGCGAGGGCCGCGATCAGGCGGTACTCGGTGCGGGTGAGGCGCACCTCCTCGCTCCCGCGGTGCACGACCCGCGCGGCGAGGTCGATCCGCAGCGTCCCCGCCTCGACGACCGGTTTCGCATCCTCGGACCGCGCGGCGCGCCGCATCGCGACGCGCATGCGGGCGAGGAGCTCGTCGGTGCCGAAGGGCTTCGTGAGGTAGTCGTCGGCGCCGGCGTCGAGGGCCTCGACCTTGTCGCTCTCCTGGCCGCGGGCCGACACCACGACGATCGGCACCTGGCTCCACTCGCGCAGCCGCTTCACCACCTCGACGCCGTCGAGGTCGGGCAGGCCGAGGTCGAGGAGCACCACGTCCGGCGTGCGGCTCGCCGCCTCCCGCAGGCCCTCGGCCGCGGTCGGCGCGTCGAGCACGCGGTAGCCGTGGGGCGGCAGCGTCGCGCGCAGGAAGCGGACGATCTGCGGCTCGTCCTCGACGACGAGGACGAGGGGCTCGCGGCCCCGCCGATCGCGGGTCTCGCCCGTCACGCGGCGCCCTCCTCCGGCGGGGGCGGGGCCGGCGGCTCGACGAGCGGCAGGGTGAACGTGAAGCAGGCGCCGCGCGGCTCGCGCAGCCGCGCCCGGATCGTGCCGCCGTGGGCCACGACGATCGCGCGCGAGATCGCGAGGCCGAGGCCCGCCCCCGGGCCGCCGGCGCGGCGGTGGAACTTGTCGAAGAGCCGCTCGGCTTCCTCCGGGGGGAAGCCGGGGCCCTCGTCGCAGACCTCGACGACGGCGAGGTCGCCCTCACGGCGCGCGGCGACCTCCACCGCGCCCTCGCGTCCCCCGTGCCGCACCGCGTTCTCGAGGATGTTGACGAGGGCCTGCTCCACGAGGACGGCGTCGACGGCCACCAGCGGCAGGGCCGCGTCGACCCGCGCCGAGAAGCGGCAGCCGCCGGCGTGGCGCTCCACCCGCGCGAGGGCCGAGCCCACGATCTCCTCGAGGGAGTGCCAGTCGCGCGTCGGCTCGAGGGTTCCCGACTCCAGCCGCGTCATGTCGAGGAGGTTCCGCACGAGGCGGTTGAGGCGCTCCGCCTCGTCGAACACGGTGGACGCGAGCTCGTGGACGAGGGCCGGCGCGGGCTCCGGGTCGTCGCGCAGGGCGCTCGCGGCGCCCGTGATGGCGGCGAGGGGCGTGCGCAGGTCGTGCGACACCGAGCTCAGCAGCGAGCTGCGGAGCTTCTCCGACTCGGCCGCGACGCGCGCCTGCTCCGCCTCCCGCGCGAGCCGCGCGCGCTCGAGGGGAGCGGCGATCTGCCGCCCGAGGGCGCTCACCAGCTCGCGCTGCTCGGGGGCGAGGGGCCGCGAGGCGGCCGGCACCTCCACCGCGAGGACCCCGAGCGGCCCGCGGCTGCCGGCGAGCGGCTCGTAGAGCGCGGCCGCGGCGGGAAGCGTGTCGGTCCCCGCCCCGGCCGGCTGGGCGTGCTCGAGCGCCCACTGGGCGACGGCCCGCTCGTTCGGCGCGGCGGCGAAGGGCGGGGCCGGCCCGCCGGCCGGCTCGAGCCCGCCCTCGGCGGCGGGAAGCAGGACGAGCGCCTCGCCGCCGAGCGCGTCGCGGACGTGGCGCGCGCCGGCCGCGGCGACGTCGCGCGGGTCGCGCAGGCCGCTCGTCTCCCGACTCAGCGCGAAGAGGGCCTGGGTGCGCCGCTCGCGCTGCAGGGCCATCTCGGCCGTGTCCTTGACGCGGGCGGCGAGGGTGCTGACGAGCAGGCCCACCACCAGCATCACCGCGAACGTGACCACGTACTGCGTGTCCCCCACCGCGAAGGTGAGGTGGGGAGGGACGAAGAAGAAGTCGAAGACGGCCACCCCGGCCACCGCGGCGAGGGTCGACGGCCCGCGCCCGTACCGCGTCGCGACGAGGACGACGCCGAGGAGGTAGATCATCACGAGGTTCAGCTTGTCGAGCACGGCCGCGAGCGGGATCGAGGCGAGCGTGGCGCCGGCCACGACCGCGGCGGCGAAGAGGTACCCGCGCGGGGGCGAGCGCCGCGGCCGCGCCGCGGCCACGGGCTCCCCCGGCTCGCCGGCGATGACGAACACGTCGAGCTCGCCGCTCGCCCGCACGAGGTCGTCGACGAGCGAGCCGCGCAGGCGGTCGCGCCACCGCGGGTGCGCGGGCTTGCCGAGGACGAGCTTGCTCACGTTGCGCTCGCGGGCGAAGCGCAGCACCGCCTCGGCGACGCTCGGCCCGATGATGGTGGCCGTCTGCGCCCCGAGCTGCTCGGCGAGGGCGAAGGCGGTCGCGAGGTGCCGCCGCTCCCCGGCCGAGAGGGCCGGCTGCCCGGGCGACTCGACCCACACCGCGATCCACTCGGCGCGGAGGCGCGTCGCGAGGCGCCGCGCGCCGCGGATGAGGCGGGGGCTCTCGGGGTTCGGACGGATGCACACGAGGACCCGCTCGGCGACGGGCCACGTCTCCTCGATCGAGTGGTCGAGCCGGTAGCCCCGCACGGCGGCGTCGACGTGCTCCGCGGTGCGGCGCAGGGCGAGCTCGCGGAGCGCCGTCAGGTTGCCCTCCCGGAAGAACTGCCGCACGGCGCGCGCCGCCTGGTCCGGGACGTAGACCTTGCCCTCGCCGAGCCTCTTCAGCAGCTCCTCGGGCGGCAGGTCCACGAACTCGACCGCGTCCGCCTCGTCGAGCAGCCGGTCGGGGACGGTCTCGCGGACGGTGACGCCCGTGATCCGCTGCACGAGGTCGTTGACGCTCTCGAGGTGCTGCACGTTGAGGGTCGTCCACACGTCGATGCCGGCCTCGAGCAGCTCCCGCGCGTCCTGCCACCGCTTGGCGTGGCGGCCGCCGGGGGCGTTCGTGTGCGCGAGCTCGTCGAGCAGCAGGACCGCCGGGCGGCGGGCGAGCGCCGCGTCGAGGTCGAGGTCACGCAGGGTCACCCCGCGCACCTCGGCCGCGCGCGAAGCCAGCGTCTCGAACCCCTCGGCGAGGGCCGCCGTCTCGGCGCGGCCGTGCGTCTCGAGCCAGCCGACGACGACGTCCGTCCCGCCCGCGCGGAGGACGCGCGCCGCCTCGAGCATCGCGTACGTCTTCCCCACTCCCGGCGCCGCGCCGAAGAAGACCTTGAGCCGGCCCCGCGCCTCCCGGCGCGCCTCGCGCTTCGCGCGCTCGAGCAGCGCCTCGGGGTCCTTCCGGCTGTCGCTCACGACCGCGCTCCTCCCGGGCGGTGCGGCCGCCCGGCTCGCCTTCCCATCGAGGAAACGGTACACGGAAGGACATTAGGATCGTGTAAAGATCGCGGCCGCGGACCGCGTCGATCGGGCCCACTCGCGCCCGTCATGGCGACGGGCCCTCAGGACGCGGAGCGGCGGGGGCCCACCGTCCATGCCGCGTCGGATCGCACGGGCTCCCCCGGCTCGTCGCGCGGCGCGGCCAGGATCACGCCCACCGCCGTCGCCACGGCGGCGAGCGCGCGCCGCACGTCGCGTCCGGCGCGGCCGCCGTCGCCCCACACGTCGAGCGATCCGGCCGGGCGCCCTGCCACGACGAGCGCGATCCGCAGGCCGTCGGCCGGCAGCGGCGGGTCCGGCCGGCGCCAGTCGCCGCGCGCCGGCTCGGCGACCGAGGTCGTGGCGACGACCGCGGCCGGCTCGCGCTCCGCCGCGCCGCGAGGGCCGGCCGCGGCGACCACGCGCCCGGCGTCGTCGCGCACGACCACCGCGGCCACGGGCAGCGCCGCCCCGGCGAGGTCGGCGACGAGCTGGAGCCGCGCGGGCGCGGGCCCGCCGAGCTCGACCTCCGCAGCGCGCGGTCGACGAGGGCGAGCCGCGCGCGGGCCGAGTCCCGCTCGCGCCGCGGCGTCCCGAGCAGAGCCGCGAGCAGGCCGCACGCGCCGAGGCCGACGAACGCGACGAGGTCGCTCTTGTCGTGGATCGCGAGGCGGAGGTACGGCCGCGTCAGGAAGAAGTCGAGGCTCAGCGACGAGACGAGCGCGGTGGCGAGGGCGGGAAGGCGGCCGCCGAGCTCTCCCACCAGGATCGTCAGCGCCAGGAACGCGAAGGTGAGGTTGGACGGCGCGGTCAGGCCGCGGACGGGAACGAGGCCCCCGCCGAGGAGGATCGCGAGCATCGGGCCGAGCCCGAGGTACAGCAGCCGGTCCTCGTCATCCTTCATCGCGCGCTTCCCGCCGCTCCCGGTCCGCCGAAGCGCCGGTCGAGGTCGAGGTTCAGGAGGAGGACGTTCACCCGCGGCTCGCCGAGGAAGCCGAGCGTGCGGGGCTCGACATGCTCCTCGACGAGCGCGTCGACGACCGCGCGCGGGACGCCGCGGGCGGCGGCCACCCGCGGCGCCTGCCAGCGGGCCGCCTCGGGGCTCACGTGCGGGTCGAGCCCGCTGCCCGACGCGGTCGCGAGCTCGAGGGGCACGGGGCCCGGCGCCTGCGAGTTCTCCCGCCGCAGCCGCGCGACGTCCGCGGCGACGCGGTCGCGCAGCGCCCGCGAGGGCGGGCCGAGGTTGGATCCCGACGACGAGGACGCGTCGTAGCCCCCGCCCGCCGCCGACGGCCGCGGCTGGAAGTACTCCGGCCGGGCGAACGCCTGGCCGACGAGCGCCGAGCCCACGGGCCGCCCGTCGCGGACGACGAGGCTGCCGGCGGCCTGGGCGGGGAACGCGGCGCGGGCGGTGGCGGTGACGAGCAGCGGGTACGCAAGGCCGGTCACCACGAGCGTCACGGCCGTCATGCGCAGCGCGACGAGGAGCTCTTTCTTCATGGCCTTCCTACACGAGGTGGACGAGCGACAGCACCACGTCGATCAGCTTGATGCCGGCGAAGGGCGCCACCATCCCGCCGAGGCCGTAGAGGAGGAGGGAGCGCCGCAGGAGCGCCGCGGCGCCGAGCGGACGGTAGGCGACCCCGCGCAGCGCCAGCGGGATGAGCGCCACGATGACGAGGGCGTTGAAGATCACCGCGGAGAGGATGGCGCTCTCGGGCGAGGCGAGCCGCATGACGTCGAGCGGCGCGATGGCCGGGTACGCGGCGAGGAAGAGGGCGGGCAGGATCGCGAAGTACTTCGCCACGTCGTTGGCGATCGAGAAGGTCGTGAGGCAGCCGCGCGTCATCAGCAGCTGCTTGCCGACCTCGACGACCTCGAGGAGCTTCGTCGGGTTGCTGTCGAGGTCGACCATGTTGCCGGCCTCGCGGGCGGCCTGGGTGCCGGAGTTCATCGCGATCGCGACGTCGGCCTGGGCCAAGGCCGGCGCGTCGTTCGTGCCGTCGCCGGTCATCGCGACGAGCTTGCCCTTCGCCTGCTCGCCGCGGATGAGCGCGAGCTTCATCTCCGGTGTCGCCTCGGCGAGGAAGTCGTCGACGCCGGCCTCGGCCGCGATCGCGGCCGCGGTCAGCGGGTTGTCGCCGGTGATCATGACGGTGCGCAGGCCCATCGCCCGGAACTTGGCGAAGCGCTCCCGCAGGCCGCCCTTCACCACGTCCTTGAGGTGGACGACGCCCAGCACCTGCGCGC
The DNA here is from genome assembly GCA_046331285.1 of Vicinamibacteria bacterium. Classification (GTDB taxonomy): domain Bacteria; phylum Acidobacteriota; class Vicinamibacteria; order Fen-336; family Fen-336; genus DATBSL01. The sequence goes on from JAXLRD010000093.1 coordinate 22,892, forward strand.
CCTCGCTCACGACGAGGGGCGTGCCGCCCGACTTCGCGATGCCCGTCACGACCTGCTGCACCTCGGCCGGCATCCGCCCGCCGAGGCTCGCCACGTGCTTCGCCACCGCGTCGGCCGCGCCCTTCCTCACCACCCGGCCCTCGAGGTCGCAGCCGCTCATCCGGGTCTGCGCGCTGAACGGCACGAAGCGGGCTTCGCTCTTCGGGGGGTGCTGCGCAGCCGGTCGCTCTCCGCCCGCGAGCGGCCGGCCGCGCAGGCGGTAGCGCTCCTTCGCGAGGACGACGATCGAGCGCCCCTCCGGGGTCTCGTCGGCCAGGCTCGCGAGCTGGGCCGCGTCGGCCAGCCTCTCCGCCGTCACCCCCGGGGCCGCGACGAAGTCGGTCGCCATGCGGTTCCCGAGCGTGATCGTTCCCGTCTTGTCGAGGAGGATCGTGTCGATGTCGCCCGCCGCCTCGACGGCCCGGCCGCTCGTCGGGATGACGTTGTGGCGGATGAGGCGGTCCATGCCGGCGATGCCGATCGCGGAGACGAGCCCGCCGATCGTGGTCGGGATGAGGCACACGAGGAGAGCGACGATCACCGTCACCGGGAAGCGCGTCCCGGAGTAGAGGCCGAACGGCACGAGGGTCGCGCAGGCGATCAGGAAGACGATCGTCATGCCGGCGAGCAGCACGGTGAGCGCGATCTCGTTCGGCGTCTTCTGGCGCTTCGCTCCCTCCACGAGCCCGATCATCCGGTCGAGGAAGGACTGCCCGGGGTCGACGCCGATCCGGATCACGATCCGGTCGGAGAGGACCCGCGTCCCGCCGGTGACGGCCGAGCGGTCGCCCCCGCTCTCGCGGATGACGGGCGCCGACTCGCCGGTCATCGCGGACTCGTCGACGGAAGCGATGCCCTCGATCACCTCTCCGTCGCCCGGGATCGTGTCCCCCGCCTCCGCCACCACCACGTCGCCCCTGCGCAGCCTGGAGGCCGGCACGCGCTCCTCGAGGCCGCCGACGAGCCGGCGCGCCGTCGTCTCCTGCCGCAGGCCGCGGAGCGCCGCGGCCTGCGCCTTGCCGCGGCCTTCGGCGAGGGCCTCGGCGAAGTTCGCGAACACGACGGTGAACCAGAGCCACAGCGCGACCTGGCCGCTGAAGCCGGGCGCGGCCGCGCCGGGGCCCGGCGCCACGAGGTCGCGGACCCACAGGAGGGTCGTGAGGGCGCTGCCGATCTCGACCACGAACATGACGGGGTTGCGCACCATCACGCGCGGGTCGAGCTTGCGCAGGCTGTCGGCGAGGGCGGCGCGGAGGACGGCGGGGTCCCAGGCCGACACGGCACGGACGCTGCGGTCGCTCATTCCTTCAGAACACCTTTCCGGACTGCATCAGGAAGTGCTCGACGATCGGGGACAGCCCGAGGACCGGGAAGAAGGTGAGCGCGCCGACGATCACGATCATGCCCACGAGGAGGACGGCGAAGAGGGGGCCGCCCGTCGGCAGCGTGCCGGGCCCGGGCGGGACGCGCTTCTTCCCGGCGAGCCGGCCGGCGATCGCGAGGACCGGCACGATCATCAGGAAGCGGCCGACCAGCATCGCCACGCCGAGCGACACGTTGTACCAGGGGGTGTTCGCGGCGACGCCGGCGAAGGCCGACCCGTTGTTCCCGGCCGCGCTCGTGAAGGCGTAGAGGATCTCGGAGAGGCCGTGGGGGCCGGCGTTCGCGACCCCGGCGACGCCGTACG
>JAXLRD010000094.1:0-24384 GCA_046331285.1 Vicinamibacteria bacterium
CCAGTCAGGCCGGTTTCGTCCCCCCCACGAACTTCCGCAGTTCCTCTTCCAGAAAGGGCGCGCAGATCACGCAGTTGCCGCCGTAGATCGAGCGCCCCCCGTCGAAGTTGAAGAAGCGGGCGCCCGCCTCCTCGGCCAGCACGATCATCGGCGCGAGGTCCCACGCGCTCGCCCGCAGCTCGAACCAGGCCTCGGCCCGCCCGGAGACGACGAGCATCGCGTCCTGGCAGCCGCCCATGCTGCGCACGGTCCAGTAGCGGGAGAGGTGCTCGAGGATGCCCGGGCCGAGCGCGGAGCGGCCGGCGTAGTCGAAGGCGGTCAGGCAGGCGATCGACCGGTCGAGGCGGTCGATCTTCGAGACGCGGACGCGCTCGTCGTTGCGCCACGCGCCGCCGCCGCGGACGGCCCAGTAGAGCTCGCCCTTCGCCACCAGGTGGCACACGCCGAGGACGACCTCGCCGTCGACCTCGAGGCCGATCAGGTTGCTCCATGTGTCGAGGCCGCGGACGAAGTCGCGGGTGCCGTCGATCGGGTCGACGATCCAGCGCCGCCCGCTGCGGCCGTCGCCCGAGGCGCCCTCCTCGCCGAGGATGCCGTCGTCCGGGAACGCCCGGAGGAGGCTCTCGACGATCAGGCGCTCGCACTCGCGGTCCGCGACCGTCACCGGGGAGAGGTCCGCCTTGTCCTCGCTCTTCACTCCGCGCCGCGCGTGCTCGAGGGCGAGCGCCCCCGCCTTTCGCGACACCTCGCGGCACACGTCGATCTCGCGTTCCCAGGCCATGCCCGGGATTGTCTCACCGCGGCCTCGTCGGGCGCGCCCTCGTGCGCTGGCGGTGCGCGAGAGCGCGGCGGCTACTCGGCCGACCGGAACGGCGACGCCGGCAGGCCCGCCCCGTTGTACAGGCTGACGACAGGGTTGTCGGCCCAGCCGTAGCGTACGAGGCGCGGCGCCGCGACGGCCGGGCTCGAGACGACGACCGTCGTCCCCTCGATGCGGGCGTCGGCCGCCACGTACTTGCCGTCGGCCCCGGCGACCTCGAAGCCCGTCACCGGTCCGCCCTTCGTCGCGAGCCCGCCGGCGTGGTCGAAGTGGACCCGCAGCGACGAGCCCTCCGGGGTGGCCTGGCGGAAGAGCGGCCCCGAGTGCGGCAGCGACTCGCCGTACGCGAGGGCGCGCGCCGCGAGGGCGAGGCGGGTCCCGACGGTCTTCTTGTCGCGCGGGTGGATGTCCTTCGGGTTGCCGACGTCGATCGTCACCGCCATGCCCGTGTTCGCGACCGACAGAGTCCGCCGCTGCGCCTCCCGCAGCTCGGGCCAGGCGTTCCCGTCGCCCGCGGTGTAGTTCGCGAGCTGCACGTAGAGGAACGGGAAGTCGCCCGCGCCCCACGCCCGCCGCCAGCTGCGGATCGTCTCCTCGAAGAGCCGCGCGTAGACGGGCGACCGCTCCGGCGAGGCGTCGCTCTCGCCCTGGTACCAGATCACCCCGCGGATCGCGTGCGGCGTCACGGGCGCGATCATCGCGTCGTAGATGCCGGCGGGGGACCAGGCCTCGAGGCCCGGCCGCCAGATCGCCGGCGGCGGCTCCTGGCCCTTCGCCTTCGCCGCCTCGGCGTCCCGCTTCTCCTTCGCGATCTGGAGCTCCGTGGTCGTGTGGCGGTCGGCCATGCGCGACCAGTGGAGGATCGCCGGCTGGAGCGCCGGGTCGCTCGCGAGGGTCGTGAGCGGCGTGAACGCGGCGAGCGGGGCGCCGCCCCACGACGTGTCGATGACGCCGACCGGCACCGGGTCGCGCTCGCGGATGCGGCTGACGAAGAAGTAGGCCACGGCCGAGAACTTCGCGGCGTTCTCCGGGGCGCACACCTTCCAGCCGCCGTCCGTCGCCACGTCGTCGAGCGGGTAGCGCGAGGTCACCCGCGTCGTGCGGAGGAAACGGATCTCGGGGTGGTTCGCCTTCGCGACCTCGGCCGCGCCGCCCTCGGCGGCGTCGAGCGTCCACTCCATGTTCGACTGGCCCGACGCCATCCACACGTCGCCTATCCACACGTCCTCGAGCCGGATCGTGTTCGAGGCGCTCACCGTCAGCGAGAAGGGCCCGCCGGGCGGCTGCGGCCGCAGGTGGAGGCTCCAGCGGCCGAGCTCGTCGGCGGCGGTCGAGCGGCTCTCGCCGCGGAAGCTCGCCGTGACGGTCTCGCCCGGCGCGGCCGTGCCCCAGAGGTGGAACGGGAGGTCGCGCTGGACGACCATGTGCTCGCCGAGCACCGCCGGCAACGTGACCGCGGCGTCCGCCCCGGCCGCGAGCGACGACATCACGGCTCCCAGACCGATCGCGCGCTTCATGGGCGTCCTCCGCAGCCGGACGTCGCCGGCGACGGCCATTCTGGCACGAGCCGGGAGATCGGCCGCGGTCCGCGCCCGCCGGCACCGGGCTACAATCCGCCATCGAGCTCCCGCTTCTCCAAGCGGTTCCCGTCGCCGGACCGACCGGAGGATGTCGATCGTGATTGGCCAGACGCTCGCCCAGTACCGCATCACCGCCGCGCTCGGCGCGGGCGGCATGGGCGAGGTCTGGCGGGCGAACGACACGAAGCTCGGCCGCGACGTGGCGCTCAAGCTGCTCCCCGCCGCCCTCGCCTCCGACCCGGACCGGCTCGCCCGCTTCGAGCGCGAGGCCCGCGTGCTGGCCTCGCTCAATCACCCCGCCATCGCGCACCTCTACGGCTTCGAGAGCGCGACCCTCCCCGACGGCTCGACCGCTCACGTCCTCGCGATGGAGCTCGTCGAGGGCGAGGACCTCGCGGCACGCCTCCGGCGGGGCGCGATCCCCGTCGACGAGGCGATCGACCTGGCGAGGCAGGTCGCGGAGGCGCTCGAGGAAGCGCACGAGAAGGGGATCGTCCACCGCGACCTCAAGCCCGCGAACGTCAAGGTCACCTCCGAGGGCCGGGTCAAGGTGCTCGACTTCGGGCTGGCCAAGGCCTGGTCGGGCGAGGGCGGGAGCGGCACGTCGAGCGCCGGCCTGTCGCAATCGCCGACGCTCACGCACACCGGCACCGCGGCCGGGATCATCCTCGGCACCGCGGCCTACATGTCGCCGGAGCAGGCGCGCGCCAGGCCGGTCGACAAGCGCGCCGACGTCTGGTCCTTCGGCGTGCTCCTCTTCGAGATGCTGAGCGGGCGGCGGCTCTTCGACGGGGAGTCGGTGACGGACGTCCTCGCCGCGGTCGTCCGCGAGCCGATCGCGTGGGACACGCTGCCGGCGGGGACCCCGCCCCACGTCCGGCGGCTGCTCCAGCGGTGCCTCGAGCGCGAGCCGAAGCTGCGGCTGCGGGACGTCGGCGAGGCGAGGATCGCGCTCGCCGCGCCGCCGGTGCCCGAGCCCTCGGCAGGGGCCGGCGTGAGCCGGCGGAAGGCGCTCGTTCTCGCGGCCGGCGCGGGAGCCGGGGCGCTCGCCGCCGGCTTCGGCCTGGGACGACGGTTCGGGCGCGAAGGGGCCGGCCGACGCGCGCCGCTCTCCTCCACGCGCATCACCTCCTCCGGCAACGTGATCAGCGCGACCATCTCGCCGGACGGCCGGTTCGTGGCGTACGTGGAATCGGAGCAGGGCGAGCAGAGCCTGTGGCTGCAGCAGCTGGCGACCGGCCAGGCCCTGCGCCTCATCCCGATGCGACCCGTCGCCTACTGGAGCCACGCGTTCACGCGCGACGGCAACTCGATCGTCTTCGGCATGCGCACGCCCGCCGAGCCGAAGGGCGCCTTCTACGCGATCTCGCCGCTCGGCGGCACGCCGCGGCGGCTGGTCGAGGCCATCGACAGCGCGCCGACGTTCTCGCCCGACGGCCGGCGGATGGCGTGGGTGCGCGCGAGCCACCCCGGTCCCGAGCAGAGCGCGCTCATGGTCGCGAACGCGGACGGCACGGACGCCCGTGTCCTCTGGGCGGCGAAGCTGCCCGACCGCGTGGCCCCGATCTTCTACACCGCCCCGGACTGGTCGCCCGACGGGCGACGCATCGCGTGCAGCGTGGTGCGCGTCGGGGAGGGCGCCGTCGCGAGACGCGCGCGCATCGTCGCCGTGTCGGTGGCGGACGGTACGGTCGAGACGCTCGCGGATCCGGGGTGGCGCCTGGCGGCCCAGGTCGCGTGGATGCCGGACGGCCGCCAGATCCTGGCCGTGGCGGCCGCCGACGAGGGCCCGAGCGAGCGGGTCTGGGGCGTGCCGCTCGACGGCCGCGAGCCGCGCCTCCTGACGGCGGACGTGCTGCAATATCGCATCGTCAGCCTCTCGAGCGACGGCTCCTCGCTCGTCACGATCGGCGGCGACACGGTGGCCAGCGTGTGGCGCGCCTCGATCGACGGGCGGGACCGGCCGCGCCGCATCACGAGCTCGCGCTACGACGGCATCTACGGCCTGGCGCTGTCGCCCGACGGGCGTGTCGTCTACAGCTCGGACCGGCCCGGCGCCGTCGGCGGGCTGTGGGTTACGAGCCCCGACGGGGCGGAGCAGAGCCGGCTGCCGACCGGCGCCGGGGCAGTCCGCTCGGTCGCGGTGACCGACAGGGCCGAAGTGTTCTACGTGCTGCGCACCGCTTCCGGGAGCGAGCTGCGGCGCGTGCCGCTCGACGGCTCCGCCGCGAGCGTCGTCGTGCCGAGCGTCGAGGACTCGTCCTTCGCGGTCTCCCCCGACGGCTCCGTCGTCCTCTATGTCGCCCTCGAGCGGGGCAATGCGCGCCTCTTCCGCGGGTCCACCGCGGGGGGAAAGGCGGAGAAGGTGAGCGACGAGCCGGCCTTCATCCCGGCCTTCTCGCCCGACGGCCGGCGCGTCGCCTACTACTTCTTCGACCGTGCCGGGCAGCGCTTCCGGATCGCGATCGCCCCCGCGGCGGGCGGCCCCCCGGAGAAGACGCTGGACGTCGAGCCTCCCGCCAACGGCAGCGGCATGGTCTTCGGTCAGGGCGAGCTGTACCTGAACACGGTGCCCGGCGACCGCGCGAACGTCTGGCGCGTCCCGCTCGACGGCCGTGCGCCCCAGCGCGTCACCGACTTCCAGGACGGCCTGCTCTATTCCTTCGACGTCTCGCCGGACGGCCGGACGCTCGTCTACAGCCGCGGCCCGCGCACGCGCGACGCTCTCCTGCTGCGCAACTTCGCCTGACGCCGGGTCAGCCGCGCAGGCCCGACCAGACGAACCAGAGGCCCATCGCGAGCAGGAAGACGTGCGCGACGCGGTCGGCCCGCGCGCGCCGGCGCGCGAGGAGCTCGTCGGCGAGCGACAGGCCGAGGAGCGCCGGGGTCGTGCCGAGGCCGAACAGGAGGACGGCGAGAGCGCCGCCGGCGGCGCTCCCGCGGGAGACGGCGGCGACGAGGGCGGAGTAGAGGAGGCCGCACGGCAGGAGGCCGAGCAGGAGGCCGAGGCCGAAGGGGTGCCGCGGCGCCCGGCGGCCGAGGGTGGCCGAGGCCCGCGCGAAGAGTCGCCCGCCCGCCGTGCCGGCCAGGGGACCCGCGCCGGTGAGACCGAGGAGCGCCTCGGCGACGAGCACGCCGCCGGCGAGGACGGTGGCCGCGCGCTGGAGGCCCACGAGGGAGCCGGCCAGCTCGACGACGCTGCCGGCGAAGCCGGCCGCCGCGCCGAGGACCGCGTAGGTCGTGACGCGCCCGGCGGCGTACCACGCCTGCGCCGAGAGAGCCGCTCCGCGGCCCACGCCGCCGGCGGCGAAGCGACGCGAGACGAGCAGCACGAAGGGCGCGCACATGCCGACGCAGTGCCCGAATCCGCCGAGGAAGCCGAGGGCCAGGAAGCCCAGGAGATCGATCGAGAGCGTCGGCGGCGTCACGAGCTACGGCACGTCGGGGCGGTCGCCGGGCGGGCGCGGCGGCGCGAGGTCGAAGGCGAAGCGGACCTGGCGGGGCCGGCCGGCCGCCTCGAACTCGAGTGTCCCGAACCAGCGCCGGCGGCCGCTGATGCAGACCGGCAGGGCCGCCTCGGCCTCCTGCCATCCGTCGGGGGCGGCCACGAGCGGGTGCCGGTGGTCGCCCATCGGCATCTCCATCGTGAACGAGACGACGCCGCCCGCGAGGGCGATCGCGCCGCCGCCGTCCGCCTCGGCGCGGAAGCGGAAGCGGCTCGGAGCGAGAGCGAGAAGGGGCCGCGGGCCGGCGGACACGCGAAGGCGCACGTCGCCCAGGTCGACCGTCGCGTCGGAGCGGGTGACGTCGGGGAGCGCCGCCCGCGCCGCCCCGTCCTCGGCGGGCGGCGCCTGGCGGCCGCGGACGGCGAAGAACGCCGCCGCGAGGGCGCCGGCCACCGCGAGGCCGGCGACGGTCTCCGCGATCCGCGAGAGGCTCAATGGTAGTGGAGGCTCGACTCCAGGGCCGGGTCCTTCACGGGCACCGCCTCGTGGCGCCGCAGGTCCCAGCCGAACACCAGGAGGAAGAGCCCGAGGAAGCCCGCCGTCACGAGGAGCTCGACGATCGGCACGTGGGCGGCCGCCGCGTGCTCGCCGTGGCCGAGGGCCGGCCCCACCATCAGGTAGAGCTCCCAGAACTGCGCGAAGACGATGAGCAGCGACACCGGCACCAGCCGGTACGGCTCGCGCTTCGCCTCCCGGGGCAGGAGGAGGAGGAACGGCAGGACGAACTTCAGCGCCGGCAGGATGAGGAAGTAGGGCAGCCAGCCGTTGTCGGCGCGGCGGAGGAAGTAGACCGTCTCCTCCGGAATGTTGGCGTACCAGATCAGCAGGTACTGGCAGAAGTAGATGTAGGCCCAGAAGCCGGTCGCGGCGAACACCATCTTGCCGAGGCTGTGCAGGTGGTTCTCGTTGACCCAGCCCTCGAGCCGTCCGCTCATCATCAGGAGCCCCACCGCGACCGCCACGAACGCGGCGCCGGTCTGCACGACGTCGGTGAACACGAGCACCGCGAACATCGTCGAGAACCAGTGGGCCTCGAGCGAGAGGAGCAGGTAGAAGCTCACGACGCTGATCGTGAGGGCGAACACGACCAGGAACGCCGCCGAGAGGGCGCGGTTCTTCCGGGTGAGGGCGACCCCGCCCTCGCGGTCCTGCCGCCGGGAGGCCCCGGTCATCGCCACCGCGAACGCGAGCCAGGCGGCGAGGCTCGCCGCGTTGAGGGCGAAGAAGAGGGTCGTGTTGAGGAACGGGGCCTTGTGGGCGAGAAGCGCGTCCTGGGCGACCGCCGAAGGGTGCGACCAGTGATAGAGGACGCCGGCGCCGGCGCCGACGAGCAGCGTGAGGACGCCCCCCGGCAGCAGCCACGCGGTCATCGCCTCGGGGACGCGCCGCATCGTGACCGACCAGTCCGCGTTCGAGAGGTAGAGCATGGACATCCAGGCGACGCCGAAGACCGCGAGGCCGAGGGTGAAGAACGCGCCGATCAGGTAGGAGCTCCAGGCGAGGCCGGCGTGGCCCTGGCTGAAGGCCCAGGCGAGGGCCGCGCCGCCGCCGGCGGCCGCGGCCACCGCGAGGCCGCGGACGAGCTTCGACAGGTGGAGGCGGGGCGGCACCGGCGGCGCCGCGTGGGCGTCAGGGGCGTGTCTCATCACCGGCCTCCCTTCGCGGCCGCCGGCGCGGCGGGCGGCGGGGCGACGGGCAGCTCGCGCTGGAGCTGCCGGATGTAGTGGACGACCGACCAGATGTCCTTCTCGTCGACCTGTCGCGCGTGGCTCGGCATCGAGTTCTGCCCGCGCGCGGGGCGGTGGTAGATCTGGCCGTCCGGCCAGTCGCGCACCCTCTGCGTCATGAGGCTGGGCGGCTTCGGGAAGAGGGCGGTCACCGGCCCGTCGCCCGCCGCCTGCCGGCCGTGGCAGGCGATGCAGACGTTCTCGAACACGAACTTGCCGTGGGCGATCACCTCCGGTGTCGCCGGCAGGGGGTTCACGAGCTTCAGGCCGGCGAGCTCCGCCTCGTTCTGCGCGAACGGGTACGGGTGCTCGTCCGTGGCGACGGCGCCCGGCGGCGGCTCGAGCATGCCGGTCGGCTTGTTGCCGAACAGGTCGCCCCGCTGCGGCTTCTGCTTCGGCTGGTCGGCCATGTCGAGGAAGTTCCCCTCGCGGTGAGGCGTGCGGCCGGCCGGCAGGCCCACGTCGCACGCCGGCAGCAGCAGCAGCGACGCGCCGGAGAGGACGAGCAGCGCTCTACGCATGGGCCTCACCTCCCGCCCCGACCACCTCGACGCCGTGGGCGCCGAGGGAGCGGACGAAGTCGACGGCCTCCTTCTCGTCCCACTCGGGGTCGGAGGCGGAGATCCAGAGAACGAAGCGGTCGACCGTGGCCCCCGTCTCCGCCGAGACCGGCGGCTGCGGGACGCTGTCGACCTTGCCGGCCGCGATCGCCACGACCGCGGTGCCGAGGGCCGCCCAGAACACCATCGCCTCGAAGGTGATGGGCACGAAGGAGGGCCAGGCGGCGAAGGGCTTGCCGCCGAAGTTCTGCGGCCAGTCGTAGACCATCACGTAGTTCTGCAGGGCCTGCGCGAACAGGATCCCGAGGAAGGCGAGCACCGCCGTCACGTAGGGGATCCACGATCGCGCCTGGCCCATCGCCTCCTCCATCCCGTGCACCGGGAAGGGAGTGAGGACGTCGAAGTGCTTCCAGCCGGCGTCGCGGGTCTTCGCGGCCGCCGCGAGGGCCTCCGCCGGCTCGAGGAAGTAGCCGACGACGCCCTTCGTCTTCGTCGAGGTGGTCATGGCTCAGGCCTCCTGCGCGCGGGGCGACAGCGGGACGGGCGGGGCGCTGCGCGCCACCTTCGGGTCCATGACGCCCTTGACCTCGGAGATGGCGACGACCGGGAGCACCCGCACGAACAGCAGGAACAGGGTGAAGAAGAGACCGAACGAGCCGATCAGGATCGCGTAGTCCCAGAAGGTGAAGTGGTACATCCCCCACGAGGAGGGCAGGAAGTCGCGGTGGAGCGAGGTCACCACGATCACGAAGCGCTCGAAGTACATGCCCACGTTCACGAGGATCGAGACCACGAAGAGCGCGACGCCGTTGCGGCGCATGCTCTTCCACCAGAACAGCTGGGGCACGATCGCGTTGCAGGTGAACATGATCGCGTAGGCCCAGCCGTACGGCCCGAACGCGCGGTTCTTGAAGATGAAGCCCTCCCACTCGCTGCCCGAGTACCACGCCATGAAGAACTCGGTCGTGTAGGCGAAGCCGACCAGCATGCCGGTCAGCATCAGGACCTTCGCCATCGCCTCCATGTGGTTCATCGTGATGTAGTTCGTGAGCTTGAAGACCCCGCGCATGAGGCTCATGAGCGTGATCACCATCGCGAAGCCGGAGAAGATCGCGCCGATGACGAAGTAGGGCGGGAAGATCGTCGTGTGCCAGCCCGGCATGACCGAGGTCGCGAAGTCGAACGACACGATCGTGTGGACGGAGAACACGAGCGGCGTCGCGAACGCGGCGAGGATCATGTAGGCCGACTCGTAGTGCCGCCACGCGCGGCTCGAGCCCGTCCAGCCGAACGAGAGGGCGTTGTAGAGGGCCTTTCTCCACGGGTGGGTCGCGCGGTCGCGGACGGTGGCGAGGTCCGGCAGCAGGCCCATGTACCAGAAGGTGAGCGAGACGAGCCCGTAGGTGGAGATCGCGAAGATGTCCCACGCGAGGGGCGAGTTGAAGTTCACCCACAGCGGGCCGCGGGCGTTCGGGTACGGGACGAGCCAGTAGGCGAACCACGGCCGGCCGAGGTGCACGATCGGGAAGATGCCCGCGCAGGCCACCGCGAAGAGCGTCATCGCCTCGGCCGCCCGGTTGATGCCCGTGCGCCACTGCTGGCGGAAGAGGTAGAGCACCGCCGAGATCAGCGTGCCGGCGTGGCCGATGCCGATCCAGAAGACGAAGTTGACGATGAACGAGCCCCAGCCGACCGGGGTGTTCACGCCGACGATGCCCATGCCCGAGTAGAAGAGGCCGAGGAGGGCGAAGCCGAGGAGGCCGAGCATCGACAGGGCCACCGCGAACGCGATCCACCAGGTCTTCGTCGGGAACCGCTCGGTGTGGAGGCAGATGTCCTGGTCGACGTCGGTCCACTTCTTGGCCCCGGTGACCAGGGGCTCCGGCACCTCGACGTCGCCGCCGTTCGGCCCCGCGCCGGGGAGGACGATCGGCTGCCCGGTGAGCTGGCTGTCGTCGAGGACGGTCGCGTAGGGGCTCGCCTCAGGCCTTGTCATTGCGCACCTTCGTCAGGTAGGAGATCGAGGGCGAAACGCCGAGCGCCTCGAGGAGGCGCATGGCGCGCGGGCTGCCGGCGAGCGCCCGCACCCGCGAGTCGGGGTTTGTGATGTCGCCGAAGACGATCGCGTCGGTGGGGCAGGACTCCATGCAGGCCGGCACGACCGCGCCGTCGGCGAAGTGCTCCTTGCCCCGCCCGTCGCGGGTGGCCTGGGCGCGGGCGTCGCGCACGCGCTGCACGCAGAAGGAGCACTTCTCCATGACCCCGCGGCTGCGCACCGTCACCTCGGGGTTGTTCTTCATCTGCATGCGGCCGCGGGTGTTGAGGTCGGCGTGGCGCTTCGATCGCGGCTGCAGCCACGTGAACAGGGCGCTCGTCTGCCGCGCCGAGTAGTCCCAGAAGTTGAAGCGGCGCACCTTGAACGGGCAGTTGTTCGCGCAGTAGCGGGTGCCGACGCAGCGGTTGTAGACCTGCTGGTTGAGGCCGTCCTCGCTGTGGAGGGTGGCCACGAACGGGCAGACCGTCTCGCACGGCGCGTTGTCGCAGTGCTGGCACAGCATCGGCTCGAAGAGCGTCGTCGGCTCCTCGACCACGTCGAGCGGGGCGTCCCAGACCTCGGCCCCGCGCCGGCCGTCCTTCCGCGGCGCGTCGAAGTAGCGGTCGATCCGCAGCCACGACATCTCGCGGCCGTCGAGCATCCCCTGCCGCCCCACGACCGGGACGTTGTTCTCGGCCTGGCAGGCGATGACGCACTTGCCGCAGCCGTTGCACTTGCTGAGGTCGATCGTCATCGACCACTTGGCCTTCTCGTACGCGTGCTCCGGCCACGCCGAGCGGCCGCCTTCCGGCTGCTCCGTGCCGGACCTCGCGTCCTTCTCGTAGGCGGTGAGTGTCGTGACGGGCACGAGCGGCCGGCGGTCGCGGTCGATGACGTCGGAGCCCTGGGCGAAGGCGAGCGCCTCGTTGCCGATCGCGCGGCGGAGGGTCACCGGAAGCCCGGCGGCGAGGATGCGGTCGCCGTCCAGCTTCCGCAGCGGGAAGGCGTCGGGGCCGATGCCGTCGCCGATGACCCCGCACGCCCGCCGGCCGAGGCCGAGGGGCAGCGCCACCTCGTCGTCGTGCATGCCCGCGTGGCGGTAGGCCGGGGCCACCACCTTCGCGTGGCCCGCGTCCACCTCGACGAGGTCGCCGCTGCGCAGGCCCATCTCGTCGAAGCGGCGGGGAGCGATCGACACCGCCCCGCCCCACGTGATGCGCGTGACGGGATCCGGGAACTCGAGGAGCCACCCGTTGTTGGCGGCCCGGCCGTCGTCGGTCGCGATGTGCGGGTAGAGCTGCAGCTCCAGCCCGGAGGGGGCGGGAGGCAGCGGGCCGAGAAGCGCGGCGACGCCGGCCCCGAGGGGCCGGACGACCGGCGTGGCCGCCGCCTTCGCCGCGGGCCCGGCCGGGGGCGCCGTCGGCGCCGGCGCCTGCCAGTGGCCGCGGCGCAGTACCTCGTTCCACGCGTCCTCGAACGCCGCGGCGCCGGGCGCCTCGCCGAGGCGCGCGGCCCACTGGCCGCGGACGTAGTGCCAGGCGAGGCTCGGGTTCGCAGTCGCGGCCGCGGGAGCCGCGGCCGCCTTCTTCGCCGCGGCGGCGGCCGCGGCCGGGAAGGCGCCGGTCAGGCCGGCCGCCGCTCCCCAGGCGACGAGGACGTCGAGGAGGCCCTGCGTCTCGTAGAGCGGCTGGATCGTCGGCTGCTGGACGGCGAACGCCTCGCGCGGCAGCTCCGCGTCGCTCCAGCACTCGAACGGATGGCTGGCCGGGGCGAGGAGATCGGCGAGGCGGCTCGTCTCGTCGAGCCGGTCGTTGAGGGAGATGACGAGAGGGACCTTGCCGAGGGCGTCGGCGAAGCCGAGGGACGACGGCGCGTCGTAGACGGGGTTCGCTCCGCCCACGATCAGGGTCGAGACCTTCCCCGCCCGCATGTCGGCGGCGAGGGCGGCGAGCGCGGCCGCCGCGCCGCCGTCGGCGCGCGCGCCGCCGCCGTCCTCGAGGAGGCCCGTGCCGATGGAGTCGATGCTGACGTTCAGCAGGAGCACGGCCGTCTCGAGCGCGAGGCCGCCCGCCGCCTCGCTCGCGGAGCCGCCGGCCACGATCACCGCCCGCTCGCGCTCGGCGACGAGCGCGTCGACGAGGGCGGTGAGCGCCTCCGGCGCGAGGCCGGCGAGACGGGCGACGGCCGGGATCGTGAACGGCTCGAGCGCGGCCGCGATCGCCGGGTCGGCCCCGAGGGGGCCGACCTTGCGCACGACCGCGATCTCGCGGAGGACGGCCGACGCGACGCAGGCGAGCATCGAGTCGCGCACCCGCAGCCGCTGGTCGGCGTTCGCGCCCGTGAGCGTCAGGCGGCCCTCGAGCTGGACGAAGCGGCTCATGCCGGCCCCGTCGCTCCCCTCGGGCGCCCGTCGCTTCGCGAAGTCGCGCTCGAGGCCGTCGCCCGGGCGGTCGAGGAACTCCGCGCCGAAGCCGAGGATCAGCGCGGCCTTGTCGAGGCGCGGCCGCGGCAGCGGGCCGTGGCCGAAGGCCGCCTGCCACGCGCGCGCGGCGGCCGTCGCCTCGATCGGGGCCCAGGCCACGTGGCGCAGGCCCGTCTGCGCGGCGAGCTCGCCGATCGCGGCGCGGAGGGACGGGCTCGTCACCGGGCCGGTGAGGAGCACCGTCTTCTCGCGGTCGGCCGTAAGCCGGGGCACGACCGCGGCCGCGACCGACTCCCACGAGCTCGCGACCACGGCTCCGTGGCCGCGGCGGACCGAGAGCGGCCCCTGCGCGCGGTCGGGGTCGTAGAGGTCGAGGATCGCGGCGTGGTGCCGCAGCGTCGTGCCGCGCCCGCTCGGGTCGCTCGGGCTCGGGGCGACGAGGATCGGCCGCCCCTCGCGGGTGCGGACGAGCACGGGCGAGCCGTCGAGCACCGTCGCGTAGAAGCGGGCGCGGCCCACGCCGTCGACGAGCGTCTCGGGCATGTCGTGGAACGGGACGGTCGCTTCCTGGGGCGGCTGGCATCCGGCGCTCGCCAGGGCGCCGGCCGCGGCCATCGTGCCGCTCACGCGCAGGAAGTCGCGCCGGGAGTGCTGGCCGTCGCCGGCGGGCGCGTCGTTCGTGTCGGGCTTCATCGTCATCTCCCTAGCGGTGGCACACGATGCAGTCGACCGAGGCCCCCATCTCCGGCTTGCGGTGGCAGTCGACGCACCAGCCCATGTTGAAGCGCGTCTCCACGCGCACGATGTCCCGCTTCTCCACCTCGCCGTGGCAGTCCTTGCAGGCGACCTTCGGCCGTCCGTCCTTGTCCTTCGCGTCGAGGTGCGCGGAGTGGTCGTAGTAGACGAAGTCGGGCAGGTCGTGGACCTTCACCCACGGGATCGGCTCCCCGCGGTCCCAGTACTCCTTCATCCGGAGGACCCACTCCCGTCCGAGGCCGACCGTGCTGTGGCAGTTCATGCACACCGCGGTCGAGGGCACCGTGGAGTGGCGGCCCTTGTAGGGCATCGTGTGGCAGTAGAGGCAGGGGATGTCGTAGCCGCCGACGTTCACCCGCTCGCCCTGCGCGTTCACCTGCCACACGGCCGGGCCGGCCATGCGCGAGTGGCGGAAGGCGATCGGCTGGCGCGGCTCGTAGCCCCTGCGCGCGTAGCTCAGGGCGTAGCTCAGCCAGCCGACCACGGCGGCCGCCGCCACCAGGATGAGGATGCCAACGGGCCTCGTTGGTCGGCGCATGTCAGGGCTTCTCCTTGTCTGGTCCCGCGGCGGGGAGCGCGGGGGCGGACGTCGCCGCGCGCTCGTGCCCCGCGGGGACGGGCGTCTCGTCGTCGAAGAGGATGCGGACGGCGGGCGTCTCGAGATCGTCGAACTGCCCCGACCGCGCCGCCCACACGAAGAGGGCGAGGGCGACTCCGGCGAACAGGAGCGCGAACGGGAGGAGGACGAGGATCAGCTCCATCGCCTCGTCCTCCCGAAGGGCTGCGACAGGGCCGAGGACAGGGTGACGACGAGCGAGGAGAGGGGCATCGCGACGGCCGCGACGAGGGGGCCGACGAGGCCGAGGACGGCCAGCGCCGACGCCACCGCGTTGTGGGCGACGGAGAGGCCGAGGTTCCTCGCGATCACGCGGAACGTGGCCCGGGCGCCGTCGAGGAGGTCGACGAGCGGGGCGAGGCCCTCGCGCGTGAGCACGACGTCGGCGGCCACGATCGACGCCCCCGTGCCGCCGTGGACGGCGACGCCCACGTCGGCGAGGGCGAGGGCGGCGGCGTCGTTGACGCCGTCGCCGACCATCACGACCGAGCCGCGTCGGCCGGGCTCGGCCACGAGCGCGGCCACGGCGTCGCGCTTGGCCTCGGGGGTCAGGCCGCCGCGCGCCTCCGCGGCGGGGATCCCGAGGCCGGCCGCCACGCGAGCCACGACCTCCGGGTGGTCGCCGGAGAGGACGCTCACGCGGATCCCCCTCGCGCGGAAGGCCCCCAGCGTCGCGCGGGCGTCCTCGCGCACGGCGTCCCCGATGCCGGCGACGCCCTCGACACGGCCGTCGACCGCCACGAGCACCGGGCTGAGGCCCTCGACGACGAGGGCCGCCGCGCTCGCCTCGACCTCCGGCGGCACGGCGACGCCGCCCTGCGCGAGGTGCGCGCCGTTGCCGACGAGCACGAAGTGGCCGTCGACGACGCCCGCGATGCCGCGGCCGGCCGCCTCGCGCACGTCCGACACCGTGCGCACCGCCCGCGGGCGGCCCGCGCCGGCCGCCGCGAAGGCGATCGCCACCGCGTGGGCCGACTGCGCCTCGAGGGCGCACGCGAGGTCGAGCGCCCGGGGCTCGCCCTCCCATCGCGCGAGGGCGGCCCGGCCCCGCGTCAGCGTGCCCGTCTTGTCGAGGAGCACGTGGCCGACGTGGCGCAGCTTCTGGAGGGCGTCGGGGTTCTTCACGTAGATGCCGGCCCGCGCGGCGCGCGTGAGGGCGACCCACAGCGCGAGCGGCACCGACAGCGCGACGCCGCACGGGCAGGCGACCACGAACAGCGCGACCACCCGCTGGAGCGCGGCGTCCGCGCCGAGCGGGAGGGCGACGACGGCGGCCGCCGCGCCGAGGGCGAAGACGCCCCACACGAACCACCGCGCGAGCCTGTCGCTGTGCCGCAGCACCGCCGGCCGCCGGGAGAGGGCCTCCTCCACGATCGCGAACAGCGCGCCCACCCGCGTCTTCTCGCCGGCGGCCTCGACGCGCACGACGAGCCGCGCCCCGAGGTTCGTGGCGCCGGCGCTGATCGCGTCCCCCTCGGCGACGGGGCACGGGGACGACTCGCCGGTGAGGACGGCGTTGTCGAGCGAGGAGCGGCCGGCGAGGACGATGCCGTCGACCGGGACGAGCTCCCCCGAGCGCACCTCGACGCGGTCGCCCGGCACGAGGCGGTGCACGTCGACCTCGACCGCCGGCGAGTCGAGGCCCTCCCCGGCCAGGCGGCGCGCGAACTCCACGAAGGCCACGCCGCGGAGACTGTCGGCGCGCTCGAGGGCGGCGCGCTGCGCGCCGCGCTGCACCTGGCGCGCGGCGAGGAGCGCCGCGACGAGCATCGACATCGAGTCGAACCAGATGGGGCCGCGGCCGCGCGCCGTGTTCACGGCCGAGGCGGCGTACGCCACGGCGAGGGCGAGGGCGATCGGCAGGTCGATGTGCACGACGCGGGAGCGCAGCCCGGCCCACGCCGCCTGGTAGAACGGCCGCGCCGAGAACAGCATCACCGGCAGCGCCACGCCGAGCGAGACCCAGCGGAAGTACGCCTCCAGCCCGGAGGCCATTCCCGAGTTCTCGCCGGCGTAGAGCGCGCCGTGCAGGAACATGAGGTTCATGGCGCACGCGACGGCGACGCCGAGCTTGACGAGGAACGCGCGGTCCTCGCGCCGCCGCGCGTCCTGCAGCCGTCCCGCGCGGTGCAGGTGTGGCGTGTAGCCGAGCCTGTCGAGCGCCTGGCCGATCCGCGAGAGCGGCACCCGCGACGGGTCCCACACGACCTCGGCCACGGCCGAGCCGAGGTTCAGGCGGACGGAGTCGACGCCCGGCACCGCCTCCGGCAGCTTCTCGACGAGCCACACGCAGGCCGCGCAGTGCACGCCGTCGAGGTACAGCCGCGTGCGGCAGCGGCCCTCGGCCATCGGATCGCTCAGCTCGGCGAGGAGCCTCGGGTCGTCGAGCTCGCCGAACTCGCGGCCGCTGACGCGCGCCGGCTCGAGGGCGGCCCCGGTCTGGCCGGCGAACCGGTAGAAGTCGCCGCAGCCCCACTGCTCGATCAGGGCGTGGACCTGCTCGCACCCCGCGCAGCAGAACAGGAGCGTGGCGTCGTCGCGCCGCCGCGACCGCGGCACCTCGAGCCCGCAGTGGGCGCACGCCGCCTTCGCCGCGGGGCGCTCCGCGGCGGCGGGCGCCGTCACCGCGCCTCTCCGGCGGCCGCGTCGGGGGCGACGCTCACGCGGGCGGCGTGGACGAACCGCTCGCCGCCGCGCTTCGCTTCGACGCGGAAGTCCCACGCGCCCGGCTCGTCGACCACGACGAGCGCGCGGTACGCTCCCGGCTGCTGCGGCAGGCCGATGAGCGGCGCCGACTGGCTCTGCCGCTGGTCGGACGGCCTCGCGACGAGCAGTCGGCCCTCGAGGCCGGCGACGCCGTGGCCGTCCCGGTCCAGGATCGTCACGTCGACCGGCCGCGGCATGCCCGCCACGTGCGGAACGCCCTTCGGCAGCTCGTAGGTGACGGCCCAGCCCAGCCGACGGCTCGCCGCCTCGGCCGCCTCGTCCGCGTCCCACCGCTCCGCCGTCTCGTAGTAGCGGGGGATCGGCCGCGGGGCGTTCGGCCGCGTGGCGACGAAGATGAGGACGGCGTAGGCGAGGATCGACATCCCGAGCAGCCCGCTGATGAAGAGAGGCCAGCGGTACTCGGACACGAGCCGGCGCAGGCTCGGTCGCCGGCCGGAGGCCGCGTCGCTCACTCGCCCTCCTTGAACGGGCCGAGCAGGAGGAACTCGACCTCCTTGCGGAAGCCGCGGTCGGTCGTGACGCGGTAGCGGCACTTCGCCTGGCCGCCCGCGAAGGCCGCCGCGGGCGTCGTCGTGACCGCGTTCACCGTGACGACCTCGGCCGGCGCGACCCGGACCGGCGAGTCGCTCAGCACCAGGGTCGCCTCCGGCGGCGCCGCCACCTCGATCGTGAACGTCTGCGGCTCGGCCGACTGGTTGGTGATCCTTATGCGCTGCTGGTTCGCGACCTTCTGCCCGGGGAGGAGGCGGTAGGGCTCGCGGCCCCCGCGGAGGATCTCGATCTGCGCGGTCTCGCGCGTCAGGACCATCGTCGCGAGCGTTCCCCACGCGAGGCTCAGCAGCACGAGGTACACGACGACGCGCGGCCGCCAGAAGCGCCGGGCGCCGCCCGCCAGCTCGCGCTCGGAGGTGTTGCGGATGAGGCCGGGCGCGCGGCCGGTGCGGACCATCACCTTGTCGCACGCGTCGATGCACTGGGCGCAGCCGATGCACTCGAGCTGGAGGCCGCGCCGGATGTCGACGCCCGTCGGGCAGGTGGTCACGCACAGCCGGCAGTCGATGCAGTCGCCGAACGTCCCCTCGGACTCGGTCCGCCGCTTCTGCGTCCCGCGCGGCTCGCCCCGCTTCTCGTCGTAGGCCACCAGGATCGTGTCGGGATCGGCCATCACGTTCTGCAGCCGGCCGTACGGGCACGCGATCGTGCACATCTGGTCGCGGAACCAGCCGAAGTCGAAGAGGATCGCGACCGTCACCAGGGCGAGGACGAAGATCGTGCCGGGGCTCTCGAGGGGCCGGGGCAGGAACTCGTGGAGGAGCCTCTCCCAGCCGGCGAAGTAGGCGACGAAGGTCGCCGCCATGAGGACGGCCACGAGGGCGAACGCCAGCCACTTCGCGGCCTTGATCCCGGCCTTGCGCGCGCTCCACGGCGCGAGGCCGAGCCTCACCTGCTGCGCGGGAGAGCCCTCGAGCCAGGCCTCGATCGGGCGGAAGACGAACTCCATGTAGACGGTCTGCGGGCAGGCGTAGCCGCACCACAGCCGCCCGAAGGTCGAGCCGACGAAGAACACCGTGACGATGACGCCGATGCCGAGCGCGGCGAGCAGCAGGTTGTCGGTGGGGTGGAAGGTCGCGCCCAGCACGTGGAACTGCCGGGTCGCGAGGTCGAGGTGGATCGCCGGGTGGCCGCCGATCCTCACGATGGGCAGGGCGAAGAAGAGGACGATCAGGCCCCAGGCGAGGACCAGCCGCTCCTTCCAGGTGCGCCCGCGGTGGACCTGCGGGTGCATGAACCGGCGCTTGCCGTCGGGGCCGAGGCTGTAGAGGAGGTCCTCCTCGGGCGCGACCTCGAACACGGGCGAGTGCGTCGACAAGGGCCTCAGCTCCGCGGCAGGGGCTCCGGCGCGACCACGTCGCCTTCCGGGGCCTTGGCGTTCGGCGGGTTCGAGCCCTGGAGGCTCCGGATGTACGAGACGACGGCCGCGATCTCCTCCGGCGGGATCGCGCGTCCCCAGGGCGGCATGCCCTTCGCCGGCCAGCCCTTCACGACCGTCTGGAAGATCTGCTCGACCTGCCCGCCGTGGATCCAGCGGTCGTCGGTGAGGTTCGGGCCGATGAGGCCCTGGGCCTGCGGCCCGTGGCACGGCGCGCACGACTTCGCGAAGCGCGCGGCGCCCTGGTCGGTGACCTGCGCGTTCGCGGCGCCGGCCAGGAGCTGGGCCGGCGTCGGCGGCACGAGCGGGTGCGCGTCGAAGTAGGCCTGGATCGTGGCGAGGTCCTTCGCGGACGCGCTGCGGTACTCGGCCTCCATCGTCCCCTCGCCGAAGCTGAGCGCGTAGAAGGCGACGTAGAGCGCGGCGAAGAGGAGCGAGCCCCACCAGATGGCCATGAGCCACCCGGGAAGGGGGTTGTCGTACTCCTGGATGCCGTCGAGCTCGTGGAGGACCTTGTCTTTGTCGGCTGCCATCTTCGTTTCCTCTTCAGGACTCCCGCGCGGCGGTGGTCGCGGACGCGTCCGCCTCGCCCTCGAGGGGCATGCGGGCCCGCTCGCTCATCGACTCCGGGCGGGCCCGCCACGTCGCGACCGCGATCGCGAGCCACGCCCCGAGGAAGAAAAGCATCGACGCGATCGCCCAGCCGGGGGCGGCGGTCGAGCCGGCCAGCTCCTGCAGCACGGCTACTGCGCGCCCGCGGCGGGCGCGCCGCCGGCCGCTTCCAGCGGATGTCGGTGCCGAGCCGCTGCAGGTAGGCGGTGAGGGCGACGATCTCCTTGTCGGCGAGGCCCCGCGGCCCCTGCTGGGCCTCGACCTCGGCCGCGATCGCCTTCGCCTGGGCCTCGATCGACGCGCGCGCCGTCTCGACGTCGCCGTCGGTGTAGGGGACGCCGACCGCCCGCATCGCGCGCATCTTGGCCTCGACGAGGCTCACGTCCGTCGCGTTCGTGAGCAGGTGCGGGTAGCGCGGCATGACCGACCCCGGCGTCGTCGAGCTCGGCTGCTTCATGTGGCGCACGTGCCACAGCGAGGGGTACTTGCCGCCGACGCGGTGGAGGTCGGGACCCGTGCGCTTCGAGCCCCACTGGAACGGGTGGTCGTAGACGAACTCGCCGGCCTTCGAGTACTCGCCGTAGCGCTCGGTCTCGTGCCGGAACGGCCGGACCATCTGCGAGTGGCAGTTGTAGCAGCCCTCGCGGAGGTAGACGTCGCGGCCGAGGAGCTCGAGCGGCGTGTACGGGCGGACGCTCGCGATCGTCTTCACGTTCGACGGATCGAAGAACATCGGCAGCGCCTCGATCAGCGAGCCGACCGACAGCGCGAGCGCGGTCAGCACCGTCATCACCACGATGTTCCCCTCGATCCAGCGGTGGAAGCCGTGGCGGAGCGTGTGCTGCACCCGGTAGAAGGCGTAGTCGTACGTGTCCGGCCCGGTCGTCGCGCCGGGCGCGACGACGTCCTTCACGAGCTTCGGCGCGAGGACCTCGGGCTCGACCTCGTAGCCGTCGGGGGCGCTGCGCATGGTGCGGACGAGGTTCCAGACGAGGAGGGGCAGGCCGAGGAAGAAGAGGATGCCGCCCGCGAGCCGCACCTCGTAGAGGGGGACGATCCGCAGCACGGTCTCGATGAAGTCGGGGTAGGTCAGCCGCCCGTCCGGCTCGAAGCTGCGCCACATCGCCCACTGGGTGATGCCGGCCACCCACATCGAGACCTGGTAGAGGATGAGGCCCACGGTGCCGACCCAGAAGTGGGCCTCGGCGAGCTTCGTGCTGTGGAGCTTCGTCTTCCACAGGCGGGGAACCACCCAGTAGAGGATCCCGAACGAGAGAAAGGCGTTCCAGCCGAGCGTGCCCGCGTGCACGTGGCCGATCGTCCAGTCGGTGTAGTGCGAGACGGCGTTCACCGACTTGATCGACATCATCGGCCCCTCGAAGGTCGACATGCCGTAGTAGGTGACGGCGACCACGAGGAACTTGAGGACCGGCTCGTCGCGCAGCTTGTGCCACGCCCCGCGCAGCGTGAGGAGGCCGTTCACCATGCCGCCCCACGAGGGCATCCACAGCATCAGCGAGAAGAGCATCCCGAGGGTCGACGCCCACTCGGGGAGGGCGGTGTAGTGGAGGTGGTGCGGCCCGGCCCAGATGTAGACGAACACCAGGGACCAGAAGTGCATGATCGACAGCTTGTAGCTGAAGACCGGGCGGCCGGCCGCCTTCGGCAGGTAGTAGTACATGAGCCCGAGGTAGGGCGTCGTGAGGAAGAAGGCGACCGCGTTGTGCCCGTACCACCACTGCATGAGGGCGTCCTTCACCCCCGCGTAGGCCGAGTAGCTCCCGAGGAGCGAGTACGGCATCGCCATGCTGTTGCCGATGTGCAGGATCGCGACCGCGACGATCGTGGCGATGTAGAACCAGATCGCGACGTAGAGGTGCTTCTCGCGGCGGACCGCGAGGGTTCCGAAGAAGTTGACGGCGAAGACCACCCACAGCACGGCGATCAGGATGTCGAGCACCCACGGCAGCTCGGCGTACTCCTTGCCCTGGGTCACGCCGAAGACGAGCGACAGCGCGGCCCCGGCGATGAGCAGCTGCCAGCCCCAGAAGTGGACCCGCGAGAGGGCGTCGCTCCACAGGCGCGCCTTCAGCAGGCGCTGGATCGAGTGGTAGACCCCGCCGAAGATCATGCAGCCCACGAAGGCGAAGATCGCCGCGTTCGTGTGCAGCGGGCGCAGCCGGCCGAACGTCAGGTACGGCGGCACGTTCAGGCCGGGAAGGAACAGCATGGCCGCCACCAGCACGCCCACGAGCATGGCGACCACCGCCCACACGATCGCGGCGATGAAGAAGAGGCGCGGGGTCTGGTCGTCGTACCGGACGGTGTCGCTCATCGGGTTTCCATCCTGTCAGTCCTGTCTTCGCGGCCGCGGCGCCGGGCGGGCGGCCTCTGGTTCGGAGCGCGACATGCGGGCGGCCCTCGTATTCGTCCTTCCGGGTCAGGCTCCCGCCGCGGCCTTCCGCTCCCGCGCGTGGAGGTGCGCCTGGAGCAGCAGGAACGAGATCGTGGTGACGACGCCGGCCACCATCACGTAGAGCTCGATGCCCGCGCCGCGCGTGCCCCGCGTCCCGAGGAGGAGCCCGACGACCACGGGGGCCACGAACTGGTTGGCGAAGAGCCCCGCGAAGACGAGCCGGTTGCCCCACCCGCCGGCGAGGAAGCGCCAGAGGAAGAGGCGCGGGTTCGAGACGAGCGCGGCCGCCGCGTAGAGGGCCATGAAGCCCATCTCCAGGACCGAGATCCCGATCCGGGGGTCCGCGTGGACGCTCAGGTAGGTCGGGTTCGCGAGCAGGTAGCCGAGGAGGCTCACTCCGCCCGGCACGAGCGCGAGGTGCACGAGCACGTCGTCGACGATGAAGGCCGAGTCGGGCGTGTCGCGCAGCTCGACGACGAGGTCGTGCAGGCAGAAGAGCACCAGGCCGAGGGCCGTCATCGCGGAGGTGAGGACGATCCCGGGGAAGCTCGCCTGCAGCCGGGGCGGCATCACGAAGAGGAGCGCGATCGACGCGACGTTGCCGCCGAGCACGAGGCCGGTGAGGGCGAGGCTCTGGGTGACCGGCCAGCTCTCGTAGTGCAGCCGCGCCTGGCGGACGCCCACCATGATGAACAGGGACAGCGCCGTGAACGGCGACATCACCGGCGCCGCGTCGGAGTAGCCGATCGGGCGGCCGAGGAACCACGCGAGCAGGACGCCGAGCGCGCCCGCGGCGATCACGGCGTCGACGGCGGTCGTCAGCTTCAGCTCGGCGGCGCCGAGTGGTGGGACGGGACTGGTGGGGTCACCCTGGGTCACGGGCCGCGCTCCTGTTGGTTGCCGAAATGATCCACTTTGCCCATTGCTCCGAACATGGACCGTATGCTCCAGCGCCGCCGGTCTTGTGCACGGTTCGAGCGGAAAGTCACACTCACCTGCAACGAAACGTCGCCGAATCGGCCACTCCGCGCGGAAGAACAGCCGCCGCCGGGCGTGATGTGGCGCGACGAACGACGGCCGCCGACGCCGTGCTAGAGTCCGCCGACTCGCGGGGCCGGGCCTCCGGCGCGTCTCATCGGCGAGGTTCGATCATGGAACGCTCCGCTCTCGCTCTCGTCGTCCTCCTCGCCGCCCCGCGCGGCCTCGTCGCGGCTCCCGCCCCCGCACACGCGCCGCCCGTGCGGGTCGTGAAGGCCGACCTCGGCCAGGCGAAGGGCCCGCTCGCGACGACGTTCCGCCGGTGCGTGGGCGCCGGGCGCGCCAACGAGGGACTCCGCGCGGACTGGCAGGAGCAGCTGCGGCTCGTGAAGAAAGAGCTCGGCTTCGAGTACCTGCGCGTCCACGGCCTCTTCCACGACGACATGGGCGTCTACACCGAGGACAAGGCGGGCGCGCCCGTCTACAACTGGCAGTACGTCGACCGCTTCCACGACTTCCTGCTCGAGACCGGCGTGCGGCCGTTCGTGGAGCTGTCGTTCATGCCGAAGGCGCTGGCGAGCGGCCCGAAGACGATCTTCTGGTGGAACGGCAACGTCACGCCGCCGAAGTCGCAGGAGAAGTGGGCCGGCCTCGTCGAGGCCTTCCTCGCCCACAGCATCGAGCGCTACGGCCGCGACGAGGTGGCGCGCTGGTACTTCGAGGTGTGGAACGAGCCGAACCTCGACGTCTTCTGGGCGGGGACGCAGGAGCAGTACTTCGAGCTCTACGACACGACCGCGCGGGTCGTGAAGAAGGTCTGCCCGGAGTGCCGCGTCGGCGGCCCGGCCACCGCCGGCAACGCGTGGATCCCCGAGACGATCGCGCACTGCGCGAAGGCGGGCGTGCCGATCGACTTCGTGTCCACCCACGACTACTCGATCGTGCGGGGCTTCGTCGACCCGAACGGGGACCAGGCCACCGTGCTCGACACCGACCGGAACGCGATCACGAAGAGCGTGCGCCGCTCGCGCCAGCAGGTCGCGGAATCGCCGATGCCGAAGCTCGAGCTGCACTACACGGAGTGGAGCTCGTCCTACACGCCCTCCGACCCGGTCCACGACGTCTACCACCAGGCCCCGTTCATCCTCGACAAGATCCGGAACGTCGGGACGGCGGCCGACTCCATGAGCTACTGGACGTTCACCGACATCTTCGAGGAGTCCGCCCCGCGCACGACGCCCTTCCACGGCGGCTTCGGCCTCCTCAACTACCAGGGCCTGAAGAAGCCGGCCTACCACGCCTATCGCTTCCTGAACGCGCTCGGCCCGACGGAGCTGCGCACCGACGATGCGCAGTCGTTCGTGACGCGCGACGCCCGCGGGAACGCTCAGGTCCTCCTCTGGGACTTCACGATCACGCACCCGGGCGACCCGACGCCGAACCAGGAGTACTTCCGGCGCGACCTGCCGGCGAAGCAGAAGGGAGCCGTCCGCGTCGAGCTGTCGTCGCTCGCTCCCGGCCCCTACGCGCTCGAGGCCACGCGCGTGGGCTACCGCGAGAACGACGTCTACTCGGCCTACCGCGACCTCGGGGCGCCGTCCCAGCTCCGGCGCGCCGAGGTCGAGGCGCTCCGCGCGTCGAGCGACGGGAGCCCGTTCCTGCGGCAGATCGTGGCGGTCGGCGCGGACGGCCGCTTCGC
>JAXLRD010000095.1:0-22592 GCA_046331285.1 Vicinamibacteria bacterium
GGTAGGGGGCGGAGCCGGCCCCGCCGGAGCGCCGCGGGCGCGCGCCGCGGCGCTCCGACCTCACGGCCGACCGGAGGAGGGACCGTGATCGCCGAAGAGAGGCGTCTCGCGGAGGCCCGCGAGGGGAAGGCGCCGTGGCGCAAGTGGGGCCCGTACCTCAGCGAGCGGCAGTGGGGCACGGTTCGCGAGGACTACAGCGAGGCGGGCGACGCCTGGAACTCGTTCTCGCACGACCAGGCCCGCTCGCGCGCCTACCGGTGGGGCGAGGACGGCCTCGCCGGCGTGTCGGACGACCGGCAGCGCCTCTGCCTCGCGCTCGCGCTGTGGAACGGCCGCGACCCGATCCTGAAGGAGCGCCTGTTCGGCCTCACGAACGGCGAGGGGAACCACGGCGAGGACGTGAAGGAGTGCTACTTCTACCTCGACTCGACCCCCACGCACTCGTACATGCGGTACCTGTACAAGTACCCGCAGCGGGCGTACCCGTACGACGAGCTCGTGGCGACGAACCGCGCGCGGGGCCGCCACGAGCCCGAGTACGAGCTCCTCGACACCGGCGTCTTCGACGACGACCGCTACTTCGACGTGCAGGTCGAGTACGCGAAGGCCTCGCCCGAGGACCTGCTCGTCCGGATCCGGGTCGCGAACCGCGGGCCGGAGGCGGCCTCCCTCCCCGTCCTCCCCACGGTGTGGTTTCGGAACACCTGGTCGTGGGGCGGGCCGGCCCGGCCGCGGCCGTCGCTGCGCCAGCACGCGTGCGACGCGGCGGGCTGCGTCGTGGCGCTCTCGCACCCGGACCTCGGCGAGCGCTTCTTCTGCGGGGAGGGGGAGGCGGAGCTGCTCTTCACCGAGAACGAGACGAACACCGAGCGGCTGTTCGGCGTGCCCTGCCGCCAGCCGTACGTGAAGGACGCGTTCGACCGTTGCCTCGTGCAAGGCCGCGCGGACGCGGTGAGCCCGCGGCGCAGCGGCACGAAGGCGGCCGTCCACTACGTCGTCGACGTGCCCGCCGGCGGATCGCGCGTGCTGCGGCTGCGCCTCGCCGACGTCCCGCCGGCGGACACCGCCGCGGCGTTCGGCGACTTCGAGAGCGTCATGGCCGCGCGCCGCCGCGAGGCCGACCTGTTCTACGCCGGGGTGATTCCGGCGTCGGTCGGCGAGGACGGCGCGCGGGTCATGCGCCAGGCGCTGGCCGGCATGCTGTGGACGAAGCAGTTCTACTACTACGACGTCGACGCCTGGCTCGGCGAGCACGGGGCCGATCCCTTCCGCCCGCGTCGGGCCGCGCCCCGCAACGCGCAGTGGCACCACATGGAGAACGCCGACATCCTCTCCATGCCCGACAAGTGGGAGTACCCCTGGTACGCGGCGTGGGACCTCGCGTTCCACGTGCTCGCTCTCACCCTCGTCGACCCCGACTTCGGCAAGCAGCAGCTCGACCTGATGCTCCAGGACCGCTACCTGCACCCGAACGGGCAGATCCCCGCCTACGAGTGGAACTTCGGCGACGTGAACCCGCCGGTGCACGCGTGGGCCACGATCTTCACCCACCGGCTGGAGAAGGCGCGGGGCCGGGCCGACCTCGAGTGGCTCGAGCGCTCGTTCCAGAAGCTCCTCATGAACTTCACCTGGTGGGTGAACCGCAAGGACCGCACCGGCCGGAACGCGTTCGAGGGGGGCTTCCTCGGCCTCGACAACATCGGCGTCTTCGACCGCAGCGCGCCGCTGCCGACGGGCGGCTACCTCGAGCAGGCCGATGGCACCGCGTGGATGGCGATCTTCTGCCAGAACATGCTCGAGATCGCGGTGGAGCTCGCGCTCGAGAAGCCTGCCTACGCGGAGATGGCGGTGAAGTTCGTCCAGCACTTCCTGTGGATCGCCTCGGCCATGGCGAACGCCGGCGAGGGCGCCGGGATGTGGGACGAGGAGGACGGCTTCTTCTACGACGTCCTGCGCCTCCCCGACGGCCGCGCCGAGCGGCTGAAGGTGCGCTCGATGGTCGGCCTGCTGCCGCTGTGCGCGGTGACGGTGTTCGAGGGCGAGCTCGTGGCGAAGCACCCGCAGGTCGGCGAGCGGCTGCTGGCCTTCCTCGAGGCGCGCCCGGAGCTGCGCGCCTCCATCCACGACCCGGTGGCCCAGGGCGCGGGCGGCCGCCGCCTCGCCTCCGTCCTCGACGAGGCGCGCCTGCGCCGGGTGCTCGCCCGCATGCTCGACGAGCGCGAGTTCTTCGGCCCGTACGGCATCCGGTCGCTGTCGCGGCACCACGCCGAGCACCCCTACGTGCTGCACGTCGGCGGCCAGGAGTACCGCGTCGACTACCTGCCGGGCGAGTCGGACTCCGGCATGTTCGGCGGGAACTCGAACTGGCGCGGGCCGGTCTGGATGCCGGTGAACGGCCTGATCGTCCGCGCCCTCCTGCAGTACTACGGCTTCTACGGCGACGACTTCACCGTCGAATGCCCGACGGGCTCGGGACGGACGATGACCCTGTACCAGGTCGCGGAGGAGCTCGCGCGCCGGCTCGCCTCGATCTTTCTTCGTGACGGGTCGGGCCGCCGGCCGGTTTACGGCGACGTGCGCAAGCTCCAGGACGACCCGCACTGGCGCGACCTGCTGCTCTTCTACGAGTACTTCCACGGCGACTCCGGCGCCGGGCTCGGGGCCAGCCACCAGACGGGCTGGACCGGCCTCGTCGCGCGGGTGATGCACCTCTTCGCGACGACGTCGGCGGCGGACGTTCGCGATCTCGGCAAGACGGCGGGCGCCCGGCCCGCGCGGTCCGCGGGCCGCCGCGCCCACGGGTGATCGAAGGAGGGGACATGACGCGGACGGAGGCGGAGTGGGGGGAGTGGGCCCGTCGGCACCGCGCGTGCTTCCAGGACGTCCCGCTCGTCGAAGTCGTCAAGGGCGAGAGGCTGCAGGTCGGCTTCTCGCTCACCCTCTACGTCGCGGCGCCCCTGGAGACGGCGCCCGGCGCGCGGGAGGCCGCCGTCGCCGCGCTCTGGGAGGAGCTGAAGCGCCTGGCGGACGATGTCGCCCCGCCCGAGCAGCGCACCGCGAGGTGCAGCTCGAGCAGGCGGCGCGGGTCGTGCTTCGGCCGGAGAACGGGTTCGAGCCGGAGATCGGCCTCACCTTCCACCTCTTCCCGCGCGGCGGCGGCCGACGGCGGTGACCGAGCCGGACCGCGAGCGGGTGGCGCAGGTCGAGAAGCGGCTCGTCGCGTTCGGCGTGAAGCAGGGCGGGCTTGAGGCAAGATTCCGCTTCGCCGAGGGAGGTGCCGCGTGAGGACGATACAGGGAGAGGCCGTCGTCGCGGACTGGCGGGCCGATGGCTGACGCGCCGGCGGCGCCCGCGCCCGGGCCCGCGGAGCCCTCCGGCCGCCCGCGCCCGGGCCGCCTGCCCTTCCGCGTGCGGGTGCCGCAGCCGTCGGCCGAGTACCGCTCGGCGTTCGGCCGCTGGCTCACCCGCGGCGAGTCGCTCGACGACGCGGCCGGCCACGAGGTCGCCACCCACCCGTGGTGGAAGGTCCTGTGGCTGACGGGCGTCGACTACTTCTCGACCCTCGGCTACCAGCCGGGGATCGCCCTCCTCGCCGCGGGAGCGGTGGCCCCGATCGCCACCGTCATCCTCGTGCTCGGCCACCCTCCTCGGCGCGCTGCCCGTCTACGCGCAGGTCGCGGGCCGCAGCTACGCGGGCCAGGGCTCGATCGCGATGCTCGAGAACCTCGTCTCGGGCTGGCGGGGCAAGGCCCTCGTCCTCGTGCTCCTCGGCTTCGCCGCGACGGACTTCGTGATCACGATGACCCTCTCGGCCGCCGACGCGGCCAAGCACGCCGTCGAGAACCCGTTCCTCCACCCGTACCTCGGCGAGCACACGATCCTCGTGACCCTCGCCATCCTCGCCGTCCTCGCCGCGGTCTTCCTGCGCGGGTTCAGCGAGGCGATCGGCCTCGCGACCGCCGCCGCCGTCGCTACCTCGCGCTGAACCTCGTCGTCCTCGGCCGCGGCGCGCGGAGGCGACGGCCCGCCCGGGTACTCGAGGGCTGGCGGGCCGCCCTCTCCACGCGAAGGCGACTTCACCCTGCTCGTGGCCGGCGCCCTGCTCGTCTTCCCCAAGCTCGCGCTCGGCCTCTCCGGCTTCGAGACCGGCGTCTCGGTCATGCCGCTCATCGACGGCGGGGCGCGCGACGCCGATCACGACCCGCGGCGGGGCGCGGCCCCGGCGGGCCGGGTCGCGAACACCCGGAAGCTCCTCGCCACGGCCGCGGTCACGATGAGCTTCTTCCTCGTGCTGTCGAGCCTCGTCACGACCCTCCTCATCGCGCCGGCCGACTACGGCGAGGGGGGAAAGGCCGCCGGCCGCGCGATCGCCTTCCTCGCGCACCGCTACCTCGGCCCGGCCTTCGGCACCGTCTACGACGCGTCGACGATCCTCATCCTGGGCCTCGCCGGCGCCTCGGCGATGGCCGGCCTCCTGCACCTCGTGCCGCGCTACCTGCCGCGGTTCGGCATGGCCCCGCGCTGGGCCGCCCTGTCGCGCCCGCTCGTCCTCGTCCTGTTCGCGATCGACGTCGTCGTCACCCTCGTCTTCCGGGCCGACGTCGAGGCGCAGAGCGGCGCCTACGCGACGGGCGTGCTCGTGCTGATCCTCTCCGCCGCGCTCGCGGTGACGCTCGCCCTGTGGCGGGAGGGGCGGCGGGGGATGTCGGCCTACACGGCCGTCCTCTTCCTCGTCTTCGCCTTCACCCTCGCCGACAACTGCATCGAGCGGCCGGACGGCCTCGTCATCGGCACGATCTTCACGGTCCTGCTGATGACCGCGAGCGGGATCAGCCGCTCGCTGCGCTCGGTGGAGATGCGGATCCCGCAGGGGTACTTCGCCGACGTCGCGAGCTGGCGGATGGGGCCGGAGCTGCGGGGCAAGAAGGTCCACCTCGTGCCGATCCGCACCGCCTCGGTCGAGGCGCGGCGGGCAAGCGGGCCGAGATCGCGAGGCACTACGCGGTGAAGGGGCCCTTCTTCTTCCTCCACGTGAACCTTCTCGACAACCGCAGCGAGTTCCAGGCCCCGCTGAGCGTCGCGCTCGCGAAGGAGGGGGACGACTACGTGGGCGAGGTCCAGGGAGCGGTCGCCATCGCCAACACGATCGCGTTCATCAGCGAGTGCATCGACCCCGTCTCGATCTTCATCGGCCTCACCCGCCGCGACCTGATGGGGCAGGCGGTCCGCTACCTTTTCTTCGGGGAGGGGGAGACGGGCCTCATGGTCTACACGATCCTGACGCGCTACTGGGACTGGACGCCGGAGGACGACGTGCGGCCGCTCATCTTCCTGATGAGCGGCCCAGAAGCCTCGCGGGAAGAGGGCCGGAGAGGGGCGCCGAATGGCCGGGAACGGGGCGGGAGGGCGGGACGCGGGGGCGCCCGTGCGCAGCGCCGCCCGGTCCTCGCGACCCTCGAGGCCGTGACGGGGTCGCTCTACGTGGCCATCCTCATCGTCCGCCTCGTCTCGCAGGCGGTCGTTTCTCCGGGACCGGGCCGGGACGGTCCAGTGTGATCCCGGCGCGTCGTCGAGGAGAACCTCCCCATGAACGCACGCGTCTCCACCGCGGCGGTGCTCTCGGCGCTCGTCTGGGCCTCCATCGCCTCTTCCCAGACCGTCCAGCAGAAGCTCGACCTCACCCGCGAGGCCGTCGAGAGCCAGCGGCGCCTCCTCGTCTCCGGCTCGCTGCGGCTCGGCGACGCCGAGGCGAAGCCTTCTGGCCGCTCTACGACGACTACGAGAAGGAGCGCCGGCCCCTCGACGCGCGGGCGAACAAGCTCGTCGCCGACTTCCTCGCGGCGGCGGGGAGCCTGACCGACGCGCAGGCCCGCTCGATGCTCGACGATGGCCTGAAGATCGAGGAGGCCCGCGCGAAGCTGCGGCGTTCGTGGTACGACCGAATGGCGAAGGCGATCCCGGCCGAGCGCTCGCGCGCTTCTACCAGATCGAGAACAAGCTCGACGCCGTCGTGCGGGCCGACCTCTCGAAGCAGATCCCCCTCGTCCCGCGACCCGCCCGCCCGCGCCCCGCGGCGTGCCGCATCCTCGGCAGCGGCTGCCAGCCCGCTGGCAGGCAGACGGCCGCCGGCGTGGCCGCCTTCCTGGTCAAGTGGCGACGCGTCGGGAGTTTCACGCCGTGGCACCGGCGCTCGCCCGCGCGGCATCCACCGTGCAGCGACCCCACCGGAGACGCCGGGCTCCCGCGGGCCCGCGGCCCGTCTTCGCACCCACGGAGACACATGGAAGCGACAGAGCCGTTCGTAGCCCTCGTCCTGTACCCGACCACCCCGGACACGCAGGAGCGCCGCGCGGCGGTGACGCGCGTCGCGAGCAGCCCCCTGCTGCCGGGCTTTCTCGGCCCCAGGTCCTCGTCTCGGAGGACGGCGAGACGCTGGTGACCGCGGTGTGGTGGAGCCGCGAGTCGTTCGAGACAGTTCCGTCGCAGTGACATCGGCCGCGCCACCGCCATGCTGGCGGCGGAGGCCGGTCCCAAGCCGTACTGGCCGCGGCTTCATGCCGACGTTCAGGCGCCGTGAGCGCGCCCTTGCGAGGAGACGACCCCATGGAACGCCCCCTGACCCTGGCCCTCTGCGGCCTCGCCGTCCTTGCCCTCTCGGGCTGCGGGAAGCAGGAGGCGCCCGCCGCCGCGCCCCCCGAGGTGGTGGTGGCCGGCGTCGTCCGGCGCGACGTGCCCGTCTACATGGAGCTCGTCGGCCAGACGAAGGGCTCCCAGGACGTCGAGATCCGGGCCCGCGTCGAGGGCTACCTCGACCGCGTGGCCTTCACCGAGGGCTCCTTCGTCCACCGGGGAGGCTCCTCTACCAGATCGACCCGAAGCCGCTCGAGGCGGCCCTGGCCCGGGCGAAGGCCGAGCTCGCCACCGCGAAGGCGCGGCTCGACAAGGCGGTGAACGACGTCAACCGCCTCACCCCGCTCGCGAAGGTGCAGGCGGTGAGCCAGCAGGAGCTCGACAACGCCCTCGCCTCGCGCGACGCGGCGCGGGCGCAGGTCGACGCGAACCAGGCCGCGGTCGACCGCTCGACCCTCGACCTCGGCTACGCGCGGATCACCGCGCCGCTCGACGGGCTCGTGGGCACGACGCAGGTGAAGGCCGGCAACCTCGTCGGCCGCGGCGAGAGCACGCTCCTCACGACCGTCTCGCAGATCGACCCGATCCTGTTCCGGGCCGGCATCAGCGAGGCCGAGTACCTGCGCCTGGGCAAGCAGGTCGCGGCGACGGGGAAGCGGATCAAGGACGGTGCGTCGATCGAGCTGCTCCTGGCCGACGGCACGGTCCATCCGCACAAGGGCCGCGTCGAGGCGATCGAGCGCGCGGTCGACCCCACGACCGGCACGCTGGCCGTGCAGTTCACCTTCCCGAACCCGCAAAGGCTCGTCCGCCCGGGGCAGTACGGCCGCGCGCGGTTCGTGATCGAGACGAAGACGGGCGCCCTCCTCGTCCCGCAGCGGGCGGTCGTGGAGATGCAGAACCTCTACAGCCTGGCCGTGGTCGGGGCCGGCGACAAGGTCGAGTTCCGCAACGTCAAGGTCGGCCCGCGGGTCGACAGCCTCTGGGTCGTCGAGCAGGGCCTCGAGCCCGGCGAGAAGGTGGTCGTCGAGGGCGTGCAGCGGCTGCGCGACGGCATCGTGGTCGTGCCGAAGAGCGCGGCGCCCGTCCCGGCGGGCGGGGCGGCCCCGGCCGCCGAGGCGAAGTAGGGGAGCGCCATGGCCCGCTTCTTCGTCAACCGCCCGATCGTGGCGATGGTCATCTCCATCGTCACGGTCCTCCTGGGCGCGGTCGCGATGCAGTCGCTGCCGATCGCCCAGTACCCCGAGGTCGTTCCCCCGATGGTGCAGATCAGCACCACGTTCGTCGGGGCGAGCGCGACCGACGTCGAGGCCTCGGTCGCGACGCCGCTCGAGCAGAAGACGAACGGCGTCGAGAAGTCGATCTACATGAAGTCGACGAACGCCAACGACGGCACCCTCTCGCTGAAGGTGACCTTCGACGTCGGCACGAACCTCGACATGGCGAACGTGCTCACCCAGAACCGCGTGTCCGAGGCGACCCCCCAGCTGCCGCAGTCGGTCAAGAACTACGGCGTCGCGGTGAAGAAGGCCCTCGCCTTCCCGCTCCTCGTGGTGTCGATCAAGTCGCCGAACGGGACCTACGACAACAACTTCCTCTCGAACTACACCGCGATCAACGTCAACGACGCGATCGCCCGCATCCAGGGCGTCGGCCAGATCAGCCTCTTCGGCGGCAGCGACTACGCGATGCGCGTGTGGATCCGCCCCGACCGCATCGCCAAGCTCGGGATCACGGTCCCGGACGTCGTGAACGCGGTCAACCAGCAGAACCAGCTCACCCCGGCCGGCCAGATCGGCGGCCCGCCGGCCGTCCCCGGCACCGAGTACACCTACACCGTGAAGACCCAGGGGCGCCTGCTGAACGAGGAGGAGTTCGGGGCGATCGTCGTCCGCAGCAACCCCGACGGCTCGCAGGTGCTCCTGAAGGACGTCGCGCGGATCGAGCTCGGCACGATGCTCTACAACGCGGTCGGCCGGCACAACGGCAAGGCCTCCGCGGTCATCGCGATCTACCAGATCCCCGGCACGAACGCGCTCGAGGTGGCCGACAAGGTGAAGGCCACGATGAAGGAGCTCTCGCAGCGCTTCCCGCGCGACATGGAGTACACGATCTCGCTCGACACGACCCTCCCCGTCACCGAGGGCATCAACGAGATCGTCCACACCCTGTTCGAGGCGGTCGTGCTCGTGATCCTGGTGGTCTTCGTCTTCCTGCAGAACTGGCGGGCCACCCTCATCCCGCTCCTCACCGTTCCCGTCTCCCTCGTCGGGGCGTTCATCTTCTTCCCCCTGATGGGCTTCTCGATCAACGTGCTCTCGCTCCTCGGCCTCGTGCTCGCGATCGGCATCGTCGTCGACGACGCGATCGTCGTGGTGGAGGCCGTCATGCACCACATCGAGCACGGCATGGAGCCGAAGGCGGCCACCCTCAAGGCGATGGAGGAGGTCTCGGGGCCGGTCGTGGCGATCGCCCTCATCCTCGCCGCCGTCTTCGTGCCCGTCGGGTTCATGGGCGGCATCACCGGCCGGCTCTACCAGCAGTTCGCGATCACGATCGCGATCTCGGTGCTGCTCTCGGCCTTCAACGCCCTCACCCTCTCGCCCGCCCTCTCGGCCCTGCTGCTCAAGCCCACCCACGGCCAGAAGAGCTTCCTCACGCCCTTCTACGACGGCTTCAACCGCTTCTTCGGGTGGGGCACCGGCCACTACGTGTCCTTCACCTCGATCCTCGTGCGGAAGATGGTCCGCAGCCTCGCCTTCGTGGGGGTGCTCGTGGCCCTGACCGTCGGGCTCGTGAACCGCATCCCGAGCGGGTTCATCCCCGAGGAGGACCAGGGGTACCTGCTCGTGAACGCGATGCTGCCCGACGCGGCCTCGCTCGAGCGGACCGACGCGGTCATGAAGAAGGCCGAGGCGGTCCTCGCCGCCAACGCCGGCGTCGAGGGCTACAACACGATCACCGGCTTCAGCCTGCTCACGGGCGCCTTCTCGCCGAACATGGGCTTCTTCTTCGTGCAGCTCAAGCCCTGGGAGGACCGCGCCACGGCCGAGGAGCACGCGAACGGCGTCGTGGCCGCCCTCAACCGGGCGTTCGCGAAGCAGATCCCCGAGGCGGTCGTCGCGGCCTTCGGCCCGCCGGCCATCCCCGGCCTCGGCACGGGCTCCGGGTTCACGATGGAGCTGCAGGACCGGGCCGGCCGCACGCCGCAGTACCTCGCCCAGCAGGCCGCCCTGTTCATGGAGGCGGCCCGCAAGCGGCCGGAGATCGGCCGCATCATGACGGTCTACCGCGCGAGCGTCCCGCAGGTGTTCGCGGACGTCGACCGCAGCAAGGTGCTGAAGCTCGGCGTGCCCCTCGCCGACGTGAACACGACGCTCGGGGCCCTCCTCGGCAGCGCGTACGTCAACGACTTCAACCGCTTCGGGCGCGTGTACAAGGTCTTCGTCCAGGCCGAGCCGGAGTTCCGCCGCGACCCGAAGCAGCTCGGCCTCTTCTTCGTGCGCAGCAACCGCAACGAGATGGTGCCGCTCGACACCCTCGTGTCGACGAAGCCGGCGAGCGGGCCCGACTTCACGAACCGCTTCAACCTGTACCGCACCGCCGAGCTGACCGGCGTGCCGGCGCCGGGCTACTCCTCGGCGCAGGCCCTCACCGCGCTCGAGGAGACGGCGAAGGCGGTGCTCCCGGCCGAGATGGGCTACGAGTGGGCCGACATGTCGTACCAGGAGAAGCGCGCCCCGAACCCGCTTCCCACGTTCGCGGTGGCGGTGTTCCTCGTCTTCCTCGTGCTCGCGGCGCAGTACGAGAGCTGGTCGCTCCCGTTCAGCGTCCTCCTCGGCACGCCGTTCGCCGCCTTCGGCGCCTACTTCGGCCTGTGGGCGGCCCGCCACTTCTCGACGAGCTACCTCAACAACGTCTTCGCCCAGATCGGGCTCATCATGCTGATCGGCCTCGCCGCGAAGAACGCGATCCTGATCGTCGAGTTCGCGAAGATGCTCCACGAGCAGGGCAAGGACCCGGTGAGCGCCGCTCTCGAGGCGGCCCGGCTGCGCTTCCGGCCGATCCTCATGACCGCCTTCGCCTTCATCCTCGGTGTCGTGCCGCTCCTCACCGCGAGCGGGGCGGGAGCCGAGTCGCGCAAGGTGATGGGGATGACCGTGTTCAGCGGCATGCTGATCGCGACGATCCTCGGGGTCCTCCTCGTCCCGGTCCTGTTCGTCGCGGTGTCGAAGCTCGCCGGGAGCCGGGCCGCCGCGCCGCCGGGCGCGCCGGCCGCCGCCGTCCACGGGGAGGGCCACTGACATGCGCCGCCACCTCGCCGCCCTCGCCTGCGCCGCCGTCCTCGCGCTGCCGGCCTGCATGGTCGGTCCGCAGTACGCGCGGCCCCAGACGCCCGCCCCGCCGGCCCATCGCTTCGCCGAGGGCGCCTCCACCGATTCGTCGCTCGCCGACGTGCCTTGGTGGGACGTCATGAGGGACCCGGTCCTGCAGAAGCTCGTGCGCGAGGCCCTGGCCGCGAACCCCGACCTGCGGGCCGCCGCCGCGCGCGTCGCCGAGGCGCGTGCGCAGTACGGCATCGCGCGCTCGGCCCTCTTCCCGCAGGTGAACGCCGCCGCGGGCTACGAGGCCCGGCAGGGGGCGCGCCTGGCCGAGCCGCCGCAGGGCACCGCGGCCGGCAAGCACTTCCAGAACTACAGCGTCGGCTTCCCGATCACGTGGGAGATCGACTTCTTCGGCCGGGTCCGCAGCACGAAGCAGGCCGCCTTCGCGGCCTACCTCGCGACCGAGGAGGGCCGGCGGGCCGCGGTCCTCACGCTCGTCTCGGACGTCGCGTCGACGTACCTCCTGCTGCGCGAGCTCGACCTGCAGCTCGAGGTGGCCCGGCGGACGGTCGGCGCCAACGACGAGACCGTGAAGTTCTACCAGCGGCGGCTCGAGGGCGGCGTCTCCAACCGCCTCGAGCTCGACCGCGCGCAGGCGAACCGTGCCCGCACCGGGGCGGTGATCCCGCAGCTCGAGCAGCAGGTGGCGGTGGCCGAGCACGCCCTGTCCTTCCTCCTCGGCCGGCCGCCGGGGGAGATCGAGCGCGGGGAGGCCCTCGCCGAGGGCCACGTGCCGGAGGCGATCCCGGTCGGGCTGCCGGCGGCGCTCCTCGAGCGTCGGCCCGACGTGCTCGCGGCGGAGCAGCAGCTCGTCGCCGCGAACGCGAACGTCGGCGCCGCGCGCGCCCTCTTCTTCCCGACGATCTCCCTCACCGGCCTCCTCGGCTCGGTGAGCGGCGAGCTGAAGAGCCTGCTGAAGGCCGACGCGAACGTCTGGCAGGTGTCGCCGAGCCTCTTCGCCCCGATCTTCCAGGGGGGCCGGATCCGCCGGAACTACGAGGCCTCGCGGGCGCGCTACGACCAGGTGGCCGCGCTCTACCAGAAGGCCGCCCTCGACGCCTACCGCGAGGTGGCGAACGCGCTCGTCACCGTCCGCAAGCTGGGCCAGGCGCGGCTCGAGCTCGAGGACGGCGTCGAGGCGCTGAAGGACGCGGTGGATCTGTCCCGCAAGCGCTACGACGCGGGGCTCGCCAGCTACCTCGAGGTGCTGAACGCCGACCAGCAGCTCTTCGACCAGGAGCTGCAGCTCGCGCAGGTGCGCGGCGAGGAGCTGCGCGCCTACGTCGAGCTGTACCGCGCCCTCGGCGGCGGCTGGCAGGACGAGAGGACGCCCGCCGAGGCGGCCTCGGTGCCCGCGCGGTGAGTCGGGCGGGAGGCTCGCCCGGGACCTTGTGACGGCGCCCGGCCGCGCCCGCGGCGGGGCGCCTCGCTCAGCCGAGCGCGGAGCGCAGCTCCGACGCGAGGTCGGCCATCACGAACGGCTTCTGCAGGAAGCGCACCGTGCCCTCGTGCACCTGCGCCCGCACGGCGGCGTTCGTCGTGTAGCCCGACATCAGCACCACCCGCATCCGCGGCCAGCGCCGCCGGAGGAGCTGGGCGAGCTCGGCGCCGCCGATCCCCGGCAGGACGAGGTCGGTGAGCAGCAGGTCGGGCGCGGGCTCGTCGGGGAGGGCCTGCGCGTCCTCGCCGCTCGCCACGGCCGTCACGGCGTAGCCGATGAGGTCGAGGGTGTCGGCCATGCCCTCGCGCGCGCCCTCCTCGTCCTCCACGAGGAGGACACGCCCCGCGGCCGCGCGGGATGTCGGTCGTCCGGGCCGGCGCCGGGGCGGCCGGCGCCGCGGCGGGAAGGGCGGCGGGCTCCGGCGCCGCGACGGCGGGGAAGCCGAGGCGGAAGGTCGAGCCCGCTCCCGCGATGCTGTCGACCTCGATCCGGCCCCCGTACTCCTTCACGATCCCCTGCACGACGGCGAGGCCGAGGCCGGTGCCCCGGCCCGGCTCCTTCGTGGTGAAGAAGGGCTCGAAGATCCGCGCCCGGGTCGCCGCGTCCATGCCGTGGCCGTCGTCCGTCACCTCGAGCATCGCTTCGGCGCCGGCGACGCCGACCCTCACGGCCACGAGCCCGCCGGGAGCGACCGCGTCGTTCGCGTTCAGCGCGAGGTTCATGAGGAGCTGCTCGACCTGGCCAGGGTCGCCCTCGATCCAGGCGAGGCCGGCCGGCGCGTCGACGTCGAGCCGCACGTTCTCGGGCATCAGCCGGCGGAGGAACTCGCAGGTGCGGGCGACGGTCGCCCCGAGGTCGACCGGGCGCCGCTGCGCGATCTCCTGGCGCGAGAAGAGGAGAAGCCGCTGGGTGAGGACCGCTCCGCGGCGGACGTGGGCCTCGATCTCGGCGACCGTGCCCTCGAGCTCGGGCGAGCGCACGCGCAGGCGCAGCGAGGTCGCGAGGGACAGCAGGGCCTGGAGGAGGTTGTTGAAGTCGTGGGCGAGGCCGCCGGCGAGGCGGCCGATCGCCTCCATCTTCTGGGCCTCCAGGAGCCGGGCCCGGCTCTCCTCGAGCTCGTCCTCGACCAGCTTGCGGGCCGTGATGTCGCGCGTCACGCCGCGGACCTCGAGGCGGCCGGTCGCCTCGTCGCGGTGGAAGGCGCTCACGACCTCCGTCCACACGGTGCCGCCGCCCTTGCGCGGCTGCTCGAGGACGTCGGTGTGGTACCTTCGCTCGCCGGCCGCGTACTCGCGGGCGCGCTCGAGGAGGAGGCCGCGAATCCCCGCCCGCTGCGCCCCGGCGAGGGCGGCGTCGAAGGGCTCGGCCATCACCTCGGCCGCGGTGAAGCCGCGCAGCCGCTCGACCGACGGGCTGACGTAGAGGAAGCGGAGCGTGCCG
The DNA here is from genome assembly GCA_046331285.1 of Vicinamibacteria bacterium. Lineage (GTDB taxonomy): Bacteria > Acidobacteriota > Vicinamibacteria > Fen-336 > Fen-336 > DATBSL01. Next base: position 13,897 of record JAXLRD010000095.1, read on the forward strand.
GGGTCGAGCGCCCACACCACGTCCTGCATCGTCTCGGTGAGCTGGCGGTGGCGCTCCTCGCTCTCCCGCAGCTTCGCGAACGAGGCCTGGAGCCGCTTCTCGGCGCCGGCGGTCGCCCACGAGAGGAGCACCACGAGGCCGCCGAAGAGGGCCGCCGCGAGGGCGAGGTCGAACGCGAGGTCGCTCAGGGCCGAGGTCGCGAAGGCCGTCACGTCGCGGCGCAGGACGAGCCGGGCGACCTGGGCCCCCTCGGCGTCGACGAGGGGGAACTCGCTGAACGCCTCGTGCCCGTCGGCTCCCGAGCGGATGAAGGGCTCCGCCAGCCCGCCGTCCCTCTCGAGGCGGGCGACCAGGTCCTGGAGCGGGAACGGGCTCGTCTGGTGCTCGAGGGCGAGGGTCGGGAACGCGTCCCACGACCCCGTGTAGCCGAAGAGGCGGCGGCCCTCCTCGAACCGCGCGCGGTCGAGCCGGTCCTTCCGCACGAGGAGGGCCGTGTCGATGCCGGTCATCCGGGCCGTCGCGTCGAGGATCGGGCCGACCTCCGCGGCGAGCTCGACGAAGCCCGCCGTCGCTCCGCCTCGCTTCCAGACCTTCACGACGCGCAGGGTGTACGCCCCGAAGTGGCCGAGCTCCATGCCGCGCGCGTCCTCGCCGGTCCGTGCCGCGCTCAGGATGACCGGCCGCGAGGCCACGTCGCCCTTCAGAGTCGGGTCGTGGACCCGCAGGACGCAGACGCGGTCGACGTCGTAGAACCCGAGGTGCGTGAGCCGGGCGTCGCGCCGCATGCGCTCGAGCACGGGCGAGGTCGCGGCGAAGAGGCGGGGGACGTCGCCCGCGAAGAACGCGTCGGCGATCCCGGTGTCGGCGACGACCCGGTCGCCCTCGGCCTGGAGGAGGCTGGCGGCGGCCGAGATCTGGCGCGACCACTCCCGCCGGGCCGAGTCGGCGGCGCGTTCGGCCTCCCGTCTCGCGGCCGCGCGGAAGCTCGCGTACTCCGACCCGACGATCAGCGCGAGGCCGGCGACGATGCCGAGTGCGGCCGGCACGAGCACCCGGCGGCGCAGGCCGAGGCCCTCGGCCGGCGCGCGGTGGGCGAAGCGCCGCAGGAGCAGCACCGCGGCGGCGATGACGAGAGCCGTGGCGAGCGCCGCCAGCAGGGGCGCGAGGCGGGCCTCGGCGAGGCGGGAGTCCCAGTCGTCGGCCAGGACGTCGATGCCGACCGCCATCACGACCTGGCCGTCCACCGGGTCGACGACGGGCGCGACGGCCGTCACGAAGCGGCCGTACTCGTCGGTGTGGGGGCCCTCCACGTGCGGCCGGCCCGTCCGGAAGGCGGCGAGGAGGCTCGGGTCGGGCGCCGCGTACAGGGATCCCGGCCCGCTCGCCATCGGGTCGGACGGGTCGTAGTCCTCCGGCCCGAAGTAGATCCGCCCCCCGCGAAGGGCCATCGTGTAGATGCCGCGGTGGGGGAAGGAGCGGGCGGCCAGCGTGAGCTGCTCGCGCAGCTGCTGGTAGGACGAGCTTCTCGCGTCGGAGGGCGTGAAGCTCAGGCGGCGCGCGAGGTCGGGGTTGACTCCGTCGGCGATGTCGACCGCCTGCCGGAGGAGCCGCTCGCGCATCGAGGCGTCGAGCGATCGGCCGCGCAGCTCGCCGGCGTACCACGCGGCCGTCGTCAGCAGGGCGAGGAGGGCCAGCAGGGAGACGAGGGGCGAGAATTCCGGTCGAGGACGGGCGGGCCGGAGGATCGTGAAGCGCATCGCCGACCGCGGCAAGTTACTGCCCGGCCACCGCTTCGTCAATGACGGCCGTCAGGCGGGGTCGGTCTTCGCCTCCGGTCGTCCGACGCGTTCTCCGGCTGGCGCTTTACTGATGCCGGCCCGTACGACTACTATCCGTGCACTGAGTGGGCTGACGCTCCTGTGGGGAGGCTTCATGGCGAGGAAGGGCCGCGCGCCGCGCATCTGCTACGACCGGGTCGTGCCGCCGGAGCTCCTGTCGCCGGCCGACCGTGACGCCCGGGACGCGGCCGTGCGGCGCTACGTCGAGACGGTGAACGAGCACTCCGCGCCGGTCGGCCCCTTCGGCTACCGCTCCTTCATCGCCCACGGCCAGGGCGGGCTCGACGCCGCCCACCCCGTCGTCACCGCGCGGATGGCCCTCGTCGACCGGACGAAGTGGCCGAAGGGCTATCGCCTGCGCTGCCGATTCCTCGACGGCTCGAGGACCCGGCGGCGCAAGGTCGAGGCGAAGGCCCGCCTGTGGGAGAAGCACGCGAACGTCCGGATCGACTTCGGCGAGGACCCCGACGCCGAGGTCCGCATCTCGTTCCGGGCCGACGCCGGCTCGTGGTCCGCCCTCGGCCAGGAGTGCCTCGTCCGCGCGTACTTCCCGGCGCACCAGCCGACGATGAACTTCGGCTGGCTCGAGGACGACACGTCCGCCGAGGAGTACGAGCGCGTCGTCGTCCACGAGTTCGGCCACGCCCTCGGCTGCATCCACGAGCACCAGAGCCCGTCCGTGAAGCTCAGGTGGAAGAAGTCCGCGGTGTACGAGGCCTTCTCCGGCCCGCCGAACTTCTGGACGAAGGAGGACATCGACCGCAACGTCCTCGAGAAGTACTCGCCGGAGGGGCTCTCCTTCACCCGCTTCGACGCGCAGTCGATCATGCTCTACCGCTTCGACGGCTCGCTCTTCACCGACGGGAAGGGCACGCCGCTGAACTCGAAGCTCTCCGCCACCGACAAGCAGATGATCGCGAGGATGTACCCGAGGGCGTAGCGCCTTCGCGGGGAGGGGGCCGATGGCAGTGAGGAAGGGCGGCCGCAGGCTCGCGCGGCCGGCGGCGCCGCAGCCGAGAGGGCCGGGCCGCCTGCGGCGGGACGCCGTAGGCGGCCCGCTGACGCTCGAGGAAGCGCGCGCCACTGCGCGGGGGAGCGCCTGCCGCCGCCTGCCGCCTGGCGCGGGGCCGCGCCCTCGTCGGCGCCGGCCCATCGGCGTCGTAGCGGCGCCGCCAGGCTGTTGAGCGGCGGCGACAGCGCCGCCGCCGGGTCGCGGAGCACAGCAGCGGACGCTGGCCCTCCTCAAGAGCTGCGGCGTCGCCGGCCTGCGGGCGCCGGCCGGCCCGGGCGCGCCGCGCGAGCGGGCGGCGGGCCAGCCGCTGCAGGTCTTCGCTGAGGGCGACTCGTGGTTCGACTACCCGGTGCCGCTCTTCGGCGGCGGCATCGTCCCGCGCCTCGAGGACCTCCTCGGCGTCCCGGTCCTGAACCTCGCGAAGGCCGGCGACGAGGTCCGCTACATGCTGGGCGTCGAGCAGCGGAAGCTCCTCGACGAGCAGCTCAGCAACGGCTGCCCGGCCGGCGGCTCGTGGGACGCGCTCCTCTTCTCGGGCGGCGGCAACGACATCGTGGCCGACCCGATGGCGCTGTGGATCCGCGACTACGACCCGGCGCGGGGCGGCCCCGCCGCGCAGATCCACCAGCCCCGGCTCGACGCCGCGCTCGCCCTCGTCCGGGCGGGCTACGAGGACCTCGTCGCCCTGCGCGACGCGCGCAGCCCCACCACGCGACTCTTCTTCCACGGCTACGACTTCGCGCTCGCCGACGGCCGCGGCATCTGCCACCTCGGCCCGTGGCTCAAGCCCGCCTACGACCTGCGGGGCTTTCCGCACCTCGAGGCCCGCGTCGCGGTCACGAAGGAGATGCTCCGCCAGTTCGGGGCGATGCTCGACGACCTCGCGTCGCGGCACGCCCTCGTGACGGTCGTCCGGACCCAGGGCGTCCTGCCCGAGCGGCCGGAGTCGTGGCACAACGAGCTGCACCCGTCGAAGGCCGGCTACGACCAGTTCGCCCGCCTCTTCCGCGACGCTCTCAAGCAGGCGTTCCCGACGCGGGTGCTCTAGGGCGGAACCCTCGCCTCGTCTCTTTCGGAACCCGGGCAACGGTTTCCGCGTTCTCGGAGTCATAGGTCGATGGGAGGTCGAGGCATGCGCTTGTCCTGGCTGGTGGCTCTGGGCGGTCTGGCGGTCGCGGCGGCGGTTCCGGCCGGCGCCGACGAGTGGTCGCGGCAGTACGCGGTGAAGGGCCGGCCCGACGTCCACGTGAAGGCCGGCGACGGCGAGGTCCGCATCGAGCCCGGCGCTCCCGGCGAGGTGTCGGCCCGCGTCACGACCGTCGGCTGGAAGATCGGCGACGGCGGGATCACCATCCGCGAGAGCCAGGCCGGCGACCGGGTCGAGATCGAGGTGGTGCTGCCGAACCTCGGCCTCATGGGCTGGGGCAGCCGGAAGATCGACGTCGCCCTGCGGGTGCCCGCCGACTCGGCGCTCGACGTCCGCACGGGCGACGGCGGCATCGACGCCCACGGCCTCGGCGGCACGCTCAGCCTCTCGACGGGCGACGGCAAGATCGCGGTCTCCGGCCTCCGCGGCGACGTGAAGCTGCACACCGGCGACGGCGGCATCACCGGAACCGGCCTGTCGGGCCGCCTCTCGGCCGACACGGGCGACGGCGACGTCGACGTCCGCGGCCGATTCACCGGCCTCGACCTGGAGACCGGCGACGGCGACGTCCTGGCGGCCGTCGAGAGCGGCTCGAAGCTCGAGGGGCCCTGGTCCGTGCGCACGGGCGACGGCAGCGTGACCCTGCGCCTGCCGGACGGCCTCGACGCGACGCTCGAGGCGCGCACCGGCGACGGCGGGATCCGCCTCGCGAAGCCCCTCGCGGTCGACGGCGAGGTCAAGGAGAACCGCCTCCACGGCCGCCTCGGCGCCGGCGGGCCGCTCCTCTCGATCCGCACCGGCGACGGCCGCATCCGTCTCGAGGGCCTGTAGCGCATTCGGCCCATCGGGCGGCGCTTCTCGCGGCGGTACGATCCTCCCGAGCTTTCGTCGCAGCTCGAAAGGACGGCAGCCATGACGATCACCGAGGCCAGCCTGAGCGCCACCGAGGCCGACCTGAAGGAGGCCTTCGCCGGCGAGAGCCAGGCGAACCGCAAGTACCTCGCCTTCGCGAAGAAGGCCGAGCAGGAGGGCTTCGCGAACGTCGCGAAGCTCTTCCGCACCGCCGCCGAGGCCGAGACGATCCACGCGCACGGGCACCTCGCGGCGCTCGACGCGGTGCGCTCGACGGCGGACAACCTCGCCGAGGCGGTCGCCGGCGAGACGTACGAGTTCACGAAGATGTACCCGCCGATGCTCGAGCGCGCGCAGGCGGCCGGCCACAAGGCGAAGCGCATGTTCGGCTACGCGGTCGAGGCCGAGGAGGTCCACGCGAAGCTGTTCACGGCGGCGCTCGAAGCCGTGAAGGCGGGGAAGGACCTCGAGACGACGGCCTTCTACCTCTGCCCGGTGTGCGGCCACATCGAGCTCGGCGAGCCGCCCGACGTCTGCCCGATCTGCGGGGCGAAGGGCGCGAAGTTCGTGCAGGTGTAGACGGAGAGGCCGCCCTCAGGCGGTGAGGCGCTGCTCGAGGTCGCGGATCTGCCCCTGCATGTCCGCGACCCGGGCCTTCAGCTCGTCGATCTCGGCCCGAAGCGTGTCCCGGTCGAGCTTCGCCTCGACCGCCAGCAGCCGCGTCTCCGCGACAGTGAGCCGCTGCTCGACGGCGAGAAGGGCAGTCTGCATCCGCGCCATCTCGCGCTGCACGTCCTGAAGCTGGCGTTCGACGCCGTCCAGCCGGGCTTCTACGCGGTCCAGACGGGCTTCGACACCGTCCAGACGGGCTTCGACGCCGTCCAGACGGGCTTCCACTCGATCCAGCCGTAGCTCGAGCCGATCGAGCCGCTCCTCGACTCGATCGAGCCGCTCCTCCACCCGCTTCAGGCCGGCGACCAGCATGTGGTACTCGACCTCGAGCCGGTCGAGCCGGTGGGCGAGCGCGTCGTTCAGCGACAGCATCTCGCTTCGCAGCCGCGCTTCCGACGCCTCGACGGCGGTCGTGACGATCCGCTGCATGTCGGGCAGCACCACCTCGCGGTGGAACTGCATCAGCGTGCCGAGGGTGATGGGATCGTCGGGCATCAGCGGGTGTTTCGGGGGAGCCACAGCATACCTCCAACCCGCCGCGCTTCGGCGACGGTGTTGGCCCGAAGGTAGACGGCGCGCCGGACAGGGCAGGTCCGAAGACGACGCCTGCGCACACCGTCGCCGAGGCGGTACCATCGGCGGGCTTGCTTCACTTCCGAATCGACGCGCGGGCCCCTGGCTCGCAGGCCAGGGCCGGCACCCTCCGCACGCTGCACGACGAGGTCGCCACCCCGGTCTTCATGCCCGTCGGCACGCACGCCGCGGTGCCGGCGCAGACGCCGCAGACGCTGGCCGCGGCCGGCGCGCGCATCCTCCTCGCGAACACCTACCACCTGCTGCTGCGGCCGGGGGCCGACGTCTTCCGCCGCCTGGGCGGCATCCACCGCTTCACCGGCTGGCCGCACTCGTTCCTCACCGACTCGGGCGGCTACCAGATCTTCTCGCTCCCGCACGCGCGGCGGATCACCGAGGAGGGCGCGTCCTTCCAGAGCTACCTCGACGGCCGCACGATCCTCCTGAGCCCCGAGGCGAGCATCGACACGCAGAAGGCCATCGGCGCCGACGTGATGATGGTGCTCGACCAGTGCGTGCCCTCGACGTGCGACGAGGCGACGGCGCGCGCCGCGGCCGACCTCACTCACCGCTGGGCCGCGCGCAGCCTGGCCGCTCGCGGCGACTCGGCGCAGGCCCTCTTCGCGATCGTGCAGGGCGCCCTCTTCCCGCACCTGCGCCGCGAGAGCGCGCTGCGCCTCGCGGAGATGCCGTTCGACGGGTACGCGATCGGCGGCCTCGCGGTGGGGGAGGAGAAGCACGCGCGCGAGGACACCTGCGAGGCCACGACGCGCCACATGCCGGAGGAGAAGCCCCGCTACCTGATGGGCGTCGGCACGCCGCTCGACATCCTCGAGGCCGTCCACCGCGGCGCCGACATGTTCGACTGCATCATCCCCACGCAGCTCGCGAAGCGGGGCGGGGCCTTCACCTCGCGCGGCTACCTGCAGCTGCGGCGCGGTGTCTATCGCGAGGACGATCGCCCGCTCGACCCCGACTGCGACTGCCCCGCGTGCGCGAGCGCGTCGCGCGCCTACCTGCACCACCTGACGAAGGCGCAGGAGACGCTCGGCTGGCAGCTCGTCGGCCAGCACAACCTGCACTTCTACCACCGGCTCATGCGCGAGATCCGGGAGGCGATCGTCGGCGGCACCTTCGCGGAGCTCTACGCGAAGCGGCGCGTGCTGCTCGCGGACGACGACCCCGAGAACCCGGCGAAGCCCACGAAGGCCCGCACCCGCGCGCGGCCGCGCCTCGGCGACTACGAGGTCCACGAGGCGGCCGAGGGCTTCGCGAGCGTCCGCCACGTGCCCTCGGGCCAGACGATGCACGCGCGCACCGCGCCGATGGACGAGGCGCGGAGCCTGTACGTGGAGCAGTCGCGCTTGAGCGAGCGGCTGCGGCTCGCGCCGGCCGAGAGCGGTGGCGGCGCGGACGAGCCGGCGCCGCTCGTCGTCTGGGACGTGGGCCTCGGCGCCGCGGCCAACGCCATGGCCGCGGTGCTCGCGTACGAGGAAGCGGCCGCGGCCGGCCCGGTCCGGCCGATGACGATCGTCAGCTTCGAGAACGACCTCGACTCGCTCCGCCTCGCCCTCCGGCACGATCGCCTGTTCCCGTACCTCCGGCACAGTGGCCCCGCGACGCTGCTCAGCGAAGGCCGATGGCAGTCGAAGAAGCACCCGGGCCTCGAGTGGCGCCTCGAGCAGGGCGACTTCCTCGAGCGCATCGCTGGCGCTCCGGCGCCCGACCTCGTCTTCTACGACGTCTACTCGGGCGACGCGCACCCCGACGCCTGGACCCTCGCGACGTTCCGCCGCCTCGCCGCGGCCTTCGGCGACCGGCCCGTCGAGCTCTTCACCTACTCGGCCTCGACGGCCGTGCGCGCGGCCATGCTCGCCGCCGGCCTCCGCGTCGCGAAGGGAAGGCCCACGACGGGCCGCCCCGAGAGCACGATCGCGCTCACGCAGGCGGCGGTCGCCGAGGGCACGCCTCACGCGCTTCTCGGCCCGGAGTGGCTCGTCCGCTGGGGCCGCTCCCAGGCCCGCTACCCGTCGGACGTCGGCGAGTCGGACCGCGAGGACTTCGAGCGCCGGGTGACGGCCGGGGCGAGGCCCTGAATCTGCTCATCGGCCGACGCCCCGTCGCCGGCCGCGCGACGTTTCTGTCGGCGTGAGAGCAACATTTCTGTGGCCTGAGAGCTGAAATCCGACAAAGCCGTCGCCCGATCTCGCCACCGCTCCAGTCGGCGGCCGCGGTCGCAAGTCGATGGCAGCAAGCCGGTTCGGCCGGGCCGCGAGCGCGCGCACCGCCCTCGCACGCCCCTTGCACTCACCCCCGCCATGCGCGACTGGTACGAGCTGCTGCCCGGGGCGGAGCCGACGAGCGTCGGCTGCCGCGTCACCGCCAACACCCGCGACCTCCACTCCGTCCGCCTGTGGGGCCCGCTCCACCCGCTGTGGGCCGATCGCTTCACGCGCGGCATCGCGAACGCGGGCGTGTCGATCCTGAGCGGTATCGGCCGGCTCCGGCCGACCGGCTTCTGGAGCGCCGACTTCCTCGTGCAGCGCCAGCCCGGCGGCGCCGACCCCGAGTCGATCGACTACCTCTCGCTCACCCGCGAGCC
>JAXLRD010000096.1:0-22450 GCA_046331285.1 Vicinamibacteria bacterium
CGTCCGGGATGGCGGGCGTCGCCGCCCGCGGCGAGGGCCAGCCCGCGAAGGCGGCCTCGAGCTTCTTCACCATCGCGGCGCGGTCGAACGACCCGGAGACGGCGGCGATCATGTTCGCCGGGTAGAAGGCGCGCCGGTGGAACGCGACCATATCCTCGCGGGCGATCGACTTCACCGAGGCCGCGGTCGTGAAGCGGTTCGTGAAGTGCGACGGGCCGTAAAGGAGCACGCCCCACTCGCGGCCCTCGATACCGGCCGGGTCGTCGTTCCTCTTCTGCATCTCCTGGAGGGACTGCTCCTTCGCGAGGGCGAGGCGGTCCTCCTGGAAGCGGGGCCGGCGGAGCACGTCCACGAAGAGCCGGAGCGACTCGTCGAGGTTGTCGCCCAGGCAGTTGAGCGAGGCGAAGCCCGACGTCCCTCCGATGCCGGTGCCGACCTGGGCGGCCAGGAAGTCGAGCTTCTCGTCGAGCTGCTCGGCGGTCAGGCTCTCCGTGCCGCCCCGGCGCATCTGGGCCCCGGTGAAGGCGGCGAGGCCTTCCTTGCCGTCGGGGTCGAGCCAGCTGCCGGTGCGCACCGTGATCGAGACGTTGACGAGCGGCAGCGCCTTGTCCTCGGCGATGAACACCACCATGCCGTTCTTCAGCACGACCCGGTGGTCCGCCGCGCGGGGCGGCTGGAAGGCGAGCGGCGGGAAGGAGAGCTTGTCGGGCGAGTCGGGGATCGCCTGGGCCCGCGCGGGGGGCGCCGCGGCGGTCACGGCGGCGAGGGCGAGGCAGGCGGCGAGCGGTCTCATCATGGCGGGCCTCACTTCGCGGCCGCGGCGAGCGCGGCGAGGCGGTCGCTGGCCCTCTTCAGCACGATCTCGAACGCCGGCTTCATCTCCGGCGGCACCTGCCCGGCCATCTGCTGCATCCTCTCGACCATCTGCTGCAGCTTCGCCTTGTCCGTCTCGGCGGCAATCTGCTGGCTCGCCTGCTTCACCATCGCCTGGGCCGGAGGCGCGAGCTTCGCGACCTCCGGGTCCTCGGGAGCGGCCCCGGCCTTGCGGAGGAAGGTGCCGACCGTGCGGTTCTCGGCCGTGAGGTACCGCCGGGCGACCCGCTTCAGGTCGGCCGCGGTGACGGCGTCGGCCAGCTCCGGCGCGCGGTTGATGAGCGCCCAGTCGGCCGTCCCGTCGTAGCGGACGAGCTGCATGAAGACGGCGAAGGGCGAGGAGAGCCGGCGGTACGAGTTCGCCTTGTAGGCGTTCTTCACCTTCTGGAGCTCCTCGGCCGGGACCTCCTCCTCCTGCAGCGTCGCGATCTCCTCGTAGACCGCGGACTCGACCGCGGCCGGCTCCTTTCCGTCCTTGACGACACACTCGACCTCGAAGAGGCCGGCGTACTTGCGCGGGTCGATGCCGGCCTCCGCGCTGTTCGCGACCTGCCGACCCAGCACGAGGCCCTTGTAGAGCCGCCCCGTGCGGCCGGAGAGAACGTCCGAGAGCAGGTCGAGGGCGGGCGTGTCCCTGTGCACGAGCGGCGCCGTCTTCCACCAGATGCGCACGGTGGGCGAGGTCTCGGCCGACGCGTTGTACCGCTTCTCGCCGAGCTGGGCGGGCTCCATCGTCACGACCGGCGGCGGGTCCTGCTTCCCCCGCGGGATCCGGCCGAAGTAGCGCTCGAGGAGCGGCTTCACCTCGGCCGGCGAGAAGTCCCCGGCGAGGATCCCCGTGAGGTTGTTGGGCGCGTAGTACGTCGCGAAGTAGTCCTTCGCCTGCTGCAGCGAGTACGTCGGGATGTCCGACGCCCAGCCCACCACCGGCCACTTGTACGGGCTCGCGTCCCAGAAGGTCGCGTTGAACTCCTCGTCGAACTTGCCGAGCGGCGTCGACTCGACGCTCATCCGCCGCTCCTCGTGCACGACGTCGCGCTCCGAGTAGAACTCGCGGAACACCGGGTCGAGGAGCCGGTCCGACTCGAGCCACGCCCACAGCTCCAGCCGGTTCTTCGGCACCCGCACGAAGTAGGCCGTCTGGTCCTCGCTCGTGAAGGCGTTCAGGAACTCGCCGCCGTTCGCGGTGTAGATCTGGTCGAGCTGGTCCTTGACCGTGATCGCCCGCTGCTCCTGGACGAGCGCGTCGAACCGCTTGTCGAGCTCGCGGTAGCGGTCGGTCCAGCTCTCCGGGCTCGCGAGGTCCTCGATCTCGCCCCGGCGCAGCCGGCCCCGCATGACCTCCATCTCCGCCCGCATCTCGTCGCGGAGCCGCTCCTGCTTCTCGATCAGCTCGAGGTCCTTCGCGGCGTCCCGCGTGCCGATCGTCTTCGTGCCCTTGAACATCATGTGCTCGAAGAAGTGGCTGATTCCGGTGATGCCGGGCCGCTCGTTCACCGAGCCGACGTGGGCGGTCCAGCCCGCGGCGACGGTGGGCGAGTCGTGCTGCTCGTACAGCAGGAAGCGCATGCCGTTCGAGAGGGTCAGCTCCTCGACCCGGATCTGCGGGCGCTCGACGGCGCGGGCGGGCGGGGCGAAGAGCGCGGCGGCGAGGAGGGCCGCGGCGAGCGACGTCTGTCTCGTGGATCTCATCAGGGGCTCCGCCGCGAAGCCTACCAGCCGCCCTCGTCGTCGCGCAAAGGCGACGGCGGCCCGCGCCGTTTGACCGTTCCCCGGCCGGCCCCCTACGCTTGCCGACTCGGGGAGAGGCGGGCTTGAGAGAGCTGAGAGTGGCGATCGTCGGGGCCGGTCCGGCCGGGAGCCTGCTCGCGCACGACCTCGCCCGCGGCGGCGCGCGCGCCACCGTCTTCGACTCGTCTCACCCTCGGGAGAAGCCGTGCGGCGGAGCCCTGACGCCCGGCGCCGCCCGCCTCCTCCCCGCGGCCCCGCCCGACGACCCACTCCCGGCGAGGACCGTTCACGCCTGCCGGTTCGAGTCGGGCGAAGGGCCGGCCGTCGACGTGACCCTCGAGCGCCCGGTGCTCGTCGCCTCGCGCCTCCTCCTCGACGCGTGGCTCCTGCGGCGCGCGGTCGAGCAGGGAGCCCGGCACCGCGCGGAGCGGGTCGTCGCCGTCGACGAGGACGGCGGCCTTCGCGTCGCCGGCGGGCCGCGCGAGCGCTTCGACGTGGTGGTCGGCGCCGACGGCGCCTCGAGCCTCGTGCGGCGCACCCTCCTCGGCTCGACCGCGCCGAGCCGGCTGTCGATGGCCGGCGGGTGGATCGCCGAAGGGGACGCGCCGATGCTCGTCCGCTTCACGCCGGGCCTCCCCGGCTACCTGTGGGTGTTTCCGCGGGAGGGCCACGTCGAGGTCGGCATCGGCGCTCCGCTCGGGCACGTGCCGACCCGCGAGCTCTTCCGCCGGCTCGACGCGGAGGTCGAGCGGGACTTCCCGCGCCTCGCGCTGTCGGGCCGCGCGCGGCAGGCCCACGTCATCCCGTGCCCGGACGAGGACCCCGAGTCGATCCGCCAGATCGCCGGCCCGCGCTGGGCGCTCGTGGGCGACGCCGCGGCCCTCGCCGACCCCGTGACCGGCGAGGGCATCCAGTACGCCCTGCGCTCGGCGCGGATCCTCGCGCGGACCCTGCTCGAGGACGGCCGGACCGGCCGCTACCCGCGGCGCGTGCTCGACGACTTCGGCCGCGAGCTGCTGCGGGCCGCCCGCTGGCGGCCGCGGTTCTTCGCCGACGGCTTCCCGACCCGCCTGGTCCGCTACGCCGCGCGCAGCGCCGCGGTGCGGCGGGTGCTCGCCGACCTGGTGCTCGGCGAGCAGGGCTACCGCAGCCTCGAGTGGAGGCTCCTTCGGGCTGCTCCGCGCTTCCTCTACGACACGGTTCGGGAGCGCGTGGAACGGAACTGACCGGCCCTATGGGGTGGATACGGATCTAGAGGGAACGGATCCTCGGGAACGGACAGCGGACGGCAAAGAACGGACACGGACAACGGACAACGAACACGGACAACGAACTTACGACCGTTCACGAGGGCTGCGACACCTCCCTCGTGAACGGTCGTTACAGAGCCCTGAGCGTCTGCGCCACGTTCGCTCTCGCCGCGCGGATCGCGGGCGGCAGGCCGCCGACCGCGCCCATGGCGAGGGCGAAGAGCATCCCGAGGGCGAGGAGGTCGGGCGTCACGCGGAACGCGAACGCGAGGTGCGAGAAGGTCTGCCAGTTCATCGTCCCGGTGGTGAGCCCGTTCACCGGCAGCGCGGCGAGGCAGCCGACCGCCCCCCCGACGAGCGCGATCGCCAGCGACTCGACGAGGAAGGCGAGGACGATCGCCCCGCCGCCGAACCCGATCGCCCGCAGGACCGCGATCTCCCGCGAGCGCTCCGAGACGGCCGAGTACATGGTGTTGAGGGCCCCGAAGACCGCGCCGAGGCCCATCACCACCGCGACGAGCGTGCCGAGCACGCTGATGAGGGTCGTCACCAGCACCGACTGCTTCTCGTAGTACGCGCGCTCCTGGGTGGCGGTGATCTTCACCCGCGGGTCGCCGTCGAGGAGCGCCTTGAACGCGGGAAGCTCGTCGGGCGAGCGCAGCCGCGCCGTCACCGACTGGAAGATGTTCGTCGGCCGCTTGTAGAAGCCGTCGAGGACGTTGCCGTCGGCCCACACCTCGGAGTCGAAGGCCGTGCCCTGGGCGTCGAAGACGCCCACGATCGTCCAGGTGCCGGCCCCGATCTTCACCGTCGCGCCGAGGTCGAGCCCGGCGTAGGCCTTCTGCGCGCCGCGGCCGACGATCGCCTCGGCGATCCCCGGCGTGAGGAAGCGCCCCTCGACGAGGCGGACCTGCCGGTGCACCTGGAGCGCTCGCGGCTCCACCCCGCGGACGCTCACGTTCGCGTCCGTGCCGGTCTGGCGGAGCGGAAGGGCCGCCATCACCACCACCTCGGGGCTCACGAGGGGGACGTTGCCGTCGCGGGCGACCTGCGGCGCGTCCTCGATCACCCGGACGTCGTCCATCGTCATGATGCTCGTCATCTCGCTGTCGGCCCCGGCCCGCTGGACGATCGCGTTGTCCGCGAGGCCGGAGGAGGTCATCGTGGCCTTGAAGCCGCGGGCGAGGGCGAGCATGGCGACGAAGACGCCGACGGTGCCGGCGATGCCGAGCACGGCGACGAGCGAGGAGGTCCAGCGCGCGCCGGCGCTGCGCAGGTTGTAGGCGAGAGGGATGGCCATCGTCAGTACCTCCGCAGGGCGTCGACCACGTTGAGCCGCATCGCCGACAAGGCGGGCAGCAGGGCCGCCACGAGGCCGGTGGCGGCGGCCAGCGCGACGCCCGCGGCGAGGGCCGAGGGCGGCAGGTACATGACGAGCAGCCCCCGCGTGATGTCCCGCGCCACGAGGAGGCGCGCCAGGAGCAGGCCGAAGCCGCCGCCGATGGCCGCGATGAGGAGCGACTCGAGCAGGACGAGGCCCATCACGAGCGCGTCCCCGAAGCCGAGCGACTTCAGCACCGCGAGCTCGCCCGTCCGCTCGCGCACCGCGATCGCCATGGTGTTGCCGGTGACGAGGAGCAGGGTGAAGAAGACGACCGAGCCGATCGCCATGATGAGGAACTCGATGTTGCCCATCTGCTTGACGAAGGCCGCGGCGAAGGCCGACTCGGTCTGGGTCCGGGTCTCGCCGGAGGAGTTCGCGAACTCGGCGTCGATCGCCTTCGCCACCCGCAGCGCGACGTCGGGGTTCTCGACGCGGACCACGTACCAGCCGACGTTGCCCTGGAAGTAGCGGGGGCCTTCTCGAAGAAGTACTTGTGCTGGATCCAGAACTGCGTCTCGTCGTCGCCGGCGCGCGTGCCGTGGTAGATCGCGCGGACGTTGAAATCCCAGGCCCCGCCGCCGAGGTAGCCCGGCGACTTCAGCGGAACGCGGTCGCCCACCTTCCAGCCGAAGCGCTCGGCGAGGGCGCGCCCGACGACGACGCCCTGGCGGTCGGCCACGAAGTCGTTCCACTGCGCGGGATCCACCGCGAACTCCGGGTACATCACCCGCCACTGCTCGGGCTCGATCACGAACTGGGGAAGAAGTTCGTCGGCTCCTGGTAGACGCCGCCGAACCAGGTGGAGTGGGCCACCGCCCGCACGCCCGGGATGCGCGCGATCTTCTCCATGTAGGTCATCGGGAGGAGCTGCATCAGCGAGATCTTGCCGATGACGACGAGGCGGTCGGCTCCCGCCACCTCGATGCCCTGGTTGAAGCCGGACCGGATGGCCGCGAGGACGCCGAAGAGGAAGAGGGCCACGACGAAGGAGCCGATCGTGAGGCTCGTGCGGATCTTCTTCCGCTTCAGGTTCGCGAGGAGGAGGGGCAGGTACCTCATGCCGTCACCTCGTGCGCCTCCGCCGCGCGCTTCTTCCGGTCCGCGTACTCGACGAGGACGCCCTTGTCGAGGTGGAGGAGGGCGGAGGCGCGCTCGGCCGCCCGCGGGTCGTGCGTGACCATCAGGATCGTCGTCTTCCTCTCGGAGACGAGGAGCGCGAGGAGGTCGAGGATCTCGTCGGCGCTCTTCCGGTCGAGGTCTCCCGTGGGCTCGTCGCACAGGAGGAACGTCGGGTCCGCGACGATCGCCCGCGCGATCGCGACGCGCTGCTCCTGGCCGCCCGAGAGCTGGCGCGGGAAGTGGTGCATGCGCTCCTGGAGGCCCACGATCCGCAGCGCCGCCTCGACGTGCTCGCGCCGCTCGGCGCGGGAGAGCGGAGTCAGCAGAAGCGGCAGCTCGACGTTGCGGTAGGCCGAGAGCACGGGGATGAGGTTGTAGGCCTGGAACACGAAGCCGACGTGCCGCGCCCGCCAGGCCGTGAGCTTGCGACGGGACATCGACGTGACCTCGTCCCCGGCCACCGTCACCGTGCCGGCCGTCGGCACGTCCAGCCCGCCCAGGAGGTTCAGGAGGTCGTCTTGCCCGAACCGCTCGGGCCCATGAAAGCGATGAACTCACCCGCGTCGACGTCGAGGTTCAGGCCCTGGAGGACGTGGATCTCCTCGCCGCCGCGGCGGTAGCTCTTGTCGAGACCGCGTACCCGGATGAGGCCGTTGCCGTTGCCGTTCCCGTCGACTCTGACCATGCCCAGCTCCCCCACAAGGTGCGCGGCCGCGCCCGCGCGGCCGCCGGCGCAATTCTGCGCCTCGCGGGGAGCTACGGAGCCGGCCACCCGCCGTTCCACGGGAACCGGCGAAGGGCCGGCGGCCGCCGGTGGACGGCGGCCGTCCGGCTAGCCTTCGTCGCGGAGGGCGAAGGCGGCGAGCTGGGCCGCTTCGACCTGCTCCGGGTTCGGCCGGGCCGCCGGGCGGCGGGACATCAGGAAGTCGAGGGCCGCCTCGGCCGGGGCCGCGCGGAAGGGACCGGCGAGCAGGTGGGCCAGCACGAGCGTCGACGAGCGGCCGACGCCGGCGTGGCAGGCCACGACCACCGGCAGCCGCGCCTCTTCGCACTCGCGGAGAAACGCGAGGCCGAGGCGCAGGTGGACCTGGCTCGGCGGCTCGTGGTCGGGGGTCGGCAGCCACAGGAACGCCTCGAACGCCCACGGGTCCGCGCCCTCGCCCTTCATGTCGACGCAGGCGCGGACGCCCTGGTCCCGCAGGCGACGGAAGTCGTCGGCGCTGTTGATCCGCGAGCCGAGCCACACGAGCTCGGTCACGCGGTCGAACGACGTCGTCTCAGGCGACAGGATCACGGAAGCGCTCGCACAGGTCGATGAGCGTCTTCACGCCGAAGCCGATCGCGCCGGCGTCGTAGTACTTCCACTCCTTGTCCTTGAACATCGGGCCCGCGATGTCGAGGTGGGCCCACGCCGCGCCGTTCGGCACGAACTCGCGGAGGAAGAGGCCGGCCGTGATGGCGCCGGCGAGCCCGCCCGCCGCGATGTTGTTGAGGTCGGCGTAGGGCGTCCGCAGCGCCTCGCGGTACTCCTCGACGAGCGGCAGCTCCCAGAAGGGCTCGCCGTGGTTCTCGCCGGAGCGCACGACCCGGCGCACGAGCTCGCGATCGGTGCCCATCACCCCGGCGACGCTCGGACCGAGCGCGCGCACGACGGCGCCCGTGAGCGTCGCGATGTCGACGACGTGGGTCGCGCCCTCCTCGCCGGCGCGGGCGAGCCCGTCGATCAGCACCAGGCGCCCCTCGGCGTCGGTGTTGTCGACCATCACCGACTTGCCGTTCTTGGCGGTGAAGATGTCCCCGGGGCGCTGGGCGTTCGCGTCGGGCAGGTTCTCGGCGCAGCAGAGGATGCCGACGACCTTCACGTCGGGCCGGATCTTGCCGATCGCGCGCATCGCGGCGAGGACGGCGGCCGCCCCGGCCATGTCGCCCTTCATCTCCCACATCTTGTCGCCCGGCTTGAGGCTGATGCCGCCCGAGTCGAACGTGATGCCCTTGCCGACGAGGGCGATCGTCTCCTTCGAGGCCTTGCGCGGCACGTGGCGCAGGACGACCATCCGGCCCGGGTGGGAGCTGCCGGCCCCCACGTGCAGGATCCCCTGGTAGCCACGGGCGCGCAGCGCCGCCGGGTCGAGCACCTCGACTTCGAGCTCCACCTCGCGGCCGACCTCCCCGGCGTCGGCCGCGAGCGACTCCGGCGTGACGACGCTGCCCGGCTCGTTGATGAGGTCGCGCGCGCGGTTCACGTTCTCGGAGACCCAGGCGTAGCGCGCCTTGCGCGCCTCGGCGTCGGCCTCGTGGTCGGGGTGGGCGAGGACGGTGAGCGACCCCTCCTTCGCGAGGAAGTCGTCCTTCTCCTGGCGGTAGCGGTCGAAGACGTAGGTCCCGAGGACCGCGCCCTCGACGGCCTTGCCCACGAAGGGCGCCGCCTCCGCGTGGTTGAGGACGAGGCCGACCCGGGCGAAGCGGTAGTCGCGGGCCAGGCGCAGGGCCCGCGCGGTGAACGTCTTCACGTTCTCCCAGAGGTTCCACGCCCGCAGCTGCGGGCTCCAGTAGACGACGATCGCCTTCGCCGGGGCACCCTCCGGCAGCGTCGCGTAGTACTCGCGCTTGAGCGTCTTCCCCCGGAAGGACTCGAGCGCCCGCCGCACGTGGGCGTCGAGCGCCGGGTCGTCGACGACGTGGAGGGTCTTCTCGTCGTCGAGCACCACCGCGAGGAGGTCGACGGGGTTCTTCGAGACAGGGGTGAAGGCGAGCTTGACGTTCATGGGACCTCGCGGGGAAGGGACGTCGTTCGCGGGGAACGATTATACGACGGGCGACCGGCGGCCTCAGCCCGAGCGGGCGAGCTCCCGGCGTCCCCGGCGCACCACCGCCCACAGCCCGAGCGCGAGGAGCACCACGGCGAGCACGACGGCGCCGACGAACAGCATCACCGTCGAGAAGAGGATGCTCCGCTCGTCCATCTCGGCCCCGAGCTCGAGCCGCCCGCCCGCGAGGCCGGTCGAGACCTCCTGCCGCCAGCCGACGATGTTGCCGCGCTCGACGCCTTCGGCGGCCCGGCGGTGCGAGTAGATCTTGCTCGGCAGGTGGAAGCGCACCGCGAGGAGCCCCTCGCGCGGGACGCGGGCCGGGTCCTGCGCCTCGAGCGGTCGCTGCCAGCTCCCGTCCACTTCCAGCCGTCCCCCCTCCCGCCGCAGGCCGATCCGCAGGTCCGGGAACGCGGGCGAGTAGGACAGGCGGTTCACGTCGTCGAAGTCGGCCGAGACGAAGAGGTAGCGGTGGCCCCGGCGGCTCACCACCGTGACCCGCCGGACCTTGAGCCCCGAGCGCTCGAACAGCTCGCGGGCCTGCTGCTTCAGCGTGTCGGCGTCGGTCGAGTCGTCGACCGCAAGCCCCTTGAACGCGCTCCACAGCTCCGGCCGGCCGGTCACGTTGATGGAGCCCGAGCCGTCGACCCGCAGCCAGATCTCGTGCTCGTACTCGTAGGTGAGGCACCCGTGCAGCGCCGTCGCGAGGAGCAGCGCGACCGCGAGGCGGGGGATCATGGCGCGGGGATTCTATAAGATTCGGCCCATGCCTCGCCCCCGCACGGTGCACCTCGTGGACGGCAGCGGCCAGTTCCACCGCGCCTACCACGCGATCCGCGGCCTCGCCACGAGCCGCGGGCTGCCCACGAACGCGACCTACGGCTTCACGACCATGCTGCGGAAGCTGCTCCAGGACGAGCAGCCCGACCACCTCGCCGTCCTGTTCGACCCCCCGGGGAAGACCTTTCGCCACGAGCAGTTCGCCGAGTACAAGGCGAACCGGCCGCCGATGGAGAGCGACCTCGCGGTGCAGCTGCCCTACATCCGCCGGGTCTGCGAGGCCTTCCGGCTGCCCGTCGTCGAGGTCGCGGGGTTCGAGGCCGACGACGTCATCGCGACGCTCGCCGACAAGGCAGTGGCCGCCGGCTTCCGGGTCGTGGTGGTCACCGCCGACAAGGACCTGCTCCAGCTCGTGAGCGACGAGGTCGTCGTCCTGAACCCCGGCCGCGAGGGCACGGGAGCGACCCTCCTCGACCGCAAGGCCGTCGAGGAGAAGTGGGGCGTCCCGCCCGAGCGGGTCGTCGACGTGCTCGCCCTCGTCGGGGACTCCGTCGACAACGTGCCCGGGGTGCCGGGCATCGGCGACAAGGGCGCGCGCGACCTCGTCCGCGAGTACGGCCGCGTCGAGGACGTGATCGCGAGCGCGGACAAGCTCAAGCGCGCGGCCTACCGCGAGGGCCTGAAGGCCCACGTCGCGGAGGCTCTGCTCTCGAAGCGGCTCGTCACCCTGCGGCGCGACGTCCCGGTCGACCTCGACCTCGACGCGATCGTGAGGCGCGAGCCGGACCGCGACGCGTGCCACGCCCTCTTCAAGGAGCTCGAGTTCCAGGTCCTCGCGAAGGAGTACGCGCCGGAGAAGACGGCCGCCGCGGCGGACCACCGGCTCCTCCTCGACGCCGCGTCCGTGCGGGCGGCGGCCGCCGAGGCCCGCGCGGCCGGCCGCGTCGCGCTCGCCGCGGTCGCGACGCCGGAGCCGGCCACGCGGGCTCGCCTCCTCGGCGTCGCTCTCTCCTGGGCCGCGGGGCGCTCGGCCTACGTGCCCTTCGGCCACGACGGGCTCGAGGCCCAGGACGCGCTCGGCGAGCGGGACGCGCTCGAGGCCCTGCGCCCGCTGCTCGAGGACCCCGGGGTGAGGAAAGCGTCGGCCCGCGCGAAGCGCGACCTCGTCCTGCTCGGCGGGCGGGGCGTCGAGCTGCGCGGGACCGGCTTCGACGCCCTCCTCGTCTCGTACCTGCTCGACCCGGGGCGCCGCGGCTACGCCCTCGAGGATCTCGCGTTCGAGCACCTCGACGAGCGCCGCCCGGCGGGAGGCGACGGCGCCGCGGCCGCCTCTGCCCCGGCGAGCGTCGTGGGCCCCGCGGCCGGCGCCGACGCGGAGCTCGTGCTGCGGCTCGAGGCGCCGATGACCGCCCGTCTGCGCGAGGAGGGCCTTCTCGACATCTACGAGAGCATGGAGCGGCCCCTCGTCTCGGTCCTCGCCGGCATGGAGCGGGCCGGCGTGAAGGTCGACGTGACCCTCCTGCGGGCGATGAGCCGCGAGATGGACGAGGAGCTCCGCTCGCTCACCGTGCGCATCCACGAGCAGGCGAAGGGCGAGTTCAACATCAACTCGCCCGTGCAGCTGCGCGAGGTCCTCTTCGAGCGCCTGTCGCTGCGCAGCGCGAAGAAGACCGCCAAGACCCGGGCGGCCTCGACCGCGGAGGACGTCCTCGAGGAGCTCGCCCTCGTCCACGAGCTGCCGCGGCTCGTCCTGCAGTACCGCCAGGTCCAGAAGCTCAAGTCGACCTACGTCGACGCGCTCCCGGAGCTCGTCGACCCGCGGACCGGCCGCGTCCACGCGACCTTCAACCAGACGGTGGCCGCCACCGGCCGCCTCTCGGCGACCGACCCGAACCTCCAGAACATCCCGATCCGCACCCCGGAAGGGCGCCGGATCCGCGAGGCGTTCGTGGCCGAGCCGGGCCACCTCCTGCTCTCCGCCGACTACAGCCAGATCGAGCTGCGCGTCCTCGCCCACCTGTCGAAGGACGAGACGCTCATCGACACCTTCGTCAAGGGCGAGGACGTCCACGACCGAACCGCCCGCGAGATCTTCGGCCCGCTCTCGGTCGTCGCGCCGGACGAGCAGCGCCGGATCGCGAAGATGGTCAACTACGCGCTCCTCTACGGGAAGAGCGCCTTCAGCCTGGCCAAGGACCTCGGCATCGAGCGAAAGCAGGCCGAGGCGTTCATCGAGGCCTACTTCTCGCGCTACCCCGACGTGCGCGGCTTCATCCAGGAGACGATCGCCTCCGCCCGGGAGACGGGCTCGGTCCGCACCCTCCTCGGGCGGCTGCGCCGCCTGCCGGACCTGCGGGCCAAGAACTTCCAGGTGCGGGCCGAGGCCGAGCGCCAGGCGATGAACACGCCGGTCCAGGGCTCGGCCGCCGACCTCATCAAGCGGGCGATGGTCGACCTCGACGAGGAGCTGCGCTCGCGGAGGATGGCGTCGCGGCTCATCCTGCAGATCCACGACGAGCTGCTGCTCGAGGTGCCCGAAGCCGAGGCCGAGGACGCCCGCGCCCTCGTCCAGAGAGTGATGGAGGGCGCCCTGAAGCTCGACGTCCCGCTGGTCGCCGACGCCCGACTCGGCCGGAACTGGGCGGAGGTGCACTAGCCCCGATCGGATCTCGGCGCGGTCGGAGGAAGGCCGAGATCCGATCGGAATGCGGTCCGTCCTTGGTTCCGTTGTCCGTCTCCGTTGCCGTTTCCCTCTAGTCCGTTGTCCGTCTCGAGCAGAAACGGCCAGGCCGTCGGTCCGTTGTCCCGGCCCGGCTGGAGGCGGATTCCGAGGCGGCGTTACTTCTTGTCGCCCCCGCCCGAGGAGCTCGTCGACGAGCTGCCGCTGTCGCTCTTCGAGGCCGACGTCGAGCCAGACTCCTTCGACTCGGACTTCTTCGAGCCCCCGGAGTCGGACGAGCCCTTGCGGGCGTAGTCGGTCACGTACCAGCCGGAGCCCTTGAACTGGATCGCCGGGGCCGAGAGCAGCTTCTCGACGGGACCGCCGCACTTGGGGCACGCCGCGAGGGGCGGGTCGGAGAACTTCTGCATCTGCTCGAAGGCCCCGTCCTTCGGACACTCGTACTCGTAGAGCGGCACGGCGGCAGACCTCCCAAAAAGACCTTTGTAGCACCGCCGGCGCGGGCCGGTCAAAGCCGGCGAGGCCCGGCGTGCGGGGCGGCCCGGGCCTAGAGATGCAGCGTCTTCAGGTACTCCCGGAACGGGCCGCCGAGGTCGTCGCGCTTGAGGGCGAACTCCACCGTCGCCTTCAGGAAGCCGAGCTTGTTGCCGGCGTCGTGGCGCGTCCCCTCGAACTGGTAGCCGTAGAGCGTCCGGCGGGCCTTCAGCCGCCGCAGGCCGTCCGTCAGCTGGATCTCGCCGATGGCGCCGCGCGGCGTGTTCTCGAGCTCCTCGAAGATGTCGGGGGTCAGGATGTAGCGGCCGATGATCGCGAGGTCGCTCGGCGCGGCGTCCGCCTTCGGCTTCTCGACCATGTCGCGCAGGCGGTAGAGCCGTCCGCTGTCCCCCTCGGGCGTCCCGTCGATGACGCCGTAGGCCGAGATCTCCTCGCGGGGGACCTTCTGCACCGCGACCACGGGGCCGCCGTAGCTCTCGTAGACGTCCACCATCTGCTTCATGCAGGGGACCTGGCTGTCGATGATGTCGTCCCCGAGCATCACGGCGAACGGCTCGTCGCCGACGAGGTCCTTCGCCATCAGCACCGCGTGGCCGAGCCCGAGCTGCTCGCCCTGGCGGACGTAGGACACCTGGATGTTCGCGATCTGCCGCACCTGCTCGAGCAGCTCCTTCTGGCCGCGGGCGGCGAGGTGCCGCTCGAGCTCGTAGGAGACGTCGAAGTGGTCCTCGATCGCGTTCTTGCCCTTGCCGGTGACGATGATGATCGAGGTGAGCCCCGAGGCGATCGCCTCCTCGATCACGTACTGGATGATCGGCTTGTCGACGAGGGGCAGCATCTCCTTGGGCTGCGCCTTCGTGGCGGGCAGGAAGCGCGTCCCGAGGCCGGCGGCGGGGAAGACGGCCTTGCGAATCTTCCGGGTGGTCACCATGCCGGGGATGCTAACACGCGCGAGGAGGGGCCTCCGTGCCGCGTGCTATCCTCGCCGGCGCCATGCTCGACTTGAAGTACGTCGTGGAGAACCGCGAGGCCGTCCTCGCCATGCTGCGCAGCCGGGGCACGGACCTCGCCCAGGTGCAGGCCTTCCCCGGGCTCGAGGGCGTCGACCCGTGGGCGCTCGACGCCGAGCGCCGCGCCCTCATCCAGGAGGTCGAGGAGCTCCGTCACCGCCAGCGTGTCGTGGGCGAGGAGATCGCGCGGCGGGGGAAGGCGAAGGAGGACGCCTCGGAGCTCAAGGCCGAGATGAAGGGCGTCGCCGAGCGGATCAAGGCGGGCGACGCCCGGCTCGAGGA
This sequence comes from Vicinamibacteria bacterium, assembly GCA_046331285.1. Lineage (GTDB taxonomy): Bacteria > Acidobacteriota > Vicinamibacteria > Fen-336 > Fen-336 > DATBSL01. Next base: position 14,412 of record JAXLRD010000096.1, read on the forward strand.
CGTGAAGGCCCAGCTCGAGCGCTTCCTGATGGTCGTCCCGAACGCGCCCGACGCGAGCGTGCCCGAGGGCCGCGACGAGACGGCCAACGTCGAGGTCCGCCGGGTCGGGACGCCGCGCGCGTTCGACTTCGCCCCCAAGGCGCACTGGGACCTCGGCCCGGAGCTCGGGATCCTCGACTTCGAGCGGGCCGCCGCGATCTCGGGAGCCCGCTTCGCGGTGCTGTGGGACGGGGGAGCGCGGCTCGAGCGCGCGCTCATCCAGTTCATGCTGGACCTCCACACGTCGCGCGGCTACCGCGAGGTCATCCCGCCCTACCTCGTCACCGCCGAGGCGCTCACTGGCACCGGGCAGCTGCCCAAGTTCGAGGGCGACCTCTTCAAGACGACGGCCGGCGAACGCACGCTGTACCTGATCCCGACCGCGGAGGTCCCGGTCACGAACCTCCACCGGGGGGAGATCCTCGACGCGGCGTCGCTGCCGAGGAAGTACGCGGCCTTCACGCCGTGCTTCCGCTCGGAGGCGGGCTCCTACGGCAAGGACGTGCGGGGCCTCATCCGCCAGCACCAGTTCCACAAGGTGGAGCTCGTGAAGCTCGCGACGCCCGAGGCGTCGATGGCCGAGCTCGAGGGCATGGTCGCGGACGCCGAGGAGGTGCTGAAGCGCCTCGGGTTGCCGTACCGCGTGATGGTCCTCTCGACCGGCGACATGGGCTTCTCCGCGGCCAAGACCTACGACATCGAGGTCTGGCTGCCGGGGCAGCAGGCCTACCGCGAGATCTCGTCCTGCTCGAACTGCACGGACTTCCAGGCCCGCCGCGCGGGGCTGCGCTATCGCCCCGAGCCCGGGGCGAAGCCGCGCTTCCTGCACACGCTGAACGGCAGCGGCCTCGCGGTCGGACGCACCCTCATCGCCGTCCTCGAGAACTACCAGCAGGCGGACGGGACGGTCGTGGTGCCCGACGTCCTCCGCCCGTACATGGGCGGGCTCGAGCGCATCGAGAAGCGCTAGGGCGAACCCCCGGCGGCGGCCGCGTCGTCGGCGGCCGGCGCGGCGACGCCCGGAGCGAACCGGGGCGCGCCGCCCGGGCGCGCCCACCGGTCGACGCCGGTCGCCACCGCGAGGAAGAGAAGGAGCGGGAGGGCGAGCCCGCCGAACCACCGGTTCACCCGCTCGTTCCGGACGGCGGCCGCGTCGAGGGCGAGGAGCGCCCCGATCGCCGCGACCCAGAGGCCCATCACGGCGGCCTCGCTGGCCGGCGGCTCCCAGGGCGGCGCGACCGAGCCGGCCCGCGAGCTGGGGAACGGCAGGTAGCGCGACAGCGCAACGTCCCCCGCGAGCGCGTCGAAGACCGCCGGCGGCGCGTTGCGGTTGTTGACCATGCGCATCTCGCCCGGGTCGTGGAACGTGAAGAGCGCGAGGGCGGCGCCAAGGGCGAGGAGCGCCCCGCGCCAGCGGGCGAGGCCGCGGTCGGGCGCGTGGGTGACCCGCAGCGCGAGGGCCACCGCCAGGATCGGGAGGAGCGGGATCGTGAAGCGGGCCGGGGGCGAGGCGCCCCACCAGTTGCGCCACGCCAGCACCGGCAGGAGGACGGCCACGAACGCGACGCCGAGGCCGGCCGCCGCGCGCCACGGCGCCGCGGCGAGCCGCCGCGCGCCGGCGAGGCCGATGAGGTACGCCGGCGCGTAGGGCAGCAGGCCGTACGAGCCGTCGACGAAGAGGCCGACGAGCGTCCGCAGCGGCGTGCGCCGCGCCATCGGCGTCGGCACGTTGCCGCCGTAGCGGGCGAGCGGGGAGACGCTCCCGAACACGTGGTGGTGGTAGCCGAGATACGCGGCGGCCATCGCGGCGGCCACCGCGAGGAAAGCGAGGCGCGCGCGGCCGCGCAGCACGGCGAGCGCGAAGAGCCCGGTTGCCGCGGCGAGGAGGGTCATCCGCACGTGCAGCCACGGCAGGGCGGCGAGGCACGCCGCGGCCGCCGCCGCGCCGGCCGGCGTGGGCCGGGCGAGGAGGAGCCACAGCGCGGTCGCGAGGGCGAGCGTGGCCACGACCTCGGTGTAGAGGAACGACGTGTAGAAGAAGACCGGCGGACCGACGACGGCCGCCCACGCGGCGAGCGCCGCCCCTTCGTCCGCGCCCGCACGCAGGGCGAGCGCCCGCGTGAAGAGGCCGAGGAGCGAGGCGGCGACGGCGAGGAGCCAGAGGCAGGCGAGACGCCCGCCGAGGGCGTAGACCGGGGCGACGAGGAGCGACAGCCCGGGGCTGTGGGTCGGGATGGAGCGGCCGTCCGCGCGGCGCGCGCCCCCCGGCATGTGGTCGTAGCCGCTCAGGTACTCGTTGAAGTCGCCGCGGGCGAAGTTGTCGCGCAGGTCGAGGTCGTGCTCGCGCCAGAGGCTCTGCGCCATCATCAGGTAGTCGATCTCGTCGCCCGACGGCTGCACCGCGCGGGTGTAGTGCCAGGCCGCGGCCGACGCGACGAGCAGCGGGACGAGGAAGAGGACGAGCGGCCGCGGCCGCAGCCGGGGGAGCCGCGCCCCGCCGCGCGCGAGGGCGATGCCCGCGGCGAGCAGCGCGAGGACGCCGCCGAGCGGCCCCGTCAGGAGGCCGAGCGCGGGCAGGGCGGCGCGGGCCGCCGGCCACCGGGCGAGGGCGAGGAGAAGAGCCGCCTGCGCGAGCGGGGCCGCGAGGTGGAGAGCCCTCCTCAAGCGGTCGCCGGCCCTCAGGCCCGCGGGAACGCCCGCGAGGCGGCGTGGCGCCAGGCGACCGCCGCCCGCGACGCGAACGCCTCCATCAGGCGGTCGTCGGGCGACTCGCCGTTCGGGTCGAGGAGCACGAGACAGCCCGTGTACGCGTCGACGGTGACGAGGGGCACGAGGAGCGTGGGCTGCGCCGGGAGCACGACGCCGAGCGCCTCGGCGACCTCGAGCATCCGCTCGGCCGAGAGCCGTCGGGCGGTGGTGGGCACGAGCTCGGCCGGCGCGTCGCGGCCGACCGCGGCCCCGAAGCCCTCGCCGGTCGTGGCCGCCACCCGCGGGCCGCGCGGGCTCTGCACGACGAGCATCCCCGCGCGGTAGCGGCCCACGCGGCACGCGCTCTCGAGGAGAGCCTGGCCGACCGCCTCCGGCGTGTCTCCGCGGAAGACCCGCTGCGCGAGCTCGACGACCTGCTCGAGGAGGGCCGCGTAGCGCCGCAGCTGGGCGAGCTTCTGGCCGCGGGACAGCACGGCCGCCGCCGCGATCGCGATCGGCTTCGCGCGCTGGAGCTCCTCGGCCGTGAACGGCGAGGCCGCGCGTCGGCCGGCGACGAGAAGCCCGGCCACCTCGCCCTCCTGCAGGAGAGGGAGCACCGCCCACGCCCGAAGCGGCCGCGGCAGCCCCAGCGGGCACGGACGGCCCTCGGCCTCGGCGTCGGCCACCGTCGTCGGCTGGCGTGCCTCGGCGAGGGCCGGGAGCCGCTCGTCCGAGAGGAGCGTGTCGAGAAGGCCCTCCGCATCCTCGCCGTGCGCCGCGAGGACGCGAAAGCCCGTCCCCGGCTCGATCCCGGCCACGATCGCCTCGTCGGGAGGGACGACGCGGGAGAGCTGGCGGAGGGCCTCGCCGAGGCCTTCCTCCATCCCGGCCGGCCGGCCGATCGCCTCGACCGCCTCGCGCATCTCCTCCGCGGCGAGCCGCCGCTCGCGCTCCGACTCGACGGTGACCGAGGGGTCGAGCCGGCGCCGCTCGCGGGCGATCGCCTCGCGAATCGCGTCGAGGACGTCGTCCCGGACGGCCTCGTCGAGGTGGGCGAGCCGGGCCTCGATGTCCCGCAGCAGGCGCTCGATGTTCATTCCAGGCGTCCCGCGCGAGTGTACACCGCGCGCGCCGTACAATGGCCGGCAGTGGTGATCGAGGCGCCCCGCCGGGAGCACGTCCTGTTCGTCTGCACCGCGAACCGCGACCGCAGCCGAACCGCGGAAGACCTCTACCGGACCGACCCGCGCTACGACGTGCGCTCCGCGGGCGTCGCGCCGTTCGCGACGGTGCGCGTGGACGACGAGCTGCTCCTCTGGGCCGACCGCGTCTTCGTGATGAACGAGCGGGAGGACGGGCACCGCACCTTCCTCCAGCTGCAGTTCCCGCGGCTCGAGCGGCCGACCGTCGACCTCGACGTGCCCGACCTGTGGCCGCGGGGCCACCCGGAGCTCGTGTCGCTCCTCCTGCGGAAGCTCCGGCCCCATCTCGGCGCGCCGCAGGCCCCCGCCGCCTGAGCGCCGCCGAGCCCCGCGTCCGGGCCATAATCGGGGGCGGAGGGCTAGTCCTAATTGGTAAGGCAGGAGCCTTGAAAGCTCCCGGGCCTCACGGCCCTTGGGGGTTCGAGTCCCCCGCCCTCCGCCAGAGCCTCCGGGGCCACCCGGGAGCGCCTCGCCCGCCCGCCGGGTTCTGGTAGACTCCGCCCTTCCAATTTCCTGGAGGCTCCGCCCCATGCGCTTCGTCAGGCTTGCGCTGCCGACGCTCCTTTCGCTCGGCTTCCTGGCCGTCGCGACGCCCCTCGTCGCCCAGCAGACGGGCGTCATCGCCGGACGCGTGACCGCGACCGACGGCTCGGTGCTGCCGGGCGTCGTCGTCGAGGCGCGCTCGGAGGTGCTGCCCGGCCCCCGCTCGACCGTCACCGGCGCGAACGGCGACTACCGGCTGCCCGCCCTGCCCCCCGGCGCCTACACGGTCACCTACGCCCTCTCGGGCATGCAGACGCAGACCCGCAAGGCCCAGGTCCAGCTCTCCCAGGAGACGGTGGCCGACGTGACCCTCGGGGCCGGCCTCGCCGAGACGGTGACGGTGACGGCCGAGTCGTCGCTCGTCGACAAGGACAGCGCGACGATCGCGAGCGGGATCACGAGCGAGGAGATCTCGGCCCTGCCGGTCGGGCAGGAGTACCGCGACCTGCAGAAGCTCATCCCCGGCGTCCAGTACAGCCAGGACCAGGTGCGCGGGCCGAGCGCGGGCGGCAGCGGGCAGGACAACGTCTACCAGTTCGACGGCGTCAACGTGACTCTGCCCCTCTTCGGCACGCTCTCCGCGGAGCCCGCCTCCCACGACATCGACCAGGTGACGGTCGTGAAGGGCGGCGCCCGCGCCGTCGACTTCGACCGCTCCGGCGGCTTCTCGATCGACACCGTCAGCAAGACGGGCACGAGCCAGTTCCACGGGCAGGCGAGCTTCCAGCTCCAGAGCAACGGCATGGCGGCGGACCTCGACTCGGGCAGCCAGTCCCGCTACAACCAGGACCGGACTTGGACGACCGGCAACCTCAGCGGCCCGGTGATCAAGGACCGGCTCTACTTCTACGCCTCCTACTACCGCCCCACCCGCACCCGCGACAACCGCTCGAACCTCTACGGGGAGCTGCCCGACTACGACTCCACCCGGAACGAGGGCTTCGGCAAGCTGACCTTCACCCCGACGAAGGCGATCCTCCTCAACGCGAGCTACCGCGAGAGCAAGCGCGTCGACAAGAGCGACCTCTTCGCCGCGAACGCGGCGCCCACCACGGGCACCGGCTCCGAGGGGCGCCTGAAGATCTTCACCGGCGAGGGCTCGTGGGTCATCTCGAGCCGCAGCTTCGCCACGGCCAAGTACACCCACTTCACGAACCTGACCCAGGGCCGGCCCGACAACGTCGCGAACGTGGACATCTCGACGAGCGTCGGCACGAAGCTCGACGTGACGACTCTCGATCAGCAGGGCCTCGTCACCGTGCCGACCACCATCGCCGGCCAGACCGCCTACAACGCGTTCGTGCAGCCGCTCATCGACCGCTACGGCTACGAGCAGAACGGCGCGCGGGTCGGCGGCGGCACCGTCGGCTACGGCACGCAGTTCGACAACGACGACTTCTACCGCGACGCCTTCCAGGTCGGCTACAACCTGACCCTCGGCCGCAGCGTCGTCCACGAGCTGCACGTCGGCTACCAGTGGTACGTCGACTCCGAGGACCTCGAGCGGAGCTCCAACGGGTGGGGCGCCATCACCGCGCCCGGCGGCCGCACGAGCTTCCAGGGGAAGCCGATCTTCTACCAGACGGCCTTCCAGCAGCAGACGACCGGCCTCGTGCCGGTCATCCACTCCGAGTACCGCTCGCAGAGCATCGAGTTCAACGACACGATCCGCTGGGGCCGCTTCACCTTCAACGCCGGCCTCCTCGCGAGCAACGACACGCTCTACGGCCAGGGGCTGCGCGAGGACTCGGGCGTCCTGTCGGGCTACGTCCTCGCCCCCGGGAACAAGTACAAGATGTACGAGACGGGCTTCGGCAAGATGCTCCAGCCGCGCCTCGGCGCGACGTGGGCCTACAACGGCCGCGACACCGTCTACGCGAGCTACGCCCGCTACAACCCGGCCGCGAGCTCGCTGCCGCGCGCGGCGTCCTGGGACCGGAACCTCGCGACCACCATCCGCGCCTACTTCGACGCGAACGGGATCCTCTTCGCCACCGACCCGGTCGCCTCGTCCTCCGGCAAGCTCTTCGTCGAGGACATGACGCCGCGCCGGGCCGACGAGCTCCTGATCGGCACCGCGCGCCAGCTCGGCCCGCGCTGGTCGGCCCGCCTCTACGGCCGCTACCGCAAGGGAAGCCACTTCTGGGAGGACACGAACAACGACGCCCGCGTGAAGTTCAACCCTCCGGCCGGGATCCCGCGCGAGCTCTACATCTCCGACCTCGCCGCCCGCCGCGCCCAGATCGGGAGCGGCTCCTCGTACGTCATCGCCGAGCTCGACGGGGCTTACACGAAGTACTGGGAGGCGACGGCCGAGACCGAGTGGCGCGGAGCGAAGACGTTCGTCCGCGGCTCGTACACCTGGAGCAAGTACTACGGCAACTTCGACCAGGACAACTCGACGGTCGGCAACGACGCCAACATCTTCATCGGGTCCTCGAACATCGCCGACGACGCCGGCCGCCAGCTCTGGGACTTCAAGGACGGGACGCTCCGCGGCGACCGCCCGCACATGCTGAAGGTCTACGGCACGCGCCAGGTGCCGTGGCGCGCGAGCTTCGGCGCGTTCTTCGTCTTCCAGTCGGGCCAGCCGTGGGAGCAGTGGAACTACGAGCCGTACCGCACGCTCACGACCTCGACGAACGAGTCGAACCGCTACGCCGAGAAGGCGGGCTCGCGCCGGTCCGACTCCCACTGGCAGCTCGACCTCAACTACACCCAGAACGTGCGCCTGCGGGGCCGGCTCAACCTGCAGATCGCGGCCGACCTCTTCAACGTGTTCGACGAGCAGACGGGCTACGACATCGAGCCGCGCTTCCACAACTCGCTCTACGGCCAGCCCCGTCTCTACTTCGACCCGCGCCGGCTGCAGGTCGCCGGCCGGCTCCAGTTCTAGCGAAGACCGTCCCAGGGCGTCCGGGCGCGACCCGGACGGCGCGAGGGCCCGGCGTCGCCGCCGGGCCCTCGTCTTTCCGGCCTCAGCGGGCGGGCGTGTCGCGGAAGAGCCGCTCGCTCTCGACGAGCCGCCGCGTCGTGGCGTCGGCCTTCCGGCGCGCGAGCGCGATCCTCTCGCCGCGGTCGGCCTCGCCCAGCAGCACGCTCACCTGTGCCCGCTTGAAGAGGGCCATGGCGTAGGCGGGGTGCGACGCGGGCACGCGGTCGAGGGCCGCGCGCGCGTCCTCGAGCCGGCGGTCGGCGAGGTAGAGGACGCCGAGCTCGAGGTCGTGGGCGAAGGCGCTGCCGGCCGCGGCCCGCTCCTTCTCGAACGCCTCGATCGCCGTGCGCGTGTCGCCGGCGGCCATCGCGTCCTCGCCGAGCCGCGCGAGGTCCGCCGCCGCGGGCCGGCGCAGCGCGTGGAGCTGCCGCCGGAGCGCGACCGCGTCGGCCGGCCGCCCCTGCCGCTCGCGCAGCGCCGCAAGCGCCTCGAGCGCGGGCAGGCGGTCGGGATCGTCGGCGAGGGCCCGATCGAGGAGCGGCACCGCGCGCGGCCACTCGCGGCCGCGGGCGTAGTGGAGGCCGAGGTAGAGCGGCACGTCGGGGGAGAGAGGCGCCATCTCGCCCGCCCTC
>JAXLRD010000097.1:0-21542 GCA_046331285.1 Vicinamibacteria bacterium
TGGCGCGAGGGCGACCTCTTCGCTCCGGTCGCGGGCGATCGCTTCTCGCTCGTCGTGGCGAACCCGCCGTTCACGGTCTCGCCGGACCGGCGCTTCGCGTTCCGCGACGGCGGCCGCGAGGGCGACGAGCTCTCCCGCGACGTGGTGCGCGGCGCCGCGCGCCACCTCGCCGACGGGGGCTTCGCCGTGGTCCTGTGCAGCTGGATCCTGCGGGCGGGCGAGGAGTGGTCCGAGCCGCTGCGCGGCTGGGTCGAAGGCTGCGGGTGCGACGCGTGGCTCCTGCAGAGCGCCGTCGAGGATCCGCTCCACTACGCGGCGGGCTGGAACCGCGGAGGCGACGCGGACTACGGCGAGGCGCTCGATCGCTGGACCGCCTACTACCGCGAGCGCGGCGCTGCCGCGATCGGCCTCGGGGCGGTGGTGCTCCGACGGCGCGAGGCGTCCTGCTGGGTGCGCGCCGACGAGATGACGGGCGATCCGGCGATGGGGTCCGGAGACCAGGTCCGGCGGGTGTTCGCCGCGGAGGACTTCCTGCGGGCCCGGGGGCGCGAGGCCCTCCTCGACTCCGCGTTCAGCGTCGCGCCCGAGGTCGTCGTCAGCCAGAGCCTCCGCCCGAGAGACGGGGGCGGGCTCGTGCCGAAGGCCGCCGTCCTCGCGCTCGACGGCGGTCTCGGCTTCCGTGGGAGCGCGGACGCCGTCACGCTCGAGTTGCTGCAGCGTTGCGACGGGAGGACTCCGCTGCGCTCGGCGCTCGCCGGCCTCGCGGAGCGCGCCGGTCACGCTCCCGAGCGGATCGTGGACGCCGTGGTAGAGGCGGTGCGGGGCCTCGTCGGCCTGGGGTTCCTGCTCCCCGTCGTCGATGGGAAGGAAAGGGGGGTCGTCGATGGAAGGGCAGTCGAAGTCGCCTGAGAGAAGGACGCTCCTGCAGCGGGGGCTCGTCGCGCTCGCGGCGGGCCTCGGCCTCGGCGCGGGGGGGCGGTCGGCCGCGGCGGCGCCGGCCGCGCCGCCGACGCCGGCGGCCGGCGTGGTCGTCCTGCGCGGGAGGCGCCGTCCGGCCTCGCCGCAGGGCCGTCTCCCGCGCGGCGCGTCGGCGCCGCGGCTCGTGCGCGAGGGCGAGCTGGTCGACGACGCGGGCGCCACCGTCGGCCGCTTTTCCTCGAGCAGCTTCTGCGGCGAGTCGCCGTTCGGCCCGCAGATCGCCGCGGCGTCGAGCCTCGAGCTGCAGGCGTTCCACCTCGAGGACGGCTCCTCCCTCTTCGGCATCGGCTCGGCGGCCGGGCCGAGCGCCGGCGGCCGTGCGCTCGCCATCCTCGGAGGCACGGGCCGCTTCGCCGGCGCCCGCGGGACCTACCAGGAGCGCGAGGTCGAAGGCGGCTCCGGCGGCCGGGGATCGGTCGAGTTCGTCGTCACGCTGGTGGGCTGAGAGGAGATCGAGATGGCATTCGACGCGTTCCTGAAGCTGGACGGCATTCCGGGCGAGAGTCACGACGACAAGCACAAGAACGAGATCGACGTGATCAGCTTCAGCCTCGGGGTCACCCGCCAGAACGAGAGGCAGCGCCCGCGGATCAAGGACTTCCAGATCGTCAAGTACATCGACGCGGCCTCGCCCCTCCTCTTCGACGCGGCCTGCGAGGGCCGGGTCATCGAGCAGGCGCTCTTCTCTCTGCGGTCGGCCGGTGGGAAGGGCGGCGCCGAGTTCTACAAGATCTACTTCGAGAACGTCGTGGTGACGAACATCCAGCCGGGCGGCTCGACCTCAGGCGACGCGGCGCCCATGGAGCAGCTGGCGCTCGACTTCGACAGCGCGCGCATCGAGTACCGGCCGCAGAACCCGGACGGAAGCCTCGGCACCGCCGTCGTGTCGAGCTGCTCGCGCACCTCGCGCTGACGTCACGGCCGGCGGCTCGCGGCGCCCGCGAGTCGCCGGCCGCGATGTCCAACCTAGCGTCCGCCCTCGATCCGGCGGAGGGCCGCCTCCGCGGCCCAGCGCACTCGCGGCTGCTTCGCGATCTCGCGGAGGATCGGCAGGGCCGAAGGTCCCGCCGACGGCCCGATCGCCCCGAGGGCGCTCGCGCACGAGCGCAGCACGTGGACCTGCTCGGCGGGAAGCGAGCACGCGGCGACGAGATCGGCCACGGCCGGCGCGGCCGCCGGACCGATCGCCCCGATCGCGTTCGCCGACATGAGGCGAACGTTGGCGTCCGCGTCGCGCAGGGCCGCACGCAGCGCGTCGAGGGCGGGCAGTGCCGCGGCGCCTCGGGCGCGCAGCTCGAGTGCGGCGAGCCCGCGGGTGACGGGGTCCGGGTCGGCGAGCGCCCGCGCTAGCTCGGCGGCGGTCCCCTCCGGCCGCTTCGGCTCGAGCGCCTGCGCCGCCGTGCTCCACGCCGCGGCGCCCACCTTCGCGAGCACGATGTCGTCGACGCCGAGGACGTAGCCGCTCGAGGCCGCGCTCTTCCCGAGGCACACGTAAGTCAAGGTGTGGCGGCCCTTCGCGAGCCGCGGCCAGCCGACCAGGTAGTCCGCGCCGACGTAGGTCTCGACGGCGTAGCCGTCGAACTGAGTCTGCGGCCGCACGTCGGCGCCCGGCTCGTGCTCGAGCTGCGGGGCTTCGGGCGGCTTCCCGTCGAGGAGCACCGTGTAGACGCCGTAGTCCGAGCCCTGAGCGAGCTGGGTGTAGACCTCGTAGTCGCCGTCCTCGGCCACGTCGAACGGGACCTCGAGCCGCGCGCGCGGTCCCTCGGCCGCGAAGACGATCACGTCCTTCGACCAGAAGAGGTCCGGCACGAGAGTCGCCTTGCCTTTCTCCGCGCGGGCCTCGGCGAGACGCGCCTCGACCTCGATCTGGGTGGCGTTCCCCTGGGGCAGGCGGGCCGGACCGTACGGCACCGGCGGCTGGTCGGTCGCGATCCCCTCCTGGTACCAGAGGGCCACGCTCGAGAGGAGGTCGGTTCGCTCGCCGAAGGCCGACTTCACGGCGCCCTGCGCGTCGAACGTCCAGCCCGCGTGCTCCATCACGAGGCGCAGCGACGTCCGGAAGGGCACCGGGTCGGCGAGGTGCCAGCGGTACGCCGTCATGCGGGAGCCGAGGCCGGTGCCCTCGGCCACCGGCACGCCGGCGTACGGGCCGTCGTCGACGTGCAGGCCCCACGCGTCGTTGAAGTAGTCCTCGGTGCCCGTGCCCTCGATCGACGGCTTCGTCTCGCCGTCGACGTAGAAGAGGTCGTCGCCCTCCCCGAACCAGCCGGCCTCGGCCTGCACCACGGAGAGCACCGTGCCGACGTAGTGGCCGCGCCCGCGGACGCTCAGGATCTCGTAGGGCGAGCTGTCGGCCGGGGCCGGCAGGGCCTGCCGGTACCACGCGTGGAAGTAGGGCGTCGTGTCGGGCAGGGACGGGAGCTTCGCCCAGTCGACGTGGTAGTACAGGTTGTTGACGCGGCGGCGGCCCTCGTTCGTCACCGTGATGCGGCACGAGCGGCGGAAGGGCATCGGCCAGTAGCTGTTGCGCGAGCGGCCGTCGGAGCTCGCGCGCACCATCAGCGAGCGCACCGGCCGCTCGAAGCCGTGGCCCACGGCGAAGAAGTCCCCGAGCGGCACGTCGACGCTCGGCGTCGCGCTGCCGTCGTAGTAGACGCGCAGGCGCAGGAGCCGCGGCCAGCCGTACTCGCTGTCGGCGACCGTGAGCCAGAGGTGGTTCACGACGCCGGGGCCCGCGAGGTCCGCGAGGACGGCTGTCTCGCCGGGGATCGGACGCGCGCTGTCGTCGTTCGACCGCGGGTCGGGGTTGTTGGACGACGAGCGGGCGGCGAGGAACTCCTTGCGCTGCATGAGCCCGAACGGGTCGGAGAGGCCGGCGGGCGGCTCGGCCGAGAGCGCGGCGGCGGAGAGGGAGAAGGCCGCGGCGGAGAAGGCGATCGACCGGAGGGTGCTCATCGAGGACTCCCTGGCGCCGCGCGTCGCGCCGACCAGCCGGACGAGCGGGACTATCTCACGTTCCCTCCGCGCCCGCCGCGCGAAACGCGTCATACTCCGAGCGGAGGAAGCGATGCTCCGAAGTGCTCCTCGCGCCGCTCTCGTCGGCGCGCTCGCGCTCACGGCCGGTCCCGCCTGGCCGGCCGACGGCGCTCCCCCCGCGCGCCACACCACGGTGTCGATCGACGGCGAGGCCTTCCGCGTGAACGGCCGCCCCACCTACGAGGGGCGGACATGGAAGGGCCACCGGATCGAAGGCCTTCTGCTGAACTCGAGGATGGTGCAGGGCGCGTTCGACGATCGGAACCCCGCGACCGTCAGCCGGTGGACCTACCCCGACACCGGCCGCTGGGACCCGGAGCGGAACACGCGCGAGTTCCTCGCCGCGATGCCCGAGTGGCGCCGCCACGGTGTTCTCTCCTTCACGATCAACGTGCAGGGCGGCTCGCCCACGGGCTACTCGAAGGAGCAGCCGTGGCGGAACACCGGGTACGCGGCCGACGGCTCGCCGTGGCCGGAAACGCTCGCCCGGCTCGGGCGGATTCTCGACCGCGCCGACGAGCTCGGCATGGTCCCGATCGTCGGCCTCTTCTACTTCGGGCAGGACGAGCGCCTGAAGGACGAGGCAGCCGTCGTCCACGCGGTCGACGCGATGGCCGCGTGGCTTCTCGATCGCGGGTCGGCGAACGTGCTCGTCGAGATCGACAACGAGTGCAACGTCCTCTACGACCACGCGATCCTCCGGCCCGAGCGCGTCCACGAGCTCGTCCGCCGCGTGAAGGAGACGACGCGCGGGAGCCGCCGCCTGCTGGTCGGGACCTCGTACGGCGGTGGCACCATCCCCGGAGAGGACGTCGTGCGGGCCTCCGACTTCCTGCTCCTCCACGGCAACGGTGTCGGCGATCCCGCGCGGATCGCGGAGATGGTGCGCGCGACGCGGCGCGTGGCCGGCTACACGCCGAAGCCAATCCTCTTCAACGAGGACGACCACTACGACTTCGAGAAGCCGGTGAACAACTTCACCGCGGCGATCGGCGAGTACGCGTCGTGGGGCTTCTTCGATTACCGACGCGAGGGCGAGGGCTTCGAGGAGGGCTTCCAGAGCGTGCCGGTCGACTGGCGGATCTCGAGCGCGCGCAAGCGGGGGTTCTTCGGCCTCGCCGCCGAGATCGCGGGCGCCGAGGCGGCGGGTCGCTGACCTCGGCCGGCCGCCCCGCTCGTCAGGCCAGGAGGTCGCGAGCGAGAGACTCGGGAACGCGCTGCCGGCACTCCAGGTAACGCGCCCAGGGATCCTTCGCGCGGTCCGCGCCGAAGCCGAGGACCCGCAGCGGCACCTCGGCCACGGTGAAATCGGTCGGCCCGGAGAGCCGGTCGAGCTCGTCCCAGTGCACCGGCACCGCGACGGGCGCCCCCTCGCGGGCGCGCGTCGAGTAGGGGCCCACCGCGTTCGCCCCGCGCACGTTGCGCAGGTAGTCGACGAAGACCTTGCCCTTGCGCTGGGCCTTCGCCATGTTCGCGGTGAACGCGCCCGGCTCCTCGCGCGCGAGGCGGAGGGCGACCGCTCGCGTGAGCTCCTCGATCTCCTCCCAGCCGCGCTCGGCGGCCAGCGGCACGCACACGTGAAGGCCCTTGCCTCCGGCCGTCTTGACGAAGCTCTCGAGCCCGTGCGCGGCGAGGAGCGCTCGGACGCGCCGGGCCGCCTCGGCGACGCGCGAGAACGGCAGGGCCTCGTCGGGGTCGAGATCGAGGATCGCCTGGTCGGGCCGCTCGAGGTCCGCCACCCGCGAGTTCCACGGGTGGACCTCGAGGATGCCGGCCTGGGCGAGGGCCACGAGCCCTGGCACCGAGTCGACGTACAGGTGCTCCTCGCCCCGCTCCGGCACCGCGAAGCGCCGGATCTGCGGCGGGGTCCAGGCGGCCGCCTTCTTCTGGTAGAAGGTCTCGCCCCCGAGGCCGTCCGGGCAGCGGACGAGCGTGAGGGGGCGCCCCTCGAGGAACGGCAGGATCGCGTCGGCGATCGAGACGTAGTAGAGCGCGAGGTCCAGCTTCGTGAAGCCGAGGTCGGGGTAGTACACGCGGTCGGGGTGGGTCAGGCGCACGCCGAGGAGGTCGACGATCTCGTCGCCGCTCGCCGCGCGCGTCCGCGTCGCGTGCCCCCGCAGCGCCTCCCACGGCCGGCCCGCCGACACGGTGTCGACGCCCCCGCCCTCCACCGTCCCCGGCCTCTCGCGCACCACGTGTCGCGCGTCGCGGTCGTCGCGCAGGCCGAGGAAGACGGGCTGGCGCAGGCGGCCCTCGTCGGTCCAGTGCGCGAACTCGACCTGCGCCACGAGGCCCGGCTCGACCCAGTGCGAGCCGCGGCGGAACTCGGCCGGCACCGCCGCGAAGGGGCAGTCGTCGCGGCGCCGCGCTTCGAGCCGGCGCAGGAGGTCGGCGACCATCCGCTCGCTGAAGCCGGAGCCGACCTTGCCCGCGTACAGGAGCGCGTCGCCCTCGTAGAAGCCGACGTGGAGAGCGCCGATCGACGCCCGGCCGTCCGACGGATCCGTCCAGCCGCCGATCACGAGCTCCTGGGCCAGACGGCACTTCGCCTTGCGCCAGTCGCCGCCGCGGCCGGCGCGGTAGGGCGCGTCGCGCCGCTTGCTGACGACGCCCTCGAGCCCCGCCTTGCGGGCCTCCTGGAAGAAGGCGGGCCCGTGCCCGCTCACGTGGTCGCTGAAGCGCAGGGCCTCGGGCGCCCCGTCGAGGAGGCGGCGCAGCACGGCCTTGCGCGCCTCGAGCGGCGCCTCGCGGAGATCCCAGCCGTCGAGGTGCAACAGGTCGAAGAGGAAGTACACGAGCGGTGCGCTGGCCGCGGAGCGCTGCTGGAGGGCCTGGAAGCTCGTGGCCCCGCTCGGCAGCACGGCGGCGACTTCGCCGTCGAGGACCGCCGTGCCGGCGGGCAGGCGCGTCACCGCGCGCGCCACCTGCGGGAACTCCTTCGTCCAGTCCTTGCCGTTGCGCGAGACGAGGCGGACCTCGCCCTCGTCGAGCCGGGCGACGATGCGGTAGCCGTCGTGCTTGATCTCGTGCAGCCACTCGTCGCCCTCGGGCGGGCTCTCGACGACCATCGCGAGGGCGAGCGGCTGCGTCGCGGGCAGGCGTCCGCGCCGCGCGCCCGGGACGTCGCCGAGGCGCAGGCGCTCGCGCTCCTCGCCGGCCGCCGGTCCGCCCGAGCTCACCTCGCCGCTCGGCGAGACGCTCTTCGAGTGCCAGATCCGGTCGCGCTCGGCCGCCACCTCCGCGAGCCCGCGCCCCGTCACGACGCTCTCCGGCCGCTCGTAGACGACCCCGTGCTCTTCGCCGCTGCGCGCGTGCTCGTCCTTGTCCTTCACGAGCAGCCACGCCTTCGCGTCGTCGCCCTTGATCTTCACCAGGGCCCAGCGGCCCGTCAGCTTCTCGCCGTGGAGCTCGAACTTCAGCTCGCCCTTCTGCAGGGCCTTCTCCGGCTCGAGGACGGGTGTCCACGTGCCGCGGTCCCACAGCACGACCGTGCCGCCGCCGTACTCGCCGGCGGGGATGACGCCCTCGAAGTCGCCGTAGGCGACCGGGTGGTCCTCGACCCGCATCGCGAGCCGCTTGTCGCGCGGGTCGAAGGACGGCCCCTTCGGCACGGCCCAGCTCAGGAGGACGCCCTCCCACTCGAGCCGGAAGTCGTAGTGCAGCCGCGACGCCGCGTGCTTCTGGATGCAGTACGAGAACCCGCCCTCCGGTCGCACCTCTCCCGGCGGCTCCGGCGTCCGCGAGAAGTCGCGCTTCTTGCGGTAGTCCTCGAGGGGCATCGTGGGAATAGCTTAAGCGAGGCCGGATCCCGGGTTCCTCCCGGACGCCGGAGCGCCGCCGTCAGGCTCCCGCGGGCTCCCGCTCCGCGGGCCGCGGCAATCCACTCCGCCGGGCGCGCATCGTCACGAGGTGCGCGCCGAGGTCGGCGTGCAGGCGCGCGACGAAGGCCGGCAGCTCCTCGGCGAGCGCGGGCGGCTCGTAGCGTCCGACGAGCTCGGTGCGGCCGTCGATGCGGTGCACGTTCAGCGCGAGGTCGACGAGGCTCCGGCCCGCGCAGAACCCGTCCGTCGCCACCAGCCACACCGTCACGCGCCGCTCCTCGAGCATCCCGACGAGGCCGGCCGGTCGGAACCGCTGCAGCGCCCCGTCGACGCTGCGGCGGCCCTCCGGGTAGATGAGGAGCGTCCGCTCGCGCCGGACCGCCTCGCGCAGCACGGCCACGGAGCCGTAGCGGTCGTCCGGGTCGATCACCGGGCACTCCGCGAGCCGCAGGCCGAGGGGGATGATCGGGATGCCGGGCCGCGCGTAGCGGTCGCGCGTGACGAACGCCGGGACGAACGGGTGGGACATCAGGACGAGCGTGGGGATGTCGAGCACCGACTGGTGGTTCGTCACCACGAGCCCCGCGCCTCGCGTGTCGACCGAGCCCTCGCGGCTGCAGCGGGCGCCGCCCATCCGCAGGAAGCCGAGCACCGCCCGGCACACGACCCGCGCCCAGAAGGAGACGAGGTGCAGGCGTCTCTCCGGCCACAGCCGCGCGGCGGGGGCGACACCGAAGCTCAGCAGCGGCATCGCCACGAGGGCGAGCCACAGGAGGAGCAGTCCGAGGGAGAACGCGCCCACGGCGCCGCGGCAGGCGTGGATCAGGCGCGCGGGCATGGCGGCGCGCCGGTGAGCGACTCTCGGCCGGGCTGCTGCCGCGCAGGAGACATGTGCGCGGATACTACCCGCAATCGATCCCGTTCGGTTCGCGCGGGTCCGCCGCCCGTGCGATCGGGTTCATCGGCCCGGAATGGCGCTCCTTCGTGTGCCTCAGCTGAGCCGGAAGTTCACGGTCACGGTCACGATCACGGGCACAGGAACCCCGTCGATCACCGTCGGCTCGTACTCCCACTGCCGAACGGCTTCCGTCGCCGCCTGGTCGAGGAGGGGAACCCCTCTCAGGACCTTCACGCGGGCGATCCGGCCGTCCTCGCCGATGACGCACTCGAGGATCACCACGCCCTGCACGCGGGCCTGGAGCGCGTCCGCCGGGTAGACGGGGGGCACGTGCCTCACCTTCTTCGGCTGCTGGAGCGCGCTCTCGAGGCGCAGCGGCTCACGCGGAGTGGCCGCGGCAGCGGGCCGGGGGCGGACGGGATCGGCGTCGCCTCGGCCGCCACTTCACGTTCGAGGGGCATCGACTCGCGGGGGCCGGCGCCGGCGACTCCATCCGTGCGTTCGTCGCGGCAGGGCCTCCGCCGAGCGGGGTGCGCTGCAGCCAGAGGACCCGGGCCAGGCTCGCCGCCAGGGTGCAGGCGAAGAGCGCGCCCAGCGACCCAAGAGACAGGGCGCGCCAGGCGCCCGGTATCGAGCCGCGAGGCGCGCGCAGCGCCGGCGTGAGGCCGACGACGGGGGTCAGGAGGACGCACCCGGCCCCGAGCCACGCGAGCGCGCGGACGGACGTCGCGCTCGCCGCGCCGTCGGCGATCCGGTGGGAGACGGCGTGAAAGGCCAGGGCCAGGGCCAGAGCGACCGCGCAGACGCCCAGGGCGATGGCCGACGGGATCAGGCTCGAAGCGCTGAGCGCCGCGGGAGGCCTGGCTCGCCCACGGCCAGCAGCGTCAGCCCGACGACGGCCACGGCGGCGGTGCACAGCGACCCGAGGAGCAGGGGCAGTTCAGCTTCCACGATCCCCGCCTGGACGGCCGCGCCGCTGCCGACGCCGACGATACCCACCGCCTGGAGCACGAACGCCAGGCCGAGCGCCGCGAGGAGGCTCGCCCCCGCCACGAGCGGCAGACAGGCCAGGGTCACGAAGGACGGCGCGAGCCAGAAGCGGGCCGGCCCGCGCCTCCAGGAACCTCGCGCCGACGAGGGCCAGCGCCGCGACGGCGCCGACGGCGAGGACCGCCAGCAGGGCCAGCCTCGATGGCAGCGAGAGGTAGGGCAGCAGCTCGGTCAGGGGCATGAGTCCTCGATCGGGGATGGCTGCGCGATGGTGGCCCAGATGCCCCGGCAGTTCCAGCGGGCGCTCCTCTGGGTCCTTCCGTTCAACCGCCTGAACGCTCTAATGCTGAATTTTCAACGGCATGTTGCTTTTCTAGCATTGCGCGCCTATCTTGTCGGCATGTCCAAGCCCGGCCGCCGCCGCAGCGCGTCTCCCGACGATCCGACCTCGGCGCTCAGCCGTCGGGAGCGCGAGATCCTCGACATCGTCTTCCGCCTGGAGAGGGCGACCGCGGCCGAGGTGCGGGCGGAGATGGCCCAGCCGCCCACCGATCCCGCGGTGAGAGCGACCCTCCGGATCCTCGTCGAGAAGGGGCGACTGCGCCACGAATACGACGGCCCGCGGTACGTCTACACCCCGACGATCGCCCCGACCGACGCGCGGCGATCGGCGTTCCGCCACCTGATCGACACCTTCTTCGGGGGCTCGGCCCGGGGCGCGGTGGCGACGCTTCTCGAGATGGAGGACGTGGACCTGCCGCCGCGCGAGCTCCGCCGTCTCCGGGCGCTCATCGACGAGGCCGAGAAGAGGGGGAAGTGAGATGACGGCGCTCCTCGGCTGGTGCCTGGCCCTCGCCGTGCGCAGCACGGTCGTGCTCGGCATGGCGCTCGCCCTCACCGTGGCTCTCCGCGCCCGCCGCGCGGCCGCCCGCCACAGCCTGCTCACCGTCGCGTGCGCGTCCCTCTTCGCTCTCCCCCTCATGCCGCGCCTGCTCCCGCGCTGGGAGCTGCCCTTCGTCACGAGCGGGTTCGATCGCCCCGCGCCTTCGGCTTCGGAGCCGCCCGGCATCGCCGACGGCCTCGCGCGCACGAGCCGCGCCGTCGCGCCGGCCGCGCCAGAGGCCACTCGCCGCGAGGTGGGCGGCGTCCGGGCGGGATACCGCGCGCCCTTCCCGGGGGTCGCGCGGCTCACCGCCGACAGTGCGCTGCCACAAGTGCTCGCTTCCGCCGTGCCCGCGGCGTGGGCCGCTGGCTCGATCCTCAGCCTCATCGGCCTCGCCGCCGCCCTGCGACGCGAGCGGCGCCTGCGCGCCGGCTCGCGGCCCCTCGACGGAGCCTGGACAGCCCTCGTCAACGAGCTCCGCGCGACGATCGGCGTCTCCCGCGCGGTGCGCCTCCTCGTCTGCCCGGCCGCCGAGGCCCCGATGACGGTCGGCTGGTGGCGGCCGTGCGTGCTCCTGCCGCCCGCGTCGGCGGACTGGTCGGACGAGCGGCGGCGCGTGGTGCTCCAGCACGAGCTGGTGCACGTCGCCCGCGGCGACGCCCTCCGCACCCTGCTCTGGCGCGCAACGATCGCCCTCCACTGGTGGAACCCGCTGGCGCGGATCGCCGAGCGCGAGGCGCGAGCCGTCGGCGAGCACGCGTGCGACGAGGCGGTCATGGGGTTCGGGACCCGACCCTCCGCCTACGCGCGCCACCTGCTCGAGATCGCCGAGGCCGTGACCCTGGGCGGCCGGGCGGTCGCTCACGCACTGCCCATGGTCGAAAAGAGTCAGCTCGCAAGGAGGCTGCAGATGATCCTCGATGACCGTCGCCCGTCCGGTTCGGGTCGCGGGCCGGCCGCCGTCGCGGTCGCGGCCCTTGCCGGTACCGTCGCTCTCGTGGCCGCGGCGTCGCCCGTGTCGCCGGCCGGGCCGGCGAGCGCCGTGATTCCCGCCCGCCCGGCGGTGGCCGCCGTCGCCGCGCCCCGGGTCTGCGTCTCCAGGATCCACGGGTCGTTCAGCGGAACGATCCACGAAGGGCCCGACGGGGTGACGCAGTGGGTCGGCGAGGAGAACGGCGCCTTCACGCTGCAGCAGCCCCTCGGCTCCGATCGCCGCCTCTGCGCCCGCGTGAGCGGTGGCGCGCGCCTCGACGAGAGCGACGGCTCCATCCGCGACCTGCCCGCCGGCAGCTCGGTGATCGTCGAAACGAGCGGGAGGACCGGCTCGCAGGTGATGCGGGTGACGGGCGGCGCGAGCGGCCCGAGCCACGAGTGGTGGGTCGGCGGCGCGGCGCGGCCGGTTGACGACGCCGCGCGGGCCTGGCTGTCCGACGCGCTCGCCGTCGTCGCCGCCCATCGCGCGATCGGCTCCATTCAGGGCGAGGTCGGCGGCCTGCAGGGCGAGATCGGCGGTATCCAGGGCCAGGTGGGAGGCCTTCAGGGCGAGATTGGCGGGATCCAGGGCCGGATCGGCGGCCTTCAGGGCGAGCTCGGCTCGATCGAGGGCGAGCGCGGCACTCTCGAGGGCCGGATCGGCGGCGAGGAGGGCGCGATCGGCGCCCTCGAAGGTCGCCGCTGGCAGGCGGGCGACGCGGAGAAGGCGCGGATCGACGCCGAGATCGCGTCCCACCGCCGGACGATCGAGAAGCTGAACGCGGAGATGAAGTCGCTTCGCTTCGAGGAACGGATCGCCGAGGCCGAGGCGGGCCTCAAGACCGACGAGTCCAAGGCCCAGGCCGAGATCGCCGCGCTCGAGCGCCGCATCGCCGACCTCCACGCGGACGAGAAGATCGCCGAGCTCGAGCGGAAGATCGAGGGCCTGCACGCCGACGAGCGGATCGCGGAGATCGAGCGCCGCACGAAGCCGATCGTCGAGCGCCTCGGCGCCACGATCGACCGCCTGCGGAGCTGAAGCGGGGCGTGGACGAGCGCGCTGGCCGGGTGCCGCGGGGCCCGGTCACCGCGGCGGTGCGATCCGGAAGAGCGCCGCGCCGTGCCACGGCACGATGGGCGCGATCTCGCCTTCGACCGGCGTGAGGTCCTGGCGAGCCCAGAGGTCGCGGACGGCGCAGGGGCCCGCGAGGCCGAGGTCGGCCAGCGTGACCCGGACGGGCACGCCCTCGGCCGGAGCCCCGTCCTTCCGCTCGCGCGTGTTGAAGACGGCCACGTAGCGGTCGGGCGAGCCCGGGACGGACGCCGTCCAGGCGACCAGGCCGTCGCGCTCGAAGAGCGGGCGGTTGCCCTCGCTCTGCTGGTCGACGGCGATCACCTCGGGGTTCGTGAGGAGCGAGAGCGTGAGGTCGTCCGTCCGCGTCAGGTCGCCGCCGTGAATGAGCGGCGAGCGGGCGATCGACCAGAGCGTCATCAGCGTGCGCTGCTCCTCCGGCGTGAAGCGGGTCGGCCGGGTGCCGAGCCAGCCGAGGGGCAGCATGTCGGCGTCGGGCCAGTGGCCGGGGCCGACGTGAGGGCTCCACTTCCGCAGGCGGGCGAACTGCTCGAGGAGAGCGGGCCACGTGTCCCAGAAGTCGTCGCTGATGCGCCACATGTTCGCGTGGCGCTTCACGTGCTCCGCGGCATCGAGCGCCGTCTCGCCCGGCGACAGGCTCAGCACCATCGGGCGCCCGGACCTGTCGATCGCGCGGCGGATCGCCTCGATCTCGGCCTCGTTGTCGTGGTACGGCCGGCTGATGTCGTCGACCTTGACGAAGTCGACGCCCCAGGACGCGAAGAGGGCGAACACCGAGTCGTAGTACTCCTGCGCCCCCGGCTTCTTCATGTCGACGCCGTACATGTCGGGGTTCCACGCGCAGACGCTCGCCCGGTTGGCGACGTCCGCGGCGCGCACCGACGCGCCCTTCACGGGCAGGTTGCGGTCGACCGCGAGCCGCGGGATCCCGCGGAGGAGGTGGACGCCGAACTGCAGGCCCTTCGCGTGGACGTACTCGGCGAGCGGAGAGAAGCCCTTTCCGCCCTCGGACGAGGGGAAGCGGTTCGGCGCGGGCAGGAGCCTCCCGTACTCGTCCATCGTGAGCGCGGCGTTCGGCCGGTAGTCGTGGCCGTTCGCCGCGGGCTCGTACCACTGGATGTCGACCGTGAGCACCTTCCAGCCGAAGGGCAGCAGGTGCCGGGCCATCACGTCGGCCTGCGCCTTCGTTTGCGGTTCGGTGATCGCCGTGCCGAACGCGTCCCAGCTGTTCCAGCCCATCGGCGGCGTCTTCGCCCACCCGAGGAAGGCCGGCTCCGCGGGCTGCGCGGGGGCGAGCGTCGCCGCCGCGAGGAGAGCCGCGGCCGTGGCGGCGCAGCGGAACACGATCGATCGCATGGGGGTCACCTCATTCGGAAGCGAAGGCCCTCTCGAGCGCGGGCAGGGCCTCGGCGAGGACCTCCGTGCGCGTGCCGGCGAACGACAGCCGCAGCCAGCCCTCGCCGCATTCGCCGAACGCCGCGCCCGGGACGAGCGCCACGCCCGTCGAGGCGACGAGGTCGAGCGCCGCCTGGGTCGAGCTGCCGAGACTCTTCCCGCGTGGCCGCACGAGCACGAACATGGCGCCGCGGCTCGCGCCGAGGGCGCCCTCGATCGTCGCGCTTCTCGCGAGGAAGTCGAGCACGAAGCGCCGGCGCACCGCGATCTCGGCCCGCAGCAGGTCGAGCCACGAGCGGTCGCCCTCGAGCGACGCGAGGGCGCCGCGCTGGCCGGCGACCGGGGCGCAGATGATCATCGTGTCGTGGGCCTTCAGGACCTCGCGCATCAGCGCGGGCGGTCCCGCGATCCAGCCCACGCGCCAGCCGGAGAGCCCCGCGGACTTCGAGAAGCTGCCGAGGACGACGGTGCGCGCCTCGTGGCCCGGCACGCTCGCGACGCTCGTCCAGCCGCCGGCCGGAGGGTCGGCGACGTAGTCCTCGTAGGTCTCGTCGCTCACGACCCATAGCCCGTGGGCCGCCGCGAAGTCGAGGAGGCGCGCGACGTCGGCGCGGCCCAGGACCGAGCCGATCGGGTTGCTCGGGTTCACGATCACGAGCGCGCGCGAGCGGGGCGTCACGGCGCGCTCGAGGGCGTCGAAGTCCACGGCGAAGTCGCGCGCGGCGTCGAGCGGAACCTCGACCGGCACCGCGCCGAGCAGCTCCGCGGCCATGCCGTGGTTCAGGTAGTAGGGCGAGAGCAGCAGGACCTCGTCGCCCGCGTCGACGAGCGCCGGCAGCACCTCGGCGAAGGCCTGGTTGGCGCCGGCCGTGACCGCGATCTGCGACTGCGGGTCCCAGCTCGCGCCGCGGGCGCCGCCCAGCACGCGGGCGATCGCCGCGCGCAGCTCCGGCAGCCCGGGATCGACGGTGTAGCGGTGCGTGGCCGGGTCGGCGAGGCACGCGGCGAGGGCCTGCTGCACGTGGGGCGGCGGCGCGAAGTCGGGCACGGCCTGCGCGAGCGGGAAGAGGCGCGCGCCCGAGGCGCGGCGGGCCGCCGCCGACCGCCCGACGAGGTCGATGAGCGCCGGCGCCGTGCGGCGCACGCGGGCCGACGGGACGGGATGGCGCGCGGTCATCGCGGCGATCATGGCACGCCGCGCGGGGCGCGCGAAGGGCGCCCCCGTGTCATCATCCGCCCGCAACGGAGGCTCCGCGCCATGGCCACGCTAATACGCGTCGACTCGACACGGCGGGTCGGCCGGCTCTTCGCGCCGTCCGCGCTCGCCGTCGGCGCGGCGATCGCGACGCTCCTCGGGGTCGGAGCGGTGCCGGCGCCGGGCGACGATGGCGCGGCGCGGCCCCGCGGACCGACGCTCTTCCTCGTCGGCGACTCGACGATGGCCGACAAGCCGGATCTCGGCCTGCCGGAGCGCGGCTGGGGGCAGCTCTTCCGCGATCTCGCGAAGGCGCCTCTCGTCGTCGACAACCGCGCGGTGAACGGCCGCAGCACGAAGTCGTTCCGCGACGAGGGCCGCTGGCAGGCGGTGCTCGAAGCCCTGAGGCCCGGGGACTCCGTCCTCGTGCAGTTCGGTCACAACGACGAGAAGGCCGAGGACCCGAGCCGCTTCGCGGCGGCCGACGGCGAGTACCGACACAACCTCGAGCGCTTCGTGCGCGAGACGAGAGCGCGCGGCGCTCAGCCGATCCTCGCGACGTCGGTCGTGCGCCGGAGGTGGAGCGCGGCCGGCGAGCTCGTCGACACCCACGGAGACTACCCGCGCGTGACGCGGGAGGTCGCGGCCGCGGAGGGCGTGCCGCTCCTCGACCTGGAGCAGTCGACGCGGACCCTCCTGCGCGGGCTTGGTCCCGAGCCGTCGAAGGCCCTCTTCCTTCACTTCGCGCCGGGCGAGCACCCGCGCCTGCCGGAAGGGAAGCACGACGACACCCACTTCTCCGAGACTGGCGCGCGCCGCGTGGCCGACCTCGCGGCGCGCGAGATGGCGCGGCTGCGGCTCCCCGTCGCGGCGATGCTCGACCTCGAGCGGCTCGTGCCGCCGCCGCCGGCCTCGTCCGCGGACGCGGGCGACGGCACCTACCGAAACCCCGTCCTCCACGCCGACTACTCCGACCCCGACGTCGTCCGCGTCGGCGAGGACTACTGGCTCACCGCGTCGAGCTTCAACCACGTGCCCGGGCTGCCCCTCCTCCCTCGCGCGACCTCTCGTCAACTGGTACTCGCCGGCCCGCGCTCCTCGCCTCGTTCCGGAGGAAGGCGTTCCCGCGAGGCCGCCACGGCGGCGGCGTGTGGGCGCCGACGATCCGCTACCACGACGGCCGGTTCGTCATCTACTACCGGATCGACTTCGGCATCTACGCGACTTCGGCCGTGGGATGTCCGACCGGGCCGTGGACACGGGCTCCGTGCTGGTGCTGCGCCGGCAGGGGGCTGATCGACCCGTGCCCCCTCTGGGACGACGACGGGAGCGTGCGAAACCCGTGCACGCGTGGGCGAAGAGCCGGCTCCGGCATCAACAACGTCCTCACGCTGCGTCGGCTGCGCATGAGCAGCCTCGCCGCGGCGGACGACGGCGGGGCGTGATCATCGACGACGCCTTCCCCGGCTACAGCGGCTCGAGGAGACTGGCTCTAGCGCGACGGCTGGTACTACGTCTTCGCTCCCGCCGGCGGCGTGAAGACCGGCTGGCAGTCGGTGTTCCGGGCGCGCGACATCCGGCCCCTACGAGGCTCGGATCGTCCTCGACCAGGGGCGGACGGAGACGAACGGCCCGCACCAGGGCGCGTGGGTCGAGACGCCGTCCGGTGAGGGCTTCTTCGTCCATTTCCAGGACCGCGACGCGCACGGGCGCGTCGTCCACCTGCAGCCCCTGGCCTGGGGCGCGGACGGCTGGCCGGTCGTCGGCTGGGATCCCGACGGGAACGGCCGCGGCGAGCCGGTGGCGCGGTGGAGAAAGCCGGCCGGACCGCCGTCGCCGCCCGCCGAGCCGCCGTCCTCCGACGAGTTCGACGGTCCGTCGCTGGGCCTGCAGTGGCAGTGGCTGGCGAATCCCGACGCCGCCTGGGCGTCGCTCGAGGACGGCTCCCTCCGCCTCGGCGTCCAGCCGCTGCCGGCCGGCGCGCGCAACCTGTGGCCCGTGCCGTCTCTCCTGCTGCAAGGCTCCGGCAGGCTTCGTCGTCACCGCCGAGATGGCTTTCGCGCCGGCGGGCGGCGGCGAGCGCGCCGGCCTCGTCGTGTTCGGCTCGAACTGCCTGGGTCGGCGTCGAGCGGAGGACGGCCGGCGTTCGCTGGTGATGCGCGTGCGCGAAAGGCGCGCCGGAGGGCGAGGAGACGCTCGAGGCCGCGCGCCGCGGGCGGCGGGCCTTGTCCGGCTGCGCGTCGAATAGCGGCGGACGGCACCGATGCGCCTTCAGCGCCGCCGCCGGAAGCGAGCCCTTCGAGCCGCTCGGCTCGCCGTTCGTCCCGGCGCCGGGCCGCTGGGTCGGCGCGAAGGTCGGCCTCTTCGCCGCCTCGACGTCAGGCGCGCGGCCGAAGAGCCGCGCCACCTTCGCCTGGTTCCGGGTCGGCCCGCTCTTCTAGCTCGTCGCCTTCTCGTCGAGCAGCTCGCCCTCCGGCCCGCGCAGCTGCAGCACCATCGGAACCATGCCGAGGGCGTGGGTCGAGCACGACAGGCACGGGTCGTAGGCGCGGACGAGGGCCGAGACGCGGTTGAGGGCGCCTTCCTGGAGCTTCCGGCCGTCGACGAACTTCTTCGCCACCTGCTCGACGCCCTTGCCGATGGCCAGGTTGTTGTGGCCCGTCGCCACGATCAGGTTCACCCAGGTGATCGCGCCGTTGTCGTCCACCTTGTAGTGGTGGATGAGCGTGCCCCGCGGCGCCTCGATGATGCCGACGCCCTCGGGGCTGTTGACGCCGGCCCGGGCCCGGACCTTCGTCGAGAGGATGGCCGGGTCGTCGAGCAGCTGCTGCATCCGCTCGAGCGCGTAGGTCGCCTCGATGAGCCGCGCGTAGTGGTAGTGGAAACCGCTCTGGACGATGCGGCCGAAGCGGTGGCGGTACTCCTCGAGCTCCTTGTCGGCCTCCGGGGTGCCGCAGCGGTCGGCCGCGTTGAGGCGGGCCATCGGGCCGACCCGGTAGATGCCCTCGGGGTAGCCGGTCGGCTTGAAGTAGGGCGCCTTCAGGTACGAGTCGGCGAGAGTCGCCTCGCCGATGAACTGCGCGTAGTCCGCGGGCCGGACCTGGTCGGCCACGACCCGGCCCTCCGGGCCGACGAAGCGCAGGTTGCCGTCGTAGAGGCGCAGCGACCCGTCCGGACCCACGAGCCCGCAGTACATCGTCGGAAAGTTCGAGAAGCTCCCGATCTCGTCCGGGAACTGGTCGACCGTCTTCTTCCACAGCTCGAGCGTGCGCTTCACGATCGCCGCGGCCGCCGGAAGCTCGCCGAGGGTCTTCTCGCGCGCGTGGGGGTCGAGCGGCGCGTTGACGCCGCCCGGCACGGTCCACGAGGGGTGGACGCGCTCCTTCGCGAGCCGCTCGATCACCTGCTGGCCGAACTTGCGCAGCGCGATCCCGTCGCGGAGGGCGTCGGGGTGCTCCTCGAGGAGCCCGGCGACGTTCCTCTTCGCCGGGTCGTAGTCCATCCCGAGGAGGAGGTCGGGCGCGGAGAGGTGGAAGAACGACAGCGCGTGCGACTGGACGATCTGCGCCATGTGGACGAGCTCGCGCAGCTTCGACGCGGCCTCCGGGATCCGCACGGCCATGATCTCGTCGCACGCCTTCACCGAGGCGAGGAGGTGGCTCACCGGACAGATCCCGCAGATGCGGGCGGTGATGGACGGCATCTCGTAGTACGGCCGCCCCTCGGTGAACTTCTCGAACCCGCGGATCTGGGTGACGTGGAACTGCGTCCCCGCGACCTGCCCCGCGTCGTCGAGCTTGATCGTGATCTTGGCGTGGCCCTCGATGCGCGACACGGGGTGGATGGTGATCTTGTTCATCGCTGGTCTCCCCTGGACCGGCTGCAGCTCCGGCGTCCCGCCGTTGTCCGTCGCCACGTAGCCACGCTTCGGGCCCCGGGCGGCCTCCGCCTTCGGCTTTCCCTTTCCCGCCATCGCCCGGCCCTACCCGAACCGCAGCTTGGAGCCGAGGTCGGGCTTGCGGCCCTCGAGCAGCTCGCTGAGCGCGAAGAGGATCGCGTTCGGCTTGGGCGGGCAGCCGGGGACGTGGACGTCGACCTTGACGACGTCGTGGAGGGGCACCGCCTGCTTGAGCAGAGGCGGCACGCCGTCGGCCGGGACGCCCGGCTTCTCGGTCGCGCCCTCGACGTAGACGCGCTCGAGGAGCCGCCGGGTCGGGATGCCGTTGCGCATCGAGGGCACGTTGCTCGTGACCGCGCAGTCGCCGAGGGCCACCACGACCTTGCTGCGGGCGCGGATCGTCTGGGCGAGCTTCACGTCGTCCTGGCTGCTGACGGCGCCCTCGATGACACCGACGTCGGTGCCCTCCGGGTACTCCTGCGCGTCGACCAGCGGCCCGAACACGATGTCGGCCTTCTTCAGCACCGCCACGATGCCCTCGTCGATGTCGAGGAGCGACATGTGGCAGCCCGAGCAGCCGTCGAGCCAGCAGGTGCCGATCCTGACCTTGCCGTTGCCGTCCATCACCGGCCTCCCCGCATCGTGGTCAGGCGACTGACGACCGTCTTCTGCTTGGTCATCTCCTCGACCGCCCAGCCCTTCTCGGCCATGGCCCCCGTGGGGCAGGCCTGCACGCACTTGCCGCAGCTCGTGCAGGTCTTCGCCTCGCCCCAGGGCCGCTTCAGCTCGCTGACGAGCCGGGACTGGATGCCGCGGCCGGCCACGTTCCACACGAAGGCGCCCTCGATGTGGGCGCAGACGCGGATGCAGCGCGAGCACAGCACGCAGCGGTTGTGGTCGAGCACGTAGCGCGGGTGGGTGGTGTCGACCGCGAGCCGCGGGTAGTTGTAGTTGTAGCGGACGTGGGTGACGCCGTGCTCCTGGGCGAGCGTCTGCAGCTCGCAGTGGCCGGACGACACGCACACGGCGCACACGTGGTTCCGCTCCGACAGCAGCAGCTCGAGCGCGATCTTCCGGTACGACTGCAGCTGCGGCGAGCTGGTGGTGACCGCGAGCCCCTCCTGCACCGGCGTCGTGCAGGCGGGCAGGAGACGCGCCACCCCGGAGACCTCGACCATGCACAGCCGGCACGCGCCGACCGAGACGAGGCCTTCCATGTAGCAGAGAGCGGGGATGTACTTGTTGCTGGCCCGGGCGACCTCGAGGATCGTCTGGCCGGCGGTGGCCGTGATCACCTCGCCGTCGATGCGGACCTTCACCTTCTGGGTCAAGGCGGTCCTCCCTATCTCTCGGCGCCGCGGATGTCGCAGCGCAGGCAGCGCGACGTCTCTTCCACCGCGGCCACCGGGGTGAGCCCGAGCGAGACCTCGGCGTGCGACTGCACGCGGAGAGCGGCGGCCATCTCGGCCGGCACGTGCCGGGCCGCCTCGCTCGGCCGCTCCGGCGGCTCCATCGAGTACGCGAACTCGGGGAAGAGCGAGGGGAAGCGCTTCTGGCCCATCAGCTTCTTGTCGATGTTCCGGGCGCCCTTCTTGCCGTAGCCCATCGCGTTCGACACGTTCGACGCGCCGCTGATCAGGTCGCCGCCGGCGTAGAAGCGCTCGCGGCTCGTCTCGAGCGTGTAGCGGTCGGCCTCGATCGTCCCCGCCTCCTTGAGGCGCAGGCCGGACGCCTTGCAGAAGTCGGGGTCGACCTTCTCGCCGACGGCGAGGATCACCGTGTCGCACTCGATGCGGATGACCTCGTCGGTCGGCACCGGGCGGCGTCGGCCGGAGGTGTCGAACTCGCCGAGCTTCGTCTTCACCGCCTCGAGGGCGCGGACCTGGCCCGCCTTGTCGCCGAGGATGCGGTGGGGGGCGGCGAGGTAGACGAGCTTCGCCCCCTCGTGCTCGGCGGCCTCGATCTCCTCCGGGATCGCCGGCATGTCCTTCCGCTCGCGGCGGTAGACGATCGTCACGTCGGCGCCGAGCCGGCGGGCCGTCCGGGCCGAGTCGATGGCCGCGTTGCCGCCGCCGATCACCACGACCTTCTTCCCGACCGGCACCTTGTCGTTCCGGGAGACGGCCTCGAGGAACGGCAGCGCCGGGACGACGCCCGTGAGCTCGGTGCCCGGCAGGTAGACCCAGGCCTCCTTCCAGGTGCCGATCGACAGGAACACGGCGTCGTACTGGTGGGCGAGGTCGTTCAGGCCGATCTGCCCGCCGACGTTCACGTCGAACTGGAACTTCACGCCGAGCCGCTCGATGAGCTCGATCTCCTTGTCGAGCACGTTCTTCGGCAGGCGGTACTCGGGGAGCGCGTAGCGCAGCATGCCGCCCGCGGC
>JAXLRD010000098.1:0-21525 GCA_046331285.1 Vicinamibacteria bacterium
CGGCGCGTGCCGAAGGACGACCACGACACGTAGAAGGCGGCGAGGCCGAAGACGACGGTGCCGAGGACCGCGGCGTGATACGCCCGCGCCCCGCTCGCCACGCCGACCCCGAGGGACGCGAACGCGAAGGCGAGGTCGCGCGGGTCCTTGAGCGTCGAGCGGAACCGGATGAGGGTGAGGGCGCCGACGAGCCCGACGCCGCGGGCGATCTCGTTCCCGATCGCGAGGAGGACGATCGTCGCGACGATGCCGGCGAGGACCAGCGTGTGCTGGAACTCGCGGAGGTACGACAGGCCGTGGTAGGTCGCCCCGTAGGTCCAGGCGATGACCATGGCGAGGCCAAACGTCAGGAGGAGGCTGACGCACGTCGTCGACCACGCCAGGGACTCGGCGGTCATGCGAGAGCCTCGCGGGCGGCGAGGAGCTCGAGCGGCGGCGCGGCGTCTCCGGCCACCGCCGCGACGTACTTCGAGTAGGCGGTGCGGTGGGGCCCGAGGCGGCGGGCCATCTCGGCCATCCACCACGGCGGCGCCCCCGAATACTTGAGCTCGAGGACGATCGGGCCTCCCTCGACGGGCGTCCGGCGCCACCGCCGCGGGTCGCCGTGGAGCGTCGCCTCCGCGACCGGCTGGAACGACATGTCGTGGTCCAGGGTCACCCGCGCGTCGCACCCGGGCTCCGGGCCGACGTACGATTCGCGACGGCAGGTCACGAGCATCCGCGGGGCCGCGTGGTGAAGGGCCTTCAGCCACAGGAAGAGACGCAGCGCCTCGTCTCCGGGCGCGGGGTCGCCGCCCGCGGCCGCTCGGCCGGGATCGAGCAGGACGGGCACGGTCGAGGCGGCCACGCGCGCACGGCGCTTGTCGGTGATGCGGCCGACCTTCCGCTTGATCTCGAAGAAGGCCTCCCGCGGATCCTCGTCGCCGTAGCGCCGGACCCGCAGCTTGAAGCGGTCGGCCTCGCGGGCGACGTGGCGGGCGTGGAAGTCGCCCCGTGGCGTGTCGAGGTAGAGCGACGTCACCCGCTGGGCCCCGCCGGCCGGCGCCGACGGGTCGACGGACGCGAAGGGCAGGACGAAGCTGCGCACGCGACCGGCGGCGTCCTCGTCGAGGGCGTATTTCAGCTCGAACCGCGGCCTCACGCCACCGAACCTAGCCGAGGGCACCTCAAGACTCCGTGAAGAAGGGCGACGTCTCCTTCATCCCGGCTTAAGGCAGACTGTGGCGAAGTCGCGTCGGGCCGTCGGGCGAGGCCCGTCGCCGGAGGGGCCGTCATGAGGCTTCTGGTCGTCGAGGACGAGGAGGACCTGCGGGCGAGCCTCGTCCGGGCACTGCGCGAGGAAGGCTACGCGGTCGACGCCGCGGGCGACGGCGAGGAGGGCCTCTACAAGGGCGAGTGCTCGGGATACGACGCGATCGTGCTGGACGTCATGCTCCCCGGCCTCGATGGCTGGGAGGTGCTGCGCCGGCTGCGCGCGTCGAAGAAGACGCCGGTGCTGATGCTCACCGCGCGCGCCGGGGTGCGCGACCGCGTCCGCGGCCTCGACGCCGGCGCGGACGACTACCTCGTCAAACCCTTCGACGTCGCGGAGCTCCTCGCGCGGCTCCGCGCGCTCGTGCGGCGGACGGCGAGCGTCGCGCAGTCGTCCCTGGCGCTCGGCGAGGTCGTGGTCGACCTCGCGGCGCGGACCGTGTCACGCGGCGGCGAGGTGGTGAGCCTCACGGCGCGGGAGTACTCGCTCGTCGAGTTCCTCGCCCTGCGCACCGGCAGCGTGGTGTCACGGTCGACGCTCTACGAGCACCTGTTCGACGAGAACGACGACACGCTGTCGAACCTGCTCGACGTTCACGTGTCGAACATCCGCAAGAAGCTCGGCCGCGACTTCATCACCACCCGGCGCGGACACGGCTACTCGATCGAGGGCCCCGCGTGATCCTGTCGTCGATCCGGTGGCGGCTGCAGGCCTGGCACGGCCTCATCCTCGTCTCGATTCTCGCCGGCTTCGGGGCGATCGCCTGGCGCGCCGCCCACGACGCGCAGCTCGCCCGCGTCGACGAGGACCTGCGACAGAGGCTCATGAGCCTGTTCCGCCCGTCGCCACCGGGCCCTTTCGAGGAACCGCCCGGACCGCGGGGTGACGCCGCCGCGCCGCGACCGGTGGAGCGCGGCGGGTTCCCCGACGTCGGGCCTGGGCCGCGGCGCGACGCGGGCTCCCGCGAGTGGCGCGATCCGGGCGGACCCGGGAAGGGACGAGGCCCCGGGCCGGGCGAGCGGCGGGAGGGCGGACGGCCGGGGATGCGCGATCCGGAGGAGCTGCGCGCCCGGCTGCGTGAGGCGGCCGGGCGCGTCGAGTTCGCCGCCGACGCCGCGGCGGGCTACTACTTCGCCGCCTGGGGAGAACGGATCGCTCGTCGTCCGCTCGCCGAAGGCCCCGGCCGACGTCCCACGGCCCGCCCTCGACCGCGCCGCGCGCCCGGGGCCGGCCGGCCCCGGGCCGGGAGGTCTGCCCTTCACGCACGTCGCGCGCACGCGGGGCGACGTGCGCGAGCTCGCGGCCGCGCGCTCCCGAGGGGCTCGTGGTGCTCGTCGGCCGCTCGCTCGAGGCTGACCGCGCCGCCGGCCGTCGACTCGCCTACGGCTTCGCCGCCGCCGGCGCCGCGGTCCTCGCCCTCGGCCTCGTCGGCGGCTGGTGGCTCGCGACCCGCGCCATCCGGCCGATCGAGGACATCAGCGCCACCGCGCTGCGGATCGCCGCGGGCGACCTCTCGCAGAGAATCGACAGCGCGGACACGGAAAACGAGCTCGGACGCCTCGCCGACGTGCTGAACTCGACGTTCGCCCGACTCGAGGCGTCGTTCGCGCAGCAGGCGCGCTTCACCTCGGACGCCTCGCACGAGTTGCGCACGCCGCTCGCCGTGATTCTGTCGCAGGCCCAGACCGCCCTCGCCCGCGAGCGGCCGGCCGACGAGTACCGCGAGGCGCTCGCCGCCTGCCTTCGCGCGGCCCAGCGCATGCGCCGCCTGACGGAGTCGCTCCTCGACCTCGCCCGCCTCGACTCCGGCGAGGAGCTGATGGGGCGGGCCCCGTTCGACCTCTCGCGGGTGGCGCGGGAGTCGGTCGACCTCCTCGGGCCGCTCGCCGCGGAGCGGGGCGTCGAGCTTGAGGCCGAGCTGCCGCCCGCGCCGTGTCGGGGCGACGCCGAGCGGATCGGCCAGGTCGTCACGAACCTGGTGAAGAACGCGATCGACTTCAACCGGCCCGGGGGCGAGGTCCGCCTCGCGGCGCGGACGACGCCCGACGAGGCGGTGCTGACGGTGAGCGACACCGGCGCGGGGATCGCGCCGGCCGACCTCCCGCACGTCTTCGACCGCTTCTACCGCGCCGACCGGGCCCGCAGCGGGGGTGAGCGGGTGGGGCTCGGGCTCGCGATCGTGAAGGCGATCGTGGACGCGCACAGCGGCACGGTGACGGTCGAGAGCACGCCGGGCGCGGGGAGCACCTTCACGCTGCGGCTCTCCCGGGAGTAGCGGGGCGACTGGATCGAGGAGGACGCCTTGAGAACGACTTTCATCCCTGCATCCCTGGCCGTCGCTCTGCTCGCGGCGCCCGCCGCCGCGCTCGACGCCGCGCGGGAGGTCGCCATCAACGAGATTCACGGCTGGGGCGGCGACTGGGTGGAGCTCTACAACGCCGGCGCCACGGAGGTCGACCTCGGGGACTGGCGGATCGCGGAC
Organism: Vicinamibacteria bacterium; assembly: GCA_046331285.1. Lineage (GTDB taxonomy): Bacteria > Acidobacteriota > Vicinamibacteria > Fen-336 > Fen-336 > DATBSL01. The sequence goes on from JAXLRD010000098.1 coordinate 3,735, forward strand.
TGCGACGAGCAGGGTCGCACGCGGCTGACGCGCGCGCTGCGCTTCCCGAGGGGGTCGACCATCGCGCCCCGCTCGTTCGTCCTCGTGATCGGCAGCGGCAGGAAGAGGAATGAAACCGCAGTCCAGAGGGTGTGCGCGGCGGCCAAGGGGGTCGTGCGCTGCTACAAGGCGTCGTGGGGGATCAGCCAGAAGGGCGGCGACACGGTGAGGCTCATCGCGCCGGACGGCCGGCTCCTGAGCGAAGCGGCCTATCCGCCGGGCGTCGTCGCGCGGGCCCGGTCGTGGTCGCGGCTGCCGGACGGCTCGGGCGCGTTCGCGCTCGGCGAGCCGACGCCGGGCCGGGACAACGCGCCGGCGCCCCGGTAGGACGCCACCCGGCTCGAAAGCGCGGCCACCTCGGCCGGCCTATCATCGTTCGCGCGGAAGCGCGGGAGAGGGGCCGTGACCGGGATTCTGCTGCTCGTCCTGAAGGTGTCGATCGTCGCGCTCGTCGTCGCGATCGGGCTCGCCTCGACCCCCGCCGACCTCTCCTACCTGTGGCGCCGCCCGCGCGAGCTCGCGCGAGCGCTCGCCGCGATGTACGTGGCGGTGCCGCTCGTCATCCTGCTCCTCGCGAAGGTCCTGCCGATGACGGCGCCGGTGCGCACGGCGGTGCTCGTGCTCGCGGTGTCGTCGGGGGCGCCGCTGCTGCCGAAGAAGCTCGTGCGGCTCGGACGGGAGGGCTACGTGGTCAGCCTCGTCGCCACCTCGTCGCTCGTCGCGGTGGTGGCCGTCCCCCTGTGGGTCGAGCTCATCGCCGCCGCGTTCGGCCGCGACGCCGCGGTCGACCCGGCGAAGCTGGCCGGCCTCATCGCGAAGGCGTTCCTCGGCCCGCTCCTCCTCGGGATGGCCGCCCGCCGCGCGATCGGGTCTCCCGCCGCGCGACTGTCCGAACGGGTTCTCTCGATCGCGGGGCTCGCGCTGGCCGCGGCCGGTCTCGGCCTGCTGGCGCTGCATGCCGGCCTGATCGCCGCCGCGGGCTGGAGGCCGGTCGTCGCCCTGCTGTCCATGACGCTCGTCGCCCTCGCCGTGGGCCACCTCATGGGCGGGCCGGACGAGGGCAACCGCACCGCGCTCGCCGTCAGCTGCGCGACGCGGCACGTCGGCGTGGCTCTCCTCGCGGCGGCGGCGGTGCCCGGCCCTCGGACGGCGGCCTTCGTCCTGGCCTACCTGACCACCGCGGGCCTCTCGTGCGCGGCGTATCTGCGCTGGCGCGGGCGGCCGGGCACGGAGCGCGGCCAGAGCTAGAGCGCGACGACCCGCCCCGTGCGGAAGCTCTCGTCGGCGGCGAGCACGATGCGGAGGCTGTTGACCGCGTCGGCCATGTGGTCGGACAGGTCGAGGTCCTCGCGGATCGCGCGGAGGAGGAAGGCCTGCTCGCGGTCGCACAGCTCCTGGTGCCCGGGCTCGTCCTCCGTGCCGATGAGCTCGTCCCGCCGCGCGAAAGCCCCCGACGCGTCGAGCGCGGCGTGGTGCACGCGCAGGCAGTTCGTCTTCGTGTGGCTGTCGACGTCGTCGGAGCCGGCGGAGGGCGCGCCGGAAGGGTCTTTCACGATCGACACGCACCCCTTCGGCCCCACGACGTCCTTCACGAAGAACGCCTCCTCGCTCATCATCGGGCCCCAGCCGGCCTCGTACCAGCCGACCGAGCCGTCGTCGAAGACGACCTGGAGCTGCCCGTAGTTGTACATGCCGGGCGGGAGCTCTTCCGTGAGCCGCGCGCCGATCGCCGACACGCGCACCGGCCGCGCCCCCGTCATCTGGCACATGACGTCGACGTAGTGCACGCCGCAGTCGACGATCGGGCTCATCGAGCGCATCAGGTTGAGGTGGGTGGCCCAGGTCGCGCCGTGGCTCTGCTGGTTGAGGTTCATCCGCATGACGAGGGGCTTGCCGAGCGTCCGCGCGATCTCGACGAAGCGCGCCCACGCCGGGTGCACGCGCAGGATGTAGCCGACGACGAGCTTGCGGCCCCGCTCGCGGGCCGCGTCGACGATCGACTGCGCCTCGGCGACCGTGGTCGCGAGGGGCTTCTCGCAGAAGACGTGGCAGCCCGCGGCGAGGGCGGCCCGCGCGTACGGCCCGTGCGTCTCCGGGTAGGTGTTGATGCTCACCACGTCGGGGCGGGTCGCGAGGAGGGCCTCCTCGTAGCCGCCGAACTGGGGGACGCCGCCGAGCTCCGCGGCGAGCGCCCCGCGGGAGAGAGCGCCCCGGCTCACGACCCCGGCGACCTCGAACTCCGGCATCCGGTGGTAGGCGCGCGCGTGGCTCGCCCCCATGTTGCCGCAACCGACGACGAGCACGCGGAGAGGGCGGTCCATGCCCCGAACACTACCCGGGGGCGCGATCGGCCCGCAAGCGGGCCCCGGTTTGCCCGCGCCGCGGGGCGGACGTACGATGCCCGCGGAATGGCGCCTCCCGCCTCCATCCTCGTCGTCGACGACGACGCGGACACGCTCTCGATCCTGGCCCGCGCGGTCCAGGGCCCCGGCCGGAGAGTGGTGACGGCCGACCAGGCGCGCGCGGCGCTCGACCTCGCCCGCGCCGACCGCTTCGCGCTCGTGATCTCCGACGTGCGGATGGAGAAGGCCACGTCCGGCCTCGAGGTGCTGAAGTCGTTCAAGGACGCCTGCCCCGCGACGCAGGTCATCCTGATGAGCGCGTACTCGACCCTCGACGTCGCGGTCGAGGCGATCCGCGCCGGGGCGTTCGACTACATCGCGAAGCCGTTCGACGTGCGGGAGGTGATGGCGACCGTCGAGCGGGCCCTCGCGGCGACGCCCCTGACCGAGTCGCCGACGGCGCCGTCTCCCCTGCCGGCGGGGCTCATCGGGCGGACCCCGGCGATGCTCGGCGTCTACAAGCAGGTCGCCGTCGCGGCCGACGCGCTGACCCCGGTCCTGATCGTCGGCGAGAGCGGCACCGGCAAGGAGCTCGTGGCCCGCGCGATCCACGAGTACGGGCGCGGCCGGACGCGGCCGTTCGTGGCGGTGAACTGCGGGGCCCTCGCCGAGACGCTCCTCGAGTCGGAGCTGTTCGGCCACGCCCGCGGCTCGTTCACCGGCGCGGTGGCGGACAAGCGCGGGATCTTCGAGCAGGCGGGCGGGGGCACGGTGTTCCTCGACGAGATCGGCGAGACGACGCCGGCCCTGCAGGTGCGCCTCCTGCGGGTCCTGCAGGAGGGCGAGGTGCGGCCGGTCGGCGCCGCCCGCGACGTGAAGGTCGACGCGCGGGTGCTCGCGGCCACGAACCGCGACCTCGACACGGAGGTCGCGGAGAAGCGCTTCCGCCAGGACCTCTTCTACCGGCTCGGCGCGTTCGTGATCCGCGTGCCGCCGCTGCGCGAGCGGCGGGAGGACCTCCCGCTCCTCGCCGCGCACTTCCTCCGGAACGCGTGCTTCCGCGCGCGCAAGGAGGTCCGCCTCGCTCCGGAGGCGATGCAGGCGCTCCAGCGGCACTCGTGGCCCGGCAACGTGCGCGAGCTCGAGAACACGATCGAGCGGCTGGTCATATCCGCGCCGAGCGCGATCCTGACCGGGGCGGACGCGGAGCAGGCCCTTCGCTCGGCGCCCCCGCTGTCGGCCGACGCGCGGGTGTCCGGCTTCGCCGACCTGCCGACCCTCGAGGAGCTCGAGCGGCGCTACCTCGTGCACGTGCTCGCGGTGTCGGACGGCAACCGGACGAAGGCGGCAAAGGTGATGGGCATCGACCGCCGCACGCTCTACCGCATGGCGGCCCGCTTCGGCATCCCCCTCGCCGGAGCGGACGCCGAGGACGGCGAGCCGGCCGCCCCCGACGCGGGCGACTAGGCCCGCGCGAGGTCCGGCGCGGCCGGGAGGGCGAACCAGAACGTCGCGCCCGGCCCGTCGCGGGGCTCGACCCCGATCGATCCGCCGTGGCGCTCGACGATGGCCCGGCAGATCGACAGGCCGAGGCCGGTGCCGCCGCGGACGCGGGCGTCGTCGCTCTGGACCTGGCGGAACGGCTCGAAGATGACCTCGCGGAAGTCGGGGGGGACGCCGCGGCCCTCGTCCTGGACCTCGACGCGCACGACGTCGCGGATGCGCTCGACGCGCAGAGCGACCCGCCCGCCCTTCGGCGAGAACTTGATGGCGTTCGAGAGGAGGTTGACGACGACCTGCACGAGGCGGCCGCGGTCGCCGAGCACCGTGCCCTCGCCCCGCGGGGGCTCGATGCGGATGCCCTGCTCGCCGGCCAGCGCGGCCAGCGTCTCCACCGCCTCCACGAGGATCGGCAGCACCGGCGTCGGCCGCGGGACGATCTCGAGCCGGCCGGCGTCGAGGCGCTCGAGGTCGAGGATGTCGTTGATGAGGGCGATGAGCCGCTGCGTGCTCCGCTGCGCGATCGCGAGGACGTCGCGCGCCTCGTCGGGCACGGCCCCGAGGACGCCGGCGCCGAGGAGGCCGAGCGACCCGTTGAGCGAGGTGAGCGGCGTGCGGAGCTCGTGGCTCACGGTCGCCACGAACTCCTTCTTCAGCCGCTCGATCTCGTGGCGCTCGGACAGGTCCCGCACGTTCGCGGCCAGGAGCTTCCGCCCGCGGTGTCGATCTCGAAGACCTGGACCTCCACCGGGAACACCTCGCCCGACTTGCGCCGGCCGAGCCGCTCGGTCGAGCGGTTGAGGGACTCCGCGGTCGCCCGCTCGACGGCACCCGGCGCCTGGTGGAGGGGGTCGTCGGGCAGGAGCACGTGGATGGGGCGGCCGACGAGCTCGTCGCGGCGGTAACCGTAGATGCGCTCGGCGGCCGGGTTCAGGTCCTCGATCACGAAGTCGACGCGGTAGACGATGAGGCCCTCGAGCAGGTTCTCGACGAGCGCGCGCATGCGGGCCTCGCTCGCCCGCAGCGCCTCCTCCCGCAGCCGCCGCTCGGTCACCTCCTGGAGGATTCCGGTGAAGCGCCGCTCGTCGCCGAAGCGCATCTCTCCGACCGAGAGATGGAGAGGGAAGAGCGTTCCGTCCCGCCGCTGGCCCACGACCTCGCGCGCCCGGCCGACGACGCGGGCGTCCCCCGTGCGGGCGTAGCGCTCGAGATGAAGGTCGTGCTCGGAGCGGTGGGGCTCGGGCATCAGGATCGAGACGTTCTGGCCGACGAGGTCGGTCGTGGCGTAGCCGAAGAGCCGGCCGGCCGCGGCGTTCGCCGTCACGATCGTGCCGCGCTCGTCGATCATCACGATGCCGTCGGCCGCGGTCTCGAGGATCGAGCGGGTGAGGGCGGCCGATCGCTCGGACTCGGTGAGCTGGACCTGCAGGCGCTCCTGGGCCTCGCGCAGCTCGTTCCGCTGGCGGCGGAGCCGCCCGGCGAGCTCGCTCACCTCCGCGACGGACACCCGCTGCGCCTGCAGGAGATGCAGCAGCTCGACGAACGGGCTGTGGGGCGGGAAGTCGCGCAGGCCCAGTCCGAGCGCGCCGAGCTGCGCGAGCTCGGTGAGCCAGGGCTGGCCGAGGAAGAGGAGCGCCTCGCCGCCCTCGACCTCGAGGAGCTCGCCGCGCAGGACGAGGTCGGCTCCGGCCTCGAGGACGAGGAGCTCGCCGGCCGCGCGACGGAGGGCCTCGAACTCGGCCGGCAGCCGCGGGCGCGTGAAGCGCACGGCGCGGCCGACCGGCGCGCCCGGCGCGACGTCGGGGCGCATCCGGCGCAGGGCCGGCCCGACCTGGACGAGGCGGAGGTCGCGGTCGAACGCGAAGTGGAACGGGAAGAGCTCGGCCAGCCTTTCGGGCGGCAGTCCGATGCCGGCGGCCGCGCTCACGCGCTCCCCGCTCCCCCCCATTCGACCAGGAACTCCTCGCGCTCGGCGCCGGCCTCGCGCGAGGCGAGGTGGATGCCGAAGTGCTCGAGCGCCTTGTTGACCAGCCCGTACATCGCTCCCTCGCCCGGATGCCTCGCGCCAGCGGCTCGATTCTAGCCCCGCGGGGCGAGGTTCGGCCCTCGGCCGATCGTCACACTGTGACGCGGCGACGCGTGGCCGAGGGCTCGCGCCGGCTCACGGCGCCTTCGCGGCGGCGCGCTCGGCCGCGCTCGGATCGCCCGTCGGGGGCGGCGCGTGGTCGGCGGACGCCGGCGGGCCGAGGAGCTCCGTCAGGACGGGCCGCAGGCCCTCGGCCCAGACCTCGTAGCCCTTCAGGGTCGGGTGGAGGCCGTCGCCCATGACGCCGTCGACGAGCCTTCCGCTCGCGTCGGCGAGCTTCGCGTTCACGTCGAGGAAGCGGACGGCCTTTCCGTCCGCCATCGCGGCGAGCTTCGCGTTGATCCGCGCGATCGTCGGCATCACCGCGAGGTCGTCGTTCCTAGGGAAGATCGCGGTGAGGACGATCGTGGCCGCGGGCGCCTTCGTCCGGCACACGTCGACGATCGCCCGCAGGCCCCGCGCCACGTCCTCGACCTTCGCGTCGTCGCCGGGCTCTCTCCCCACGTTGTTCGTGCCCGCGAGCAGGACGATCACCTTCGGGTCGACACCGTCGAGCTCCCCGTTCGCGAGGCGCCACAGGATGTTCTCCGTGCGGTCGCCCCCCCAGCCGAAGTTGCCCGCGTTCCAGCCGTGGAAGGTCTTCTGCCAGTGCGCGAGGAAGTCGGGGTAGTCGAGGGCGCCCCAGCGGCGCGTGATCGAGTCGCCGAGAAAGTAGAGGTCGATGCCGCCCGCCTTCGCCTTCGCGACGAGCTGCTGGTGCGCGAGGTGCGAGTTGCGGTCGGCGCGCATCCGCGGCTCGTCGGCGGGCGTCGGGGGCGGCGCGTGGCCGAGGAGGCGGTTCGCCCACGCGATGAAGGAGCTCATGTTCGTGCGGTCCTCGTGGCCCCCGTCGTGCTGGCGCCACGCGAGGACGCCGTCGAGGAGGCCGGTGTTGACCGGCGGCATCTTCGCCGCGCGGTAGTCCTCCGCGACGCCCGTGTCCTTCGCCCCGAGCAGGCGGAAGACGGGCCCGGCCGCGACCGTGGCCATGAAGCTGCCCTGCTGGTCGAGCCAGTTCGCGTCGCCCTTCTCGGGAATGCCGTAGCTGACGAAGGTTGGTCGCGGCGCGCACAGCGCCAGCAGCTCGTGCGCGTCGACCGGGAGGTCGTTCGGCGTCTTGCGGCCGAACGACGCCTCCTCGGCCGCGTACTTCACGAAGTTGCCGGCCATCCAGTGGTAGGCGCCGGAGCCCGCGAGGTTCTCGACGGCCTCGCCGAAGTGGCGCCGGTGCGGCTTGGCGCCGCCCTCGCCGGACGAGCCCACGAGCACGACGGCGAAGCGCGGCTCGAAGGCCATCGTCACGAGCGCGGCCTTGCCGTAGCGCGACACGCCCTCGATGCCGACACGCTTCGCGTCGACCTCGGGCCGCGTCTCGAGGTAGTCGAGCGTGCGGGCGGCCCCCCACGCCCACGCGCGCAGCGCCCCCCACTGCTCCGGCGTGCGGCGCTTCCCCCTGTTCGCGAGGCCGATGATGCCCTCCGTGAGCCCCGCGCCGTTGTCAGCCTGGATGCTGCGCGTGTCGAGCGAGACGTAGCCCCAGCCGGACGCGATCAGCTGGTCGGTCGACGGCGGGGCCGCGGGCTCGGGCATCCCCGGGAAGCGCGGGAGCGGGTCGTCCGGCATGGCGCCCCAGCCGAACATGACGAGCACGGGCACGGGGCCCTTCGCGTGCACGGGCAGGACGACCGCGGCCCGGATGTCGACGGCGATCGACGGGAATGCCGAGTTGTCGACGTGGCCGACGACGCGCCGGGCCACGACCGGCTGGCCGCCGAGCTTCGTCTTCACGGTCTCGGCGACCGTCCACGCGACCTTCGGCACGTCCTTCGGCACGCGCCCGTAGACCTCGCGCTCGAAGTCCTCGACGATCTCGGGCCGGCGCTTCTTCCACCACTCGTCGGCGGTCGCGACCGTGCGCCCGTCTCTCGTCCGCAGGACTTCCGGCCAGTCGGGAAACGGGTTCGCCAGGGCCTGGTCGTAGTTCGCGGCGTTCGGGTCGCCGGGCTTGGCGAAGCCGTTGTACCCGGGCCGCAGCTTCGTGATCCCGAGCTGCCGCAGCATGTCGGCGTGGTCCTCGCTCGAGAGCTTCTCGAGCCGCGCGCGCTCCTCGGGGCTCATCAGGAACGGGTTCGCGGGAGGCTTCGCGGCGGGGGTCTGCGCGGCGAGGGGAACGGCGAGGGCGACGACCGGGGCCAGGAGGAGGGCGCGGCGCGGGCGGAGCATGGCCGATTATCCGGCCGACGCCGGGGGAAGGCGATGCGGGTGGACGCTCGGCGGTGCGGCTACGCCCGCGCCTGGCGGCGGCCGAGGGGCAGCTCCCGTCGCCTTTCGCCGCAGGCGGCGAAGATCGCGTTGGCGATGGCCGGCGCCACCGGGGGCACGCCGGGCTCGCCGACGCCGGCCGGCGCGGCGTCGCTGTCGACGAGGTGGACGTGGATCGCGCGGGGGACCTCGTCGATGCGGGCGAGCGGGTAGTCGTGGAAGTTCGACTGCTCGATCGCCCCGTTCTTCGCGGTGATCTTCCCGTGGAGGGCGCCGCTCATCGCGAAGACGAAGGCGCCCTGGGCCTGCGTGATCACGGTGTCGCGGTTGACGAAGGTGCCGCAGTCGAAGGCGACGTGGGCCTCCTCGACGCGCGCGTCGCCGGCGGCGTCGACCGAGACCTCGGCGACCACCGCGACGTAGGTGAGGAAGCTGCGGTGGGCGGCGAGCCCGAGGCCCCGGCCCTTCGGGAGCCGGCGCCCCCAGCCCGCCTCGCGCGTCGCGAGCTCGACGACCCGCCGGAGGCGGCCCGTGTCGAGCGGGAAGTCCGCGGGCGAGCCGCCGTAGTTGTCGTACTTCGCGCCGTCCGCCGCGAGGTCGACTCTCCGCGGGGCGCCGAGGAGGGACAGGAGGAAGTCGCGGGGATCGGCGCCGGCGGCGTGGGCCAGCTCGTCGGCGAACGAGCACGCGGCGAAGGCGTGGTAGATGTTCGCGACGGAGCGCATCCACCCGATCCGCACGGGCGGGTCGGCCGGCGCGTTCTCGAGGCGGAGGTTCGGCAGGTCGTAGGGCAGATCGGTGAAGCCGAGCCCGAGCTCACCCGCGTCGGCGTAGCGGGCCGCCGCGTCGAAGGTCGAGCCGATCGGCGGGAAGGCCGTGCGGTGGAGCCACGCGACGGCACGCCCGCTCGCGTCGAGCCCGCCCTCGAGCCGCTGCGCGCTCACCGAGTGGTAGTACCCGTGGCGCATCTCGTCCTCGCGCGTCCAGGTGACCTTGACCGGCCGGCCCGTCTTCTTCGCGAGGAGCGCGGCCTCGACCACGTAGTCCGGCTTCGACTTGCGGCCGAAGCCGCCGCCGAGGAGCGTGACGTGGACCGTCACGTTCTCCTTCGGGATCGACAGCGCCCCCGCGACCTCGCTGACGCAGGTCATCGGGCTCTGGGTGCTCGCCCACACCTCGCAGCGGTCGCCGGTGACGACGGCGAGAGCGGCCGGCGGCTCGATCGAAGCGTGGGCCAGCAGGGGCGCGTAGTAGGTCGCCGACACGCGCTTCGCGGCGGCGGCGAGGGCTGCGTCCACGTCGCCGCGCTGGCGCACGACGCGGGCGGGCTTCGCGACGGACTCAAAGAGCGCCTTGCGGTAGGCCTCGGAGTCGAAGCTCCCGTTCGGCCCGAGCTCCCACTTCACGTTCAGCGCCTCGCGGCCCTTCCATGCCGCCCAGGTGTGGTCGGCCAGCACCGCGACGCCGCCGAGCGGCTTGAAGAGCGGCGGCTTCTCGACGGGGGGAAGCTCGATGACGTGGCGCACGCCCGCCACCTTCAGGGCCGCCGCCGCGTCGAACGAGGCCGGCCGGCCGCCGACGGCGGGGCACCGCTCGATCGACGCGTGGAGCAGGCCCTCGGCCTTCGCGTCGATGCCATAGACCGCGCGGCCCGTCGCGATGTCGGCGGCATCGACGAGCGCGCGGCCCTTGCCGATGTAGCGCCACTCGGCGCGGCTCTTGAGGCGCAGGGCCTTCGGCTCGGGCACCACGACCTTCGCCGCGGCCTCGGCCAGCTCGCCGTAGCCGAGGCTGCGGCCGGAGGCGCGGTGGCGCACCCGGTGCTCCCGCGCCTCGCAGTCCGCGGCCGGCACGCCCCACGTCGCGGCCGCGGCGGCGACGAGCATGTGCCGGGCCGAGGCCCCCGCGACGCGCATCGGCTCGAGGAAGTCGCGCACGCTGTGCGAGCCATCGGTGTTCTGGTCGCCGTAGCGCTCGTCGCCGAGGGCCTGGACGACCTCGACGCGATCGAGGTCCGCCTCCATCTCGTCGGCCACGACCATCGGCAGGGCCGTCCGGATGCCCTGCCCCATCTCCGAGCGGTGGGCCACGATGCGGACCGTGCCGGAGGCGTCGAGGCTGACGAAGAGGCCGAGCCGGCGGTCGACCGGCGCGTCGGCCGCGGACCCGGGCCGGACGCCGAACACGAGGGCGCCCGCGGCGAGGCCCGTCAGCTCGAGAAAGGAGCGGCGCGAGACGAGGACGACGGCGCTCATCGCGCGGCCCTCCGGACGGCCTCGCGGATACGCAGGTAGGTCCCGCACCGGCAGAGGTTCCCGCCGAGGGCTTCGTCGATCTCCCGGTCCGTGGGGTTGGCCTTCGCCTTGAGCAGGGCCGCCGCGGTCATGATCTGCCCCGCCTGGCAGTAGCCGCACTGCGCGACGTTCGTCTCCACCCAGGCCTTCTGCACCGGGTGCTGGCCGTCGGGCGAGAGGCCCTCGATCGTGGTGACGCGCATCCCGTCGAGCGTGCCGACGGGGGTGACGCAGGCCCGCGTCGCCTCGCCGTCGACGTGCACCGTGCAGGCGCCGCACTGGGCCATGCCGCAGCCGTACTTGGTGCCGGTGAGACCGAGCACGTCGCGCAACACCCAGAGAAGCGGGGTCTGCGGGTCGACGGTGAGCTGGTGCTCGCGGCCGTTGACGTTCAGGCGAACCATGAGCGGCGCCTCCTCGCGGGACGGGTGCGGCTTCGACTGGGTCAGGAGCGGATGCGGGAGTCTATCCCAGAGGGACCGCGAGGACTCGGGCTACGCCGGGAGGGGGATGAGAGCCGGCGCGAGGAAGCGGTGGTGCGGCCGCTCGGCCCGGGGGTGGTGCGCCCTGCACGATTCGAACGTGCGACCTCCTGGTTCGTAGCCAGACGCTCTATCCAACTGAGCTAAGGGCGCCCCGAGTAACACCGGAATATACCGCAGGCCGGGAGGGCCCGGCAAGGGGGGCTAGCCGAAGATCGCCGCCCAGCCGACCTTCCACAGGACGATGAGGAGCCACGGCACCCCGACGCCCCAGATCGCGGAGGAGGTCGGCTTCCGGCTCGCGACGCCGAAGCCGACGGCGAGGAGGAACACCGTCCACAGCGAGAAGACGTCGAGGCCAGACAGGAGGGCGTAGAGGGGCTTGGCCGTCGTCTCCTTGTCGGCGAGCACCGAGAGATTGGCCTGGACGACGTTCTGCGGGTTCAGGTTCCAGTCCCCCTTCAGGTTCATCACGAGAAGGAGGATCGGTGTCGTGAGGAGCGCCACCGCGAAGAAGGTCCAGGCCACGACCCCGAGGGCCTGCTTGAAGGTCACCTCGCTCGAGTAGAAGAAGCGGAAGATGCCCATCAGCACGCCGCCCGTGATGAGGAGCACGATCGGCGGCGCGAGGGCGGGGCCGATGTAGCCGAAGACCTTGATACGGCCGGCCGAGCCCTCGATGATCTGCGTCCGCTGCTCGGCCGGGATCTTGTCCCACTGGCCGGACTCCTCGAGCTGCGCCTTCATGAATTCCTTCGGATCCATCCGGTTCAGCCAGATCGCGGAGAAGCCGACCGAGAGCACGAGCCAGCCGACGAGGGGCAGCAGGATCGAGGGCCGGGCCACGACCCGAGTGAAGGCCTCGCGCGGGGAGAAGTAGACGTCGATCAGGTTCTGGAAGAACCCGCCGGCCGGGGGTGTCTGGGCCGAGGGGGCCGGCGAGGCCGTCTGGGGGGCGAGCGGCTCACTCATGGGTTGGTCCTCCGGACGCGCGAATGCTCTTACGGCTCGGGGACGGATTCAAGCGGAAAACGTCACAGGGGAAGCGGGACGCGAGACAGCCGGGGAGAGCGACGCGCACTCGAAGGTGCGACAAACGCTCTTTCACGGCATCGTCGATCGGGCGCGCGCGCCGGGGGCCCGATCGACGGGCCTATTCGTACCGGAGCGCCTCGATCGGGTCGAGCTTCGCCGCCTTCGCCGCCGGCCACATGCCGAAGGTCATGCCGACGATCATCGACGTCGCGAAGGCGACGATCACCCACGTGGGCTGGATGACGGCGGGGAACGGCGAGAAGGTGTTGATGAGGAGAGCGGCCACCGCGCCGATCAGGATGCCGATGAGGCCCCCGGCGCCGGTGAGGTCATCGCCTCGATCAGGAACTGCCACATGATGTCGCGGCGGGTCGCGCCGAGGGCCTTCCGGACGCCCGATCTCGCGGGTCCTCTCCGTCACCGACACGAGCATGATGTTCATGACCCCAGCGCCGCCGACGAGGCCGATCGGCAGATCGCGATCATGACCATGTAGATCCCGCCGGTGAGCTGGTTGTAGAGGTTCGTGAACGTGTCCTGGGCGAAGATCGCGAAATTGTTCCGCTGCATGAACTTCAGCTTCCGCACGCGGCGCATCGCCTCGGTCGCGTCGTCGATCGCGCGCTCGACCTGCGTCGGCGAGGGCCGCCTTCATGTTGGCGACCATGAAGTTGCGGCGGCGGTCCTGCTTCTGCAGCGAGTTCACCAGGATGAGGACGTAGTTGTCCATCGTCATCCACGGGAACTTGCTTCTTGTTGAGGACCCCACGATCTCGAACCGGCGGCCGTCGAGGGCGAGCTCCTTGCCGATCGGATCGACGAACGGGAAGAGGGCGTCCTGGATGTCGGTGCCAGTCCTGCGACCTGCGAGCCGCTGCTGACGTCGTGAGCGGAAGGGAAGCGGCCCTTGTCAGAGGTAGCTCTCGTGGACCGCCTCGTACTCGGGCGTCGTGCCGAGGACCTGCACGTCCTGGGCGCGCTCGGTGCCGTACTTCACGGACTCGACGCCGACGATCTGGATCGGGCAGATCGCGGCCACCGAGGGCTTCTTGGCGATCGCGTCGACCTCGTCGAGGGTGATCGCCTTCCTCCACTGCCACTCGTCGTCGTCGACCTGCTCGCCGAGGGCGAAGGCCGGATGAAGATCGTGGAGGAGCCGATCTTCGCGACCGACTCCGCGACGTTGGCGTTGAGGCCGGCCACGATCGAAGCTCATGCCGGTGACGGTCATGATGCCCATGACGACGCCGAGGATCGTGAGGAACGCGCGCATCTTGTAGGCGCGGATGCTCTGCAGGCTGGCCATGCCGACCGCCTCGCCCATCGCCAGGACCAGGGTGCTTCTCGAGCAGACGGCTGACGAAGGGCATCACTCGTTCCTCGAGGCCTCGACCGGGTCGAGGGCGGCGGCGCGGTTCGCCAGGTAGATCCCGGCCCACGAGGCCGATCGAGGAGACGCCCGATCGCGAGGGCGACGGCCCACGGCCGGACCGGCGCCGAGAAGTTCACCCGGACATGATGTTGCCGAGGACAGTGGCGAGCAGATACGAGAACGCGGCTGCCCCGAACGCCGAGGAACCCGCCGAAGCCGGAGAGCACCATCGACTCCACGAGGAACTGCCGCAGGATGTCTCCGCGGCAGGCCCCGAGGGCCTTGCGAACGCCGATTTCCTTGATGCGCTCGGTCACCGACACGAGCATGATGTTCATGACGACGATGCCGCCCACGAGGAGGCTGATGGCGGTGACGACGAGGGTCACGACGTAGATCCCCCGCGTCATGTTCTGCCGGAGCTCCATGATGCTCTCGCCCGTCTCGATGGCGAAGTCGTCGGGGCTTTGTCGTAGTGAGGTGGCGCCGCGCCCGCATCGCGACCCGCATCTGGTCCTGGGCCGCCTCGAAGGCGGCCATCGAGCCCGCCTCGCCCTGGATCGCGAGGAGCGGCGGGAGCCGTAGAGCTTCTGGAAGGTGGAGATCGGCATCCAGACGAAGTTGTCCTGGCTCTGCCCGAAGACGGAGCCCTTCTTCTCCGGCCACTCCCACCACTCGCAGGGGATGGCCGTCCACGTCGATCTCCTTGCCGATCCGGCTCCATCGTCCCGAAGAACGCCTCGACGAGGTCCGTGCCGATCCGGCCGCCACCAGGGACGCTGGTCGTCGTCCTGCTGGACGAGATGGCGGCCGGCGGCGGGCTCGCGGATCGAGCCGATCCGCGAGACGTTCTCGGTAATCCCGACGATCTGGACGTTCTTCTGGATGACCCGTCCCCGCTTCACGCTGCCGCCGGTGTCGACCTGGGCCCCCACCTCGGAGCACAGGGTGCAGGCCTTCTTCATCGCCGCGAGGTCGTCCATGTTGACGCGCTTGCGGCGGCATCTGCTGCCACTGCTCGTGGTTGGTGATGATGTCGGGGCCGCGCTGGAGGCGGAAGGAGCAGCCGCCGAGCTCCAGCACCTTCTCGGACATGTAGCGGTCGAGGCCCTCGGTGATCGCGACGATCGCGATGACCGAAGCCGATCAGGATGCCGAGGACGGTGAGGCGAGCGCAGCTTGTTCGCCCGCAGCGACGCGAGCGCGATCCGGACGGCTTCGCCGAACAGCATATGAACCGCCTCCGCCTCAGGCCGCGCGCGCCTCGTCCTTCTCGATCCGGCCGTCGCGGATGTGGATGGTCCGGTGCGCGTGGTCGGCGATGTCCCGCTCGTGGGTGACGAGGATGATCGTGTTGCCCTCGCCGTGCAGCCGCTCGAACAGGCGCATGATCTCCTCGCCGGTCGCGCTGTCGAGGTTGCCGGTGGGCTCGTCGGCGAGCAGGATCGAGGGGTTCATCACCAGGGCGCGGGCGATCGCCACGCGCGCTGGCGCTGGCCGCCGAGAGCTCGTTCGGCTTGTGGGTCATCCGCTCGCCGAGGTCGACGAGCTCGAGGGCGTGCTTCGCCATCTCGATGCGCTTGTCCTTCGGGACCCCGGCGTACACGAGCGGCGAGCCGACGTTGTGGAGGGCGGTCGCCCTCGGCAGCGGGTTGAAGGTCTGGAAGACGAAGCCGATCTCGCGGTTGCGCACGGCGGCGAGCTCGTCGTCGTTCATCTCGAGAACGACCTTGCCGCGCAGGACATGCCCTTCGACGGGGTGTCGAGGCAGCCGATGAGGTTCATGAGCGTCGACTTGCCGGAGCCCGAGGGGCCATGACCGCGACGTACTCGCCCCGTCTTGATCTCGAAGATCACGCCGCCCAGAGCGTGGATCTCCTCGGCCCCCATCTGGTAGGTCCGCCAGAGGTCCTCGGCGGTGATGATGGGCCCGGCCCAAGCCTCCGCGCCATCGCGGTCGTCGACTTCTTCCTTGACCTCGGTCTTGATCCGGGCGTCGTCCTTCAGGGAGCGCGCAGGGTGCGGTAGGAGCCGGTGACGATCTGGCCCTCGCCGAGGCCGTCGGTGACCTCGATGTCCGTCTCGCCCATGATGCCGGTCTTCACCGGCGAAGACCCGACCTTCTCGCCGTCGACCACGAAGACGCGTCCTTCTCGACACCCTTCTCGCGGGCGGCCGTCGGACGGTGTTGCCCTCGCGCTCGGGACCGGCCGGGGCGGAGTCGGGGTCGACGACCTTGCCCTCCTTGTTCACCTCGCGGACGACGACCGCCTGGACCGGCGGCGACCACGGCCTTGCGGGTGGCGGTCGTGATCTCGGCCGTGGCGTTGAGGCCCGGACGCAGGTTGGCCGGCGGGTCCTTGATCGTGATCGTGACCTTGAAGTCCTTCGGCTGGTTGCCGGTGTTGGCGCCGAGCGTCGTCTGGGCCGCCGACTGGCTGCCGCTGCCGCGCACGGACGCCGGGCGCCGATCTCGGTGACCTCGCCCTTCATCTCCAGGCCTCGAGCGCGTCGACCTTGATCTTCGCCCTCCTGGCCGAGCTTCGGGTGCGGAAGTCGGTCTCGTCGACCATGACCTCGCATTCCATGATCGAGAGGTCCGCGACGGTCATGATGACAGTCGGGTTGAAGCTCATCGCGCCGATGACCATCTCGCCCGCTTCCTTGGGCAGGTTCGTCACCTGGCCGTCCATCGGGGAAGTGACCGTGGTCTTGATGAGGTCGTCGCGGGTCGAGTCGAGGGCGGCCTGCAGCTGGGCGACGCGCCTGCGGGCAGACTCGACGTTCGCCTGCTTCATCTTGTAGTCGGCCTCGGCCTGGTCGTAGACGGATTCGGAGACGAGCCGGTCGTCCCTCATCTTCTTGTTCCGGTCGAAGGCCAGCCTGGAAGCGGTGAGGTCGGCCTCGGCGCGCTGCAGGTCGGCCTTAGCCGCGGCCACGCCGGCCTCGGACTGGCGCTGGTTGGCCTGGTAGCGCTCGGACTCGACGCGGGCCAGGATCTGGCCCGCCTTGACGCGGTCGCCCTCCTGGACCGTGATCTCGATCAGGCGGCCGGACACGTTCGCGCCGACGTTGACGTACCGCTTCGGACGAACCTCCCCGGAGGCGGTCACGATCTGGACGAGGTCCTTCTTCTCGACCTTGCCCGTCTGGACCGTGATCTTGTTGCGGGAATCGCGGGTGACGCTGAACCCGACGATGCTGACGATCACGGCCACCGCCGCGACCACGCCAATGATCCGCTTCGTCTTCGTAGTCATGAAGCCTCCGGGGTGCTCCAACTACGTCTGTACGCATGTACCGACCGTTAGGTTCAGCGAAATGTGCGCGAAGCCATTCCGCTGCAACGTGTTGGGGATGTAAACGGGCTCGGGAGGCGGATTTCCGGGGGGCGACGGCAGGGGCGACGGCCCGATGGCGAAGAGAGAGCGTAGGCCCGGGGCCGGAAACGACGCCCCGGGGGGCGTCAAGATCGGCCCCCCGGGCTTCGCGTTATCATCGCGCGCCGATCGCGATCGGCTCCTGGCATTCGATTGAACCCTGAAACCCCGGCCGTCTCGGTCCACCGGGACGGCGACACCGCGGTCGTCCGTATCGCCGGCCCCGTCCGGCTGAGGGACGGGCTGCCCTCCGCGGAGCCGCTCGTCCGGGAGCTGGGGTCGGCGGACCCGCCCGCCCTCGTCCGCGTCGACGCCGCCGCCCTCGGGCCTTGGGACAGCGCCCTCGTCGCGTTCCTCGCCCGCGTCTACGACGCCTGCACCGAGCGCAACGTCCCGCTCGACACGGGCGACAGCCCGCGCGTGGCCTGCCAGATCCTCGGGATGGCCCGGCAGGGGGCGGTCCTCGGCGGGGCGCGGCGGGACGACGAGCCGGAGGGCGTGAGGCTCCGGGCGCAGTTCGCGGCGTGGACGGCGAGCTGGACGAGGCTCACCGCCGGGGGCGCGCGGGTGCTGGGCGCCGGAGACCGCCCGCCCGAGCCCTTCGTGGACGCCGTCGGCGAGTGGGCGATCCACTGGCTCCGCTCGCTCCTCGGCAAGGTCGACTTCCTCGGGGCGTCGGTGGTGGGAGCCGCGCGCCTCGTCCTCGGCCGCTCGCGCCGGCTGAAGACGCCCTTCCTCCCCTACTTCCAGCAGGCGGCGGTCGAGACGCTCCCGATCGTGGCCCTCATGGGCTTCGCCATCGGCGCGGTGCTCACCCTGATCATCGCCGGCCAGCTCCAGAAGGTCGGCGCGACGCCTCTCGTCGCGCGCATCGTGGCGATCGCCGTGCTGCGCGAGATGGGCTCGCTGATGGTCGGGATCGCCCTCGCCGGGCGGCTCGGCTCGGCGATCGCGGCCGAG
>JAXLRD010000099.1:0-21364 GCA_046331285.1 Vicinamibacteria bacterium
GCTCACCCTCCCCGAGCCCGTCCACGTCGTCTGCCGCGAGGACAAGCCCGAGCGGCTGCTCGCCGAGCTCAGCGTGCACGCGCTCGACCTCGTCCTCTCGGACTCCCCGGTCGGGCCGGGGGTCATGGTGAAGGCGTACTCGCACCTCCTCGGCGAGACCGAGGTCGCCTTCTTCGGGTCCGAGACCCTCGCCGCCGCGCACCGGCGCAACTTCCCGCGCTCGCTCGACGGCGCCCCGCTCCTCCTGCCCACGGAGAACACGTCGCTGCGCCGCTCGATCGACCAGTGGCTCGACCACGAGCGGATCCGCCCGCGCGTCGTCGGGGAGTTCGAGGACTCCGCGCTCCTCAAGGTCTTCGGCCAGGCCGGCAAGGGGCTCTTCCCCGCTCCCGCCGTCATCGAGGCGGAGTTGCGGGCCCAGCACGACGTCAAGCTCGTCGGACGCGTTCCGGGGGTGAAGGAGCGCTTCTACGCGATCTCGGCCGAGCGGCGGCTCAAGCACCCGGCCGTCGTGGCGATCTCGGAGTCGGCCCGCGAGCGCCTCTTCGGCTGAGGGGGCGAGGGCCGGGTGCTAGAATCCCGGCCGGATCCCGGGAACGGAGCGAGCATGGCGGAGAACGGCGTGAAGATCGGCGTCCTTCGCGGGCGGGAGAACTCGTTCCCCGACGCGTTCGTGGCCAAGGTGAACTCCATGGGCCGGGGCGTCACCGCCGAGTTCGTCCACCTCGGTGGCACCAAGCTCAACGAGACGGTGCCGTACCGCGTCGTCCTCGACCGGATGAGCCACGAGGTGCCCTATTACGCCGTGTACCTCAAGATGGCGGCGCTCCAGGGCACGTACTGCATCAACAACACGTTCTGGCGCAGCGGCGACGACAAGTTCTTCGGCTACGCCGCGGCGGAGAAGCTCGGCATCGCGGAGCCGCGGACGGTCGTGCTCCCGAACCGCAGCTACGTCGACGACGTGACGGCGGAGAGCCTGCGCAACCTCTGGCCGACCGACTTCTCGATGTACCTCGACTACGTCGGCTGCCCCTGCATCATGAAGCCGGCCTTCGGGGGCGGGTGGAAGAACGTCCACAAGATCCACTCGCTCGAGGAGCTGATGCGGCACTACGACGAGTCCGGCCCGCTCACGATGATGCTCCAGGAGTTCATCACCTGGGACACCTACGTGCGCGTGCCGACCATCGGCCGGCGCCACGCCCGCGCGATCCGCTACGACCCCGCGCCGGGCGGGATGGGCGGGTACAACCAGGACTACGACGTGCTGCCGCGGGCGCTGCGCGACGAGGCCGAGGAGCTGTCGCTGCGGTTCAACGTGGCCCTCGGCTACGACATGAACGCGCTCGAGTTCGCGGTCAAGGACGGGAAGTTCTACGGCATCGACCTCACGAACTACACGCCCGACCTCGACTACCGCAGCCTCAAGGACGCGCACTTCCCGTGGGCGGTCGAGAAGATGGCCGAGTTCGCGATCGAGAAGGCGCTCTCCGGGGAGCGGACGCCCGCCCCGCCGGAGTGGAAGTCGCTCCTCCTCGCGTAGCGGCCGCGTGGCCGGGACGCCGCGGGAGACCGGGACCGAGCCGGCCGAGGACACACGGGGCGACCTCGGGTTCGGGGCGCGGGTCGCCCAGCAGAGCCAGCGGCGGCTGCTGAACCGCGACGGCTCCTTCAACGTCGTGCGGACCGGGCTGCCGTTCTGGCGGTCGCTCTCGGCCTACCACACCCTCCTCACGACGTCCTGGCCCCGCTTCTTCCTCGTGGTGGCCGCCGGCTACCTCGGCACGAACCTCGTCTTCGCCCTCCTCTACTGGCTGTGCGGGCCCTACGCGCTCGACGGGGCGCACACCGGCGACGACCTCGCGCGCTTCGGCGACGGGTTCTTCTTCAGCGTCCAGACCCTGGCCACGATCGGCTACGGCCGCATGACGCCGAACGGGATCGTCGTGAACCTGATCGTGACGGCCGAGGCGCTCTTCGGTCTCATGGGCTTCGCCCTCGCCACGGGGCTCCTCTTCGCCCGCGTGTCACGCCCGGCGGCCCACCTCGTCTTCAGCCGCCGCGCCGTCGTGGCGCCCTTCAAGGACGGCCGCGCGCTCATGTTCCGGCTCGCCAACGAGCGCACGAGCCAGCTCACCGAGGTGACGGCCACCGTCAGCCTGAGCCGCCTCGAGGACTCGCCCGCGGGGCCCGTCCGCCGCTTCCACGAGCTGCGCCTCGACCGGTCCCGGGTCGTGTTCCTGCCGCTCCACTGGGTCGTCGTCCACCCGATCGACGAGCGAAGCCCGCTGGACGGCTGCTCGCCCGAGAGCTTCCGCGCCTCGGAGGCCGAGGTGCTGATCCTCCTCACCGCGATGGACGAGACCTTCTCGCAGACGGTCCACGTCCGCACGTCCTACGGGGCGGACGAGGTGGTGTGGGGCGCGCGGTTCGCCGACATGTTCCTCCGCACGGAGGACGGCCTCGTCGGCGTCGACCTGCGGCGGATCCACGACGTCGAGCCGGCCTGAGGGGGAGCTAGGGGCGGCCGGCAGGCGTCGCGAACTCGTCGCGCGGAAAGAGATCGAGGTTGAGGCCGACGCGCGCCTCCGGGTTGCGGCGGGCCACGCGGGCCTCGGCGAGGCGCTCGCGGATGGCGGCGAGGGCCTCGGGCGGGAAGCGCCCGGCGACCTCCCGCCGGTCGAGCCGCCCGCGCCAGGCCGCGGGGTCGAGCGGGATGGGGTCGTTGCTGCCGAGGATGATGTTCCCGAAGTCGATCGAGTAGGGGAGCGCCTCGGAGAAGGTGAGGCCCACCCGGCGGGACGGCTTCTGCGTGCACACGATGCCGCCTCTCGCCAGGCGGCTCGCGCAGAGCCGGAAGAACTCGAGCGAATAGAGGTTCCCGCTGCCGGCGCTCGTGCGGAACATCGCGTCGGCCTGCACGAGGTCGTAGCGCTCGTCCGTGCGCGCGAGGGCACGCCGCCCGTCCGCGGCCTCGATCGAGACCCGGGGGTCGTCGAGGAGCTGCCGCAGGGCGCCGAGGGGCGCGGCCCCGCTCGCCGCGCGCAGGAGACGGGGCTGCGACGCGGCGATCTCGTAGACGCGGATCGACTCCGTCTCCGGCCGGCAGGCGACGGCCCACGCCGTCTCGCCCGAGCCGAGGCCGACGACGACCACCCGCCGGGGGGCGGGGTGCACGACGGCCGGCACCGCGCCGAGCATCGTGTGGATGCCGTCGTACGGCAGCCAGCTGTGGGGCAGGCCGTTCACCTTCACCCGCCAGCTCGCCGCGCTCGCCGGGACGACGACGCTCACGGCGCTCGAGTCCTCGCCGACGAGGGTCGGCCCGCCCGTCGCGGCCCGCCGCTCGACGCCGTGCAGCCGCTCCCACAGCGCGCCCGTTCCGGGAAGGAGCGCGAAGACGGCCAGGAGGGCGGCGGCCCGCGCGGCGAGGCCGCGGCCGGAGAGCCCGGCGCCCCGCCGCAGCGCGAGCCACGTCGCGCCGCCGGCTCCGACGAGGAGGCGGAGCGTGCCGGCGCTGCCGATCCACTCGAGGAGGGCGAGCCCGGTGAGGAGGCTGCCCAGCGTGCAGCCCGCGATGTTGGCGGCCTGGAGAAAGCCGACCTTGCGCCCGCTCGACTCCGGCTCCGACTGCACCGCCCGCTGCAGGGCGCCGAAGGAGAGGCCCATCAGCACCGTCGGCAGGCCGTAGAGCGACAGGGGGAGAAGGAGGTAGAGGCGGAGGAGGGTGCCCGCGCTCCAGTCGGCGCCGAGCTGGAAGAAGGGGTCGTCGCGCCAGTACTCGACGAACCAGCGGAGGACCGGGAGGTGCGGCGGGAGCGCGGCGAGGAGCGCGACGGATCCGCCCGCCGCGACGAGGATCGCGATCTGGGCGTCGAGAAAGGCCTCGAGGGGACGGGCGAGCCGGGGAGCGAGGCGGCTCGCGTGGAGGCTGCCCGCGCCGAGCCCGAGGAGGTAGATGCTCAGCACGGTGCCGAAGGTGAAGGCCGTCCCCTTGACGCCGACGTCGATGAGTCGGAACCAGACGATCTCGAGGGACAG
Source organism: Vicinamibacteria bacterium (assembly GCA_046331285.1). Lineage (GTDB taxonomy): Bacteria > Acidobacteriota > Vicinamibacteria > Fen-336 > Fen-336 > DATBSL01. The sequence goes on from JAXLRD010000099.1 coordinate 4,045, forward strand.
GGCGACGAAGCCGGAAGCCGCGTAGAGGAGGAGCCAGCGCGAGAACGGAGTCCGCCCGCGCGCCGGTTCCGGCGCGGGCTCGGGCGCGGCCGCGCGCCGCGGCGAAGGCGTCGCGCCGGCGGCGAGCGCGCCGAGCGCCGCGGCCAGGTTTGCGCCGGCGGCGATCTGGCAGGCGCCCGCCATGCCGAAGTGCCGGACGAGCGCCCAGGGCGCGAGGATCGCGCCCGCCGACGCGCCGAGGACGTTGACGCCGTAGAGGACGGCGATCGTCCGCGGGGCGTCGGACGCGGTGTCGACCCGCGCGCGGACGAGGAGCGGCAGGGAGAGGCCCATGAGGAGGGTGGGCGGCAGGAACGCGGCGAAGTGGGCGAGAGCCTGGCCCGCGGTCGACCCGTAGAGCGGCGCGGCCCAGGCCGAGAGGCCGGCGGTGTAGAGCCGCGGGCTCGCGAGGGCGAAGGCGGCGATCGCGAGCTCCACCCCCGCGAACGCGCGCAGCGACGCCCGCGGCGACAGGCGCGCCGAGAGGGCCCCGCCGGCCTGGCTGCCGAGGCCGAGGCCGGCCATGAACGCGGCCACGATCAGCGACACCGAGACGACGCCGATGCCCGTGTGGAGCGTCAGGATCCGCTGCCAGACGACCTGGTAGACGAGGGCCGCGGCCCCGCTCAGGAAGAACGCCCCGCCGACCAGGACGGGGGTCGGGCGCACGATCACGCGATCCAGAGCGAGGCGAGGGCCGACGCGACGAGAAGGAGGGTCACGACGACGACCCGCGCCCGAAGGGCGGCCGCCGCGGTCCCCACGATGATCCCGCACTTCACCAGGGTGTTGGCGAGGGCGGCGATCACGATCGCTCCGGTCGCCGTGGCGGCGTCGGCACCGCCGTCGCGAACGAGGCCGGCCATCGACAGGGTGATCGCGTCGACGTCGGTGAGGCCGGCGAGGGCGGCGACGACGTAGTAGCCCTGGCCCGGGAAGTAGCGGCGCACGAGAGCCACCACGAGGAGGACGACGGCGAAGAGCAGGCCGAACTTGACCGCCGAGGTGAGGCTGAACGGGTTGCGCAGCTCGACCGGACGGCCGGCCTCGGCCGGGGCGTCGCCCCGGCGGCGGAGGAGAAGGGCCACCGGCACGAGCGTCGCCGCGGCCATCGCCCCGAACGGCACGAGGAGCGGCCGCACGAGAGGCGCGTGCACGAGTCCGGCGAGCACGACGACGCGCGCGCTCATCACCGTCCACGCGAGGAGGAGGCCCGCGGCGAGCGCGTTCGCCGCGCCCGCTCCCTCCTCCCGGCTGCGCCTCGCGAACGTGAGCGTCACCGCGGTCGAGGACACGAGGCCGCCGGTGAGACCGGTGACCGCCGTTCCCCGGTCGGGCCCAAGCATCCGCGTCGCCACGTAGCCGACCAGCGAGATCGCGGCGATCGCGACGACGAGCGTCCACAGGGCCTGGGGCCTTATGGCGCCCCAGGGGTCGATCGCTCGCGCCGGGAGGAGCGGCAGGACGATGAAGGTGGCGGCGAGGAGCTTGACGCCGGCCGAGATGTCGTCCGCCCCGAGCTTCGCGACGAGCCCGTGCATCGGCTCCTTGTAGGCGAGGACGCCGGAGACGGCGATGCCGAGGGCGAGGGCCACCGCGGCGTGGCCGGCCGTGCACGCCGCGCCGAGGAGGCACACGGCCACGGCCGCGGTCTCGGTCGTGAGGCCGAGGGCGTCCGGCTTCACCCGGGCCTGCATCAGGTAGCCGCTGACGGCGAGGGCCGTCACCGAGCCGACGGCGGCCACGAGGACCCACGCGCTCTGGAGCGTCGTCGCGAGCCACCCGCCGACGGCGCCGGCCAGGGCGAAGAGGATGAAGGTGCGGACGCCGCCGATGCCGAGGTTGCCGGACTGGGCCTTCGTCTTCTCGCGCTCGACCCCGACGAGCGCGCCCACGATGAGCGCGGCGAAGAGGTTCCAGACGAGAGCGGGGTCGAGCGCGACGGGCATGGCGCCGGCGCCGCTAGCGCCGCACCGGCAGGAGGCAGACAGGCTTGCCGACCGAGAGCGTCCCGCCGACGGGCGCGAGCTGGCCGGTCTTCGCGTCGGCCCGGAAGACCGAGATCGTGTCCGAGCCCTGGTGGCCGGCGAGAACGAGCTGCCCGGTGGGATCGAACGTGAAGTGCCGGGGCGTCTTCCCGCCCACCGGGACGTGGCCGGCCGGCGTGAGGCGGCCCGTCGCGGCGTCGCGCGAGAACACGGCCAGGGAGTCGTGGCCGCGGTTCGAGCCGTAGACGAAGCGGCCGTCGGGCGACACCGCGACCTCGGCCGTCCAGCTCGTGCCGGCGAAGTCGGCCGGGAGCGTGCGGACGCTCTCGCCCGGCGTGAGCGTCCCCTTCGCCGCGTCCCAGGTCATCACCGTGATCGTCGAGAGGAGCTCGTTGATCACGTAGGCGTGCGTCTCCTTCGGGTCGAACGCGAGGTGGCGGGGCCCGGAGCCGGGCGGAAGAGCCGCCGAGCCGTGGGGCTCGAGCGTCCCGCGCGCGGCGTCGTAGCGGTACACGAAGACCCGGTCGGCCCCGAGGTCGGGCGAGAAGGCGAAGCGGCCGTCGGCGCTCAGGTAGATGCCGTGCGCGTGGGGCTTCTCCTGGCGGCCCTTGTTCGGCCCGGAGCCCTGATGGACCTGCACGGAGGACGCGGGGGCGAGCTTGCCGTCGGGTCCGATCGGCAGAACGGCCACGGTGCCGCCGCCGTAGTTGGCGACGAGGACGTGCGTGCCGCCCTTGTCGACCGTCACGTGGCAGGGCCCCGCGCCCTCGGAGGACTGCTGGTTGAGGAGGGTGAGGTCCCCGGTCTTCGGGTCGACGGCGAACGCGCTCACCGCGCCGGAGGGCTTGCCGTCGAAGCTCGAGATCTCGCCGACCGCGTAGAGGAAGCGGCCGCTCGGGTGCAGGGCGAGGAACGACGGGTTCTTCGTCTCGGCCGCGAGCACGGGCGCCGTCGTCGTCCCCGTCTTCGGATCGACCGTGAAGCGGTAGATGCCCTTGCTCGTCGTGTCGGTGTACGTGCCGACGTAGACGGTGAGCGTTTCGGCGGCGAGGCGGGTCGCGACGAGCGGCGCGACGAGAGAGAGGACGGCGAGGAGGCAGAGAGCTCTCATGACGCGCGATCCTCTCGCCTCCCGCGTCCCGGCGTCAACCGGACGCGGCGAGGGCCCGCTCGTCGGCGCGGCGCTCGAGGCCGGGAGGAGCGTCGGCCGGCGGGTGGGCGAGGAAGCTCGCGACGATGCGGCCGACGTAGCTCGCGAGGGGCTCGTGCGCGAAGCCGAGCTCCGCCTTGGCCCGCGAGGGGTCGAGGAAGGACATCCACGTGCCGGAGAAGGGCGACAGGAGGAGCGGGTCGAGGCCCGCCGCGGTCACGCGATCCCTCGGCACGTCCACGAGCCGCGGCGTCGCGCCCAGCGCGAGAGCGAGCAGCTCGAGCATCTCCCGCAGGGTCGGCGTCTCGTCCTGCGCGAGGTTCCACGCCCCGCCGAACGTGCGCGCGTCGCCGAGGAGCGCGAGGATGAGCCGGACGACCGAGCCCGAGTAGACGTGGCGCACGCGGTGCCCGCCGCCTCCCGGGAGCAGGACCGGACCGCCGTCGAGCATCCGCCACAGGTAGCGCTCGACGCGCCGGAAATGGTCGCGCTCGCCGTTCACCATCGGGATGCGCAGGCGCGTCGCGGGGAAGCGGCTCTTCGCCCACGCCTCGGCGAGGGCGTCCTCGAGCGCGCGCTTGCCCATGCCGTAGTCCCACTGGCCCCTGTCGAACGGGTCGGAGGGCTCGGGCATCAGGGGACCGTCGTAGTCCTCCTCGCGGGCCGGGCTCGGCCGGCCCGCGCGCACGAGGTACACCTGCCCGGTGCTCACCACGACGTAGTGACCGACGCGGCCGCCGAGGACCTCCGCCGCCTGCCGCCCGTCGCGCCCGTCGTACGCCGCGAAGTCGACGGCGGCGTCCCACTCGCGGCCGGCGAGGAGGCGCGCGAAGTCGGCGGTGGTGCGGTCGCCGCGCAGACGCTCGACGCGGGAGCCGAACGTGTCGGCGAGCGTTCCCCGGTTGAAGAGGGTCACCTCGTGGCCGGCCGCGAGCAGGCGCCACGCGAGCTCGTGGCCGAGGAAGCGCGTGCCGCCGATGACGAGGACGCGCATCGGCGGCGGTTACGAGGGCAGCTTCGCGTCCAGCACCTTGCGGGCCTGCTCCTCGCGGAAGCGGCGGAGGGCCTGCTTCAGCTCCGGGCGCGAGAGGGCGAGGATCGCGACGGCGAGGAGGCCGGCGTTCGTCGCCCCCGCCTTGCCGATCGCGAGCGTCCCGACCGGGATGCCTCCCGGCATCTGCGCGATCGAGAGGAGCGAGTCGAGGCCGTTCAGGGCGCTCGTCATCGGCACGCCGAGGACCGGCAGGATCGTGTGGGCGGCCACGACGCCGGCGAGGTGGGCGGCCCCCCCGGCGCCGGCGATGATCACCTCGATCCCGCGGCCCTCGGCCGCGCGGACGTAGGCGGCCGTCTCGTCCGGCGTGCGGTGGGCGGAGAGGACGCGGCACTCGTGGGCCACGCCGAAGCGGGCGAGCGACTCGCTCGCGCCCTTCATCGCCTCCCAGTCCGAGGCGCTTCCCATCAGGATGCCCACGAGGGGCTTGTCTTCGGCCATTCCCTACCTCCGTCTCGTCGCGGGGGCAGCGGCGCGGCCCCGCGGACCCCGCCCCGCCGGGCGCAGCGCCGCCGGGACGAACCCCTTCGCGATCTTCCTGTGGACGTTCGGCTTGTTCTTGCGGAGCCAGGCCAGGAACTCCTCGGGCTCGTGGAACGTGAGGGCGTCCTGGACCGGGTCGTTCGCCTCGCACGTGCGGTTGTCGAAGCTGCGGCAGATGTGGGGCCGGTCGGCGTAGACGCGGCACAGGAGGTCGTCGCCGAGGTTGCGGCAGCGCGTCTCGAAGTGGACGGACCACTCGCCCGCGCCGTCGACGTAGACGTAGACGTTTCGGTGGTAGAGGTACCAGAGGACGTCGGTCGCGTAGCGGGGCCGCGACGGGGCGTTGATGCCGACGCCGACGTAGGTGCAGCACTTGCCGCACTCGGTGCACTCGACGAGGGGCCGCTCGGGCGCGGCGAGCGGCAGGGGGATGCGCTTCACGGCGGGGGGTCCTTTCGTGTCGGTCCGGTCACGCCGCGATGCGGCCGTCGGCGAGGCGCACGACGCGCTGGGCGCGCGCCATGATGCGGGGGTCGTGGGTGGAGAAGATGAACGTCGTGCCGTCGCGGCGGTTGATCTCCTCCATCAGGGCGACGATCGCGTCGCCCGTGGCGGAGTCGAGGTTCGCCGTGGGCTCGTCGGCGAGGACGATGACCGGGTCGGTGACGAGGGCTCGCGCGATCGCGACGCGCTGCCGCTGACCGCCCGAGAGCTCGTCCGGCCGGTGGCGCGCGAAGTCGGCGAGGCCGACCTCGGCGAGCGCCTTCTCCGCGCGGGCGCGAGCGCCCGCCGGCCGTCGGCGGCCGGAGCGGCCGACGAGGAGCGGGAACTCCACGTTCTCGAGGGCGGAGAGCACCGGTATGAGGTTGAAGGTCTGGAAGATGAAGCCGATCTTCTCGGCCCGCAGGTCGCTGAGGGCGTCGTCGCCGAGGGTCGCGACGTCGGCGTCGCCGATGAGGACGCGTCCCCCCGTCGGGTGGTCGAGGCAGCCGATCAGGTTGAGGAGCGTCGACTTCCCCGACCCGGACGGACCGGCCACCGTGAGGAGCTCGCCGGGCTTCACCTCGAGCGACACGCCGCGCAGGGCGGGCACGGTCGTGCGCCCGAGGGCGTAGTCCTTGGTGACGTTCTCGACGCGGACCGAGCTCATGGCGGCGGAGGGGCAGGATAGCAGAAGGCGGACGGGCCGCCGCTAGAAGAGGACCTTGAGGCGGGCCTGGAGGGCGGCGTCGAGCGGCGCCGCGCGGAATTCGCTGTCGTCCGGGCCGACGAGGACGATGGCGTCGACGTTCAGGGTCAAGTTGCCGCGCGGCGCCCAGCCGACGCCGGGGGTGAGGGCCCAGCCGCCGTCGTCGAGGCCCACGACCGCTCGCAGCGCGCCCGTCCACGTCGAGGTGGCGCCGCCGCGCGTCCACGAGGCGTGGAGATAGTTGCGGCGGAGGCCGAGGCCCCACGAGTACGGGATGGACCCGGCCGCGGCGTAGGCGGCGGCGGCCTCCTCCCGCACCGGGGCCGGCAGCGCCGGGTTCGTGGCGAGAGACCACGAGCGGTCGAGCGTGCGGCGCCACGCCTCGGCCTGCGGGGCGGTGTATCCCTCGCCGTTCCTGAAGTACTCGAGGGCGAAGGCGTTCTCGCCGCTCGTGCGGAGGATCCCGGCGACGATCCGGAAGAAGGCCTGGCCGTCGCGGGGCGGGAACATCTCGGCGCCTTCGTAGACGGCCGCCTCCGCGTGGGCGGTGACGAGGCCGGCCACGTCGCGGCCGACGTCGAGGCCCAGGAGCGTCCGCTGGTTCTCGCCGCCGGAGACGACGAGGGCGAGGTCGGTGTCCTTGGCGAGGAACCGCGCGCGGAGAGCCAGGCTCTTCCGCCTTTCGGCGGCCGCCGACGCGACGGGCCGGTCGCGCGGCTGGGCGTCGGTGGTGGCGGCCACCGCGATGACGCTCGCCCACGGAGTCGGAGTCCAGTCGACCCGCGCGGCGAGGGCCCCCTCCTGCTCGAGCGTCGTGTTGAGCGCGTTCTTCGGCGGCTCGAGGCGGTTCGTCGGGTTCCACGCGAGGCCCGAGCCCCAGGCGATGCGCTGCTTGCCGAGCCGCGCCTGGAGGGCGTCGCCCCACGCGTACTGCGCGTACCCCTGGCGCACGACCCAGCTCGTCTCGTCCGCGCGGGTGCCCCACGTGCGCTCGACGTAGCCGCGGAAGACGGCGCGGAAGGCGCCGTGGGTCTCCTTCCAGCCGAGGGCGAGGCGGCCGAGGCCGGGGCGGTCGTCGAGGCCGAGGACGTTCTCGCGGTTCACGGGGCTCGCCTGGCTGCGGTAGCCGAAGGCTTCGAGGCCGAGCTCGAGCTGCCGCGTCTGGGCCGCGGCCGGGACGACGGCGGCGGCGAGGAGGCCCGCGGCGAGCACCGCGGCGAGCCGGAGCATCTACTCCCCGCGCTCGAGGGCGCCGGGGGCGAACATCCGGTCGTCGAGCCTCGGGTCGTCCTGGATCGTGAGGAACTCGAGGCGCGTGCGCGAGCCCTCGTCGACGCGGCTCTCCATGATCATGAGGCTCGGGCGCTCCCGCCCGCCGATCGGCTTCACCTGGGAGAGCGCGAGCGACTTCAGGTTCTTGCCGGAGAGCGTGTAGTAGTCGGCCTTCACGGGGAAGAACGTGCCGTCGCGGCGGACCCAGTAGACGACGCGGTCGTAGGCGATGCTGCGGTCCTTCGCCTTGAGCTCGAGCTTGAAGCAGGCCTGCCCCTCGACCGTCTCCTCGCCGGCGAGCGTCGGGTCGTAGTCCCTGATGAGCGACAGGCGGAAGATGTCGGCGTTCGAGAAGTCGCCGCCGCCGAAGTTCTGCTTCGCCCCGACGCGGACGACCTTCTCCGCCGAGGGCAGGAAGAGCCAGGTGTTCTCGCCGGAGCGCAGGTACGCGGTGCCGCGCTCCTTGGCCGGGGCGGTGTAGCGGACGAGCCCCTGCTCGTCGCCCTTCTTCCACCCCTTCATCTCGACGACGCGCTCGGGCTTCCCCGGCCGAACGACCGTCATCCGCAGCGTGTAGGCGGCCGTCTCACCGAGCACCGCGCGGTCGGCGCGGCGCAGGATCGTGGTCGCGTCGGGCGGCGCGGCGAAGGCCCGCCCGGCGGGGCCGGCGAGGAGAAGGAGGGTCGCCAGGAGCGCGCGGCGGCAGGGTGTCATGGGGCGTCTCCGCATCAGACGTGGTGGAGGGCCTCGCGCGGCTCGAGGCGGCTCGCGCTCACGGCCGGGTAGACGGCGGCGAGGGTCGACAGGAGGACGATCGAGGCGGCCGAGCGCAGGAGGCTCGCCGCGCGCAGCTCGGGGTAGAGCACGTCGCCGCCCGCCATCCACGCGAGCGAGGCGGCCTTCATCGGGATGCCGTGGGTGGCGAGCCACGCGACGACGAGACTCCCCGCGAGGGCCCCGGCGGCGGCGGAGACGACGCCGAGGGCCGCGCCCTCGAGGACGAAGAGGCGCACGACGCGCGAGCGGCGCATGCCGAGCGCCCGCATCGTGCCGATCTCGCGCGTCCGCTCGCGGACGCTCATGAGCATCGCGTTCACGACGCCGACGCCGGCCGCGGCGAAGAGGAAGCCGGAGAGCATCACGAGCGCGGCCTGGTTGGCCTGGATGATCGCGTACGAGAAGCGGCCGGCCTGCGTGTAGTCCTCGACCTTCACCTGCGCGCCGGCCGGGAGCGGCGTCGGGGCCGCGGCCGCGACCGTCGCCGCGACCGCCCGCCGCCCCCGTTCGAGGGCACGAGGGGAGGCGTCGGCGAGGAGGACCTTGACGTTCGTCGCTCCCCCGGGCCAGTCGACGAGCTTCTGCGCCGCCTCGAGCGTCACGTAGAAGGCGTTGTCGTACCACGGCGCGCCCTTGCGGAACGTGCCGCACACGGTCGCATCGAGGCTGTTCACCGCCCCCTGCGGCGTCTGGACGACGAACGAGACCGAGTCGCCGACGCCGAGGCGCAGCTTGCGGGCCGCCACCGCCGACACGTAGACCGCGAGATCGTCGCCTTCGGGAAGGAAGCCGCCCTCGGCCGCCGGCTGCGCCGCGCGGAGCTCCGGCTCGCGCGCGGGATCGATGCCGACGATCCACGCGACGCTCGACCGACTGCCCGAGACCGCGTTGCCCCGGACGAAGAGATAGGGCACGGCCCGCGCGACGCCGGCCGCCCGCCCCTCGGCCTCGATCCGGCGGGCGAGCGACGCCGCGTCGGGCAGGCGGTCCTGGCCGTAGGCGTCGAACGGGTTGTTCTGCGGCTGGAAGTCGTCGGGCCGCACGACGACCTGCAGGTGGCCCGTCTGCACGGCCACGAGGTTGTCCGAGAGCTGGCGGGTGATGCCGTCGGCGAGGCCGGAGGAGACGACGAGGGCCGCGGTGCCGAGGGCCATCGAGCCTCCGGCGAGCGCGTTGCGGCGCTTCGCCCGGAGCAGGTTGCGGAAGGCGATCGCGAGGAGGCGAAGGGTCATCATCGCCCGTTCACACGTGCCGGAGCGCCTCGGCCGGCCGCAGGCGCGCGGCCATGAGCGCGGGGCCGAGGGCGGCGAGGACGCTGACGACGATCATCATCCCCGGCACCGCCACGAGGTCCGGCCAGTGGAGCGAGGTGTAGAGGTAGTCGCCGCCGTAGGAGTAGCGCTGCGCCTCGCTGAAGGCGGGGATGCCGTGGTGGGCGAACCAGGCGACGGACGCCCCGCCGACGAGCGCGCCGCCGGCCGCGCCGAGAAGGCCGAGGAGCAGCCCCTCGAGCAGGAAGAGCGCGACCACGCGGCCGCGGCGGGTGCCGACCGCGCGGATCGTCCCGATCTCGCGCGTGCGCTCGAAGACGGACATGAGCGCGGTGTTGAGGACCCCGGCCGCCGCGATGATCGCGAGGACGACGTGGAGGATGCCGCCGACGAAGCGCGTGACGAGCATGCCGCCGATGAAGGGTCCGCCGACGTCCTCCCAGGTCGTGGCCCGGGCGGGGATCCCGGCCCGCGCGAGGGCCGCGTTCACCGACGCGGCGATCGGAGCCGCGTCCTGCCCGCCGTCCTTCTGGCGGAAGACGAGGACGCCGGCCGCGTCGCCCGCGTCGAGCAGCTCCTGCACGGCCTCGACGGTCGTGAAGCAGGAGCCCCACTCGTAGGCGTCGAGGCCGCGGACCTTCCAGATGCCGGTGACGGCGAGGCGGATCCCGGAGATGCGGCCGTCGGCGGTCGTGCCGAGAGCGACCACGGAGTCGCCGACCTTCACCCCCAGCTTCCGCGCGACGCCGCGGTTCAGGAGGATGCCCTTCTCCCCCGGCCGGAAGAAGCGCCCCTCGCGCAGCTCGAGGGCCGGCGACACCGCGGCGCGGGACCTCTCGTCGATCCCGATGAGGAGCCCCTCCATCGAGACCTCGCCCGAGGAGAGGAGGGCACCGACCATCAGGCGGGAGAGCCCGGCCTCGAGCCGGGGCTCGGCCCGCAGGACGGCGTCGACCACCGCCCGCGGGTCGTGGACGAGCCGGTAGTTGTTCTGGGGCGCGATGAACGAGACCTCGCCGCCCTCCTCGATCGCCGCGTCCTCGGCCCACACCTGAACGTGGCCGAGGGTCGAGAGCTTGGCCGGCTCGACGACCGCCTGGGCCGTGGCCGCGGTCCAGGCCCGGCCGAGGATCATGATCGCGATCCCGAAGACGAGGGCGAGGGCGGTGAGGAGCGTGCGCCGCTTGTGCCGGAGGAGGTTCCGCACGGCGAGGGTCAGCAGCAGGCGCACGAAAGCTGACTGTACCAAAGAGGAAGCGGGCGGGACGGCATCCGCTCCTCTCCTCCCTCGCGGCGTGCCGGATGATCCCGGGCGCCCCACTCAAAAGCTTGACAAAACCTACTCGCCTCGACATACTGAGCCATGTCGTCGCTCGCGCCCCCCTCGCCCCGGGACCCGCGGCCGGTGCTCGTCACCGGCGCCACGGGCTACATCGGCGGCCGCCTCGTGCCGCGGCTCCTGGCCGCGGGCCACCGGGTGCGCTGCCTCGCCCGCGCCCCCCGCAAGCTCGCCGACCGGCCGTGGGCCGGGAGCGCGGGGGTCGAGATCGTGGAAGGCGACGCCTCGGACCCGGCGGCTCTCGATCGCGCCCTCGCCGGCTGCCGCGCCGCCTACTACCTCGTCCACTCCATGGTGGCGGCCGGCGGCGAGTACGCCGAGCGGGACCGGGCGCTCGCCCGCGCCTTCGCGGCCGCCGCGGAGCGGGCGGGGCTCGAGCGGATCCTCTACCTCGGCGGGCTCGGCGAGCTCGGCGAGGGCCTGTCGGAGCATCTCGCCTCGCGCCGCGAGGTCGAGGCTCTCCTCGCGTCCGGCCGCACGCCGGTCACGGTGTTCCGCGCGGCCATGATCATCGGCTCGGGCTCGGCCTCGTTCGAGATCCTGCGCTACCTCGTCGAGCGGCTCCCGGTGATGGTGACGCCGCGCTGGGTCACGACCGAGTGCCAGCCGATCGCGGTGCGCAACGTCGTGCAGTACCTCGTCGACGCCCTCGACCGGAGCGAGACGACCGGGCGGACGCTCGACATCGGCGGCCCCGACGTCCTCTCGTACCGCGAGCTGATGCGGACGATGGCCGAGGAGCGGGGCCTCGGCCGCCGCTACGTGGTGCCGGTCCCGGTTCTCACCCCGCGCCTGTCGTCGCTGTGGATCCACCTCGTGACGCCGCTCTCCCACCGGATCGCGCGGCCGCTCGCGGAGGGCCTGCGCAACCGCGTCGTCTGCCGCGACGCGGAGGCGCAGCGGCTGCTGCCCCAGCCGCTCCTGACGGTGCGCCAGGCGATCCGGGCCGCGCTCGACCACGTCGCGCAGGACGAGGTCGAGACGAGCTGGTCGATGGCCGGCCCCGTGCCCGGCGATCCCGACTGGGCCGGGGGCACCGTCTTCACCGACCGGCGTGAGGTCGCCGTGGCGGCCCCGCCGGAGGCGGTGTACGCCGCGGTCGTGCGCATCGGCGGCGGGCAGGGCTGGTACGCGGCCGACGGCCTGTGGCGCCTGCGCGGCTGGCTCGACCGGCTGGTGGGCGGCCCCGGCCTGCGGCGCGGGCGCCGCGACGCCGAGGAGGTGGGCTACGGCGAGGCGCTCGACTTCTGGCGGGTGACCGCCGTCGAGCGGAATCGCCGCCTCGCCCTGCGGGCCGAGATGAAGCTGCCGGGCGAGGCGCTCCTCGAGTTCGAGATCGAGCGCGACGGCGACGGCGCGCGCCTCGTCCAGACCGCCCGGTTCCGGCCGAAGGGGCTCCTCGGCCTCGCGTACTGGTATGCGGTCCTGCCCTTCCACGCGTTCGTCTTCGACGGGATGACGCAGGGCATCCGCCGGGAGGCCCTGCGGCGGAGCGCGACCCCCGCGGCCCTCGCCGCCTGACCGGCCGCCGGGGAAGGCCCTCCCCCGGCCGGCGTTCCCCTCGCCCGCCTGGCCGGCTTGACCGCTTCGCACGCGATGGCTCTAATACCCTGTTCGCCCGTGGCGCGTGAGACCGGCCGGGCGGACGCCGACCGGGAGGGTCGAAGCCGCATGAGCCAGCGACGGGCCGCGATCACCGCCCTGGGGACGCACGTCCCCGAGCGGGTGATGACGAACGCCGACCTCGAGAAGATCGTCGACACCTCGGACGAGTGGATCCGCACCCGCACCGGGATCCACCAGCGCCACGTGGTCGAGAAGGGCACGCCGACGAGCGTCATCGCCGCGCTCGCCGCGCAGGACGCCCTCCGCCGCCGGGGGATCGGCGCCGACGAGATCGACCTCGTCGTGGTCGCGACCGTCACCCCGGACATGCTCTTCCCCGCGACCGCCTGCCTCGTGCAGGACCGCATCGGGGCGAAGAAGGCCTGGGGCTTCGACATCTCCGCCGCCTGCTCCGGCTTCGCCTACGCGCTGACCGTCGGCGCGCAGTTCGTCCAGAACGGCGTACACCGCAAGGTGCTCGTGATCGGCGCCGACGTCATGACGTCGATCCTCGACTACACCGACCGCACGACCTGCGTCCTCTTCGGCGACGCGGCGGGGGCGGTCCTCCTCGAGCCGCGCGAGGACGGCACCGGGATCCTCGACTTCGCTCACGAGGTCGACGGCTCGGGCGCGCCGTACCTCAACATGCCGGGCGGGGGCAGCCTCCACCCGCCGACCCACGAGACGGTCGACCGGAAGATGCACTGCATCCGCCAGCAGGGCCAGCACGTCTTCAAGTACGCGGTGCGGAAGTTCGCCGACCAGAGCGAGCAGATCCTGCTCCGCAACGACCTCACCGGCACCGACGTCGACCTGTTCGTCGCCCACCAGGCGAACATCCGGATCATCGAGGCGGCGCAGCACCGCATGGGCCTGCCGGAGTCGAAGGTGGTGAAGAACATCCACCGCTACGGCAACACGACGGCCGCGACGATCCCGCTCGCCCTCGGCACGGCCCTCGACGAGAAGCGCCTGAAGGCGAACGACACCGTGCTCCTCGCCGCGGTCGGCGCCGGGTTCACCGTCGGCTCCGTGCTGCTGCGCTGGTCCGGGGTGCCCTGGGACTAGTCGCCTTCGACGAACTCGTGCTCGGCCGTGCGCACGGTGAGGACGGGGCAGGGCGCGCGGCGGACGACGCGCTCGGTCGTGGAGCCGAAGAGGGCCTGGTCGAGCATGCCCTTGCCGTGCGTGCCGAGGACGATCATGTCGATCGCCTTCTCGGACGCGAAGCGGATGATCTCGCTCGACGGCTTGCCCTGGACGACGTGCTCCTCGACGGCGACCTGCCGCCCGCGCGCCTCCTCGCCGAGCTTGGCGAGCTCGGCCTTGGCGTAGCCCGAGATCTCCTGGAAGACCTCGGCCATCGGCACGGGGAACAGATCGCTCGCGTAGCCGACCGTGACGTTCTCGACCACGTGCAGCAGGACGAGCTCGGCGCCGTACTCCTTCGCGAACGACAGCCCGTAGACGAACGCGTGGCGGGCGCTGTCGGAGAAGTCGGTGGGGACCAGCACGCGCTTGAGCTTGATCACGACCACCTCCTCGGGAGGCTCTTTCCGGGGCGATTCTAGTATGCTTCTTCCTGAGCAGGCCCGCACCCATCTCCTTCCGCGAGAGGCCCGACCGAACATGAGACGCGATACCCTCGCCTTCACCCTCGCCGGCGTCGTCTTCGGCTTCGTCCTCGGCTACATGACGGCAGGCTGGGACTCGATGCCCAGGCCCGCGCCCGTCGCGGCCGCGCCGGCGGCGGCGCCGGCCGCCGGACCAGCCGCCGCGCCCGCCCGGGCGCCGATCGACCCCGACGAGGTCAAGGCCATGGAGACGCTCGCCCAGCGCCAGCCGGGCGACGCCGCGGTCCGCACCGAGCTCGGCAACCTCTACATGGACCACGAGCGCTGGGACGAGGCCGTCCGCTGGTACCGCGAGGCGCTCTCGATCGACCCCGCGAACACCGAGGTGCGGACGGACATGGGCGCCTGCTTCGTGCACTCCGGCCGGCCCGAGCTGGGGCTCGCCGAGTTCGACACCGTCCTCAAGGCGAAGCCGGACCACCGCAACGCGATGTTCAACCGCGGGGTGGCCCTCCTCGACCTCGGCCGCCAGACGGAGGCGGCCGACGCCTGGCAGGCGCTGCTCACGCGCTACCCCGACGACGCGCAGCTGCAGCGGCTGCGCGCGCGCATCGACGAGATCCGCGCGGCGGCCGGGGCCGGCGCGGCCGGAGCCACGCCGCCCAAAGGCCGCTGATGCGCGCGCTCGTCTTCTTCTTCCAGCTCGTCTTCTGGCTCTTCGTCGCGCGCATCGTGGTCCGCTGGCTCGCCCGCGTCCTCCACGTCGGGACGGGCCCCTCTCCCCGGCCGGCCGCGGCCGCGCCGCCGCGGCAGGTCGAGGACCTCGTCCTCGACCGCGTCTGCCACACCTACGTCCCCCGCTCCCGGGCCCTCGTCGCCCGGATCGCCGGCGCCGAGGAGTCCTTCTGCTCGGAGGCCTGCCGCGACAAGGCGAAGGCGGCGGTCGCGCGGGCGTCGTGAGCCGGGACGGGCGCCTCCCCCGCCGGCCGCTTCGTCCCTAGCGCGAGGCCCGCCGTGGCCGCCCCGCGGACGATCCTCCACCTCGACATGGACGCGTTCTTCGCGGCGGTCGAGCAGCGCGACCGCCCGGAGCTGCGCGGCCGTCCCGTGATCGTCGGCGCCGACCCGCAGGAGGGCCGCGGCCGGGGCGTCGTCTCGACCGCGTCCTACGAGGCCCGGCGCTTCGGCGTCGGGAGCGCGATGCCGATCTCGAAGGCCTGGCGCCTGTGCCCGCAGGGCGTCTACATCCACCCCGACATGGACAAGTACTCGGCCGAGTCGGCCGAGGTGATGGCGATCCTGCGGCGGGTGAGCGACGTCGTCGAGCCCGTCTCGATCGACGAGGCGTTCCTCGACGTGACGGGCTCGCTCCGGGCCCTCGGCGACGGCCCCGCGATCGCGCGGCGGCTGAAGGACGCGATCCGCGACGAGCGGCGGCTCACCGCCTCGGTCGGCGTCGCGACCTCGAAGCTCGTCGCGAAGATCGCCTCCGACATGCGCAAGCCCGACGGCCTCGTCGTGGTCCCGCCGGGGGAGGAGGCCGCCTTCCTCGCGCCCCTGCCGGTGCGGCGGCTGTGGGGCGTCGGCCCGAAGATGGAGGAGCAGCTCGCGAGGCTCGGGATCGCGACGATCGGGGACCTCGCCGCCCTCGAGCCGGCGCGCCTCGAGCGGCGGCTCGGCACCCACGGCCACGACCTGCAGCGGCTGGCTCGCGGCGAGGACGACCGGCCGGTCGCGGCGGAGCCGGCGGGGGCGAAGAGCCTGGGCCAGGAGCACACCTACGACCGCGACACGGCCGACCCCGCGCGGCTGCGGGCGACCCTCCTCTCCCTGGCCGACGCGGTGGCGGCGCGCCTGCGGGCGCACGGCCTGCGGGGCCGCACGGTCACCCTCAAGTACCGCGACGAGCACTTCGTCACGACGACACACGCGCGGACGCTGCGCGAGACGACCGACTCGGGCGGGACCCTCTTCGACGTGGCGCAGGCCCTCTTCGCCGACGTGCACCGCGCGGGGCGCCGAGTGCGGCTCCTCGGGATCTACGCCTCCCACTTCGGCGACGAGCGCCCGCAGCGGCGGCTCTTCGAGGAAGAGACGGCGCCGACGCCCCTCGACCGGCTGCGCGACGCCGTCGTCGGGCGATTCGGCGACGAGTCGATCACCCGGGCGAGCCTCCTCGGCCGGCGCGAGCGGCGCAACCCCTCGGACAAGCCGCCTCGCTGAACCGGGCTAGTCGCCCCCGCCGCCGCCCTTCCGGACCTCGACGTCGGGGTCGAGCGTCTTCACCTGGCCCGTGACGTCGTACTTGTAGAGACCCTCCTCGGCGTCGGCCGGCACCGTGCAGGTCAGCTTCACGCTCGACTTGGCCGGCCACGGATCGCGCTTCGGCACGCAGTCCGCGTAGGTGAACCCCTTCGTCGGGCCCTTCTTCGGCCGCGGCTGGGAGAGCACGACCGCCGGCGCGCCCGCCTTCCACAGGCAGTCGCGGTTGGTCAGCGTGAAGAGGATCTTCGCGGCCGGGGCGACGCACACGGCGGGCACGGGCTCGACGACCACGCACTGCCCGCCCTGCGTCTGGAAGACGATCTCGGTCCGGCCGTCGGGGCCGTCCGGACAGCCGCCCGCGGCCTTCGGGGCCGGGCCGCGCGCGGCCACGGGATCGAGGGACAGGAGAGTCAGAAGCGACGCGGCGAGCGCCGCCCGGCGAAACCACTCACGAGGCACGGGTCACCTCCCTGGCGGGCGGACGGGCCCGCTCCATCAGCTTCCGGAACTCGGGCGTCGCGTGGAGCGACCCGAGGTCGTCGTCCTGCTCGGCGAGGCTCGCGCTCGCCCCGAGCGCGAGCGCCCGCCCGAGGGCGGCGAGGGCGCCCGGCGCGTCGCCTGTCAGCGCGCGCACGACCGCGGCGCCGTAGTGGGCGTCACCGCTCGCGGGAGCGGCGTCGACGAGCCGCCGCGCCGCGTCGAGGGCCTCGCCCCGGCGGCCGAGCTTGGCGAGGCAGACGCCGGCGTTGCGCAGCTGGCGCACGTCGGCCGGGTTGACGCGCAGCGCCTCCTGGCTGAGGCCGAGGGCGGCCGTCCAGTCGGCGCGGGCCGCCGAGCGGTCGCCGCCGCGGGCTCGCGCGTCGCCCAGGCTGCGGCGGATCGTGCCCGAGCGGGGCTCGAGTCGCGCGGCCTCCTCGTAGGCGTGGAGCGCCTCGGCCGTGCGCCCCGTCGCGTAGCGGACGTAGCCGAGGTTCGCCCACGCGCGCGCGTCCGGGGCGAGCCGGATCGCCTGCTCGTAGGGCAGGACGGCCCCGGCGAGATCGCCCGCGAGCTGGAGCGAGGTCCCGAGCATCTGGTGGGCCCACGCGGCATCGGGCTGGATCTCGGTCCCGCGGCGGTAGGCGGCGGCGGCCTCCGTGAAGCGGCCGGCCGAGAAGTAGGCCCAGCCGAGGGCCATCTGGTTCTTCACGTAGTCGGGCCGGAGCGACACCGCGGCGCGGGCCTGCTCGAGCGCGGCCTCCTTCTGGCCGGCGTCGACGAGGACCTCCGAGTACAGCCGCAGGGTCGCGTCGGAGCCGGGCTTCGTGGCGA
>JAXLRD010000100.1:0-20581 GCA_046331285.1 Vicinamibacteria bacterium
GCACCGAGCACGAGGGCTTCGCGTGAGGCTCACGCGTCGGTCGTGACCCTGACCGTCGCCTGGGTCCGGGGCCCGGGAGCCGCAGCCGTCGACGCGGCGGCGACCTCGTCGTCCCTCGCGGCCTCGTCGAACGAGAACGCCACGGGCTCGCGCGAGCTCGGCGAGTGGACCGACACGCCCACGATGCCGTCGGCTCCGTAGAGGCGTCGCAGCTCGCGGAGATCCGGCAGGCCCTCGACGGCACAGCACCCGACGAGGCCGTCGTCCGTCTCGACGATCAGGGGGTTCGCCGCCACGATCTCCCGGACCACGTCGGGACGGCCCGGGGCGAAGCAGAAGAGCCACTGCCCGAGGTCGGCGTCCACCGACACCCGGCTCCCCCACTCCCGCTTGTGCCGATAGACGCCGTCCCCGAAGAAGGCCCGGCTGTGCCCGAGGTCCACCTCGGCCAGCCCCTGCTCCCTCGCCTGCCGGATCATGAGGAAGTAGAGCGCGGCCTGAGCGTCGTTGCGGACGTGTGCGTCGTCGCCGTCGAGGACCCCGCCCCGGAAGTAGACGTAGCGGGTCCCCTCCACGGCGCACAGGGAAGCCGCGATCGGCGCCCCCTTGTCGAGCAGGAACAGGAGGAACCCGCGGTCGAAGAAGCCACGGAGGGTCTCTCGCGATTCGATCCGCCCGAAGTTCCCGAACCGGCGCCGGAGGAGCGGCAGGTACATCCGGTCGTAGAAGAAGTCGAAATCGGCCCCCAGGTTCGACACCCGCCATTCGAACGGATTGCGGGCGCTCAGGCGGTTGAACAACTCCCGCTTCTTGCGGTTGAAGCGCCGGCGGACCTCGGCCCAGTCCCCCGAGACATCGAGCACCTGCCGCACGATCCCCGGACTGCGGAAGGCGCACTCTCCCGCGAACTGCGTCCGCCAGCCGCCGGGCAGCTCCGCGAGGCAGAAGTCGATCCCGGGCGGAAGGCGGCGGCCGTACCGGTGAAGCGCGGAGATCCAGGTGCGGCCGCTCGCGGTGAGCGTCGCTCCTTCGCTCCAGAGGCGCTGCAGCAGGTAGTTCTGGAACGGCTGGTCGAACGGCATCACCAGCAGCGCGCGACGCAGGCGATTCCCGCCCTTGAGGCAGCCCTCGACCACCGCCACGCGGGCGACGAAGCGCGAGTAGACGCCGCGGATCGGGTCCTCCACTGCTTCACGCAGCGACGCGAAGCGCGTCATGCGAGCCACCTCCTCGCGGGCGCCGGGAGCGCGCCGAAGGGAATCGCGCAGCCCTGACCCTCGAGCGGAGAGTAGGAACGGCGGACGCCGGCGCGCATGAGTCGTCCGGCTCACGAGCGCCTTGTGTTTTCATTGGCGCCCGCGCGTCAGGCGGCGTCAGATTCTCGCGACGCAGCCGGCGGAGAATGGGAGTGACGCGGCTCACGGCACGACGCTCTCCCTCGGCGCACGCTGGTTGCCTCCCTGTCCGCGAAGGTGGTGTCGACATGGCACGACTCGGTGCCTCGGTCCTGATGGTTCTCACGGTCGCGACGTGCGCCTGCGGAGGCGGTAGCCCGACGGGGGCGAGCGAGGGCTCGCCGGCAGGGTCCGGCAGCAGCTCGACGGGGGCCGCGACGATGTACGTGGACAGCCGGATCGGTTCCTCGACGTGCGCGGACTACTCGGCCTCGTCCCGCAGCTGCGGCGGCGGCTCCGCCCGCGCCTTCCGCTCGCTCCAGGGCGCGGCCGACGCGGCGGGGCCGGGCGACGTCGTCCACGTCCGGCAGGGCTCGTACAGCGAGCGGCTCATCCCGGGCCGCTCCGGCACCGAGGCGCAGCCCGTCACCTGGGCCGCCGCCCCCGGCGAGACAGTCACCCTCACCGGCGGCGACGAGCCGGCCATCTACCTCAAGAGCCGCTCGTACGTGGTCATCGACGGCTTCACGGTGACGAACGTCGTGGGCTGGGCCCGCCTCGAGGACTCGGACTACAACACGTTCACCCACAACCGCTGCTCGAACGCGACGGCCAGCGGCACGACGGCGAGCGTCAAGCTCGTCCGCAGCCGCTACAACCGCATCCTCGACAACACCTTCGAGGAGGGCACGGACGACGTCGTCATCCAGGAGTCCGACCGCAACCTCGTCCGCGGCAACACGTTCAAGGGCGCCCGGCACTCCCTCCTCAGCCTGCGGTGCGGGAACTACAACGTCGTCCGCGGCAACACGTTCTCGAACCCGAGCCAGAAGGCCCTCGAGATCTACGACTGCGAGGGCGTCTCGGACGCCCCGGTGAAGCTCGACGCGACGAAGCGCAACCTCGTCGAGGGCAACGTCATCGCCGACACCCACCCCTCGACGGCCGACTACCGGTACAACGGGATCCAGTACGGCGGGCAGCAGGGCATCGTCCGCCGCAACGTCTTCAAGAACGACCTCGGGGGCGGGGTCAACTTCCAGTACTACTCGGACGAGTCGCTCTTCAACAACCGCAACCGGGTGTACTTCAACACCTTCTACAACAACCGCTGCTACGCGATCGTCGGCAACAGCGGCAGCCGGTCGCAGTACTTCGACAACCGCGCGCGCGGGAATCTCCTCTACCGGAACACCGACTGCAACGGCGGCGGCGGCCAGGTGTCGGTGGCGGACGCCGGCGCCGTCATCCTCGAGGAGAACGCGCTCGCGTCCGGGAGCCCGGGCTTCGTCGACGAGAACGGGGGCGACTTCCGTCTCTCCGCGGGCAGCCCGATGATCGACCAGGGTCCCTGGGTGACGACGACGACCGCCGCCGGGAGCGGCGCCGATCTGCCGGTGGCCGACGCGAGCTGGTTCTACGACGGCTTCGGCATTCCGAGCGAGTCGGGCGACGAGGTGCAGCTCGACGGCCAGCCGGAGGTCGCGCGCGTGACGTCGGTCGACCTCGCGGCGAACCGCCTGAAGCTCGACCGCTCGCTCACGTGGAAGAGCGGACAGGGCGTGAGCCTGCGCTACGGCGGCGCGCGGCCGGACCCGGGGGCCTACGAGTCGGGCGTCCAGTAGGGCGGCGGCTGGCCGCGCGTTCGTCCTGGCGCGCTACAGACGGAAGGGCTCCGAGCCGGAGGGTCCCCGCCGCCGACGCAGTGCCTCGGGGGTCGGCTCCAGAGAGGACAGGAGCTTCAGAAAGACGTCGGTCGGCACCGCCGCCGCCCGCGCCCGCCTGAGGGCGAGCACGTCGGCCGGCGTCGTGACGATGCGTGCGAAGTCGAGCGGCTCAGAGCCGGCGCCGGACTTCATCCCACTCCTCCTGGAGCCCGGCGCGCTCGAAGTACCCGTGTGCCTCGTCGACGTCGACGCCCGGCAGGCGCAGGAGCGCGAGAACGTCCGCGAGGTCCTGCAGCGCCCGCGTGGGATCGTTCCTTATCGCCTGGGCCTTCATCGCCACGAGGTGCTCAGGCCGAGGCACGAGTGCCCGCCGCGCGCCGAGCTCGAGCAGAGGTCGACACACCGGAAAGAGCAGACGCGCCGTCTCCGGATCGACGTAGATGAAATCGAGTCGGCCGCGCGCGGGCTCGCGATGAACGTGGTTCGAGTAGAAGGGCGAGCGGTGGAGCGTCTCGTAGCCCTCGGCCTCGAGGAAGTCGACGAGGGCCGCCTGCGCGTCGGCTGCCGTCACGACGTCGAGATCGAAGGTCGCTCGCGTGATCCCGTAGGCGTGGAGGCCGAGGCCGCCGACCACCGCCACCGACACACCGCGACCCTCGAGAAAGCCGGCCACGAGGTCGAATGCGCGCGCGAAATCCACTGGAGCCTGCGGCCCGCAGGATAGCACCGCGAGGCCGAAGCTCTCACCGGCGGCGGTCGAGAGACGGCTCCGCGGGCCCGGTCAGCGGCCGGCGTTCTCCCGCAGCCAGCGGTCGACGTTCTCGGCCGCGGAGCGGCCCTCGGCGATCGCCCAGACGACGAGCGACTGGCCACGGCGCATGTCGCCGGCGGCGAAGACGCCCGGGACGCTCGTCTGCTTGTCGGAGCCGGCCTCGACGTTGCCGCGGGCGTCGAGCTTCACGCCGAGCTGCTCGAGCAGGCCGCCCTTCTCGGGGCCGAGGAAGCCGAGGGCGAGGAGGACGAGCGTCGCCGGCCAGGTCTGCTGCGTGCCCGGGACCTCGCGCGGGACGAAGCGGCCGTTCTCGCTCACCCACTCGATCCCCACCGTCTCGATCGCCTTCACGCGGCCGTTGCCGTCGCCGACGAACCGCTTCGTCTGGATGCAGAAGTGGCGCGGGTCGGCGCCGAAGCGCGCCGCCGCCTCCTCCTGCCCGTAGTCGACGCGGTAGATCTTCGGCCACTGCGGCCACGGGTTGTCGGGCGCCCGCTCCTGCGGCGGACGCGGCAGGATCTCGAACTGCACGAGGCTGCGGCAGCCGTGTCGGAGCGACGTGCCGACGCAGTCGGTGCCGGTGTCGCCGCCGCCGATGACGACGACGTCCTGGTCCCTGGCCGAGAGGTGCGCGCCGTCCTGCAGGTTCGAGTCGAGGAGGCTCTTCGTGTTCCGGTGCAGGAACTCCATCGCGAGGTGGATGCCCGCGAGCTCGCGGCCCTCGGCCGGGAGGTCTCGCGCCGCGGTCGCCCCGCCGCACAGCACGATCGCGTCGAACTCGGCCTTGAGCTTGTCGGCCGGCAGGTCGCGGCCGACGGCGGTGCCGGTGACGAACGCGATCCCCTCGGCGGCGAGCAGCGACACGCGGCGCTCGACTATGCCCTTGTCGAGCTTCATGTTCGGGATGCCGTAGACGAGCAGGCCCCCGATGCGGTCGGCCCGCTCGAAGACGGTGACGAGGTGGCCGGCGCGGTTCAGGAGATCGGCGCAGGCGAGGCCGGCCGGGCCCGAGCCGACGACCGCGACGCGCTTGCCGGTGCGCACCGCCGGCGGCCGCGGCACGACCCAGCCCTCGTCGAAGCCCTTGTCGACGATCGCGCACTCGATCGACTTGATCGTGACCGGCGGCTCGTTGATCCCGAGGACGCACGAGCCCTCGCACGGCGCCGGGCACACGCGGCCGGTGAACTCGGGGAAGTTGTTCGTGAGGTGGAGGCGGTCGAGCGCCTCCTTCCAGCGGCCCTTGAAGACGAGGTCGTTCCACTCCGGGATGAGGTTGTGGATCGGGCAGCCGGCGGCCATGCCGGCGATGAGCGTTCCCGTGTGACAGAAGGGCGTGCCGCAGTCCATGCAGCGGGCGCCCTGCTCGCGCAGCTTCTTGACCGGGAAGTGCTCGTGGAACTCGTTCCAGTCGTTGACACGGTCGAGCGGCCCGCGGTCCGCGGGCAGCTCGCGCGGGTACTCGAGGAAGCCGGTCGGCTTGCCCATGCTACTTGCCTCCGACGCGCGCCGCGTCCTGGGCGTTCTGCTCGAAGGCCGCCATCTCGGCCTCTTCCGGCGACAGGCCGGAGTCGCGCATCTTCTTCTGCGCGTCGAGGACCCTCTTGTAGTCGTTCGGCACGACGCTCACGAAGCGCGGGACGACGACGTCCCAGTCCACGAGCACCTTCTGCGCCCGGGGGCTGCCGGTGAGCCGCGCGTGGCGGAAGACGAGGTCCTTCACGAGCTCGATCTCCTCGGGCTCCTCGAGGATCCGCAGCGACACCATCTCCTTGTTGCAGCGCTTGGCGAAGTCGCGGTCGTCGTCGAGCACGTAGGCGACCCCGCCGGTCATGCCGGCCGCGAAGTTGCGGCCGGTGCGGCCGAGCACCACGACCCGGCCGCCGGTCATGTACTCGCAGCCGTGATCGCCCACCGCCTCGACGACGGCGTGGGCGCCGCTGTTGCGGACGGCGAACCGCTCGCCGGCCGCCCCGTTGAAGAAGGCCTCGCCGCCCGTCGCGCCGTAGAGCGCGACGTTGCCGACGATCATGTTCTGCTCGGGGACGAACGTCGACCCGCGCGGCGGGTAGACGACGATGCGGCCCCCGGAGAGCCCCTTGCCGACGTAGTCGTTGGCGTCGCCCTCGAGGGTCAGGGTGACGCCCTTCGGGACGAAGGCGCCGAAGCTCTGGCCGGCCGAGCCCTGGAACGTGAGGGAGATCGTGTCGTCGGGGAGCCCGGCCGCGCCGTGGCGGCGGGTCACCTCGCTGCCGACGATCGTGCCCACGACGCGGTTGCGGTTCCGGATCGGAACGGTGGCCGCGACCTTCTCCCCGCGCTCGAGGGCGGGGCGGACGAGCTCGAGGAGCGTCGTCTTGTCGAGCGACTCCTCGAGGCCGTGCTCCTGGGCGATCTGGCAGTAGCGCCCGACGTCGGGCCCGACGTCGGGGCGGTGGAAGATCGGCGTGAGGTCGAGCCCCCGCGCCTTCCAGTGGGCGACCGCCTGCTCGGTCTCGAGGCAGTCCGTGCGGCCGACCATCTCCTCGATCCGGCGGAAGCCGAGGGCGGCCATGTGCTCGCGCACCTCGGCCGCCACGAACCTCATGAAGTTCACCACGTGGGCGGGGTCGCCCGCGAACTTCGCGCGCAGGCGCGGGTCCTGGGTCGCGACGCCGACCGAGCAGGTGTTGAGGTGGCAGGCCCGCAGCATGATGCAGCCGAGCACCACGAGCGGCGCGGTGGCGAAGCCGAACTCCTCGGCCCCGAGGAGCGCGGCCACGACGACGTCGCGGCCGGTCTTGAGCTGGCCGTCGGTCTCGACCGCGATGCGGCTGCGCAGGTTGTTGAGGAGCAGCACCCGGTGGGTCTCGGCGAGGTCGAGGTCCACGGCACGCCGGCGTGCTTGATGCTGCTGAGGGGCGAGGCGCCGGTGCCGCCGTCGTGGCCGCTGATGAGCACCACGTCGGCGTGGGCCTTCGCGACCCCCGCCGCGATCGTCCCGACCTCGACCTCCGAGACGAGCTTCACGCTGATGCGCGCGTGCTCGTTCGCGTTGAGGTCGTGGATGAGCTCGGCGAGGTCCCCGGATCGAGTAGATGTCGTGGTGCGGGGGCGGGGAGATGAGGCCGACGCCCGGGGTCGAGTGGCGGACCTTCGCGATCCAGGGGTAGACCTTGCGGCCGGGGAGCTGTCCGCTCACCGGGCTTCGCCCCCTGGGCCATCTTGATCTGCAGCTCCTTCGCGTTCACGAGGTACTGGCTCGTCACGCCGAAGCGGGCGGAGGCGACCTGCTTGATGGCGCTGTTCTTCGAGTCGCCGTTCGGCTCCGGCACGTAGCGGGCCGGGTCCTCGCCGCCCTCGCCGGTGTTGCTCTTGCCGCCGATGCGGTTCATCGCGACCGCGAGCGCCTCGTGCGCCTCCTTGCTGATGGAGCCGTACGACATCGCCCCCGTCTTGAAGCGCTTCACGATCGAGTCGACGGGCTCGACCTCGTCGAGGGGCACCGGGGGGCCGGCCGGCTTGACCTTCATCAGGCCGCGCAGGGTGTAGCGCTCGCGGCTCTGCTCGTCGACGAGCTTCGTGTACTCCTGGAAGCGGGCGTAGTCGCCGGTGCGGCACGCGTACTGGAGGCGGTGGATCGTCTCGGGGTTGAACAGGTGCCGCTCGCCGTCGTGGCGCCACTTGTACTGCCCGCCGCCGTCGAGCTCGGGGAGGGGCGCGCTCGGGGCGAACGCCTGGGCGTGGCGCCGCCGCGCCTCCTCGGCGATCACGTCGACGCCGATGCCGCCGATGCGCGAGGGCGTCCCCGCGAAGTAGCGGTCGACGACGGGCCGGTCGAGGCCGATCGCCTCGAAGATCTGCGCCCCGCAGTAGCTCTGGATGGTGGAGATCCCCATCTTGGAGATCACCGCCGACGCCCTTGTTGAGGGCCTTGATGTAGTTCTTGACCGCGTGCTCCTCGTCGACGTTCGGCAGCAGGCCCTGCCGGCCGAGGTCGTGGAGCGTCTCGAAGGCGAGGTACGGGTTCACGGCGCCCGCCCCGTAGCCGATGAGGAGCGCCAGGTGGTGCACCTCGCGCGGCTCGCCGCTCTCGAGCACGAGGCCCACGCGGCGGCAGGTGCCCCTGCGGATCAGGTGGTGGTGGACGCCGGCCACCGCGAGCAGCGCGGCACCGGGGCGAGCTCCGCGCTCACTCCCCGATCGGAGAGGACGACGACGTTGATGCCGTCGCGGATCGCCTGCGACGCCTGGCGGCACGCCTCCTCGAGCGCGCGCTCGAGGCCGGCCGTCCTCGGCCGCGCGGTAGAGGATCGGGATCGTGCGCGAGCGGAAGGCCCACGCCCCCGAGCGCCTCCTGCGTGCCGAGCCGGCGCAGCTTCTCGAGCTCGTCGTTCGTGAGGACGGGGGTCGGCAGCTTGATCTGGTGGGCGCTCCGCGGGGTCGGCTCGAGAGGTTCCTCCGGGCCGATCGTGGTGTCGACCGCCATCACGATCTCCTCGCGGATGGCGTCGACCGGCGGGTTCGTCACCTGGGCGAAGAGCTGCTTGAAGTAGTTGTAGAGGAGTTGCGGCTTGTCCGACAGCACCGCGAGCGGCGTGTCGTTGCCCATCGCGCCGACCGGCTCGACCCCGTCGCGGGCCATGGGCAGGAGCACCTGCTCGAGGTCCTCGCGGGTGTAGCCGAAGGCGAGCTGCCGCTGCTTCACCGTCTCGTGGTCGACGCCGTGGACCCCGGGCGACTCGGGGACGTCCTGGAGGCTCACGAGGTTGCCGCGCAGCCACAGGAGTACGGCTTCCTCGTTCGCGGTGCGGAGCTTGATCTCCTCGTCCGCGACGATGCGGCCCTCCTCGGTGTCGACGAGGAACATGCGCCCGGCTGCAGGCGCCCTTGTGCTCGATCCGGTCGGCCGGGATGTCGAGGACGCCGACCTCGGAGGCGACCACGACGAGCCCGTCCTTCGTGACCCAGTAGCGCGAGGGGCGCAGGCCGTTCCGGTCGAGGGTCGCCCCGATGCGCACGCCGTCGGTGAAGCCGATCGAGGCCGGGCCGTCCCACGGCTCCATCAGGCACGAGTGGTACTCGTAGAAGGCCCGCTTCTTCTCGTTCATCGACTCGTGCCCGGCCCACGGCTCCGGGATCATCATCATCATCGCGTGGGTCAGCGGCCGGCCCGCGAGGACGAGGAGCTCGAGCACGTTGTCGAACATCGCCGAGTCGCTGCCCTCGGTGTCGACGACCGGCAGGATCTTCCGCAGGTCGTCGCCGAACAGCTTCGACGCGAAGAGGCTCTCGCGCGCGTGCATCCAGTTGACGTTGCCGCGCAGCGTGTTGATCTCGCCGTTGTGCGAGATGTAGCGGTACGGGTGGGCCCGGGCCCAGTTCGGGAACGTGTTCGTCGAGAAGCGCGAGTGGACCATCGCGAGGGCCGACTCGACGCGGGGGTCGACGATGTCCGGGAAGTAGAGGGGCAGCTGGGGCGCGATCAGCATCCCCTTGTAGACGAGCGTCCGTGGACAGGCTCGGCACGTAGAAGATGCCCTTCGACGGGATCTCGACGCGCGCACCGCGTTCTCGATGCGCCGGCGCAGCACGTAGAGCTTCCGCTCGTAGTCGAGGTCGTCCTCGCACGACCCGGGCCGGCCGAAGAAGCCCTGCCGCATGAACGGCTCGGCCGCGCGGGCGGTGGCGCCGAGCGGGCCGTTGTCGGTCGGCACCGTGCGCCAGCCGAGGAACGGGACGCCCCTCCTCGACGGCGGTTCCCTCGACGATCTCCTCGCACGCGCGGCGGTCGGCCGCGTCCGTCGGCAGGAAGAAGAGGCCGCCGCCGTAGCTCCCGCCTCGGGCAGCCGGAAGCCGGCCTCGCCGCAGGCCTCGGCGAGGAAGCCGTGCGGCATCTGCATGAGGATGCCCGCCCCGTCGCCGGTGTTCTTCTCGCAGCCGCAGGCCCCGCGGTGCTCCAGGTTCAGGAGGACCCGCACCGCCTGGTCGACGATCGAGTGCGACCTGCGCCCGTGCGCGTCGACCACGAAGCCGATGCCGCAGGCGTCGTGCTCGAAGCGAGGGTCGTACAGGCCCTGCGCGAGGACTGGACACGTGTGCCATCTGCGAGCGTCCCTCCCGGCCCCGAACTGGCGGGCGCGGCCGCCCTCGGGGGCGCCGCACCGATGTGGAAAACGAGGATGGTACTCCGTCCCGCCCCGGCGTGGGGCGGAACGGCGGATGACCGCGAGCGATCGGCCCGAGTCCCGGGCCTAATGGACGCTAGCCGCGCGGCTCCGTGAAGAAGGCCTTGTGGAGGGCGTGCACCGCGCGCTCGGCGTCCTGCTCCTCGACCACCACCGAGATGTTCACGTCGGAGGCGGCGAAGGAGATGAGGACGACGTTCACGTCGCTGAGCGCGTCGAAGATGCGGCTCGCGAGGCCGGCGTAGCGGAAGAAGCCGCGGCCGACGAGGGCCACGATCGCCATGTCGCGCAGGATCCGGACCTCGCCCATCTTCGCGAGCTCGGCCTTGATCTCCGACAGGTGCTCGGAGTCGTCGATCGTCACGGAGACCGAGATCTCCGACGTGGCGACGAGGTCGACGGGCGTGCCGTGCCGCTCGAAGACGTCGAACACCCGGGCCATGAAACCGGCGGCCATCAGCATGCGCGGCTGCGTGACGGTGAGGACGGTGATGCCGCCGCGGTGGACGACGGCGGCCGGGCCCGACGGGCCGAGGTTCTCCTGCGGGCTCACGAGGGCGCCCGAGGCCTCGGGCTCGTTCGTGTTGAGGACGCGCACTGGATGCCGCGCTCGACCGCGGGCTGGATCATCACCGGGTGGAGGATCTTGGTGCCGAAGTAGGCGAGTCTCGGCCGCCTCCTCGGGCGAGACCTGGGGGATGACCTTCGAGCCCGGCGCGAGCTTCGGGTCGACGGTCGTCATCCCCGCCGTCTCGGTCCAGATCTGGATCTCCTCGGCCCCGAGCGTCGCGCCGAGGATCGCGGCGGTGCCGTCGGCCCCGCCGCGGCCGAGCGTCGTCGTCACGCCCTGCAGCGTCGAGCCCATGAAGCCGCCGAGCACCGGCACGACGCCGGTGTCGAGCATCGGCTTGAGGTGCATGCGGGCGCGGCGCTCGGTCTCGTCCATGAGCGCGGCGGCGGAGCAGAAGGTCTCGTCCGTGATGATCACCGTGCGCGCGTCGACGGCCTGCGCGCGCAGGCCCGCGTGGGCGAGGGCGGCGGTGACGAGCTCGCACGAGAGCCGCTCGCCGATCGCCGCGACGGCGTCGAGCGTGCGGGGCGTCAGCTCCTCGAGCGAGTAGACGGCGGTGTAGTAGGTCCGCAGCTCGTCGATGAGCGCGCCGATGCGGCCGAGCACGCGCTTCAGCACCGGGCCCTCGGGCAGGAGCGCCTTCGCGACCTTCTCGTGCTCCTGGCGGATCTCCTCGAGCCGGTCCTCCGACTCGCCCTTCCGCTGGACCGCGTCGTGGGCGCTGTCGAGGAGCATGTCGGTGACCTTCGGCAGCGCCGAGGTGACCACGACCGGCTTGCGGCCGAGGGCCTGCTGCACGAGGCGCGCGACCCCGCGGAGGCGGTCGTCAGCGCCGACCGAACCGGCGTCGAACTTCATCACGATCATGGCTACCGCCCGTTATGTAGTGAGGGCCACCCGGGGCCCGAGCGCTAGATTCTAAGCGAATCCCTCGGGCATCGGCGGCCGGTCCTCGGCGCGCCGGTCGAGCCGTCAGGAGAGCTGTCTGCGACGCACCCGAGTGTCTTCGATGACCGAGAAGGCACCTTCCCACCCCGGGTACTCGTCCAGGGTCTCGATCACGACCGTGGCGACGGCGTCGGGACCTGGCGTGGAGATCCGCACGAGGATCACGCCTGATGGAGCCGCGACTCCGGTGCGATAGGCGATCTCTCCGAAGTCCTTGTCGGAGGTCAGCAATACCCGTGTCTCTCGGGTAGCTCGGGCCACGACATCTTCATCGGTCGCCCCCGGCTGGACGTCGCGGATCCACACGACTTCGTGACCGCGCTCGCGCAACTGCCGGACTAGGACGTGCGGGCAGTTCTCGTCGGCGAGAAGCCTCACGAGGCCCGGGGAAACACCCGCTCGCCGCTCAGGGATTCCGCCGCGTACGCGAGACAGGCGAGAACCTGTTCACGCATGAGCCCCGGATAGCTCTCGAGAACCTGCTCGACGCTCCAACCCTGAGCGAGAAGGGACACGATGAAATCGACCGCGAGCCTCGTCCCCCGGATGACCGGCTTGCCACCCAGAACACCCGCGTCGATGCCGATGTGGGCTTTCCAGTCCATGCGTCATTCTCCCACGGTACCGGCTGCGACGGGATTCCAGACCCCCATGCGACAGGGGCCATCACGAGGCCTCAGGCGAAGCCCTCCACCGCCCCGGAGACTCTAGCGAGAACGCGATGCCAAACCACTCATACGAGCAAGATCGCCCAAAGCAACCGGCGCCCCGCGCTCACTCGGCGCCGTGATATAAGCGCTCAGAGTCTCATCACAGTCCATCGCAAGCTTCGCATCCCTGGATGCATCGCCCAAGGAGTGTTCCGTGTCCGCTCCCGCATCCCACATCGTCGGCGTCGGCTCGTCCGCCGGCGGCCTCGACGCGCTGGAGCAGTTCTTCCGCAACATGCCTCCGGACGAGGGCCTCGCGTTCGTCGTGATCCAGCACCTCTCGCCGGACTTCAAGAGCCTGATGCTGCAGCTGCTCGCGCGGCACACGACGATGGCGATCGAGCACGCCCAGGACGGGATGCCGCTCGCGGCGAACACGATCTACCTGATCCGCCCGCGCAAGAGCCTCCAGCTGCGCGGCGGGGTGCTGGTCGAGACCGAGCGCACGGACACGCACCTGCACTTCCCGATCGACACGTTCTTCGAGTCGCTGGCCCAGGAGCAGGGCAATCGCGCGATCGCCATCGTGCTCTCCGGCACGGGCACGGACGGCACCCGCGGGATCCGCGCGATCAAGGAGGCCGCCGGCCTGGTGATGGTGCAGAGCGAGGACAGCGCGCAGTTCGACGGCATGCCCCGCAGCGCCGTCCGCACCGGGATGGCCGACTTCGTCCTGCCGCCCGCCGAGATGCCGGCCCAGCTCCTGCGCTACATCGGCCACCCGTACGTCCAGGAGACGTCGAGCGCCGAGCAGCTCGTGCAGCAGGAGAGCAAGCTCGGCCAGGTGGTGCAGCTCCTCTCGCTCGAGCACCCGGCCGACTTCTCCCTCTACAAGGCGGGCACCGTCGCCCGCCGCATCGAGCGGAGGATGGGCATCACCCACTCGACGAGCCTCGACGACTACGTCGAGCGCCTGCGGGAGCAGAAGGAGGAACGGGCGACGCTGGCCCGCGATCTCCTGATCGGCGTGACCCGCTTCTTCCGCGACGAGCCGGCGTGGCGCTCCTTCCGCGTGGCGCTCGAGCGGCGGATCGCGTCGATGGCCCCCGACGCGCCGCTGCGACTGTGGACCGTCGGCTGCTCGACCGGGGAAGAGGCCTACACCGCCGCCATCGTCGTGCGCGAGGTCTGCGAGGACCTCGGCCGCTTCCCCCACGCCAAGATCTTCGCGACCGACCTCGACGCCGACGCCATCGCGACCGCGACGACGGGAAGCTACCCGGAGAACGTCGCGCCCGACGTCGGGGCCCGGCGGCTCCACCGCTTCTTCCGCCTGCAGGGCGACCGCTACGAGCTGCGGCGCGAGGTGCGGGAGCTCGTGGTGTTCGCCGTCCACGACGCCCTCAAGGACCCGCCCTTCACCAAGATCGACGCGATCGTCTGCCGCAACATGCTCATCTACTTCAAGCCCGAGGCGCAGAGCCGGGTGCTCGCGCTCTTCCATCACGCGCTGAACCCGGGCGGCACCCTGTTCCTCGGGTCGAGCGAGAGCACGGAGCCGATGCCGGACGCCTTCGCCGCCGAGCACGCGGTGCACCGGGTCTTCGCGCGGAACGACCAGGTGCGCGTGCCGCTCGAGCGCACCTGGAGAAACGGCGGGGTCCGGGCCGAGCTCGTCTCCGGGAGCTCCCTGCGGGGCCGCCGGTCCGAACGGGAGGACGATCCGTTCGCCGCCGCCGAGCGCCTCCGCGCGACCACCCTCGCGCCGCCCGGCCTCCTCCTCAACGACCGCTGGCGCGTCCTCCGCACCTTCGGCGCGGTGAGCCCGTTCGTGCGCGTTCCCGACGGCGACTTCACGGCCGACGTCCTGAAGCTGGCCGCGCCGAGCCTGCGGGCGCTCCTCTCGACCGGCCTGCGGCGCGTGGCCGAGACCCACGAGCCGGTCGTCTATACCGATCTCCGCCTCGAGTTCGAGACGGGGCCGGTGCACCTGCGCCTGCGGATCGACCCGGTGCCGGACCCCGCGGGAGGGGCCGTCGGCTTCCTCGTCTCCTTCCTCGAGGGGGCGAGCGGGCCGGAGGCGCCGGCCGAGCGCAGCCTGGCCGATCTCGAGCACGACCAGTCCGGCCGCATCGTCGAGCTCGAGCAGGAGCTCGAGTCCGTGCGGGCGACGCTGCAGGCGACGCTCGAGGAGGTCGAGTCGGCGAACGAGGAGCTCCAGTCGACGAACGAGGAGCTCATCGCCTCCAACGAGGAGCTGCAGTCGACGAACGAGGAGCTCCAGTCGGTCAACGAGGAGCTCCACACCGTCAACGTGCAGCACCAGGCGAAGATCGCCGAGCTGACCGACCTCAGCAACGACTTCGCGAACCTGCTCAAGAGCACGGACATCGGCACGATCTTCGTCGACCGCGAGCTGCGCATCCGCAAGTTCACCCCGGCCGCGCAGCGCGTCTTCAACCTCGTGTCGACCGACGTCGACCGGCCGATCTCCCACCTCACCCACCGGCTGGACTGCCGCGACCTCGTCCCGCGCCTCGAGCGGGTGCTGGCGTCGCAGCAGCCCTCGCGGGAGGAGATGCGCCTCGTCGACGCGGAGCAGTGGTTCGAGGTCACGGCGCGTCCCTTCGTCGACGATCACGACGCGGTCGCCGGCGTCGTCGTCACCCTCGTCGACGTCACGGCGCGGCGCCAGGCGGAGGACCAGGCCCGTCTCGCCATCGAGACGTCGCCCTCGCCGATCGTGCTCGTGGACGCGGGCGGCCGGATCCGGGTGGCGAACGCCTGCGCCCGCCGGCTCTTCGGCTACGAGAAGGGCGAGCTCGACGGGCAGCCGATCGAGGTCCTGGTGCCGCGGGCCTCGCGCGCGCACCACGCCGAGCTGCGGGCCACCTACACGGCCTCGCCCGAGCCGCGCCCCATGAGCGAGGGCCGGGACCTCGACGCGGTGCACCGCGACGGCTCCATCCTGCCCCTGGAGATCGGCCTCTACCCGTTCTCCGCCCCCGGCGGCACGATGGTCCTCGTGGCCCTGACCGACCTGCGCGAGCGGCGGCGGGCCGAGGGCGCCCTGCGCGAGACGGCGACGCAGATGCGGCTGGTGCTCGACCACGTGCCCGCGATGATCGCCGCCTTCGACGGCGACGGGCGCTTCCGCATGGCCAACCGCGCGTACTGCCAGTGGCTCGGCCTCGAGTCCGAGCGGATCGTGGGTCGCCGGGCCGACGAGGTGCTCGACGAGCCCCTCCGCGCGGCGCTCGCCCCGTCGTGGCAGCAGGCGCTCGAGGGACGCGAGTCGTCGTTCGAGGTGCCCCTCGAGGTCGGCGGCGAGGCCCGCTGGGTCGCCGGCACCCACGTGCCGCAGCTTTCCCCGGGACAGGGCCTCAGCGGCGTCTACGCCTTCTACACGGACGTCGACTCCCGCAAGCGCGCCGAGGCGCTGCTGGAGGAGCAGGCCCTCGTCGACCCGCTGACCGGCGTCCGCAACCGCCGCGGCCTCGACCAGGCCCTCGCCGCGGCGCTGGCCGACGCGCGGCGCGCCGGCTCACGGCACTCGGCGATCATGCTCGACGTCGACGACTTCAAGCAGATCAACGAGAGGCTCGGCCACGCGGTCGGCGACCTCGTCCTGATGGACATCGCGCGGACGCTGCGCGAGGGCCTGCGCCCCGAGGACGTCGTCGCGCGCGTGGGCGGAGACGAGTTCGTCATGCTCCTCCCGCGGACCCGCCTCGCGGAGGCGCTGGTGGTGGCCGAGAAGCTGAGGCTCGCCCTGGCCGAGAGCCCGATCCTGGTCGACGGCGAGCGGATCCAGGTCACCGCGAGCTTCGGCGTAGCCCCGCTCGACGAGTCGGTGGTGTCGATCTCCGAGGTGCTGGTCCTGCTGCGGCCTTCGCTCTCCGTCGGAAAGCTGGCCGGCAAGAACACCGTCGGCCGCGGCAACGGGTCGGGCGGCGCCCGTGAGGGCGAGGACCTGCGCGCGGTGCTCCGCTTCCTGCAGGGGGACGAGGAGGTCGACATCCTGGCCCAGCCCACCCTCGCCCTGCGGGACCGCACCGTCGTCGGCTACGAGTTCCTGATGCGCGGACCGGCCGGGCCGTTCCAGATGCCGAAGGACCTCTTCCGCCTCGCCTACGAGCGGAACCTCCTTCCGGCCCTGGACCTGCGGTGCCTGAGGAGCGCCGTGCGCCGGGCGAACGGACTCGAGTCGGGGCTGCGCTTCCACCTGAACCTGTTCCCGTCGACGCTCCTCGACACGCCGACCGAGCGGCTCGTGGAGCTCATCCAGGGTCTCGCGCCGCACCGGCGCTTCTGCGTCGAGATCGGGGAGCAGCAGCTCATCGGCAACCCCGATCGCCTCCTGGGCGCCGTCAACTGCCTGCGCGCGGCCGGCCTCGACGTCGCGATCGACGACGTCGGCTTCGGTCGCAGCTCCCTGGAGAGCCTCATCGTCCTCGAGCCGAACGTGGTGAAGGTCGACCGCGCGTACATCCAGGGCATCGCCCGGGACGACGTCCGCAAGCGCCGCCTGGACCGGCTGCTGGGCATCATCCGGCGCTCCGGCGTCGAGATCATCGCCGAGGGCATCGAGACCGAGGCCGACTGCGCGTGCGTCGAGGGCATGGGCGTGACCCTCGCGCAGGGCTACTACCTGGGCGTCCCGCAGGTCTGAGCCGGCGCTCGGGCCCCGGCGGAGCTACCCCGGGGCGTCTCGGGCGAAGCCCTCGGGCATCGGCGGCCGATCCTCGGCGCGGCCGCCGAGCTCCTCCGTCCCCATCTCGCGCCAGTAGAGGACGCAGGCGCCCTGACAGAAGGCCGCGTGCGGGCAGCCGCTGCAGGTCGACGGCATCATCTCCTTCGCGCGGAAGAAGCGCGCGGCCCGCGACTGCCACACCTCCTCGAACGGCTGGCGGAGGAGATTGCCGAGGCTCTCGGCGTGGCCGAAGCTCGAGCACGGGAGCACGTCGCCGGCCGGGCCGACGTGCAGCAGGCCGTCGGCCGCGGCGCAGCCGCGGTTGCCGAGGCCCTCGGCCACGGTGTTGAAGAGGCAGAGGGGCAAAGGCGAGTACCAGATGAGCTCGACGCCGCGGGCCTCGGCTCTCGCGCGGGCCTTCTGCACGAGGGCGCCCGCCTCCGAGTAGCGGACCGGCAGCGAGGCGTCGGTGCCGGCGGTGCCGCACGGGATGACGAGGTTCATGGTGAGCCGCTCGCCGCCGCGGTCGGCCACGAGGTCGACGATCGCCTCGGCGAGGGCCGCGTTCTTCCGGCTGAGGGTCGTGTTCGTGTGGACGCGCACGCCGCGCGCGCGCAATCGCTCGACGCCCCGCCAGAGCTGGTCGAAGGCCCCCGGCTTCCCCACGAGCGCGTCGTGGACCGCGGCCGTCGGCCCCTCGAGCGAGAGCTGCGCGGAGTCGAGGCCGGCGTCGGCCAGCTCGGTGGCACGCGCCTCGTCGAGGCGCTGGCCGTTCGAGATGAGGTTGACGCGGAGGCCGAGCGCCTTCGCGTGGCGCACGAAGCGCGGCAGCGCCGGCCGCAGCGTCGGCTCGCCGCCGGTGAAGCTGACGCTCGGGCAGTGCGCATCCTTCCGGATCACGTCGAGCACGCGGCAGACCTCGTCGTCGGTCATGACGCGGCTCTCGCTCCAGCCCTCGGGCAGGCCCGCGGTGCCGCAGCCGGCGTAGCAGAAGCCGCAGGTGAGGTTGCAGCGGTACGTGAGCGCGACCTCGGCCAGCACCGGGTAGCGGCAGAACTCGGCGGTGAACGGCTCCTGCACGACCGCGCGCCGGCCGTGGCCCTCGCCGAGTCGGCCCTCGAGCCACGCCTTCAGGTCGGTGAAGAAGGCGTGCATCTCGGCGCGCTTCTGCGGCGTGTCGCCCTCGCGGGCGAGGACGTCGGCGATCCCCGCGCCGCGGTGGACCATCGCCTCGAGCATCCGCACCGCGGTGCGGTTGAGCTTGAGCGGCGTGTTCGGGACGAGGATGAGGAGGTCGTCCTCGGGCCGGACCATGAGGTGCGGCCGCGCGCTCGCGACGAGCGTGTCGACCCAGCGGAGGTCGATCGGGTGCGGCTGCGCGTCGGAGAGCGCGACCCAGAGAGGGCCGTCCGCGGGAGCGGGCGGCAGCGCCGGATCGGGCGCCCACGACACAGGCTCGGGGCGACGCAGCGCGCGGCGGAGGATCTGGATCACGGGAGCTTCTTCGCCGCTTCGCGCCAGGCGGAACGCCCGAGCTCGATCGCCGCGGTGACGAGCCCCTTGATGTGGACGTCCTCGGTGTGCCAGCCGCCCGAGGTGTCGGCGTGCTGCCGCACCACGAGGTACCTGGCACCCTTGCCCGCCCCGCGCTCGAACACCATGTCGACGCCGTTCCTCACCTGGCGCTTCTCGGTCGAGGGGAGCTGGAAGGAGCCCTTCTCCTTCCCGAGCACGACGCAGTAGAGGTACGGGTAGTCCGTGCCGCGCACGTTGTTGAGCGACACCTGCACCTGAACGCCGAGGAAGCCCGTCTCGTCCTCGGTGGTCGGCCGCAGCATGAGCCGCGCATCGACCGGGTACTTGCCGCGCTTGCCTTCCCGCAGCGCCAGCATCGGCACGAAGTCGAAGTCGGTCCCCGCGAGCGGCGTCGCGGCCGCGCGGGCGGCGGCGAGTGCGAGGCCCTTCTTGCGCAGCTCGCTCGGGTTCCACGTGGTGCGCATGCCGTTGAACCACAGCGGCACGAAGAGCATGAACGCGGCGACCGCGAGGCGGAAGCCCGTGCCCGGGCCGAGGGCGGCCCCGCCGACGAAGAGCCCGGCCCCGATCGCGCCGAGGAGGGCGAGGAGCGTCAGGCAGCCCCTCCCGTTCGAGATGTCCCATGGGGTGACGTCCCAGCGCGCGCCCTTCTGCTCGAGCGCCTCCACGCGGGCGAGCCACTCGTCCTCGACGGGGGCCCACACGTCCTCGTGGGCGGGCGTCGCGCCGCCGGGCGAGGTCGTCTGCGAGCGGACCCAGAGGATGAGGTGAGCGACGAGGAAGACGAAGATCCCGAAGAGCGGCGCCAGGAGGCCGGAGGCGCCCACCACGAGCAGGAGACCCACGAGGAAGAGAGCCCCCGCCGCGACGAGGCGCGTGCCCGCGCCGCCGACGGGGAGCAGGAAGCGGAGAGAGGCCGTTTCACCGGCCGTCGGAGCGAGGCGGCTCAATGGGAACCTCCCGAGACGCACGCGCTGTGGCAGGCGCTGTGGCACGCGCTGTGGCACGCCGAGTGGCAGGCGCTGTGGCACGCCGAGTGACAGGCGGAATGGCAGGCGCTGTGGCAGGCGCTGTGGCAGGCCGCGTGCTCGTACGAGCCCACGAGGTCCTCCGGGCCGTACGCGGCCATGGACGCGCGCGCCGGCTCGGGGCCGAGGGCGGCGAGGGGCGCCGCGGTCCAGGCCGCGGTCGCGCCGCCGCCGCCGAAGCTCCCGCCGCCGCCCGAGAAGGGCGTCGGCGTCTCACTCCGCCACACGGACGGCCCCGACGTGTGGTGCTGGCTCACCCAGCCCGGGTAGTAGCGCGTGTCGTCCGAGCGGTTGTCGATGCGCAGCGCCTCGACCGCGGCCACGTCCGGGAACATCTCGGCGAAGAGCTTGCGGTAGTGCTCGCGCGTCGCGTCGAGGTCCGCGTCCCACGCCTTCCGCTGCACCGTGCCGACGAGCAGCTCGCCGAGCTTGCCCGAGAGATCGGCCGGCGCCGCCGCGAGCTCGGCCGGCAGCTCCTTCCACACGAACGCCGGGTACGGATCGGTGCCCGGCGGCTCCTCGCCGTCGCGCGCGAGCCAGAGCCGCTCGCCGCGCGTCTCGCGCTTCAGCTGCTTCCGGCCGGCGAGCCGGTCGAGCACCATCGCGAGCACGACCTGGAACGGCAGGCCGAGGAGCACGAGCGCCTCGAGCGGCAGCAGCTCCGCGACCTTCCCCGCCTTGCGGAAGCTCGACACGCGGATGCGCGGCGGCTCCCAGTCGTCGCGCTCCCACAGCACGTCAGGCGCCGTGGCCGTCGCGCGGCCGAGCCCCTTCATCTTCCGGCTCGCGAGCAGGAGCCCGCACGCGCCGAGGAAGAGCCCGATCGGCAGCCCGTAGGTCATCCGCCGCCGCGCGTTCTCGGCTTCTTCCTCCCGCCGCCGCTCGGCCTCGGCCGCCGCCGCGGCAAGCCGCCGCTCGGTGGCCTGCGAGACTCCGGCGAACGTCTCGGCCGGCAAGTACAGCTGCACGCGGTGGTCCGTCTGCGCGCCGATCGCGTCCTGGTGGAACCGCGCCCAGAGCCGCGGCGGATCCCCCACGCCGCGGTAGCTGATCTTGTAGCGCTCGTTCACCCACGGCTCGGTCCGCAGGCCCACGGCCGTCGCGTCCTCGAGCGTCAGGTCGCCGGCGCGCGGCGCGGGCACCGACGAGAAGAGG
>JAXLRD010000101.1:0-20047 GCA_046331285.1 Vicinamibacteria bacterium
TGGCGTCGCGCCACAGGAAGGCGCGCGCGGCCGTGGACTGGAAGGCCGCGTCCCGCCCCGGCGGATTCCACCAGAGGAGGCCGGCCGCGGCGACCGCGACGGCGGCCGCGAGCACGAGGAGAGACGGCGCGGCCGCGAGCGGGGGTGACGGCCGGCCCCGGCGCGGCGGCGGGGCCGGCGGCTCGAGCGGGGCGGGCGCGCCGGGCGGCGGCGGCACGACGTGCTTCGGGAGGAGGCGCAGGAGCGCGAGCGGCGCGAAGACGAGGAGCGCGAAGAGCCAGACGCGGCCGCGCGGCTCCCCGGCGAGCGGCGGCCACCACGCGGAGAGCGCCCAGAACGCGAGCGACAGGGCCGGCACCGCCGTCCACGGCGCGCGGACGACCAGGAGGCCCGGCAGCAGCGCGAGCGTCGCGAGGGCGAGGAGCACCGGCGGATTCTAGCGGCGGGCCGGGCCGGGTTACGATCGCGGCCTCATGCGACCGAGGGACGGGCTGCGCGCGGTGCTCTTCGACTGGGACGGGACGCTCGTCGACTCGGCGGAGAAGAGCTACCGCTGCTACCGCCGGGTGTTCGCGAGCTTCGGCATCGACTACGACCACGCGCTCTTCGAGAAGACCTACGCCCCGGACTGGTACCGCACGTACGAGGACCTGGAGCTGCCCCGCGAGCGGTGGCCGGAGGCCGACGCGGCCTGGCTCGAGTGCTACGCGACGGAGCCGAGCGTCCTCGTGCCGGGGGCGAGGGAGGCGCTCGAGGCCTTCGCCGGGGCCGGGCTCGTCCAGGGCCTCGTCTCGAGCGGCGACCCCGCGCGCGTGCGGGGCGAGATCGCGTCGCTCGGCGTGGCCGGCTTCTTCGCGGCGGTCGTCTGCGGCGGCGAGACCGCGGGCCGCAAGCCGCACCCGGAGCCCCTCCTCGCGGCCCTCGGCCGCCTGTCGGTGGGGGCGCGGGAGTCGGCCTACGTCGGCGACAGCCCGGAGGACGTCCTGATGGCGAAGGCCGCGGGCGCCTTCGCGATCGGCGTCCCCGGGGGCTTCCCGAACCGGGCCGCCCTCGCCGCGGCCGAGCCGCACCTGCTCGCGCCGAGCCTCGCGGAGGCCGTCGCCGCGCTCGTGGGCTAGACGGCCGGGTCGGCGGCGCGCAGCGCGGCGCGCAGGGACCGCAGCTGCGCGGCCGCCGCGTTGCGGACCTCGAGGTGGCGGCTGTCGCGCGCGAGGTGCTCGAGGTAGGCGAGGTCGTCCTCGCGCTGCATGCGCCGCGCGAGGATCTGGCCGATGTGGCGGTCGCCGGCGAACGCCTTCAGGCACTCCGGGTCGCGGATCCGCTTCGCCGCCTCCTGGCGGACGAAGAAGTGCCGGCCGCTGCGGACGACGGCGAGGAGAGCCTCGTCGTGCCCGTGGGCGGGCGGCAGCGAGCCGATGTGGAAGAGGAGGTCGTCGTCGTCGAGCGAGAGCCAGCCGTCGCCGGAGACGGGTCCTTTCGCGGCGGTCCGCCGTTCCTCGCGGGGCGCGCTCATGCGCTCAGGCGAGAGCGTCGGCTCGCCGGCGGAACTCGGCGACGACCTCGGCGAGGATGCTCTGCTCGTCCGGCCCGACGGCCTCGAAGCGGCAGCCGAAGACGTGGCCGCCGCGCTCGTTGGCTCGCGTCCAGCGCACCGTGGCCGGCATCGGGACGTGGGTCGGCTGGGCGCGCAAGCGCACCTCGAGGACGATGGCCGCGCCCACCGGCGGCGGCTCGGCGTCGGTGTGCACGCGGGCGCCGAGGACGCTGATGCTCGTCAGGAAACCGGGGACGCGAGACGCGCCCACCGCGTAGCGGCAGGGGACGACGAACGGGATCCGTACGGCCTTCCTCTGGTCGGAGGCGCTCATCGCGCCGGTGAGCCGCCGCGCCGGGGCGGCGTCACTGCCCTTCGGGAGCGGGCTGGGCCTCGTCCTGGGGCAGCGTGACGCTGTTGAGGAGCGCCTTCAACTCCTTCCCCATCTTGAAGTAGGGGATCTTCTTCGGAGGCACGTCGACCTTCTCCCCGGTCTTCGGGTTGCGCCCCTTGCGCGGCGCGCGGTTCCTGAAGCGGAACGACCCGAAGCCGCGGATCTCCACCTCCTGGCCGTTCTGGAGAGCGGAGACGACGCTGCGGAGGGCGGCCTCGACGATGATGCCCGCCTGGACCTGGGTGATGTCGAGGCGCTTCGCCACGACGCTGATCAGGTCCGCCTTGGTCATTGCGGTTCGAGACGGCTCGGACATGTCGCCAGGAACTCCGTTCGCTCCCCCGGGGTGGCGGGGCCGAGACGCGGGATTCTAGACTGCCGATTTCCCCGAAGTCAAGGAAACCCCGGGGGATAGCCGATTCCGACTCAGGCGTTCGAGACGACGCGCGGGCCCACGGGGCGCTGCGTCGGCTTCGACCCGATGGCGCCGAACGTCTTCTCGAGGGCCTTGTCGACCTTCTCCTCGATCGACCCGCGCTCCTTCTCCTCGGCCTCGGCGATCTCGCTGACCAGGAGGAACTTGGCGCGCTCCAGCATGCGCTTCTCGCGGAACGACAGGGCCTTCTTGCGCGAGAGGTACGTGAGGCCCTTCAGCACCACGGCGACCTCGAAGAGGCTGCCGGTGCGCATCTTGTCCGAGTTCTCCTTGAAGCGGCCCTTCCAGTTGGCCACCTGCTCGATCTTGCCGTCGCCGAGCAGGGAGAAGATCTTGCGGACCTCCGCGGGGCGGATCACCGGCCGGAGGCCGACCCCGTCCGCGTTCTGCTGAGGCACCCACACCTTGGAGTCGTTGGCGAGGATCCGAAGCTGGTAGAGGCTGATCTTCCCCCCCGGCACGGGCCGCGTCTGGATGCTCTCCACGACGCCGATGCCGTGATTGGGGTAGATGACCTTCTCACCGACCTGAAACTCCACGGTTGCCTCGCTTTCCCAGGGCAGTTGTTGGGGGGCACCTGCGGGGGCGTGACCGAACGCCGAGACAGGATTTTACCAGCACGCCCCGGGGAGGGCAACGCGACCGCCTCCGCCTCAGAAGAGGAGGCGCTCGCGGTACTCGACGAGGGCGCGAACGCAGGCCTCGATGTCGCGCTCGTCGTTGTAGAAGTGGGTCGAGATGCGGAGGCCCTCCGGCTTGGGGGTCACGAGGACCTTCCGCTCGCGGAGGAACTCGCAGGCCCGCCGCGGGTCGGGAAGGCGGATGAGGGTCTCCCCCGAACGGTGGGCTCCGCCCGGGGAGAGGATCTCGAACGACTCCCGGTCGAGGCCGTCCGTCAGGAACTCGTTCAGGGCGAGGACACGCTCGGCGATCCGGTCCACCCCGATCCCGGCCAGGTACTCGACGGCCGCGCCGAGGGCGAAGATCTGCGCGAAGGGCGGGCAGCCCATCTCGTTGCGGGCGTTGGTCGCGACGAACTCGGCCCGCCGGTTGTCGAAGTCGAAGGGGCGCGGCCCGCTCATCCAGCCGATGGCCCGCGGCGGCCGCGACTCGAGGAGCTCCTTCCGGATGTAGCAGAAGCCCGCGCCGTAGCCCGCGCAGAGCCACTTGTGCCCGGCCGTGGCCAGCGCGTCGATCCGGCTCTGCCGGACGTCGACCGGGAAGGCGCCGAGCGACTGGCTCGCGCAGACGACGAGGTGCCGCTTGCCCTTGATGCGGCCGAAGGCGTCGAGGTCCTGGCGGCAGCCGTTCGAGAACTGCACGTGGCTGATCGCGATCGTCGCCGAGCGGGGCGCCTCGCCCTCGGTGAACGACTCGAGCCGCAGGACGCCCTCGACCGCGGGCACGAAGCGCACGAGCACGTCGCGGTGGATCCACGGCAGGGTGACCGCGGGGAACTCGAGCTCGTCCGAGAGCACGGGACCGTCCTCGTCGAGGAGGTCGG
Source organism: Vicinamibacteria bacterium (assembly GCA_046331285.1). Taxonomy (GTDB): domain Bacteria; phylum Acidobacteriota; class Vicinamibacteria; order Fen-336; family Fen-336; genus DATBSL01. The sequence goes on from JAXLRD010000101.1 coordinate 3,869, forward strand.
CGATCAGGTTCATGCCGGTGGAGGTGTTCGGCACGAACGCGATCTCGGCCGGGTCGGCGCCGATGAAGCGCGCCACCCGCCGGCGGGCCGCCTCGCGCTTGTCCATCCACGCGTCCCAGCTCCGGTCGCCGCCGTCCTCGAGCTCGCGGTAGAACGAGGCGATCGCCTCCCGCACCGGCCGCGGCGTGAGCGACGTCGCGGCCGCGTTGAGGTAGACCCGCCCGCCCGAGGTCCCCGGGAAGTCGCCGCGGACGTCCTCCCACAGCGTCGGCATCGCGGCCAAGGATAGCTCAGGCGGGTGGGTTAGACTTCGGCGACGCACCGCCGGAGTGGCGAAACTGGCAGACGCGCGGGACTCAAAATCCCGAGGGGCTCCCGCCCCGTGTGGGTTCGATTCCCACCTCCGGCACCAGCGCATCGAGAGGAAGGACCCATGACCACGCTCTGCCTCATCCTCGCCGCGGCCCTCGCGGCGCAGGCGACCCCGGCCAAGGCGCCGACCGCGGACGACTACCTCGGCCGCTGGAACCTGAAGATCACCGACGCTCCCGACACGTTCGCGAGCGGCGGCTTCCAGATCGAGAAGAAGGACGGGGCGCTCGCGGGCGGGCTCGTCTGGCGCTGGGGCAGCTACCTGCCGGCGCAGAGCGTCGAGGTGAAGGACGGCGTCCTGCGGATCGTCCGCGACGAGGAGAAGAAGGGCAAGCTCGACACGTTCGAGGCGCGCCTCGAGGGCGACACGCTGAAGGGGCAGGTCACCTACCCCGACGGCAAGGTCGCGCACTTCGAGGGGAAGAAGGCGCCCAACCTGATGAGCCGCAAGGCGCCGGTGTGGGGCGCGCCCGTCAGTCTCTTCGACGGGAAGAGCCTGGCCGGCTGGCACCCGCGCGACCCGAAGGCGAAGAACGGCTGGGCGGTCGAGAACGGCGAGCTCGTGGTCGTGGAGCCGAAGGGCAACTCCGACCTCGTCTCCGACCAGGCGTTCCAGGACATGAAGCTGCACCTCGAGTTCAACGTCGACGCGAAGTCGAACAGCGGCGTCTACCTCCGCGGCAAGTACGAGGTGCAGATCCTCGACAACCCGGACGAGAAGATGGCCCTCGACACCCACGGCTGCGGCGCCGTCTACAGCCGCCTCGCCCCGAAGACGAACGCGGCGAAGGGCGCCGGCCAGTGGCAGACGCTCGACGTCGAGTTCGTCGGCCGCCAGGTGAAGGTCACGCTGAACGGCACCGCGATCGTCCAGGGCGTCGTCGAGGGCGTCACCGGCGGGGCGATCAGCCCGTTCGAGGGCGAGCCGGGCCCGCTCATGCTGCAGGGCGACCACGGGAAGGTCCGCTTCCGCAACGTGACGGTGACGCCCGGCCGCTGAGCGGCCCGAAGGAGGGGCCCGCCCGCCCGCGCGGGCCCCCGATCTCCACGAAACGCGGCCGCGGGCCGCAGGCCACCCGAGAAACGATGAGCTTTCGCGCGTGCCGGATCTTCGAGGACGGCGGGACGACCGCCGCCCGCCTCGTCGAGATGCAGACGGACGACCTGTCGGCCGGGAACGTGGTCCTCCGCGTCCTGTGGTCGGGCCTCAACTTCAAGGACGCTCTCGCGGTCACCGGCCGCGGCAAGATCCTCCGGCGCTTTCCCCTGAACGCCGGCATCGACGCGGCGGGCGTCGTCCTGTCCTCGGGCGACCCGCGCTACCGGCCGGGGGCCCACGTCCTCGCGAACGGGATGGGGCTCGGCGAGGCGCACGACGGGGGCTTCGCCGAGCGGGTCCGCGTGCCCGCCGACTGGCTCGTGCCGCTCCCGGCGGGCCTGACGCTGCGCGAGTCGATGCAGCTCGGCACCGCCGGCTTCACCGCCGCCCTCGCCATCCACCGCATGGAGGCGAACGGCCAGCGGCCCGAGATGGGGCCGATCGTGGTGACGGGCGCGACGGGCGGCGTCGGCTCGATCGCGGTGTCGATCCTCGCCGCGCGCCACTACCGCGTGATCGCCGTGTCCGGGCGCCCGGAGCACCGCCCGTACCTCGAGGAGCTCGGCGCCGCGCAGGTCGTGACGCCGGACGAGCTCGCCCTCGGGCCGCGCCCGCTCGAGGCCGCGCGCTACGGCGGGGCGATCGACAACGTCGGCGGCGAGGTCCTCGCCGGCCTCACGCGCCACGTGGGCCTGTGGGGCCAGATCGCCTGCATCGGGATGGCCGCCGCCCCGGAGCTCTCCACGACCGTCTTCCCCCTCATCCTCCGCGGCGTGAGCCTCCTCGGCATCAGCTCGGCGAACTGCCCGATGCCCCTGCGGGCCGAGGTGTGGAACCGCCTCGGGGGCGACCTGCGGCCCGAGGGCCTCGACTCGATCGCGCACTCGACGGTGACGCTCGCCGAGGTCCCCGAGGCGGCGGCGCGGCTCATGGCCCGGCGCGTCGTCGGCCGGATCGTCGTCGACTGCGGGGGCAGCCGGGCCCTCTGAGCCGGCTCAGGCGGCGGCGGGTGCCGGCGCGCCGTCCGGCGCGGCCGGGGCCTCCGGCGCGCCGGTGAGCCGCCGGTTCTCGCGCAGCAGGCGCCACGCCACCACGAGCCACGCCGCGACGAGGGCGACGTTGACGACGGCGAAGCCCCGCGCCCCGAGGCCCAGCTCGTGGGTCGCGAAGAACACGAAGGCCGCGGCCGACATGTCGCCCGTCCGCACGAAGAACGTGTCGATCGCCTGCTTCGCCTTGTACTTCTCCTCGCGCGAGGTCGGCAGCCAGAGCATCTGCTTCGCGCTGTTCATGACGGAGTAGTCCGCGCCGTTCTCCGCGGTCTTCGCCCAGCGCAGGACCGGGAGGCTCGCGCCGAGGGCGGCGAAGGCGTAGCTGCCGAGGGAGACGAGCGGCATGAACAGGAGCGCGGCGGCGATGCCGCCGAAGCGGACGAGGCGCGACACGACGAACGCCTGGAGCGCGAGGGCCGTCACGTTGACGCCGGTCAGGTAGCGGCCCTTGAACTCGCCGATGAACGAGCGCTCGACCCTCAGCTTCTCCTTCGCGTCGAGGTCGGGCTGGGCCGCGACCGCGGCCGCCACCGTCTCCTGCGCCGCCGCGGTGACGTAGCGGTCGAGGATGTACTCGCCGATCGTGTTGACGAAGTTCAGGAGGATGAGCATCGCGGCGAAGAGGAGCAGGTAGCGGCTGCGCAGGACGAGCGAGAAGCCGCCGCCGCGGTCGAGCGGCGCCGCCGGGGCCGCCGACTCCGACCAGTCGCCGAACTGGAGCAGGTAGATCCCGAGGTGGACGACGAGGAGCGCCGCCGCGATCTGCATCATCGTGAACGGGCTCATGCCCGTCGCGAAGAGCCGCGCCGCGAGGAGCGACCCGAGCGGCGCGCCGATCGTCGAGCCGATCGCGATGAGGGGGAACAGCCGCTCGCCCTCCGACCGCCGGTAGACGTCGTTCGCGTACGACCAGAACTGCGCGACCATCGTGAGGTTGAAGATCCCCACCCACACGTAGAACGCGAAGCCGACCCGCGGCACCTCGGCCCGCCCGGCGACGAAGAACGCCTCGAGGCAGGCCGTGAAGAACAGGACGACCGCCACGACGAGCTTCTGCCGCGGCAGCCGCGAGGCCACCCAGCCGTAGAGCGGGACGTAGAGGACGAGCGCGAGGGCCTGCACCGCGCCCGCGTAGGTCTTGAGCTCGGCGCCGCCGCCCTGGAGGATGAGCGGCTCCCGCACCGTCTTCAGGATGTAGTAGGCGAGGAGCAGCAGGAAGACGTTCAGGAACATGAGCACGACGCGCCCGCCCTCGCCCGCGCGGACGTCGCCGAACACCCTCAGGATGCGGTCGAGCGCCGAGGGCGGGGGAGGGGCCTCGAGCGTCGGGAACGACGTGGCGGAGGCCATGGGTTTCTGCGGATTCTAGCCCCGGCTCCACCAACTTTTGCACCGCGGAGGCGTATTGACACCATAGGGATCGTCCGCTTCTTCCATACTTGCGGCTCGGGATTAACGGCGCACGGGGGGTTCATGAAGCGTCTCTGGCTCGGGCGTGTGGCGTTCGGGATGGCGGTCCTCGGCCCTCTCGCGGCGACGGCGTCGGCCGCCGACGCGGCGGCCCCCCGGTCGAGCGCCGCGTCCCCGGAGGCGGTCGCCGCCCCGGCTTCGCCCTCGCCCTTCTCGCCCGCCGCCCTCGACGCCCTCGCCCTGACCTCGGACGCCTTCGCCGAGGCCGCCGCCCGGTCCGACCGGCCGGCGGGCGACGGCCGGCGGACGCTGTCGGCCTTCCCGAAGAACCTCGGCCGCGGCTTCGTGGGCGTGTTCTCGCGCGAGAGCGTCGCGCCGTTCGTGCTCGGGGCCACGGCGGCCGGCGTCGGCCACCTGTTCGACCAGCGGACCGCGACGCTCCTCGACGGCCGCTGCGTCTCCTGCGGGCGCACCGGCGCGCGGATGGGCGGCGCGGCGGTCGTCCCGTTCGTCGGCAGCCTCTTCGTGGCCGGCCGCTTCGCCCCCGCCGGGAGCACCTTCCGCTCGGCGACCTACGACGCGGCCCAGGCGCTCATCGTCAACAGCGCGTGGACGGGCCTCCTGAAGTACTCGCTCCACCGCACGCGACCCGACGGGACGGACGCGCTGTCCCTGCCATCGGGCCACACCTCGACCGCGTTCGCCCTCGCGAGCGTCGCCGAGCGCCACTACGGCTGGAAGGCCGGCCTGCCCGCCTACCTGCTCGCGGCCGGGATCGGGGCCTCGCGAATCGAGTCGAACAAGCACTACCTCAGCGACGTGATCGCGGGCGCCGCGATCGGCACGATCGTCGGCCGCACCGTCACCCGGGTGAACGGCGGGCGGCCCGCGTCCTCGCGGTCGCTGTCTCTCGGTCCAGCCACCGACCCGCACGGGACCGGCATCGGCCTCGGGCTGTCCGCCACCTGGTAGCGGCTACGCACCCTCCGGCCGCGGGGGGCCGTAGCGGATCACCTGCACCCGCTCGAGGGTGACGAGGCCGCTGCCCATCATCGGCTCGATCGCGTCGAGGAAGGCGCGCGCCTTCTCCTCGGCGTCCACGACCTCGACGACCATCGGCAGGTCGTCGGAGAGCCGGAGGATGCGGGCGGTGTGGAGCCGGCTCGCCCGGCCGAAGCCCATGGGGCCGCGCAGCACGGTGGCGCCGGCGAGGTGCATCTCGCGGGCCTTGAGGACGATCGCCTCGTAGAGAGGCCGGCCGCCCGGCCCGCGGTCGCTCTCGCCGAGGAAGATCCGCACGAGGACGGCGTCCGCCGGGACCTGCATGGAGCCTCCTAACGGTTGACCCACGCGCCGAGCGTCGCGCCGAGCCAGACGCCGACGAGGCACAGCACGACCGAGCCCGTGACGTTGCCGCCGGCCTGCAGCCACTCGCCCTCCTGGGCGAGGCTCAGCGTCTGCAGGCTGAACGACGAGAAGGTCGTGAAGCCGCCGAAGATGCCGGGCATCAGGAACTGGCGCGAGGCGGGGCTCGCGAGGAGCCGACCGTCGGGTCCGGTGACGGTCGCCACGAAGCCGATGAGGAACGAGCCGAGCACGTTCACGACGAGCGTGCCCCACGGGAACGTCTCGCCGAAGCTGCGGGCGACGACTCCGGAGAGGCCGAAGCGGGCGGCCCCGCCGAGGGCCGAGCCGAGGGCGACGACGAGGTAGGCCCAGGCCTCCGCGCGCATCAGGCCCCGAGCTCCGCGCGCACGAGGTCGACGATCGGCCCCGGCATCAGGCAGAGGCGGACGGTGCGCAGCGGGCTCTCGGGCCGGGCCGCGAAGTGGCCGCGCACCGCCTTCACGTAGGCGCGGGCGCACGTCGCGAGCGGCACGGCGAAGATGCCGCTGCTCACCGCGGGAAACGAGACGGACGCGAAGCCGCGCTCCCCGGCGCGGGCGAGGGCCGCGTCGACGGCGCTCGCGAGGAGGGCCTCCTCGTCGCCCTCGCCGAGCCGGGGGCCGACCGCGTGGATGACGGCCTTGAACGGCAGCCGGCCCGCACCGGTGACGGCCGCGTCGCCGACCGCCACCGGCCCGCCCGTCCGCACGAGCGCGTCGCTCTCGCGCTGCAGCTCGGGCCCCGCCGCGCGCGAGATCGCGCCGGCGACGCCGCCGCCGTGGGCGAGATGGCCGTTCGCCGCGTTGACGATCGCGTCGACCGGCTCCCGCAGCAGGTCGCCGAGCACGACCTCGAAGACCCGCCCGCCGGGCAGCGCCTCGCTCGCGACGACCGTCGTCCCGCTCACGGCAGCAGCAGCAGCTTGCCGGTCGTCTGCCGCGCCTGCAGCGCGCGGTGGGCCTCGGCCGCCTCGGCGAGCGGGTAGGTCCGGTCGATCCGGACGCGCAGGCTCCCGTCGGCCACCGCCCCGAGCACGTCGCCGGCGCGGCGCTCGAGGATCGCCCGCTCGGCGACGTAGTGCCCGAGCGTGGGGCGGGTGAGGAAGAGAGAGCCCTTGCGCGAGAGCGCGAGCGGGTCGATCGGCTCCACGGGCCCGCTCGCGTTGCCGAAGGACACCATCATCCCGAGCGGGGCGAGCGCGTCGAGGCCGCGCGCGACCGTCGCCTTCCCCACCCCGTCGTAGACGACCTGCACGCCGCGGCCGCCGGTGAGGCGCCGCGCCGCGGCCACGAAGTCCTCCTGGTCGTACAGGACGACCTCGTCGGCCCCGGCGTCGCGCGCCAGGAGGGCCTTGTCCTCGCTCCCGACGGTCCCGATGACGCGCGCCCCGCGCTTCTTCGCCATCTGCACGAGGAGGAGCCCCACGCCGCCCGCGGCCGCGTGGACGAGGCAGGTGTCGCCGGGCTTCAGCGGGTACGTGCTCGTGCAGAGGTAGTGCGCGGTCATGCCCTGGAGGAGGACCGCCGCCGCCGCGCGCGCGTCGACGCGCTCCGGCAGGCGGACGGCCGACGCGGCCGGCACGAGCGCCCGCTCCGCGTAGCCGCCCATGACGCTGGCCCAGCCGACGCGGTCGCCCGCGCGGAAGCCCTCGACGCCGGGGCCGACGCGCTCCACCGTTCCCGCGCCCTCCTGCCCCGGCACGAGCGGCAGCGGGTTCGGGTAGAGGCCGGTGCGGTGGTACACGTCGATGAAGTTGACACCGGCGGCCTCGACGCGCACGCACAGCTGTCCCGGACCGGCCACGGGCTCGGGCAACTCCGCGAGGCGAAGGGCCTCGGGCCCGCCGAACGACTCGACGCGGATCGCCTTCATCTCGTCCCTCCCGCGCGGACATAGCGTACGACGGTTCGTGCTACGCTCGCTGCCGGGAAAAAGGGCGCTCTTGAGGAAGCTCAGCCGGCGGGAAACCGTCCTCGTCGCCGTGGTGGCGGTCGTCGGCCTCGCCGCGGGAAGCTCGCTTCTCCGCCGGACGGGCGGCGGGCCCGTCCTGCGGCCGCGCGCCGCGGCGCCGGCTCCCCTGCCGACCGTCCCCCGCATCGAGCTCGCGCGACTCGACCGGCCGATCGGCGTCGACGACGCGGGCCAGCGCGACCTGTTCGCCTACGGCAGCCGGGCCGAGCCCGAGCCCGCGCCGCTGCCGGTCGTGAAGGTGCCGACGCCGCCCCCGCCGGCCGTCGCGCCCGGGGGCGGCCTCGACGCGAGCGCCGACGCCACCGCGGCGCCCGTCCTTCCGCCGATGAACCTCCGCTACATCGGCTCGGTCGAGAGCGCGCGGGGTGAAGGTCGCGATCCTCCTCACCGACCGCCGCGAGGTGCTGACCGGCCAGGCCGGCGAGGTGGTGGCGAACCGCTACCGCATCGCGAAGATCGGCCTCGAGTCGGTCGACCTCGAGGAGGTCGGCACGGGGCAGTCGCGTCGCATCCCGCTGCGCGGCGGCAGCTAGCCGCAGCCGTCGTCTAGTCCGGCAGCTCGATCTTCCCCGAGAGATAGAGCGCCGCCCGGCCGGCGATCGACACGCGCTCCCCGCGGTCCTCGCACCACAGCTCCCCCCGCGCCTCGACACCTGCCGCGCGTGGAGGCTCGCGCGCCCGAGCCGCTCCGCCCAGTACGGCACGAGCGTGCAGTGCGCGGAGCCGGTGACCGGGTCCTCGGGCACGCCGACCTGCGGGGCGAAGAAGCGGGAGACGAAGTCGCAGCCGCGCCCCGGGGCGGTGGCGATCACCGCCATGCGGTCGAGCGCCCGGACGCGGGCCATGTCGGGCTGCAGGTGGGCCACGTCGTCCGCGTCCGCGAACACCGCGAGATAGTCGCGCGCGGCGAGCAGGCGCTCCGGCCGGTGGCCGAGCGCCTCGGCCACCGCGTCGAGGCCGTCGTCGGCCGGCTCGGGCGGGCGCGACGGGAAGTCGAGGGCCAGCCGCTCGCCGTCGGCGGCGACCGCGAGGGCCCCGCTGTTCGACGCGAAGCTCACCTCGCGGCGCCCCGGCTCGAGCACGTTGAACACGACCCACGCCGAGGCGAGGGTCGCGTGGCCGCAGAGGTCCACCTCGCTCTCGGGCGTCATCCACCGGATGCGGTAGCGGCCGTCGCGGCCGACGAGGAACGCGGTCTCGGAGAGGTTGTTCTCCGCGGCGATCGCCTGCAGCGTGGCGTCGGGCAGCCACGTCTCGAGCGGCACCACGGCGGCGGGGTTGCCCGCGAACACGCGGCTCGCGAACGCGTCGACCTGGAAGAGCGGCAGCTTCATTCCCGGGAGTATGTCGCGGCCGCCATCCGGGCGACAATCGCCCGATGAGCGAGACGACACCCTCCGCGCCGGCCGAGGAGGCGGGCCGCCTCTTCGCGCGCTTCGTCGAGCTGATCGCGCGCCTCCGCGCCCCGGGCGGCTGCCCGTGGGACCGCGAGCAGACGCACGAGTCGGTGAAGCCGATGACGATCGAGGAGGCCTACGAGGTCGCCCACGCGATCGACGAGAAGGACGACCCGGAGCTGGCCGGCGAGCTCGGCGACCTCCTGCTGCAGGTCGTCTTCCACGCGAACATCGCCGAGGAGCGCGGCGCCTTCCGCCTGAAGGAGATCCTCGAGCGCGTCACGGACAAGATGATCCGCCGCCACCCGCACGTGTTCGGCGAAGACGACGCGAGCACGTCGGGCGAGGTCCTCCGCAGCTGGGAGGCGATCAAGGCGAAGGAGCGCGAGGCGAAGGGAAAGGACGACGAGTCGATGCTCGACTCCGTCCACCGCGGCCTCCCCGCCGTGATGGAGGCCTTCCAGATCACGACCAAGGTCTCGCGCGTCGGCTTCGACTGGAAGGACGCCGCGGGCGCGATCACGAAGCTCGACGAGGAGTCCGACGAGCTCAAGTCGGCGATCGCGGAGAACGCCGGCCACGACGCCGTCTCCGAGGAGATCGGCGACCTCCTCTTCGCCGCCGTCAACGTCGCCCGCCTCGCCGGCGTCGACCCCGAGAGCGCCCTCAAGTCCTCGAACCGCAAGTTCCGCCGCCGCTTCTCCCACGTCGAGAAGCGCCTCGCCGAGTCGGGCCGCAAGCCCGCCGACTCGAACCTCGAGGAGATGGACCGCTACTGGGACGAGGCGAAGGCGAAGGGGCTCTAGCCGAGCGGCGGCAGGACCCGCAGCAGCCACGTCCGCGCGTCGGCGATCTCCTCGGCGCAGACGCTGTGGGGCATCGGGTAGGTGCGCCACTCGACGTCGTAGCCGCGGGCGCGAAGGGCGTCGCGGGAGCCTTCGCCGAGGGCCGGGGGGACGACCATGTCGTAGGCGCCGTGGGCCATGAAGACCGGCACGGCCGCGTTCGCGGGGTGGGCTTCCGCGGCGAGGCGCGAGGCGAGCGGCAGATAGGTCGAGAGGGCGAGGATGCCCGCGAGGCGCTCCGGGTGGCGCAGCGCCGTGTGGAGCGCGAGGGCCCCGCCCTGGGAGAAGCCGGCGAGGACGATGCGGTCGGCGGGAATGCCGCGATCCTTCTCCCGCTCGACGAGGGCGCGGACGCCGTCCGCCGACGCGGCGAGGCCGGCTTCGTCCTCGGGCGAGCGGCGGTCGAGGCCGACGATGTCGTACCACGCGCGCATCGGGTAGCCGCCGTTGAGCGTGACGGGGCGGACCGGGGCGTGGGGGAAGACCCACCGGGCGCCGGGAAGGCCGAACTCGGGGACGACGGGCTCGAAGTCGTGCCCGTCGGCCCCGAGGCCGTGCAGCAGGATGACGGCCGAGCGGGCCGGGCCGGAAGGCTCGACCTCGACCGCCTCCAGGCGCGGCGTCAAGCGCGGCGGTCGCCGGCCTCCGCCGTCTGGAGGTGCTGCTCGAGCATCGCCTGGAGCTTCGACTGCGGCACGGCGCCGATCTGCTGCTCGGCGATCTTCCCGTCGCGGAAGACGAGCAGCGTCGGGATCGAGCGGATGCCGAACGCCTCGGCCGTCGCGGGGTTCTCGTCGACGTTGAGCTTGCCGACCTTGACCCGGCCCGCGTAGGCGGTCGCGAGCGCGTCGATCGACGGCGCGATCATCCGGCAGGGCGGGCACCACTCGGCCCAGAAGTCCACCAGCACCGGCATGGCGGACTCGGCCACCTCGGTCTTCCAGTTCGCGTCCGTGAGGACCACCACGTCGTTGTTCAAGGCGTCGGGCTCCTTGCTCGGGTCGGGCTCTGTTCCGGAGGCACTCGCCTCCGCGGCTCCACCGTCCAGGCGTTGGACGGGGAGGCCCGGTCAACGTTACAGCCCCGGTCCCGTTGGCGCAAGTCGTGTCCTGACCGTCGTTTCCGTGTACCCTCCCCGGCGATGACGCGCTGGATCCGGACGCCCGAGGCCCTCGCCGACGCTGTCCGCGCGATCGAGGGCTGCCGGGCCGTCGCCCTCGACACCGAGTCGGACAGCCTCTACCACCACTTCGAGAAGGTCTGCCTGGTGCAGCTCGCGACCGACCGCGGCGACGCGTGGCTCGTCGACACGCTCGAGGTCCGCGACCTCTCGGCCCTCGCGCCCGCGATGGCCGACGCCTCGCTCGTCAAGGTGCTGCACGGCGCCGACTACGACGTCACGACCCTGAAGCGCGACTTCGGCTTCGCCTTCGGCGGGATCTTCGACACGATGATCGCCGCGCGCCTCCTCGGCCGCACGGAGATCGGCCTCGCGGCCGTGGCCCGCGACGAGCTCGGCGTCGCGCTGTCGAAGGAGAACCAGAAGGACGACTGGTCGCGCCGGCCCCTCACCCCGCAGCAGGAGGCCTACGCGCTCTCCGACGTCCTGCACCTCGTCGCCCTCCGCGAGCGGCTCGCCGCGAAGCTCGAGGCCCTCGGCCGGCTCGAGTGGCTGCGCGAGGAGTGCGACGCGGTGGCGGCGCTCGAGCCGTCGGGCCGGAAGAAGGACCCCGACGCGTACCTCTCGGTGAAGGGCGCGCGACGGCTCTCCCCGCGCGGCCTCGCGGCGCTGCGGGAGCTGCACGCCTGGCGCGAGCGGAGGGCGGAGCAGACGGACACCCCGGCCTTCCGCATCCTCGGCAACGAGGCCCTCCTGCACCTGGCCGAGGCCCGGCCGAAGGCCGACCTGCGCGGCGTCCCGGGCCTGCCGCCCCGGCTCGTCGAGCGCCACGGCCGCGAGCTCCTGGCCGCGATCGCGCGGGCCGAGGCGCTCGCGGAGGGGCAGCTGCCGGTCCTTCCCCGCTCGCCCCGCCCGGTCGTCCCCGAGGCGGCGCTGCGCCGCATCGAGCGGCTCAAGGCCTGGCGGACCGCGAAGGCCGCGGAGCTGAAGCTCGACGTGTCGGTGGTGCTGCCGCAGCGGCTCATCGACCGCCTCGTCGAGGCCGCCCCCGCCGACGCGACCGCCCTCGCCGCCGTCGACGGGCTCCGCCGCTGGCGCGTCGCCGCCTTCGGACCCGAGCTCCTCCGGGCCGTCCTCTAGCCGCTTCGGCGCCCCCCGGCCGGCGCCGGGGCGGCCTCGCGTATCATGTGAGGCGCTTTGAACTTCGGCCGGTTCGAGGTGATCGCCGAGCTGGGCCAGGGCGCCATGGGGAAGGTGTACCGCGCCCACGACCCGGTCCTCGACCGCTCGGTCGCCCTCAAGACGGTCTCGCCGGCGCTGCTCTCCCGGAAGGACACGCTCAAGCGCTTCGAGCGCGAGGCGCGCGCGGCGGCGCGCCTGCAGCACCCGAACATCGTCACGATCTACGAGGTCGGCGAGTCGGAGGGGACGCGCTACATCGCGATGGAGCTCGTCGAGGGGGTCGAGCTCACCGACGTGCTCGCCGCCTCCGCGGGCTACTCGATCGAGCAGAAGGTCCGGATCATGGCCGACGTCTGCCGCGGTCTCGACTTCGCCCACAAGGCGGGCGTGGTGCATCGAGACGTGAAGCCGGCCAACATCCGCGTGGCGAAGGACGGCACGGTCAAGATCGTGGACTTCGGGATCGCCCGTATCGGCGAGTCCGACATGACCCAGGCCGGCATCGTGCTCGGGACGCCGAGCTACATCTCGCCCGAGCTGCTGCAGGGCGCGCCCGTCGACCCGCGGACCGACATGTGGGCGGTGGGGGTGATCCTCTACGAGATGCTCTCGGGGCGCCGGCCGTTCGAGGCGGCCACGATCAGCGGCCTCGTCCACAAGATCGTCCACGAGCCGCTGCCGGCCCTCGACGCGGCGCGGCTCGGCCTGCCCGAGGCCCTCGTCGCCATCGTGAAGCGCGCGCTCGACAAGGACCCGGCGAAACGCTTCCCCGACCTCGGGACGATGGCGAACGCGCTCGTCGCGGCGATCGGCGGCTCGGGCGCCGAGGTCCCGCTCGACCCCGTGGTCAGGCGGCGCGCGTTCGAGGCGAACTTCGCGGAGGCGCGGCGGCGGCTGGCCGACGACGACCTCACCGGCGCCCTCGACGCGGCCCGCCGGGCCCAGTCGGTCGACGCCGGGCGGACGGGCATCGTGGACCTCATCCGCGTGATCGAGGAGAGGATCCGCGCCGTCACGACCATCAAGAGCCCGCCGTCCCGCACGGGCGGGCCGGCCCGCTCGCCGACGAAGACCGTCGTCTCCGAGCGGCCGCCGACGCCGCCCACGCCCGTGCCGCCCGGCGCCGTGCCGCCGGGGCCGCTCGACACGTCCACCCTGCGGGCGCGGGGCGCGGGCGCCTTCCGCGACCAGGGCGCCTTCGGCGAGCCGCCGGCGACGAAGGAGTCGGCCCTCTCGCCGACCGCGGACATCCTCGCGGTCGCCGGGACGGACGGCGCGATCCGCCTGTGGGACCTGCGCACCCGGACCCGGACGGGGGTGCTGCGGACCGATCTGCACCGGCGCACCGGCCACGACGCGGCCGCGCTCGCCCTCGCCTTCTCCCCCGACGGCTCGCTCCTCGCCTCGGCCCACGTCGACGGCGTCGTGCACCTGTGGGACATGGCGAAGAGCGAGGAGGTCCCGGTCAAGCTGCGCCACGACAACGCGGTCGGGACGCTCGCCTTCTCCCCCGACGGGGCGACCCTCGCCACCGGCTCGCTCGACGCGAACCTGCGCCTGTGGGACGTGGGCGCCGCGGTGGCCGGCGAGGCGCGCCGCGAGCTCATCCGCCAGCCCTCCGCGGTGACCTCGCTCGCGTGGGCCGCGGGCGGCGAGTGGATGCTGACGGGCCACGCCCGCGTCGTGCGCCTCCTCGACCCGGTGCGCGGCAAGCTCCTCGCGTCGATCCGCGGCCCCGAGGGCCCGGTGAGCCTCCTCGTGCCGTCGCCCGACGGGCGGTCGATGGCGGCGGCCAGCCACGACCGCACCGTGCACGTCTTCGACATCGCGACGCGCCAGGAGACGGCGCGGCTCGGGCCGCTGAAGCGGCCGGCCACGTCGCTCTGCTTCATCGGCGACGGCGGCTTCCTCGCCACCGTCTGCCAGGACAACAGCGTCCAGCTGTGGGACCTCGAGACGCGCGCGGCCACCGCCGTGCTGTGGGGCCCGACCGACGAGAGCTTCGTGTCGCTGGCGCTCTTCGGCGACTGGAACGCGATCGCGGTGGCCCTCGCCGACGGCCGCATCCGGACCTGGGGCCCCGCGGCCTGACCCGGCCGGCCGGTCAGCGCAGCCCGTCGATCTCCTCGCGCCGCCGGAACAGCCCCAGCCGGTGGAAGGCGAAGTCGTACTTCACCGGGTCGCCGGGGTCGAAGCGGCGCAGCCGCCGCGTCACGTCGAGGGCCATCGCCCAGCTCGCCGAGCGGTACCGGGTGAGGCGCACGCGCCGGGCGATCGCGTAGGTGTGCGCGTCGAGCGGCAGGACGAGCTGCGCGGGCCGCGGCCGGCGCCACAGGCCGAGGTCGACCGAGTCGCTCCGCACCATCCAGCGCAGGTAGAGGTTCAGCCGCTTGCAGGCGCTGCCGCCCTCGGGGGAGGGGAAGAAGTAGCGGACGCCCGCGTCGGGCGGGAGGGCGCGGCCGCGGTAGAGCCCGCCGTGGTCGAGGGCGAGGGCCCGCCGCGCGAAGGACGCGAGCGCCGGCCCCACGTGGTCGTCCGCCTCGCCGAGGCCCTCGGCGAAGAACGCCTCGATCGATCCGCGGCGCTCGCGCATCTGCCGCGCGAAGTGCAGCAGGCAGGCGACGTCGCGGCCGTCGACCCAGCGGTGCTTCAGGCCCCGGAGCCGCGCCGCGGCCGCGCGGGGGTCGAGCCGGTCGACCGCCTCCGCCGGGCCCGGGCCGAGAGCGGCGAGCACCGTGGCGATGCTCTTCTTGATCTGGGCGACCGTGCCGAACGCGAGGGCGGAGGCGACGAGGCCGACGACCTCGCGGTCGGCGTCGCACGACTGCGCGCGCACGTGCTCGAGCGGGTCGGGCGTGACGTAGCGCAGGTCGTAGGTCCGGTAGAGCTCCTCCAGCCGACGGCGCAGCTCGTCCTGGCGCACGGGCCAGTATCGCCCGGTCCGGCCCGCGCCGGTTGCCTGCCGCGCGAGGCGCACTTAGGATGCCGGGCATGAGCGACGCGCGCGAGTTCCACGACGGACGCGAGGACGGCCTCGTCCCGCTGGAGAGCCTCGACCTCGACAAGGCGACGTCCTTCGCCGGCCTCCTGAAGGCCATGTCGCGGACGGCCTTCTCCGGCCGCTCCCTCGGCGAGGCCCTCGAGGTGACGACGGCCATGGTGAAGGACCCCGACTGCACCGTGGTCCTCACGCTGTCGGGGGCGATGACGATCGCCAAGATGGGCAAGGTCATCTCGAAGATGATCGACACCGGCATGGTGCAGGCGATCGTCTCGACGGGCGCGCTCATGGCGCACGGCCTGTCCGAGGCGGTCGGCATGACCCACTACCGCCACGACCCGACGGTGTCGGACGAGGAGCTCTTCGACAAGGGCTACAACCGCGTCTACGACACGCTCGAGATGGAGGCGAACCTCAACTACGTCGAGGAGTTCTCCTCGAAGGCGCTCGACCGCCTCGGCCACGAGCGCGAGCTGTCGAGCGAGATCGTGAACCGCACGCTGGGGCAGGTCCTCGCCGAGGACCCGCACGGCTCGGGGGTCCTGCGCTCCGCGTACCTGAAGAACGTGCCGGTCTACGTGCCGGCGTTCACCGACTCGGAGCTCGGGCTCGACCTCTCGACGTGGGCGATGAAGAAGGCGCAGCGCGAGGGCGTCACCGACCCGATGAGGCTCCTCGACCACCTGCCGCGCTACAACCCGTTCCTCGATCTCAACAGCTTCGCCCGCCTCGCCCTCGGGGCCAAGAAGCTCGGCATCTTCACGATCGGCGGCGGCGTCCCGCGCAACTGGGCGCAGGAGGTCGGGCCGTACGTCGACATCACGAACCACCGCCTCTCTCTCTCGCTCACGCCGCCGCGCTACGCGTACGCCGTCCGCATCTGCCCGGAGCCCGTGCACTGGGGCGGGCTCTCCGGCTGCACGTACTCCGAGGGCGTCTCCTGGGGCAAGTTCGTCCCGCCGGAGGAGGGCGGCCGCTTCGCCGAGGTGTTCGCCGACGCGACGACGGTGTGGCCGCTGCTGATGAAGGGCGTCCTCGAGGAGCTGGGCCTGTCCTAGGCCGGGCCGGCCCGCCGGGCCGCCCGCCCGGCACCATCGCGCGGCGGGCTGGGATATGCTCCGGGGCCGATGGCCGGGCTCGCGAAGGGGCTGCTGCGGGGTGAAGACGGCGTCGTCCGCTGCGCGTGGGCGGGAAGCGACCCGCTCTACCTCCGCTATCACGACGAGGAGTGGGGCTTCCCCGTCGCCGACGACCGGCGGCTCTTCGAGAAGCTGTGCCTCGAGGGGTTCCAGTCCGGGCTGAGCTGGCTCACCATCCTCAGGAAGCGCGAGAACTTCCGCGCGG
>JAXLRD010000102.1:0-19706 GCA_046331285.1 Vicinamibacteria bacterium
TGCGCTTCTTCATCTGCCACGAGGGCGAGGTCCTCTCGCGGGACAAGCTCCTCGACGCAGTGTGGGGCTACGCCGGCAGCCCGCTCACGCGCACCGTCGACACGCACATCGCGAAGCTCCGCAAGAAGATCGAGGAGAACCCCAACGACCCGCGGCACATCGTCACGGTGCACCGGGTCGGGTACAAGTTCGTCGCCGGGGCCCGCTGAGGCCGCTCGGGGCCCAGCATATGATGGACCATGCGACTCGCGTGGACCGTCCTGGCCCTCGTCCTGCTCGCCGTGCGTCCCGCGGCCGCCGACAAGCGGCTCGACCAGGCCGTGGCGAAGGCGGACGCCCAGATCGCGAAGGGGAAGGAGGCCGAGGCGGTCCAGATCCTCCAGAAGGCGGTCTCGCAGGCCCCGCGCGACCCGGAGGCGCCGCTCGCGCTCATGAGCCTGCTCACCCGTCTCGGCCGGCGGGACGAGGCCGCGGCCGCCCTCGGCACCGCGGCGGCTCGGGCGGCGGGGGCGGCGCCCGCCGTGCGGAGCCGGGTGCTGTCGCTCCAGTCCGCGCTCGCCCTGCGCGAGGGTACGGCGGCCGCGGCTCTGGCGTTCGCCCGGCAGGCCGTCGAGGCCTCGGCCGGGCCCGAGAGCCTCGCGGCCCTCGCCCGCGCGGAGGCTCGGCTGGGCCTCGCTGCGGCCCGCGCCACGGCCGAGCGGGCCGTGCTCGCCGGCCCGGATTCCGCGGCGGCCCGCCTGGCGAGCGGCGATGCGCTCCTGGCGGCCCGCCTGGCCCACGAGGCCGAGGCGGCGTACCGGCGGGCCGTCGAGCTGTCCCACGGTTCGGCCGAGGCGCAGGCCGGCCTCGCGGGCGCCCTCGCGGCGCGGGGCGACGCGCGGGCCGCGCTCGCGGCGGCGCGCGCGGCCATCGCGGCGGCTCCGCAGGAGGCCGCAGCCCAGGCGGCGCTCGCGCACGCCGCGCTCGCGGACGACCCGGCGGACAAGAACGGGGAGGCGGTCGTCGCCGCGCAGCAGGCCTGCTTCCTCGAGCCGAAGAACCCGCTCCCGAAGATGGTGCTCGGCCGCGTGTTCGACGCCCGAGGGCAGCTCGATCAGGCCCGCGCGGCGTACGGCGAGGCCGCCGCGCTCGATCCGTCGTGGCCGGCGCCGCGCATCGCCGTCCTCGACGTCCGCTCGAGAGAGGGCGACGCGAAGGGCGCGCTCGAGGCCTTGAACGCGCTGCCCGTGGACGCCCGGACGACGGGCGAGGGAGAGCTGCTGCTGGGCCGGCTGCTGGCGCGCGCGGGGGCGTGGACGGCCGCCGTGGACGCGTTCGGCCGCGCCGTCGCCCTGCTCCCCGGGATGGCCGAGGCCCACGCCCTGCGGGGCGACGCGGCGTACGACGCGGGCGAGCTGACGCTGGCGGCCGATGCGTACGGCCGGGCCGTGGAGCTGGACCCGGACAATGCCGCCTACCGCTCGAGCCGCGCCCTGTACCTCGCCTACGACGGTCGCCGCGAGGAGGCGATCGCGGCGCTCGTCGAGGTCGCGGCGAAGCCCGAGGGCCAGAGCGCGGCGACGTGGATGGCGCTCGGGCGGGTGTACCGCGGCTTCGAGCCGCCACGTGTGGCGGAGGCGGTCGCGGCCTACGAGAAGGCCCTGGCGCTCGACCCGAAGAACGGCGAGGCCCTGCTGGGCGTGGCCCTCAGCCACCGCGCGGCCCGGCAGTGGGCCCGCGCGATCTCCGCCTACGAGCGCGTCGAGAGCGCGTTCCCGCGGCTCAAGCGGGAGGCCCTGCTCGGCACGGCCTGGTGCCACTACCTCGGCGGCAACGACACGCAGGCGCGTTTCTACACGGGGCTCGCGGCCCGCGCCGGTGCGGACGTCGCGCCCCTGCGGCAGGCGCTCCAGCGGGCGGACGGAGTGGCCGACGACTTCGAACGGGGCGAGCTGGCCGAGGGGCTGCGGTCGAAGAACGCCGGGGACCAGGCCCGCGCGGTCAAGGGCCTGCTCGAGCTCGGCCGGCCCGCCGTGCCCGCGCTCGGGGCCGCCCTCGGGCGCGCGGGGACCAGCGTCGCGGCGCGGGCGCTCATCGTCGACGGCCTCCGGCGCCTCGGACCCGCGGCGCGCCCCGCGCTGGGATCGCTCGACCGTCTGGCCTCCGCGGCTCCGACCGCGCCGGGGCCGGAGGCTTCAGCCGAGGAGAGAGCGCTCTTCGAGCGCGAGGTCCGGCTGGCGGCCGCGGCCAGGGCCGCCGCCGCAGCCATCAGGGGCGGCGCTCGAGACAACCCCTGAACTGGCCCGTCCGGGGGCGCCGCTACGCGTTCTGCATCCAGACAGCACCGGCCAGCAGGCCCGCGAGCAGCAGCGCCCACGCGATCGTCGCGGTCCGGCCGAGGCCCGGCGGGGCCTGCTCCTCCCGGCGCGTGAAGTCGACCGCGCCGAGGACCGCGACGACGAGCCCTCCGCCGATGCCGAGCGCGAGCGCGACCGGCCGGCGGTCGGGGCTCGCGAGCGTGTTCACCGGGAGCAGCCACGGGTAGAACTTCGCGGCCCTGGCGCTCGCGGCGAAGAGGGCGAAGAAGGTCCCGGCGACGCCGGCCCCGGCGGCCACGGTGAAGCTCGGCCAGCGACTCGCGATCCAGACGTGGGCGGACGTGATGAGCCCGGCCGCGAGCCACGCGAGGAGCGCCTTGCCGACGAGCGCTCCGAGCGGGGGCGGGCCTGCGTGGGCCGCGGCCGGGTACCACAGCTCGAGGCCCCAGCCGGTGAGAGCGACGAGCGCGCAGGCGACGAGCGTGCTCGCGAGCGTGAGGCCGTGCACGGTCAGGAGCTTCGCCGCGTAGAGCGCGGGGCGGGGCACGGGCAGGGCGAAGAGGTGCTTCCACTGGCGCTCCGCGTGGTCGAGGCCGCTCGAGAGCGCCGCTTCGAGGGTCACGAGGAGGGGCAGCACGAAGATCGCCCAGATCGCGAGCGACTGCTGGAGGTGGTTGTCCCAGAGAGGAGAGGCCTTCGCCCCGGCCCGCGACAGCCGCGCCGCCTGGGTGAAGAGCGCGAGGGCGGCGAGGAGGGCCGGAGCCACGAAGACCATCCGCACCGCGAGCGTGCGCTTGAGCTTCAGGGCCTCCGCGGAGAGCGCCCGGCGGAGCGCGTCCGTCATTCCGCGCCTCCGTTCGTCAGGCCGAGGAAGATCGACTCGAGCGACTGCCGCTCGACCGAGAGGTGGAAGACGTCGTGGCCGCCGTCGACGAGCAGGTGGTTGAGGCTCGCCGCCTCGCGCGTGTCGCGCTCGACGTGGAGGAACGAGCCGCCGTCGGCGCTCGCCGCGATCCCCGCGGCGCGGAGGAGCTCGAGCGCCGCCTCGGGCCGCTTCACGCCGATCCTGAGGCGGCACGTCTGACGCTCGCGCAGCTCCTCCATCCGGCCCTGGAACGCAAGCCGGCCCTCGTGGACGATCCCGACGAACCCGGCGATCTGCTCCACCTCGGCGAGCAGGTGACTCGAGAGGAACACCGTGACGCCGTGCTCGCGGGGCAGCCGCCGCAGCAGGTCGCGCATCTCGCGGATGCCGGCCGGGTCGAGGCCGTTCGTCGGCTCGTCGAGCACCAGCAGGCGGGGCTCGGCGAGGAGCGCCAGCGCGAGGCCGAGCCGCTGCTTCATGCCGAGCGAGTAGTCGCGGACGAGGCGGTGCGCGTCCGCCTGGAGGCGGATCGTCTCGAGCGCGCGGTCGATGGCCGCGCGGCCGCTCCCGAGCAGACGCCTCGTGAGCTCGAGGTTCTCGCGGCCCGTGAGGTGGGGGTAGAGCGAGGGCGACTCGACGAGCGCGCCGACCCGGCGCAGGGAGTCGCGCGAGAACGGCTCGCCGAACAGGTCCACGCCGCCCTCGTCGGGGCGGATCAGGCCGAGGAGAAGGCGGATCGTCGTCGTCTTGCCCGCGCCGTTCGGCCCGAGGAACCCGTAGACGCACCCCGCGGGGACCCGCAGGTCCACGCGGTCGACGACGGTCCGCGCCCCGAACCGGCGGGTCAGCCCGTGGGTCTCGATGGCGGGAGGGGGATCGGGCATCAGGGGTATGTACGGACGTCCGCGCCGAGTGTCACAGGGTCGCGCCGGCCGCCGCGGACAGGCGTAGGATCCGGCTCCGGGAGGCCACATGAACCCGAACGCGTTCATCGGCCGGGCGAAACCGCCGCGCGACGCGGACCTCGCCGCGGCGCTGGGCGGCGCGAAGCCGCTGTGGGACGAGATCGTCGTCGCCATGGCCGGCGAGCTCGGTCTCGCCCCGTCGGACTGGAAGAACTACGGGCCCAAGCACGGCTGGGCGCTGAAGCTCCAGCGGGGCAAGCGGACGATCGTGCACCTCGCGCCGTGCACGGGATCGGTCCACGTCGTCTTCATCCTCGGGGAAAGGGCGGTGGCCGCGGCGCGGGCCGCGCGGCTCGGCGCCACGGCGACGACGCTCCTCGACGCGGCCCCGCGCTACCCCGAGGGGACCGGCGTCCGCATCGAGCTCACGCGGCCCCGTCAGCTCGCGCTCGTGCGCCGGCTCGCCCGGATCAAGCTCGAGAACTGACGCGCTTCCTCGCGCGAGGCCGAGGCGGGCGCCCGGCCTCGGCGCCGAGCCCCTCGAGCCGCTCGAGGGCCTCCCGCGCCAGCGCCCGCTCGCCCGCGACGAGGCCGACGACGCGCCGTCGCGGGTCGTAGTGTCGCGCCTGCAGCGTCCGCACCGGCACGATCCTCGTGCCGTCCATCTCGTAGAAGAGCACGACACCGCCGGCCTCCTCCACGAGGAGCCGGCCCGCGGCCCAGTCCCAGACGCTCTGCAGCGGCTGCACGAGGAGGCTCGCGCATCCCGCGGCCACGAGGGCCATCGCGAGAGCGCACGAGCCCACGACGTTCAGCGTCCGGCACTCGCTCGCGAGAGAGGTCGTGAGCGCGTTGTGGGCGGGATAGCGGTGCAGGAGCGAGTCCGGCCCGGTGAGCACGTACGCCTCGCGCAGCGGCCGCCGCTTCACCCGGAGGCGGACGGGAGGCCGCTGTCCCCGCCGCAGGTGCGCGCCGCCGCCTCTCGCCGCGTGGAAGAGGAGGCCCGACTGGATGTCGGGGGCGCACACCGCGCCGGCGGTGTGCGCGAGCCCGTCGACGCAGGCGACCGACACGCTCCACTCGTGGTGGCCGGACACGAAACTCGCCGAGCCGTCGAGCTCGTCGACGACGAAGCGGCGCTTCGTCGCGAGCCGGCCCAGCTTCGCGTCGGTCCAGGTCCCCTCGGCCGTCTCCTCGCACACGACCGGTACCTTCGGCATGGCGCGGCCGAGCACGTCGAGGATCGCGCGCTGCGAGCCGTAGTCGGCCGCGCTCACGACCGCGTGGTGCCCGAGGACCGAGTCGTCCTTCGTCACGAGCTCGGTCGGCCCCGCGAGCTTCGCCGCTCGCGCGCCGGCGACGGCGGCTTCGGTGCAGGCTCGGAGGTCGAGGGTGGTCTCCCGGGCGGCGTTCATGGCCGGGGAGGGTACATCACGCCGGTCGTCTCTATTCCTGGATCGTCTTCAGGTAGGCGACGACCTCCTCGATGCGCGCCTTGCGCCGCTGCTCGCGCTCCTCCGCCGGCGCGGCCGGGGCGAGCGACTCGCCCCAGACCGGCATCTCGCGCGTGCCGTGGGCGGCCGGAGCGTTCCGTCCGTCGACGTATCCCTCGATCTCGGCGGCCGGGAAGGAGCCGTTCCGGCGCTTGGCGATCAGGCGGAGGTTGGCGGGCTTCTCCTTGAGGCTGGCCGCCACCGGTCCGCCTCCCCGTGCGTCCTTGCCGTGGCACGAGGCGCAGATCGCGCGGAACACGAGCTCTCCGCCCGCCGCCCCCGTGGGCGGCTTGGGCTCGGAGCCGGCCGGACCGGCCCAGAAGAACGCCAGCACGGCCGTCGCAACGGGAGCTCGCAAGGACATGGTTCTTCTCCCTCGGGCTCGACGACTCTCGCCTGGTTGTCGGAAAGGAGCGGCAGGCTATCACACCGGTCCCGACCCGGCGACGGCCCGAGCCCGTTCCCGGGGCGCGCCCGCGCGGGTCCGAGAGGACCGGCCCGGTCTATGATCCCCGGATGGCCCTGCATCCCGTGCTCATCGCCGGCGAGTGGCGTCCCGCGCAGTCCCGCCGTTCCTTCGGCTCCGAGAACCCCGCGACCGGCGAGAAGCTGCCCGGCGAGTTCCCGGTCAGCGAGTGGGCCGACTGCGACGCGGCGCTCGAGGCGGCGACGGCGGCCGCGGCGTGGCTGCGCTCCTCGTCGCCCGACGCGGTCGCGGGCTTCCTCGACGGCTACGCGGCCCGCATCGAGGCGCGCAAGGCCGAGCTCGTCGAGACCGCGCACGCGGAGACGGGCCTGCCGATGGCTCCGCGCCTCGCCGACGTCGAGCTGCCGCGCACGACGGGCCAGCTGCGCCAGGCCGCCGCCGCCGCCCGCGAGGGCTCGTGGGCGCTCGCCACGATCGACACGAAGGTGAACATCCGCTCGATGCTCGCGCCGATCGGCCCGGTGTGGGTCTTCGGCCCGAACAACTTCCCGTTCGCCTTCAACAGCGTCGCCGGCGGCGACTTCGCGGCGGCGATCGCGGCGGGCAACCCGGTGATCGCCAAGGCCAACAGCTCGCACCCGGCCACGACGCGTCTGTTCGCCGAGGAGGCGCACCTCGCCGCGAAGGAGGCCGGCCTGCCGCCGGGAACCGTGCAGCTCCTCTACCGGACGAGCCACGAGGACGGGAGGCGCCTGGTCGCCGACCCCCGCACCGGCGCCACCGGCTACACCGGCAGCCGCCACGCCGGGCTCGAGCTCAAGGCGGCCGCGGACGCGGCCGGAAAGCCCATCTACCTGGAGCTCTCGGCGGTGAACCCGGTGCTGATCCTTCCCGGCGCCCTCGCGGAGCGCGCCGCCGCGCTCGTCGACGAGTTCGTCACGAGCAGCCTGATGGGGACGGGACAGTTCTGCACGAACCCGAGCCTCGTCCTGCTCGTCGCGAGCGACGCGACGGAGGCGTTCGTCGCGGCCGTCCGCGCGCGCTTCGAGGCGGCGGCCCCGGCGCCCCTCCTCTCGTCGGGCGTCGCGCGCACTCTCGCCGAGAGCGTCTCGACGCTCCAGTCGGCCGGCGCGAGCGTCGTGACCGGCGGCGTGCCGGCGACGCCGGGCTACCGCTTCTGCAACACCCTCCTGCGCGCGGGTGGCGCGGCGTTTCTCGAGGCGCCCGGCCAGCTGCAGACGGAGGCGTTCGGCAACGCGGCGCTCTTCGTCGTCGCGAAGGACGCGGACGAGCTCGCCGCGATCGTCGCGGCGCTCGAGGGCAGCCTCACCGGCTGCTTCTGCACGGACACGAAGGGCACGGACGACGCGCTCTACTCGAGGCTCGAGCCGATCCTCCGCCCGCGGGTCGGCCGGCTCCTGAACGACAAGATGCCGACCGGCGTCGCGGTCACCCCGGCGATGAACCACGGAGGTCCGTATCCCTCGACCGGGCATCCCGGCTTCACCGCCGTCGGCATCCCGGCCGCCCTCCGCCGCTTCGCGATGCTGCAGTGCTACGACAACGTGCGCGCGTCGCGCCTGCCCGCGCTGCTGCGCGACGAGCCGCCGAACGACCGCGTCTTCCGCCTCGTCGACGGCGAGTGGCGGCGAGGGACGGCGAGCTAGCCCGCGGCGGCGCGCACGGCCAGGGCCGCCCGCCTCGCCTGCCAGAGATGCCGCCGCTCGTGCGCGGTGAGGATCCGAAACGCCGAGTACACGTTGTACCGGAGGTGGCGGCTCACCGGCGACGGCACCTTGCGCGAGGCGAGGTCCAGCCCGGCGGACCTCGCCGCGAGCGCGATCAGTCGATCCTGCTCCGCCAGGAAAGCCGGCAGCGCCTCGTCCGCGCCCGTTCCCGCCGGAGGCACGAACGGACGGGGCGCTCGCACCCGGACGCGCACGGGCGGCTCGAGCGCCCAGGCGTACAAGCGCCCGACCCAGTCGGCGCGTGTCGGCCCGTCCCGGCGACGCCCCGCGTCGGAGAGCTTGGCGAGGGTCTTCGCCATCCGCGGCTCGAGCGCCCGGGCGGCGATGGTGAGGTGCATCAGGTTGTCGGCGGCGCTCCAGGCGCCGGCGGCGGGCGCCCGGCTCAGCTCCGTCGCCGAGAACTCGACGGCGAGCCTCTTCGCGTCCGCCGAAACGGCCCGCAACTCGGCCACCAGCGCGTCGGCCTGCTGCCTGGTCACGAGAGCCTACGGCCGCTCGGCGCGGCTCACGAGGCGCAGCGCCGGGGCGCCGAGCCGCTGCGCGCAGAACGCGCGGAGCCGGTCCTGGTCGCGCGCCGGAGGCGGCGCTCCGCGCCACGAGGCGACCACGACGGGCGCGGCCTCCGCGTCGCCGGAGCCCTCGGCGGCCACGCCGCGCCCGACGCTCAGCCAGGCGAGGCCGGGCTGGAGCGCGCGGACCTCGCGCGCGAGGTCCGCCACCGGGAGCTCGAGCCCGCGCAGGCGCGCGACCTCGGCCTCGAGCTCCTGGATCCGCACGTCGCGCTCCAGCAGGGCCTGGTCGCTCCGGCGGGAAGCGTCGTTGAGCAGGTCCTGCCGCACCCACTTGACGATCTGGTCCACGCTCGACGCGGCGCCCGCCTGCCGCAGCTCGAGACGCGTCGAGGCGAGCCCGTACGAGGGGAGCTGCGCCTCGAGCGACCGCAGGGCGTCCTCGGCGAGCGCCGGCCCGAGCACCGTCGCGCTCACGACCGATCCCTCGGGCGCCCAGCGCAGCTCGACGTCCACGACCGCGCGATCGCGCGCCTTGACGCGTTCGGCGAGGAACCGGTTCGCGGCCTGGCGGAAGCGCGCCTCGCGCGCGACGTTCCACGCGGCGTAGGCGCTCGGCACGACGAGGGCGACCACGAGGAGAGCGACGACGGCGCGGGCCCAGGCCGCCCGCGAGGGCTCGAGGCTCGCGACGCGCGGGAATCGCATGAAGCGGACGAAGGCGAAGTTCGCGAGGAGGATGAAGAGGGCGTTGATCAGGAAGAGCTGCAGCGAGCCGACGCAGTAGTCGTACTGACGCTGGGCGAGCCCGTACCCAGTCGTGCAGAGCGGGGGCATGAGCGCCGTCGCGATCGCGACGCCGGGGACCGCGTTGCCCTTCACGCCCTTGCGGGTCACGGCCACGGCGCCGGCCCCGCCGCCGGCGAGCGCGATCACCACGTCGTAGAGCGTGGGGCGCGTGCGCGCGAGCAGCTCGGACTGCGCGTCCGAGAGCGGCGAGATCGTGAAGTAGAGGGTCGAGGCCGCGACGGCGACGAGCGTCGCGGAAAAGAGCGTGCGCAGGCTCTGCCGGAGGAGGGGAACGTCGGTCGTCCCGAGCGCGAACCCCACGCCCACGATCGGACCCATGAGCGGCGAGATCAGCATCGCCCCGATGATCACCGCGGTGGAGTTGACGTTCAGGCCCACCGAGGCGATCACGATCGCGAACACGAGGGCCCAGGCGGCCCCGCCCTGGAACTGGGCGTCGGCGCGGACCTGCTCGAGCGCGCCCTCGTAGTCCGTGCTCGGGCCCAGCGCGAACAGACGCTCGATCACGATGGCCACTCGTTCCTCCTCTTTCGTTTCACGGCCGGCGGGCGCGTCGCGTGCGACCGGGGCCGCCGGCTCACCGGACGGGCACCCTGGCCTTCAGCTCGTCGAACCAGTTCAGGACCACCTCGATGCGGTTCGGGATCGCCTTCGGGTCGGACAGCAGGACCAGCAGGCGGCCGTCCGGGGCGACGGAGTAGCCCGCCTGGAGCGTGCTGCGGCCGCGGGCCGCGGCGACCTCGAAGAGCACTCTCGGGTCGCCGGTCGAGAGTCGGCCGCCGGCCCACGACACGGGCGCCGCGAGGAACACGTCGCCGCGGCGGTAGAGGAGCTCCCGGCCGTCGGCCGACCAGCGCGGGGCGCCGCCACCGCCCGTCGACACGGGGACGGCGTCGCCGGGACGCCCGAGGGGCCGGACGTAGACCTCGTCCTGGCCGTTCTCGTCCGACACGTACGCGACGGCGTGGCCGTCCGGCGAGACCTGCCCGCCGAGCGTGCTGAAGCCCGAGACGAGGAACTGCGTCACGCGCCCGTCCGGCGAGAGCGTGTGCAGGCTCGCCGCGGTGCCCTTCGTGCGCTCGTTGAAGAGGATCGTCCCGTCCGGCGCGACCGCGGCCGGAAACTGGTTGCCCGGGCGGGCCAGGACCCTCGTCGCCGCGCCGCCCGTTCCGGGCACGGAGTAGACGTCCCAGTCGCCGCTCCGGTTCGAGGCGAACAGCACGCGCGAGCCGTCGCGCGTCCAGACCGGGTAGGCGTTCGAGCCCTCGCCGTCGAGGGTCAGCCGCACGCGCGACCCGCGGTGGAGGTCCTGCGCCCACAGGTTGTCGTCCCGGTCCTCGAAGACGATTCGCCCGCCGTCCGGCGAGAGGTTCGGGTCGACGAGCGAGACCGGCTCCCCCGAGAGGAGAGTCGTGCGGCCGTCGCGCTCGACCCACGCCAGCCGTCCGAGGGTCGAGTCGCCGGGGACGTACGCGAGCGTCCCGGTGTCCGACACGGCGAACCACGAGTCGGACCAGGCCGGGGTCGAGTAGACCTCGTCGACGACGAACGTCTCCGGCGTGACGAGACGGGGACGCGCGGGGTCGAACGCCGCGGCACGGATCCCCCGCGGGCCCGAGAAGAGGAGGTGCCCGGACGCGACGTAGCGCGAGGACCAGATGCCCGCCGTGACGCGCGTCGACTGGCCGGTGTCGACCGAGAGGAGGGAGCTGCCGCGCACGTCGCCCGTCGCCGCGCCCCAGGTCGTGTAGATGAGCGACCTTCCGCCGGGAAGGAAGCCGGGGCGGCCGTGCGCGTAGCCGTGGGGCCCGTCGTCGGGTCGGGTGAGCGGCTTCGGGGCGCCGCCTTCCGCCGGCACGCTGAGCAGGCCCGAGCCGAGGGCCGGGGCGTAACGATGCGGTCGCCCTCTCCCCACGTGCCGCCGATGGGCTGCGCGGAGGCGTCGGCGATCGGCGTGGGCGCGCCGCCCGAGACGGCCGCCGTCATCAGCTTGCCGCGCGCGAAGAACGCGACGCGGGAGCCGTCGGGCGAGAAGAACGGCTGCTGTGCGCCCTCGCTCTCGGGCACGACCCTCGCCTCGAACCGGTCGAGGTCGCGCAGGTACAGGCGGCTCGTGGCGCCCGCGTCCCGGGCGGGGTACGCGATCGTCCGACCGTCGCGGGTGATCGCCGGCCCGCCGTTGCCCGCGAGCACGTGGCCGGGGGGCAGGGGATCGACAGGCGCGTCACGAGCCGTGTCGCGGCCGGGGTCCTCCGCGCCTGCAGCCACGCGCCGCCCGCCGCGCCCGCCAGGGCCACGCCGAGGACAGGGCCGCGGCCGTCGGCGACGGCCGCCGGGCGCCGGCGCGCCGGGAGCAGCGCCGCCCGGCCGTCGAAGGCCGGTCGATCGGAGCCGTCGCCAGCGGGGACGCGAGCAGCAGTCGCGCCTCACCGATGTCGCGCAGGCGCTGTCGCGGATCGCGCTGCAGGCAGCGCTCGAGCAGCCGCGCGAGCGCGGGCGGCGCGTCCGCCGGCAGCGCCTTCCAGTCGGGCTCGGTCTTCAGCACCGAGGCGAGCACGTCGCTCACGGTCTCGCCCTCGAACAGCCGGCGGCCCGTGAGCATCTCGTAGACGACGACGCCGAAGGCCCAGATGTCGGCGCGCTTGTCGACCGGCTTCGCCCGCGCCTGCTCCGGCGACATGTACGCGGCCGTTCCGAGGATGAGGCCCGCGGCCGTGCCGGTGTGCGCGAGGGTGGGGGACTGCGAGAGGTCGGGAGCCGACGTCACGCCGGACGCGTCGCTCGACCAGGCCTTCGCGAGCCCGAAGTCGAGGACCTTCACCCGGCCCTCCGGAGTCACCTTCACGTTGGCGGGCTTCAGGTCGCGGTGGACGATGGCCTTCTCGTGTGCCTCCTCGAGGGCCTCCGCGATCTGGCGGGCGACCGGCACGACCTCGTCGACGGGCACCGCGCCTCGCTTCAGCCGCTCCGCGAGGTCCTCGCCCTCCGCGAGCTCCATGACGAGAAGGTGGGCGTCGCCGCCGTCCGGGAGGCGCGCCTCCTCGAAGCCGTACAGGTGAGCGATGCTCGAGGTGGTTGAGCGAGGCGAGGAGCTTCGCCTCGCGGTCGAAGCGGGCGAGGCGATCGGGATCCGCCGCGAACGCGGGCGGCAGGAGCTTGAGGGCCACGTCGCGCCCGAGCTTCGTGTCGGTGGCGCGGTACACCTCGCCCATCCCGCCTGCGCCGAGCGGCGCGACGACGGCGTAGGGACCCAGACGGCTGCCCGCGGACAGGCCCAGCGTTCCCTCCTCGTGGTTCGTAGCGGAAGCGGCGCCGATTCTACCCGCGCCGCGGAGCGACCACCATCGGGCCGCCGCGGTCGCTCGCCGGCCGTCGAGGCGAAAAGCTTGACCCCCCGGGGCCGGGGCGTACCGTGCCGGCACTCTCACCGTTTCAATCGAGCCGTCCCCCCGCCGCGCGTCGGAGATTCTCTCGCCTCGGAGCTCTCAGCGCGGCCACACGGAGGTGTACGTGCGCTTCTCCCCCCTGCCGGTCGCGGCCGTCCTGCTCGCCTGTGCCGGCGTGTCCGCCGCCCAGGAGTCCGCGGGCCCGCCGCCGGTGCTGGTCGTCACCCGCGAGCAGTTCAAGCCCGGCAACATGCCGGAGCACAACAAGCAGATCCCCGCCTTCTACGCGCTCTTCGAGCGGGCGAAGGTGGGAACGTACCGGCTCGGGCTCCTCCCGGTCTCGGGCGACCTCAACCACATCCTGTACCTCGAGGGCTATCCGTCCTACGCGGACATGGAGGCGACGCAGAAGACGATGGACGACGTGATGGCCGCCTCGCCGGCGCTGCAGGCGGAGTTCGCCGCGCTCACCGCGAAGAACGACCGGCTCCACGAGTCGCAGACCGCGTGGATCGCCCGGCTGCGGCCCGAGCTCAGCTACCGGCCGAACACCCGCGCGATGACGGGCCGGGCACGGTACTTCAGCGTCACGACGCTCCGCGTCAACACGGGTCGTGGCCCCGACTTCGTCGACTACGTGAAGCAGACGAACGCCGCGCGCGAGAAGGCGAACCTCGACGAGCACTCGTCGGTCTACCAGGTGGGTACCGGCGCGCCCGCCGGCACCTACCTGCTGCTCAGCACGTTCCGCTCGCTGGCCGAGGCGGACGAGGCCTTCGCCGGCCGCGACGCGCGCGAGAAGAAGCTGGAGGAGGCGTTCGGCGGCGCCGTCGTGGTCCGGGAGCGGCAGAAGGCGATCGCCGAGATCCTCGCCCAGAACACGACGAGCCTCTACAGCATCGACCGGACGATCAGCCGGCCGCGGCCGGAGTTCGTGGCCGCCGATCCGGACTTCTGGAAGCCGAAGGAGCCCGCGAAGAAGGAGCCGGCGAAGAAGTAGCCCCAGCCGGGTGGTTGGCTCTCCGGGTGTTCGCGCGATCGCCCGGAGAGCCGCTCGCTACGCCTTCAGGACGTCCGTCCAGCCCTTCCGGTACTCGGGGCGGCGGATGAACGGCGCCGCCTCGGGTGCGTTCGTCGCGCACATCGTCCGGTGGTCCCACTCGATCTTCCGACCCGTGCGATAGGCGACGTTGCCGAGGTGGTTCGTCTCGGTCGTCCAGCCCGAGTACTGGAAGTTCGAGCCGGGCGTCGGGCCCCGGCCCTTGCACGCGTCGACCCACTCCACCATGTGCCCGGGCGAGCGCGGCAGCGTGGCCGCCGGCTTCTCGAAATCCCTGAAGCGCTCCTCGGGCAGCAGCTTGCCGCTGCCGAGCAGCATCCCCTTCTCGCCGACGAACACGCACGACCGCGCGCCCCACTCGGGCACCCAGCCCGGCGGCTTGCTGTCGCCCTGGTGCCAGACGAGCTTCAGGGCCGGCTGCGCGCCGACCGCCGCGAACTCGAACGTCGCCGTCATCGTCGCCGGCGCGAGCTCCCGGTGCGCCGGGCCCATCGGCGACGTGGCTTCGACCGTCAGCGGCGCGAGCCGGCGACCGCCCCGCCCGTCCGGCTGCCAGATGTCGAGCACCGTGAACGGGACGTCGTTGTCGTGGCTTCCGAGATCGCTCATCGTGCCGTTGCCGAAGTCCCACCAGCGGTACCAGCGCGGGCCGGGCACGTACGTGGCGTGGAAGGGCCGGGCGGGCGCCGGGCCGAGCCACAGGTCCCAGTGGAGGCTCGCCGGCACCGGCATCTCCTCCCGGAAGCGCTCCACGATCTGCGCGCCCTCGTAGAACCCGTGCGGCTTGTCGAGCTTCTCGGCGGACGCCGCGTCCTGGAGCCCCCACGCGCGGCTCGTCCAGACGTGAGCCTCGCGCACCGGGCCGATGACACCGGTCATGAGGATCTCGCGGATCGTCCGCCGGCTCTCCGAGGCGTGGCCCTGGTTGCCCATCTGCGTCGCGAGCCGCGGGTGCTTCGCCGCCGTCTCGCGGACGAGCCGTGTCTCCCAGACGTTGTAGGCCAGCGGCTTCTCGCAGTAGACGTGCTTGCCGTGCGTCAGGGCGAGCACGGTGGCGAACGCGTGCGTGTGCTCGCACGTCGCGACCACGACCGCGTCGAACTCCTTCGCCCGGTCGAACACGCGCCGAAGGTCGTTCAGCTTCCGGGCCTTCGGAAAGCGCGCCGCGGCCGCGTCGACGGCGGCCTCGTCCACGTCGCACAGGACGACCACGTTCTCGTCGGGATGCGGCGCGGCCGCCGGGCCCCGCGCGGCCGCGCCGGCCGCCCCCGCCCCGCGCTCGGGCGCGAGGGTCAGCTCGTTCATCAGGTCCCTGGCGCGGCCGCCGGACCCGATGAAGGCGACGTCGAGCCTGTCGTTGAGGTTCAGGCCCCGCAGGAGGGCGGGTGCGCCGACGATCGCCCCGGCCGCCCCGAGCGCGCCCCCGACGAACTGACGTCGCGTGACCCCGCGCGGACGAGCCCTCTTCGCACTCGTGGTCTTCATGGCGGCCTCCGTCGCGCGCATTCTGGTCGAGGCGCGGCGGGCGCGGCAAGGCAGGAGAGAGGATCAGGCCTTCGGCCGCGGCTCCACGGAGGGCAGCCTCAGCGTCTCGCCGACTCGCGGTGGAGCCCAGGGCCGTAGGGCGCCGCCGGCCTGGAGGCGCATCCACAGGAGCGACGGGTCCTCGAGGGGAACGCGGAAGACGAAGTCGGCCTCGGCGGCGCGGCCGTCGGGGAGCGCCTCGCGCACGAGAACGCGCATGTCCGAAAGAGTCACCGCGTCGCCTGCGCGGAAGGGCCGGCCGATCCCCCGGACCATGCGCAGCAGCTCGTTGTCGAGGAAGCCGCGCTCCGGCCGGACGCGCAGGGTCCGCTCGTCGACGCGAGTGACCTGCAGCGCGCCGAAGGAGTTCGCGAGCAGCCGGAAGGCCCGCGGCCGCGGCGCGCCCTCGACCCGCCGCTGCATCCACGGGGGGAGCGTCGTCATCTCTGCGGCCGAGCCGAGGATGACCAGGCTGCGGCCGCGCACCCCTTCGTCTCGGGGGATCGACGACTCGAGCCGGTCGCCCATGCCGACGAGAACGCCCATGAGGAGCACCCGCGCCGGCAGCAGCAGCGGGGCGACGACGAGGTGGCAGGCCACGAGCAGCGTGGCGGCGGCGCTCGTCGCCACGCGACGGGCGCGGGTCGGCGCGTCCTCCGCCCGGGGCTCGCGCCACGCGGCGAGGAGGAGCGCGATGGCTCCCATCGCGCCGACGCCCGCGAACACGAGCAGCCGGTCCATCGGGAACGTGGCGCAGAGGGGGGGGAGGGAGAACAACGCGCCGGTCGTCCAGAAGCGGCACTCCGGCGAGCGCCGCCAGAGGGGCGCGAGGACCGCGCCGAAGAGGCCGAGGGTGGTGAGCGCGAGCGCGTACGCTGTCGCCTGCGCGGCCGGCGGCAGCACCGTCCACGCGTCGGAGAGGCCGATGCCGATCTGGGCCGCGGCCAGGACCGGCAGGCGCTCCACGAGGACGCGCGCGAACTGGAGCGGTGCGTCGAGCGGGTTCACGTACATGTCGCCGCCGACGGTGCCGTAGCCGAGGACGCGATAGGCGGCGAGCCAGCCGACGGACAGCAGGGCATAGGGCCACAGGCGCAGGAGCCGGCGCGCGATCGGGCCCTCCTCGAGGAAGAGCGCGTGGGCGAGGAAGTAGCCCGTGACCGCGAGCGCCGCCTCGCCCCCGAGGAGGGAGGCGCCGAAGAGTGCGGGCGCGATCCACCTCCCCGGCCGCCAGCCTGCGCGGCGCGCCCGGTCGTGGGCGGCGAGGGCCGCGAACGCCAAGGCGGCGGCCACGATCACGTTGCGGTTGGCGGTCCAGCCGAGCACCCACCCGCGCGCGTCGTCGAGCGCGTAGAGGAGGAGGGCGAGGTGGGCGACCCGCGGCGCGTGGAGCTGGCGGTAGAGGAGCGCGAGCACGGCCAGCAGCGCGGCGAACCAGGCGAGGGTGTGGGCGTGCGCGAGCGGGAGACACCGCGGCCACAGCCACTGGTCGACGACGTGCGTCGCCGAGGACAGCGGTCGCCAGAAGGAGAGCTTGAAGTCCGGCGCCATCCACCAGCCGAAGACGCCCTCCTCCATCAGCGCGGCCCGCTGGGCGGGGTCGCCGGAGACGAACGTGAAGAGGTCGAGTGGCGCGTAGGCGAAGCCGGGCACGCGCAGCCTCGGATCGACGCGCGCCATCTGCATGTAGTCGTCGGCCATCGGCCCGACGAGGAGCGCGGGAGAGGCGAGGAGGATCGCGGTGGCGATCGCGGCGAGAGGAAGCCAGCGGTGGCCGAGGAGCGTTGCGATCGTCAAGGCGTGCCTCCTTGCGCGAGCGGCGGCGGCCCGATTCTGCGCCTGTTGGAACCCGCGCGGGCGGCCGCGGTTCCGTGGCCGCGCGGCGCCCGGCGAAAGCGGGCAGAATGGGCGCCACGGAGGAGCGGGTGAAGAACGGACTTCTCGTGTCGGCGGCCGCCTTCCTGACGCTCGGCCTGGCGGGTGACGAGGGACGGACCGTCGTGAGGCACGTGAACCCGCCCGAGCTGCCTCGGCCGAACGGCTACAGCCAC
Source organism: Vicinamibacteria bacterium (assembly GCA_046331285.1). GTDB lineage: Bacteria > Acidobacteriota > Vicinamibacteria > Fen-336 > Fen-336 > DATBSL01. The sequence continues at coordinate 17,076 of JAXLRD010000102.1, forward strand.
GTCGTGGAGGTGGGCGCCGGGCGCACGATCTACGTGTCGGGCCAGATCGCGATGGACGCCGCCGGCCGGGTCGTCGGTGCGGGCGACGTCGCCGCGCAGACGCGGCAGGTGTTCGAGAACCTGAAGACGGCGCTCGGCGCCGTCGACGCGAGCCTCGGCCACGTCGTGAAGATCACGGTCTTCATGACCGACGTGGCGCAGCTCCAGCGCTTCCGCGAGGTGAGGGACTCGTACTTCACGCAGGCCCCGCCGCCCGCGAGCAGCCTCGTCGAGGTCCGGCGTCTCGCCCGGCCCGAGCTGCTGCTCGAGGTCGAGGCGGTCGCCTTCGTGCCGCCGGCGCCTTCCGCGGCAAGGCGCTCGAGGTGACGGCGTCCGCCGCGGGAGGATCCATGACCCAGCCACGCCTGCTCCCGCTGCTCCTGGCGCTCGCGGCCGTTCCCGCCGCGGGCCAGTCGCCCTACAAGCTGCCGCCGAAGGAGGTCGTCGACCTCATCGACGCGGCGCCTCCTCCCGAGTCGTACGTCAGCCCGCGGGGCGACGTCGTCCTGCTCGCCGGGCCGGAGGCCTATCCACCGATCGCGCTCCTCGCCGAGCCGATCCTGCGCGTGGGCGGCGTGCGCATCGCGCCGGCCACCGGCTGCCGGCAGCGCACGTACCGCTTCGCGTCCCTCTCCGTCCAGCCGGTGGCCGGCGGCGCGGCGGTCCGTGTCCCCCTGCCCGACGGCGCGCGGTTCGGCCCGCCCTCGTTCTCTCCCGACGGCCGGCTCTTCGTCTTCGGCCGCGACCTCGCCGACGGCGTCGAGCTGTGGGTCGGCGAGACGGCGACCGGCCACGCGAGCCCCGTCGCCGGCGTGCGGCTCGACGACGTCCTCGGGTGGCCGACGAGGTGGAGGAGCGACGGGCGCCTCCTGGTGCGGGCGATCCCCGCCGATCGCGGGCCCGCCCCGGCGGCGCCGAGCGTGCCGGTCGGCCCCCTGATCGAGGAGACCGCGGGCAAGGCGTCGCAGATGGCCACGTTCCAGGACCTCATCCGCACGCCGCGCGACGCGGACCTCTTCGAGCACTACGCGCGGGCCCAGCTCCTGGTCGTCGACCCCGTCTCGCGCGCGGCCTCCCCCCTCGGCGCGCCCGCCCTCGTGGCCGACTTCGCGCCCTCGCCCGACGGCCGCTACCTCCTCGTCCACCGCGTCGAGCGGCCGTTCTCGACACGCGTCCCGTTCGAGTACTTCGCGCGCGCGGTCGAGGTGTGGGACGCGGCGGGCGCCCGGGTCGCGACCGTCGCCTCTCTGCCCGTCTCGGATGAGATCCCGAGGCAGGGCGTCGAGACGGGGCCGCGCGAGGTCGACTGGCAGCCCCTCGAGCCCGCCACGCTCGTGTGGGTCGAGGCGCTGGACGGCGGCGACCCGATGAAGAAGGTCCCGCACCGCGATCGAGTGATGACTCTCGCCGCTCCCTTCGCGTCCGCGCCCCGGGAGCGGCTCCGGCTCAGGCAGCGCCACGCGGGGATCGAGTGGACCGCGCGGCGGGGCGCCGCGCTCGTGACCGAGTACGACCGCGACCGGCGCTGGAGCACCACGTCGCTCGTGGACCTCGCGGCCCCGGCGGCGGCGAAGGTCGTCTTCGACCTGTCGGTGAACGACGCCTACGGCGACCCGGGCTCTCCCGTGATGGAGACGCGGCCGACGGGCGAGCGGGTGACCGTCCAGGACGGCGACGCGATCTACCTCGCGGGCGACGGCGCGTCGGAGTCCGGCGACCGGCCGTTCCTCGACCGCCTGGACCTCGCGACGATGAAGAAGCAGCGCCTCTTCCAGTCGGCCCCGTCGCGCTACGAGCGCTTCCGCGCCTTCGCCGGCGGAGCGCGGCGGCAGGCGATCGTCCGCTCCGAGTCGTCGACCGAGCCCCCGAACCTGCAGGTCGTGGACCTCCCGGCGGGCACCCGGCGGACGCTCACCGCGTACCGCGATCCGGCGCCGCTTCTCGCGCGCGCGACGAAGGAGCTGCTGCGCTACTCGCGCAAGGACGGCGTGCCCCTCTCGGGGACGCTCTACCTGCCGCCCGGACACACGCCGGGGACGCGGCTGCCGGCCGTCGTCTGGGCCTACCCCCTCGAGTACTCGGACCCGTCGACCGCGGGACAGGTGCGCGGCTCGACGAACACCTATGCCCGCGTGAGCGGCGCCTCGCCCCTCGCGTTCCTCGCCCGCGGCTACGCGGTGCTCATGGACGCGACGATGCCAGTCGTGGGCGACCCGGAGACGATGAACGACACCTACGTCGAGCAGGTCTCGGCCGCGGCCGAGGCCGCCGTAGCGGTGCTCGACGCGAAGGGCGTCGTGGACCGCCGGCGCATCGTGGTCGGCGGCCACAGCTACGGCGCCTTCATGACCGCCAACCTCCTCGCCCACACCGACCTCTTCGCCGCGGGCATCGCGCGGAGCGGGGCCTACAACCGCACGCTCACGCCGTTCGGCTTCCAGAGCGAGAGGCGCTCGTTCTGGGAGGCGCCGCAGCTGTACCTCCGCGTCTCGCCCTTCACCTACGCGAACAGGATCGACGAGCCGATCCTGCTCATCCACGGCGAGGCCGACAACAACTCCGGCACGTTTCCGATCCAGTCGGAGCGGCTCT
>JAXLRD010000103.1:0-19615 GCA_046331285.1 Vicinamibacteria bacterium
GGTGGCGAGGGCGCCCGAGACGGTGTTGCCGATCGCCCCGTAGTCGGCGCTCACGCCGACGGTCGGCAGGCCCTCGCCGCGCGCGGCCTTGCGGGCCTCCTCGGCCGCGGCGACGCGGGCGGCCGCGGCCTTGAGCTCCGGGCGGGACGCCGTGGCGCGGGCCGCGGCCTCTTCGGCCGGGATCGCGGCCGAGGGCAGGAACGGCATCGGGTCGGCGAGGCGGAAGCGCTGGCCCGCGGGCAGGCCGATCGCCCGCGCGAGGGCGAGCTTCTCCTTCGCGGCCTCCTGCTCGGCCACGATCAGCCGCTGCCGCTGGGCCTGCGCCTGGACGTCCGCGCGGAGCACCTCGATGCCGGCGCCGAGGCCGGCGGCCCGCCGGTCGCGGGCGGTGCCGAGGAGCGCCTCCGCCGTCTGGAGCTGCGCGCGCACGGTGGCGATGCGCGCCTCGCCGGCGACGGCCTGCAGGTAGAGCTGGCCGCAGGCGAGGACCACGAGGTCGCGCGCGCTCTTCTCGTCCTGGCGGGCCGCCTCGAGCGCGTCGCTCGCCGCGTGGCGGCGGTGGACGGCGTGCAGGTCGAGAAGGGACTGCTGGACGTAGGCGCGGGCGTCGAACACGTTGAACGGCCCGACGATCGGCGGCTGGCCGGGGATCGAGAAGCCGTAGGCCTCCAGGTTGATCTTGAGCCGCGTCTCGCCGACGGCGCCGCGCACCTGGGGCAGCAGGTCGGCGGCGGCGGCACGGCGCGCGGCCTCGGCCGCGTCGACGGCGGAGGCCCCGAGGATGGCGCCGAGGTTCGACCGCAGCCCGCGCTCGATCGCCTCGCGCAGGGTCAGGGGGATCTCGTCGGGGGTGGCCTCGCCGGACGGCACTCCGCCGGCGAAGACCGAGAGTGCCCCGTCCGCGCCCGGCGCGACCGACGCCCCGCGGGCGCCGGCCTCCTGGGCGAGCGCGGCCGGGACGGCGGCGAGGAGCGCGGCCGCGCACGCGAGGCGCGCGGCCCGTACCGTCCTGCTGGCAGTGTGGTTCATTTCGGAGGCTGGCTTCCCTGCATGCGCTTCGCGTCGAAGCGCGAACGTCCATTCTCTCAAGCGCGAGGACGGCTGTCCAAGCACGCCTTAGCGGCCGTCGCGCTCGCCGCGGCCGCGGGCGAGGCGCACCGTGTGCGTCGTGCGACGTCCGTCCGCCTCGGACCAGGCGATCGTCGCCTGGGCGCCGGTGCTCGCGCAGAGGAGGTCGACGGAGGCGCGGCGGCTCCCGATCCACAGCCGCGCCTCGGGGGCGACCACGAACGCGGCCGCGCGGCCGGCCGACAGGACGACGAGGACGCGCGTCGCGGGGTCGTACGACTCGACCGCGCCCGTCGCGGTGTGGAACCGCCGGCGCTCGGCGGCGCGACGCGGGCCGGGAGCGGGCGCGGGCGACGGGGCGCCCACGCCGGGCGGAGGAGCGGCCCTCGCCGAGGGCCGCAGGCCGACGCAGCCCGCGAGCAGGAGGGCCAGCGCGACCGCCGCGCGCGCGTGCCATCGCGCCGGCCGGGGCGCTATCGTTGGCGTCGTGAAGTCGCTGCGCGCGCCTCGGCATCTCCGCCGTCCTCGTCGTGGCCGTGGTCGTCAGCCTCTCGGCGGCACCTGCAGACGCGGATCGTCTCCCGGGCCGTCGAGGCGGAGGCGCTCGACTCGGCCGAGGCGGTGCCGGCGCTCGGCGTGGCCGCCGACCTCGGCGAGCACGCCGCGCCGCCCTCGGCAGCAGGCGTCGCGGACCTCCTCGGCGACTACCGCAAGGCGGTGCCGGCCGTGCAGTCGCTCGCGGTGACCTCCGGCGGCGCGGTCCTGGCCTCGACCGAGGCCGCTCCGCCGGCGCGCGTGGGCGCGCTCGGCGCCGGGAGCCGCCCGCACCCGCGGGGTCGCTGACCTTCGCCGACGGGCCGCTCGCCCTCCACCTCGCCGCCGTCGCCCTCCCGCACCACCCCGGCGCCCCGGGCGCGGTGGTCGTCGCGGTGCGCATGGACGCCCTCCTCCGCGTGCGGCGCCGGAGCCGTCAGGCCGCGCTCGTCTTCGGCTCCGCGGCCATCCTCCTCTCGCCGCCGGCCTCGACGTCCTGGCGCGCCGACTCGTGCACCGGCCGCTCGGCGCCGTGCTCGGCACGATGTCCCGGGCCGCCGCCGGAGACCTCGCCGCCCGCGCCCCGTCGCGCGAGGAGACGAGATCAGCGCCGTGGCCGAGAAGCTCAACGCGATGCTCGAGCGCATGGAGGGCTTCAACCACACCTGAGGGCCCGAGGTCGACCGGGCAGGCAGCCAGACTGCGCGCGGCGAACCGCGAGCTGCTCGACACCGCGCAGCGCCTCTTCCAGCTCCGCGGGGCGCTCGCCCGCGGCCAGCGCTCGCCCTCGCCGGCGAGATGGCGGCCTCGGTCGCTCACCCAGGTCCAGCACCCCGCTCAACGTGATGTCCGGGTACGTGCAGATGCTCCGCGCGGGCCAGCCGGAGGCCTCGCCCGTCGCCCGCCGGCTGGAGACGAGTCCAGCGGCAGATCGCGCAGGTCACGGCGATCGTGCAGTCGCTGCTCGGCGCAGACGCGGCGGCCGGGCGCCGAGCTCGCGCCGGTCGCGCCGGCGGGCTCCTCGACCGCCTCGCGGAGCTCGCCCGGCCGACCCTCGCCGCCGCCCGCATCGAGCTCGCCCTGCCGGTCGAGCCGGACCTGCCGCGGGTCGCGGCCGACGCGGCGCAGCTCGAGCAGGCCCTGCTGCACCTCGTCACGAACGCGATCGACGCGATGCCGGAGGGCGGCCGCCGCAGGCTCGGCGCGCGGCGCGGCGGGGCGGACGTGGCGCTGTCCGTGGCCGACACGGGCTGCGGCATCCGCCCGAGGACCTCGCGCGCGTCTTCGAGCCGCTGTACACGACGAAGCCGCGGGGGCGGGGGACGGGGCTCGGCCTGCCGATCGTCCACGAGATCGTCTCGGCCCACGGCGGGTCGGTCGCGCTCGACAGCGCGCCCGGCCGCGGCACGACGGCGCTGGTGCGCCTGCCCGCCGTCCCGGGGGACAGCCGATGAGCCGCTGATGCTGATCGTCGACGACGACCGCGAGACCTGCCGCTTCATGAGCGAGCTGCTCGAGGAGCCCCGGCCGCGAGATCGAGACCGCGCAGACGCCGGACGAGGCGCTCGCCGCGGTGGCGGCGTCGCCGTTCGACCTCGTCCTCTCGGACATCAACCTCGACGCGCGGCTCGACGGGCTCGACCTGCTGCGCGCGTTCAAGGAACGGGATCCCGACGTCGAGGTGGTCCTGATCAGCGCGTTCGGCTCGCTTCGAGACGGCGCTCGAGGCGGTGAAGGCCGGCGCGTTCGACTTCGTGAGCAAGCCCGTCGACATCGGCCAGGTGCCCGAGGTCGTCGAGCGCGCGCTCGCCCGGCGCCCGGGCGGGCGGCAGGGAGCCGGAGCCGTCGCTCGCCCCCTCCGCCTCGTGCCCGACGGCCTCGTGGGCCGCAGCGGCGCGATGCTCGCCGTCTACAAGCAGATCGCCCTCGCCTGCGCCTCCGACGCGCCGGTGCTGGTGACCGGCGAGACGGGCACCGGCAAGGAGCTCGTCGCCCGCGCGATCCACCGCCACGGTCCGCGGGCCGAGCGGGCGTTCGTGCCGGTCAACTGCAGGGCGATCCCGGAGGGGCTCCTCGAGTCGGAGCTGTTCGGCCACGTGCGCGGCGCCTTCACCGGCGCCGTCGCCGACAAGAAGGGCCTGTTCGAGCAGGCCCACGGCGGCACGATCTTCCTCGACGAGGTCGGCGAGATGTCGCCCGCGCCTGGGTGCGTCTGCTGCGGGCGGCTGCAGGCTCGGCGAGGTGCGGCCGGTCGGCGGCGCGCGCGTCCTGAACGTCGACGCGCGGGTGGTCGCGGCGACCCACCGGGACCTCGAGAGCGCGCGGTGAAGGAGGGGGCTTCCGCCAGGACCTCTTCTACCGCCTCAACGTGTTCTCGATCCGGGTGCCGCCCCTGCGCGACCGGCGCGACGACGTTCCGCTCCTCGCCCGGCACTTTCTCGCGGTCTTCGCCCAGCGGGGCCGGCCCCGCGTCTCGCCCTGACCCCGGCCGCGACCGCCGCCCTCGCCGCCCACGACTGGCCCGGCAACGTGCGCGAGCTCGAGAACACGCTCGAGCGGCTCACAGTCGCCGCGCGCGGAGGGACGATCGACGTGCCCGACCTGCCCGAGTCCCTGCGCGGGCGGCGGAGGTCCCGGCGATGGAGGAGGCGGTCTTCGCGAGGGCTCTCTCGACGAGATGGAGAAGCGTTACCGCCACGTGCTAGCCGCCGTGCGCGGCGCGGCGCAGCCGCGCGGCCGAGGTCCTCGGGATCGACCGCCGCACGCTCTACCGGATGGCCGAGCGCTTCGGGCTGGACCTGGGCGAGGACGACCGCTGAGCCGCCGTCCGCGGGGCGCCCCCGGCCGGCCGCGCCCCCGCGCCCTCCCCGGCCGGCCGCGCCCAGGGGCAGGAGGGCCCGCCACGATCTCCCACTCGACGCCGCCGTGGAGGCTCGTCAGAAGGGCGACCGCGACGGAAGGAGGGCGGCCGCGCCGGGAAGACGGGGTGGCGGCCGCTCCAGCGGGGGGCGAACTTCTTCTTGAACTGGAAGAGGTTCTTGTAGCCGGAGCCGCGTTGAGGTTCTCGAAGAGGAGGGCGACGCCCTTCTCGAGAACCCGCCGCGCAGTTCGCCGACGTTCGCGAGCGGCGCGTTCGCGAGGCTCGCCTCGACGAGCCCCCGCCCGCGCAGCTCTCGAGCGAGCGGGCGACGAGCAGGTCCATCGTGCCGGACGGGGCGTCCTTCCGCTTGCGCATCAGGTCGAGCACGGCGGCGCGGCCGCCGGCGTACGGGCGCCACGAGGTGAAGGCGACCACCCGGCCCGCCGCGTCGCGGCCCACGAAGACGTGGACGTCGTCGAGCGCCTCGAGCGAGAAGCGGGACACGGTCACGCCCATCTCGCCGAGCCGCTTCTCGGCCAGCCACTCCTCCAGGGATCTCCTCGAGCTGCTCGTCGACCGCGGCGCTCGCCTCCCGCGCCAGCGATCGTAGGGAGAGACGACGAGGCCCATCCGCGTGACCTTGTGGACCATCGACCGCAGCGCGGCCGCTTCCCGCCGGCGAGCGAGAACGACGTCCAGGTCGACGAGCGCCTCTTCCGCCATCTTCAGCGAGCCGAGCCCGAGGCGCCGGTAGACCGGGAGCGAGGCGTCCGGCGCCTCGTAGACGCACGGGACCAGCCGTTCCTCCGGCAGTGGGCCACGAACTCGCGGGCGGCCGCCTCGAGGTCGGCGGGCGCGCAGGAGGGGGTCGCCCACCGCAGGCGCGACGCGGCCGCGCACGGCGGGGGCCACGAGCGCGCGTCCGTCCGCCACGAGCAGGTGGTGCTTGTCCTCCTGGGCCGCGAACGCGGAGGGCGAGCGCTCGCCGTGGCCGCGCGCGAGGCGCGCGACCGCCTCCGCCGGCGCCTCCTGCCGGCGCCGCGAGATCACCGGCCGCAGGAGGAGCACGAGCACGTAGAGCCGCCCGGCCCGGCTCGCGAGCTGGAGGGCGCCGAGAAGCGCGCGGCGTGGTCGGTGAGGGTCGACGCCGGGGTCGAGGGTCAGCAGGCCCGCGCGAACGGCCTCGACGGCCGGCGTGTCGCCCTCGTCCCAGCGGTACTGGTCTCCGAGGTCGGACAGGCCGACGACGCCGAACGACCAGGCGGCGACCGCGCACCGGCGCCATGAGGAGCGCGCGCCGCAGGGGCGGGGTCGCTGCGGGCCTGCGGAAAAACTGGCGGCGGTAGGCGACGAAGTAGCCGAGCAGGGCCAGGGCGACCATCGAGTGGTGGACGTCGAACGCGCGTCCGGCGTGGAAGACGACCGAGACGGCGAGGCTCCCACCGCGACCCACCACGCGAGGGCCTTCCGGCGCGAGAGGTTCCGCGTGACCTGGAGGAGGGCGACGCCCGCCAGCAGCATCAGCGCGCGGCTGCGCTGCATCACGGCAGGCAGGAGCCACCGCTCGAGCTCCTGCACGACCTCGGGCTCGCGCGGCCGCAGCGCGGAGAGCGCGTTCAGGACGCCCATCAGGCCGACGACGAACGGCACGAGGGCGTGGAGGAGCGCCGCGACGTCGGCGAGGCCGAGCTCCCGCCCAGCGCACGACCCGCCGCGCGTGGCGCCAATGACCCGAGCCACGCGGCGGCCGCGCCGGCGAGGCCGACCCGCGACCGCCACCTCGTAGCGGTGGACGCTCTCGAGGCGGCGCGATGCCGCCGCCGGCGCCGTAGCCGAAGGCCACCCGCGACGGGCACGGCCCACAAGAGCCCGGCGAGGAGGTCGACGAGGGTGAACGCCACGACGCCCATCCCCACGACGCCGCACGCGGCCGGGATCGCGATCCGCAGGCCGTAGGCGAACCGGCTGACCACGAGCAGGCCGAAGGCGTGCCGGCTCATCCCCGCCATCAGCGACTGGAAGCGCGGGCTCCGGCCGAAGCGCTTCTCGACCCACGCGGCCGCGCGCGCAGCGCGCGAGGAGGAGTAGAACTGGTCGGCGAAGGAGTTGGCCGCGACCGCGATCGCGATCACGACGGGCAGGCGGAAGAAGTCGTGGCGGGCGAGCAGCCCGGCCGCGAGGAGGACGGCCTCGCCCTCGACGGCGATGCCGGCGAACAGCAGCGCGTAGCCGTACTTGACGAGCAGCGATTCCACGGGCCGTGGCTCCTTCGCGGTGAGGAGGTACAGCGGGGGGCGGGGCGACGCTCGCGCGCTCCGCCCCCGCGGGAAGTCCCTCGCGCAGGAGGGCGCGGGGAGGCTACTTCTGCTTCGCGATCACCTGGTCCTTGAACTTCGCGTAGGCGGCCTCGGTCACGATGCTCTTCGAGACGAGCTCGTCCTTCCGCTTGTACGGCCGGCCGGCGATGATCTTCTTCGCGTACGCCTCGCCGACGCCCGGCAGGGCGACGAGCTGCGCCTCCGTCGCGGTGTTGAGGTCGAGCGGCTCGGCGGCCGGCTTCGGGGCCGGTGCGGCCGCTGTGGCGGTCGTCTTCGCCGAGGTCATGGCGCGTCTGCCCAGCGCGGGCGCGGCGGCCTGGCCGGCGAGCGCGGACGAGGCGAGGAGAGCGCCCATCGACAGGGCGAGCATCAGGCGGATCAGGCTCTTCATCTTCGGTCTTCCTCCTGCGGCGGTCCTGCTTCGCGCGGCCGCCGTGCAGCATCCTTGTTCAAGCGGCGTGCCGCGCCGTCGGCGGACCGAACCTGCTGCGGCGCCGCCGCACGCCGCCCGCCGTTCCGGCCGCTCCTCCGCAGGACCGCCCCACCAGGCGCATCCGCCTCACCGGCGGCCCCGACTTGCCGGTGTCGCTCGACGCGTGCTGTACTGCGCCTGCATCGCTCTCCCCGCCGCGCCCGCTCGCCCGCCTCGCCCGCCTCGCCCGCCTCGCCCGCCTCGTCCCCTTCCGCCGCCCTGGCCCTCGCCGCAGCCAGTCCGGCGCACGCCCGGAGCGCGTCCCCTCGTGACCGAGGCCGCGGAGACGGCGCCGGCGGGGACGCTCGACTTCGAGACCGGCTTCGACCTGATCGCGGACGAGCCGAGCTGCGACACGGTGCGCAGCGCACCCGGTGGGACGGCCCGCTGCGGCTCACGTGGTCGCCCGCCGACACGGTCGAGCTCGACGCCGACTGGGTCGCGCGGGTCGGCGTGGCCGGGGACGAGGCCCGCGGCGGGGCGCAGTCGTCCGACTTCGGCGACGTGACCCTCCACGCGTGAAGTGGCGCGTCGCCGGGGGCGGCGGGCGGCCGGCCCTCGCCGTGCGGTTCGGGGCGACGCTCCCCCGGACGTCCTACGAGGACGTGCAGAAGCGCCCGCTCGGCCTCGGGCCGAACACGATCCGCGCGTTCGTCGAGGGCCTCGCGACCCGGCGCGCGGGCCGCGGGCGCCTGCTCGCGAGCGCGGGGCTCCTCCTCTTCGACGACGTCTACCGCCCGCACGACCGGGTCGACTTCTTCACCTACGGCGCGGCACTCGAGTGGCCGGTCTCGAAGCGCCTCGCCGCCGTCGCGGAGATCGCCGGGCGGACGGGCCATCCGACGCCCGGCGCCGAGGTCCGCTGCGAGGCGCGGGCCGGCGTGCGCTACGCGAGGGAGGGGCTGCCTCCGACGCCGCGGTGCGGCGCGGGATCGCGACCGCCGACGGCACGTGGGGCGTCACGGCCGGGATGGGCCTCGTCCTGCGGCGGCGCTAGCCTGCCCTCACAGCGACGACGACGCAGTCTCCTCAGGCTCGGCCCCGGTGAGGACGATCGGGTTGCCCTTCATGCTGCTGGCCCGCGCCGCGCATCTTCTCGACAGACGCGGCACGTCGAGGAGCGTCGCGCCCCACCGGCCGAGGCCGGGCACCGCGAGGGGAGGCGCCCGGACGAGGCGCCTCCACCCGGGGCGACGCGTCTCGGCCCGAGGCCCAGGGCGGCCGGTCACGATCGCGGCGATCTCGCGGTAGCGGTCGAGGGCCGGGCTCGCCGGCGCGCGGGACGCGAGCGCGGAGGGTTCACGCGCATCACCGCCGGGAGGAGCGCCGCGCACGCGGCCCCGTGCGGCGCGGCGAAGAGGCCGCCGACAGGCGCCGCGAAGCCGTGGACGGCGCCGAGCCCCGCGTTCGCGAGGGCGAGGCCGCCGAGGAGGCTGGCGAGCGCGAGGTCGCTCCTCGCCCGCCTCGCTCGCGCGTCGCCCTCGAACGCGCGGCGCAGCGAGCGCGGAGCGCGCGAAGACCCTCGCGGCACAGCGCGTCGACGAGCGGGTTCGCCCGCACCGAGACGTACGGCTCGACGAGCTGCAAGGAAGGCGTCGAGGCCGCTCGCCGCGATCGTGGACGGCGGCAGGCCGCGAAGGAGGTCCGGGTCGACGATCGCGGCGGCCGGGAGCATGCGCGGGCTGCGCGGGCTCGCCTTCACGCCGTGCTCGGGCGAGCCGAGGACCGCGTTGCGGGTGACCTCGGAGCCGGTGCCGGCGGTCGTGGGCACGGCCACGAAGGGGACGGACGGCCTCTCGAGCGGCCGCCCGCGGCCGACGACCTCGGGGTAGTCGAAGGGGTCGCCCCCGTTCCCGAGCAGGGCCGCGACCTTGCCGCCGTCGATCCGCGCGCTGCCCCCGCCACGCCACGACGACGTCGGCCCCGGCCACCCGCCTCGGTCCCCCGCCGGACGTCGTCGACCAGGGGCTCCTGCGGGAGGAGAACGCCGCGACCGCGAGGCCGGCGGCGGCGAGCCGCTCGCGCGCCGGCGCGGCGCGCTCCGCGGAGCGGCCGGTCACGAGGAGGGCGCGCCGCCCGAGACCCGCCGCCGTCGCGCCGAGCTCGTCGAGCGCGCCGGGGCCGAACACGACGCGGCCGGCGGTCGCCGGCTCAAGCGCGCCATCAGAAGCCGTCGTCGCCCGGCGACACGTTGACATGCCGCTCCGCGCGCGGCTCGGCCATGAGGCCGGCGACCGCGTCGCGCCGGGCCGCGTAGTGCGGCGTCTCCTTGTGCGCGGCCGCGGCCGCCGCGTCCCGGTAGACCTCGACGAGGACGAAGTGCGCGGGATCGTCGCGGTCGGCCAGCAGGTCGAACCGCACGACGCCCGGCTCGCGGCGGCTCGCCGCCGCGTTCGCCTCGGAGGCGCGGACGGACGCCTCCTCCCCCCGGGCTTCACCCGGGCGTGGACGTGGACGACGAGCAGGGGTGCCGGGCATGCGGTCGCTCCTCCCGCCGCCGGACGTTAGTCGCAGCCTCGACGCGCGGTCAAGGCGACCGGGAGGAGCCGGTCCCGGCGGGTGCGAGCCCGCCTGAGTGTAGGCTCCCTGGGCGGAGAACGACGATGACCATGATCGAGCGCCGCACGTTCCTGGCCAGTGCGTCGGCGCCGCCGCGGCGACGGTCGCGGGGGCGGCGCAGTCTCCGGCCGCCTCCGGCTCCGGCGCGCCCGTGTCCGTGCCGGGCGACGACCCCGAGGCGCTCGCCCGCGCCCACCCGCGAGAAGGGATACCGCGCGGCCTACTGCCCGAACGTCACACGCCTCGACGACGCCGCACGGCTGCGCGACACCGTCGCCGCCTTCGCGCGGCACGACGTCGTGATCGCCGAGGTCGGCCGCTGGGTGAACCTCCTCGACCCCGACGCGGAGACGAGGAAGAAAGAACCTCGCGACGGTGACCGAGGGCCTCGCCCTCGCAGGCTCCTGTGGGCGCCCGCTGCTGCGTCGACATCGCCGGCTCCTTCAGCCCGACGAGCTGGTTCGGCCCGCACCCGGAGAACCTCTCCCCGCGGTTCTTCGACGCGGCCGTCGAGAACGCGCGGGCGATCCTCGACGCGGTGAAGCCGAGACGCACGACGTTCTGCTACGAGATGATGGCGTGGTCGCTGCCCGACAGCCCCGACGCGTGCCTCGAGATGGTGAAGGCCATCGACCGCAGGGCTTCGCCGTCCACCTCGACCCGTGCAACCTCGTGAACTCGCCGGCCCGCTTCTACGGCGCGAGCGGGCTCGTGCGCCGAGTGCTACCGCAAGCTCGGCCGCTCGTCGCGAGCGTCCACGCGAAGGACCTCGCGTGGGACGTCGAGATGGCCGTGCACTTCCGCGAGGTCCGGATCGGGACCGGCTCGATCGACTACGGCGTGCTGCTCACGGAGCACGCCCGACACGCGCCCGACGCGCCGCTCATGCTCGAGCACCTCCCGGGCGACGCGGAGTACGACGCCGGCGCACGCGGCGGTCGTGGACGCCGGACGGAAGGCCGGCGTGACGTTCGACTAGCGGCGGCGGACGGCCGCTACAGCCGCAGCCCGAGCCCCCACGTGAGCGTCGTCCCCCCGCCGTCGCCGGCGACGCGGAACAGCACGCCCACGTTGCGCCGACGCGCAGCACGAAGGTCGAGCTCGGGGCCGACGTAGGTGGGCCAGGTCGGCGGTGCCGACCGGGTTGCCCCACGTGCGGGCGACCGACAGCCAGGCCGGCGCCGACGGTGCCGCCGAAGTCCTCGTCCTGGACCCGGGCGTTCGCGCCGACGCCGAGGCTGAGCGCACCCCGCCCGAGCCCGCCTCGGCGTCGAGGAGGAACCCGCCCGCGCAGTGGGGATCGGAACGGCGCACACGGCGTCGACCTTCTGGTCCTTCTCCCCGGACCTTCGCGCCGAGCCCGTGGAGGAGCGACAGGCGCGGCGAGCCGCCGAGCGGCCCGCCGAAGCACGCCGCCGGCGGCGAGGCGTTGCGCTCGTCGAGCGTCACCTCGGTCGGGGCCGCGGCGGCCGGCGGCCGGGGCGCACGGTGGACACCGACGACGCGGCGCGCGCGGCCGCGAGGTCCGCGGCCGCGTCGGCGTCCGGTGCGGCCGCGTCCGCCGCGGGCGGGGAAGCCGTCGCCGCCGCCGCGGAGACGCCGACGGGGGCGCGTCGGCCGGCGCCTTGGCCGGCGGCTCTCCCGCTGCGGCCGACACGGCCACGGCCAGCGAAACAGCGGCAGACTCCCCGCGTTCTCCTCATGGCGCACCCCGTCCCTGGGGAAGAGACGCGCGAGGAGCGCCCCCGGTTCCCCGGCGCTAGGCGGTCGTGTCGATCGCCCGGAGGATGTCGGCCTTCGGCCGGGCCCCGACCATCCGGGCGACCTCGCGGCCCTGCCGGAACACGATCAGCGTCGGGACCCCCTGGATCCGCAGCCGGGCGGCGGTCGCCGAGCTGCGAGTCCACGTTCAGCTTGGCCACGCGGACGCGGCAGCGCGTGCGCCAGCTCCTCGATGATCGGCTCAGCCCCCGGCAAGCTACGCACCACGGAGCCCACAGACGTCGAGCAGCACGGGAACGGCCGACGAGAGGACCTGGTCCTCGAAGCGCGCGTCGCTCGTCTCGACCACCGCCGAGGAGGGATAGAGCGCCGCCTCGCAGCGCCCGCAGACGGGCTGCAGGCCCTGCTCGACCCGGCCGGCGTCCACGCGGTTGGTGGCGCCGCAACGGCTGCAGAGCGACCGTCACCGCCACGGGCCAAGTGTGTCACTTCTTGTTCGCCGGCGCTCGCGTCTGCTAGGCTCTCCGCGGAGGAACCCGGGCGATGCGCACCGGACCGGCCGCGGGCGGGACCGCGCTGCGTCCACCCCGCAAGGTGGCGATCTCGGTCCCCGACCACTACGCCCACGGCGACCACGTCAAGTGCGGGGCGTGCGGAACGAAGCACAAGGTCGTCCGCGCCGACGCGCTGCCGCCTCGTTCTCGCCGACCCCGGCCCCGTCCGCGACGCCCTCGCGGCGAACGAGCGCCTCGCCGCGCGCCTCGCGGGGGACCTCTCGCGCGCGCGGCGCAGCCTCGGCATCGGCGCGAACGGCTTCGCCCTCGGCCTCGCCTTCGCGGTCTTCGAGGTCGGGACGCGGCGCCAGCCGATCGGCCACGAGCTCGTCGCGGAGGCGATCGCGTGGCGATCGCGGCCGCCGCCCTGCTGAGGAGCCGCGAACTGGGCGTTCCTCGGCAAGCGGCGGCGCATCTCGGCCCTCGCGAGGAGCTCGACGAGGCGCGGGCCGAGGGCGCCCGGCTGCGGACGATCCTGCGCGACGCGACGCGGGTCTGAGCCCTACTCGATCTGGCCGGTGTCGAGCAGCTTCGCGACCGTGTTGTAGATCGCTGGCAAGGAGGAGCGCGGCACGTCGCGCTGGAGCTCGTCGAGGTTGCCGCCGCGCTTGAGGCGCGACCATGCCGCGGCCGCGAGCTCGATCGTGTCGGAGTCCTCGGGACAGGTGGGCCGCCTTCTGCCGGAAGACGCGGCCGGGGTCGGGCAGCTTCGCCTTCAGCAGCAGCGGCTCGTCCTGCAGGCCGCACCAGGAAAGCTCCGCTGAGGGCGAGATCGCCGGCATGCTGATCTCGCTCTGCACCTCGTCCTCGTCGACCTCCCGGCCGGTGAACGAGAACTCGCCCTCGATCTGGCTCTGGAAGAGCTGGAAGACCGCGTCGTCGCCGACGAGCTGGCGGAACTTCGCCCGCGCGATGTTCCCGCGGAAGAAGAAGATCTCGGCCACGCGGTGCGCTTGTCCTGGTTCACCACGAGGCCCCCGGTCTGGTGCGAGCCGATCAGGGTCTGGATGACCGTGGCGAGGTCGAAGTACTTCAGGTTGCCCACCATAGCTGCTTGCCGGAGGCCAGGACCTTCGGCGTGGTCGCCTCGAGGGCGCTTCGCGAGGACGAGGCACAGGTTGCGCGAGAAGGCGGGGAGCACGTCCATCAGGTCGAAGAACACGGCCTTCTCGACGGTGAAGGCTCCGCGCGCTCGGGCGAGCGGACGGTCGCGCTGCGCGGCGACCCGGTGAGCAGCGCGAGCTCGCCGAGGACCTCGCCCGTCCCGAGGTAGGCGACGGGCACCTGGTCGGCGCCGTCGGCCAGCAGGCCACTTCCTCGAGGACCCCGCTCTTCACGACGAAGAGCCGCTCCCCTCTTCGCCCTGCCGGGAACACGACGTCCCCGGGGCCGAACTGGACGAGCTGCCCCTGCTCGAGCACGGCAGCCCGGATGACTCAGGCGGCTGGTTCTCGAACAGCTCCGAGTCGCGCAGGGAAGGCGGGGTCGATCGCGGGGGCCATGGCGAGCGTCCGATTATAGGCTTCGCGGACCGGGGCGCACGGCACATTCGCGCGCGGCCCGGCCCCCGCCGGACCCTCGTCAAACTCTGTGCTAGCATGAAGCGCGTTCAGGGCCGGGAGCTCCCCGCCCGAGCCGTCCCCGGGGCAAACCATTGACTCGAAAGCTCTTGTCCAGTACGACCGGGGAATGACCTAGGGTGTCGGCGCGTTCCTCGCTCGCCACCCTGGATCACCCTCGCCCTGACGGAGCTTCGACGATGACGACCTCGATCCGTTCGTCTCTTTCGACGATCTCGCCGGCCGAAGTCCACGCGATCCTCGGCCGCCACATCCTGGCGGACGGCTACGACATCGTCGTGGACTTCGACAGGTGCCACGGAGCGTGGCTGCACGACGCGCGCTCCGGCCGCGACATCCTCGACTTCTGCGCCTTCTTCGCGTCGAACCCGATCGGCTACAACCACCCGAAGATGAAGGAGCCCGTCTTCCAGGCGGCGCTGCGTCGCGTCGCGCAGGTGAAGCCCGCCCTCTCGGACCTCTACAGCGTCGAGTACGCGTGGTTCGTCGAGACGTTCGGGCGGATCGCCATGCCGCCGCACCTCGAGTACGCGTTCTTCATCGAGGGCGGGACCCTCGGCGTCGAGAACGCGCTCAAGATCGCCTTCGACTGGAAGGTCCGGAACGCGCGAGCGGGGTGGCCGGCGTCCGCGGCCAGAAGATCCTCCACTTCCGCCACGAGGCGTTCCACGGCCGCTCGGGCTACGCCCTGTCGCTGACGAACACCGACCCGACGAAGACCGACCTCTTCCCGAAGTTCGACTGGCCGCGCGTCACGAACCCGAAGCTGCGCTTCGGTCACGCCGAGGTCGAGCGGGACGTCGCGGCGGCGGAGCAGCGGGCCCTCGACGAGGTCGACGCCGCCTTCGCCGCGAGCGCGGACGACATCGCGGCCATCCTCATCGAGCCGATCAGGCCGAGGGCGGCGACAACCACTTCCCGCGCCTCGTTCCTCCAGGCGCTGCAGGCGCCGGGCGCACCCGGTACGGCGCCTTCTTCGTGCTCGACGGGGTCCAGACGGGCGTCGGCATCACCGGCAAGATGTGGGCCCACGAGCACTTCGGCCTCCGGCCAGACGCGATCTCGTTCGGCAAGAAGGTGCAGGTGGGCGGCTGCCTCGTCGGCCCCCGGGTCGACGAGGAGCCGGAGAACGTCTTCAAGGTCGTCCGCATCAACTCGACGTGGGGCAGCGGGCTCACCGACATGGTCCGCTCGCCCGCTTCCTCGAGATCATCGAGGAGGACGGGCTGGTCGACAACGCGCGCGTCGTCGAAGGCGAGCGGCTGCTGGCCGGCCTCGTGTCCCTCCAGGAGGAGTCGGGAGGCAAGATCGCGCCGGGCGCGCGCGGGCGCAGAGCTCATGATCGCCTTCGACCTGCCCACGCCCGACATGCGCGCGCGGGCCCTCGACGTGCTGCTGGCGAACGGGCTGCTGACTCTCGGCTGCGGCCCGCGGTCCGTCCGGTTCCGTCCGGCCCTGGACTTGGGCGCCGCCGAAGCGGACGCCGCCCTCGACATCCTGCGCCGGAGCATCAAGGAGTTTTAGAAGATGATCGAGCGCGAGGCGACGGTCTGGATTGCCAGCGAGGAGCTCGGCTACATCCTCTCGCCGCAGAACCCGGCGGCCGCGCGCCTTCAGCGGGCGCCTCGTCCGGGGTGTCGCCCGAGCTACTACGAGGTCACCGTCGACCTCCAGGGCGAACTACACGGCCCTGCTGCCCATCTCGCAGACGGCCATCATGGCCACGACGGCGATCGGAGGTGCCGCCGATCGAGGTCGAGCGCTAGGGACGCGAACGCACCGGAGGGGGACTGAAGGATGCCTCGCACGCTGAAGGTCGCGGTGGCGGGACTCGGGCCGGTCGGGCAGGCCGTCGCGCGCACGGTGCTCCGGACGCCCGGGCTGAAGCTCGTGGCGGCGGCCGATCCGGCCCGCGCTCCACGCCGGCCGGGACCCTGCCCGCGGTGCTCGGGCTGCCGCGGCTGGAGCCTGAAGATCGACGGGGACCCCGAGCGGTGCGGCCCCGAAGGGTCCCGGCCGACGTGGCCTTCGTCTGCACCTCGTCCCATCTCAAGGACGTCCGGCCGCAGATCGCGGCTCGTCGCGCGGAGGATCCACGTCGTCACGAGCTGCGAGGAGCTCGCCTACCCGGTGCCGGCGCGCCTCGCGGCCTTCCGGGAGATCGACCCTCGCGGCGGCGAAGGTCGCGGTGCTCGCGACCGGCGTCAACCCCGGCTTCGCGATGGACACCCTCGCCCTCGCCCTCACCGCGCCCTGCACGAGCGTGCGACGGGGTCTCGGCGACGCGGGTCGTCGACGCGGGCGCGCGACGGCTGCCCCTGCAGCGGCGCCTG
Source organism: Vicinamibacteria bacterium (assembly GCA_046331285.1). Taxonomy (GTDB): domain Bacteria; phylum Acidobacteriota; class Vicinamibacteria; order Fen-336; family Fen-336; genus DATBSL01. The sequence continues at coordinate 16,001 of JAXLRD010000103.1, forward strand.
GTCGGGGCCGGCCTCAACCTCGGGCAGTTCCGGCGGGCGGTCACCGAGGGCACGGTGCGCCACGTCGGCCTCGTCGAGTCGGCCCACATGATCGCCGGCGCGCTCGGTGGAAGCTCGACCGGGTCGACGAGATCGCCGAGCCCGCGATCGCCCCCGCGACCTCGACACGGAAGAGCTGCGCATCCCGGCCGGCGCCGCGGCCGGCATCCGCCAGGCCGTCCGCGCCTACCGCGGCGGCGACCTCGTGATCCGCCCTCGACGCCCAGGCCTACGTCGGCGCGGAGTCCCCGCGACCACGTGCTCGTCGACGGGGACCCTCCCGTCGACGCCGTCGCCGGCGGGGTAGGCGGCGAGGCGGCCGCCGCCGCGGTGCTCGTGAACTCGCTCCCGCGCGTCCTCGCGAGGCGGCCCGGCCTCCTGAACGCGGCCGACCTGCCGCTCGATACCCGCCCTCAATCCGCAGGACCTCGCGACCCTGCCCGCGCGCAAGAGGTGAGCGCGTCGACGAGCGAGCCCCGCGCGGAAGGACCGAGGGAGCTGGCCGAGGGTACCGTCGCGCGCCTTCTGCGGGAGGCGTACGTGGGCCGGCTGGGCAGCCAACTCAACCTCGTCCGGGGGGACGGAGTTCCACAGCCTGCGCTTCCGTCGCGGACACATCGTCAACGCCACCACGAACGTCCTCCGGGACCGCCTCGGCGAGATGCTGGTGCGGCGCGGGCTGCTCTCGCCCGACGACCTGGCGCGGGCGACGGACATCGTCGTCCGCGAGAAGAAGCGGCTCGGGTTCGTCCTGAACAGGCTCGGCCTCATCGACCAGAGCGGCCTCGAGGACGCGATCGCCCTCCACGTGCACGAGATGCTGGCCAAGGTCTTCGCCTGGGACGAGGCTCGTTCTTCGAGGCCGAGGACGACGCCGGGAGTCGAGGCTCGCTCCAGAAACTCTCGACCGGAGAGCTGATCCTCCAGACCGTGCAGGCGGTGAAGGACCCCGACGTCGTGCGCTACTCGCTCGGCGACCGCGACCGCGTGCTGGCCCTCGCCTCGGACCCCCGCTGCTGCGCTTCCAGAAGCTGGACGGACCCTCTCGGGCCGACAGCTACGTCCTCGCGCGCGTCGACGGGACGACGAGGGCGCGCGAGGATCGTGGGCCTTGATCCCGTTCCCGCGCGAGGCCATCCAGGCCACGCAGCCTCCCTCGGCCTGCTCTCGACGGGCCTCGTCGAGTACGTGGCCGGGGAGACGAAGCGGCCGCGGCCCGGGCCCCGCGCGAGCCGGCCGCCCCGGGCCGGCGCCGGCGATGCCCCCGGTCTCCGCCGCGCCGCCGCCGGCCGCCCGCCGAGCCCGGCGTCGCCTCCGCCCGCCGCCGCGGCGGCGGCCCGCCCCCGGCGGAGCCCGCGGCGACCGCCACCGCTCCCGAGGCCGGCGCCTCGGATCGCCGCCGCGAGATCCTGGACGCGTTCGAGGGCCTGAAGACGCGAAGCCTCTTCGACGTGCTCGGCGTCTCCCGCGCGGCGAGCGAGGCGGAGGTGAAGGACGCGTATTTCCGTCTCGCGAAGCGCTTCCATCCCGACGCCCACCACGGCGAGTCCCTCGGCGACCTGCGCGACGCGCTCGAGGCGGTGTTCATCCGCCTCGGCGAGGCGTACGAGACGCTGCGCGACCCGCGCCGGCGCGCGGAGTACGAGCAGCGGCTCGGCCGGGCGAAGGCGACGGGCCCGGCCCCCGGCGCGGCGCGCGCCGACGTGCCGCCGCCCGCGCCCGCGCCGCCGCCCGACCCCGAGGCCGAGGCGGCCCAGGCCGAGTACGACCTGCACCGGGCGATGAAGCTCTACGAGATGGAGAAGTACTGGGACGCCATCCAGCTCCTCGAGCCGGCGATCGACAAGCTCGCCCCGCGCCTGCGCACGCGGGCCCGTGTCCTCCTCGCCCGCTGCGACCTCAAGAACCCCAAGTGGACGAAGCGCGCGGAGGAGATCCTCCTCGACACGACGCGCGAGGACCCGAAGGCGACGGATGCGTGGGCGCTCCTCGGCGCGCTCTAGGCGGGCCGGGGCATGCAGGCCCGCGCGCTGTCGATGTACCGCCGCGTGCTCGAGCTCGCGCCCGAGCACGAGGAGGCCCTGAGCTTCGTGGCGGCGGCCGCGCCGCCCGATCCCAGGGACCCGGACGACCCGGCGGCCGGCGGCCTCCTCCGCAAGCTGTTCCGCAAGCCCTGAGACCGCAAAGGCGGTACCCTCACGCCATGCGCCCCACCGCCGCCGTCCTCCTTCTCGCGCTCGCGGCCCCCGCGGCGGCCGACGTCGTGGTCCTCACGAACGGCGACCGCGTCACCGGGAAGATCGAGGGCCGAGCGACGCGCCGGCTGCGCCTGAACACGCCGTACGGCCTTCTGCTCATCCCGCGCGAGAAGGTCGAGCGGGTGATCCACGACGACGGGAAGGTGGAGGTGGTGAACGCGCCGGCCGCCGTGCCGCCCGCGCCCCTCCCCCCGCCGCCTCCGCCGCCCATCCCCCTGGCCCTCTCGATCCGGGGGGCGACGTTCTGGCAGGCGTGGGACCCGAAGGCCGCGCCGGCCGACCCCACGCTGCGGCTCGAGGTGAGGCTCGACCACGTCACGATCGCGACCTACACCGACGCCAACCTCGACCCGGACGACCTGCCGAAGGCGGTCGTCAACTCCTTCGTCTTCTCGCCGGAGCGGCTGCTCATGCGCCCGGCCGAGCGCGTGAAGGCCGAGGCCCCGGCGGTCTCCCGGGAAGAGATCCGCCTCGCCCTCCTCCTGCCCGCCGACCTCGCGGGAGCCCGGCACCTCTCGATCGCTTACCAGGTCAACGACGCGACGGCCGAGCAGCCGCAGTGGCGCGACGTCGTCTCCGCGGAGCAGACGATCACCCTCGCCGCCGGCCGGACGGCCGGGGTCCGCCTCCGCCAGGACCGCGGGACGATGGAGTACTCGAAGAAGAAGATGCAGCGCGTCGAGACGTTCACGGCCGAGCTCGAGGAGCTGCCCCCGTCTCCTTGACACCCCCCGGGGCGGGTCCTAGTCTCGTTTCCATGGACATGGCGACGGTGACGGAGTTCCTTCCGGCGCTCGCTCTCGCGATCGCGCTCGCCGCCTCGGCGGGCCTGCGCGCGTGGCTGCCGCTGCTGCTGGCCGGCGGCCTCGCCCGGGCCGGCGTCCTCGATCTCGGGCCGACGTTCCAGTTCCTCGCGTCGAACAAGGCCCTCGTCCTGTTCGCCGTCGCGACCGTGATCGAGCTCGTCGGGGACAAGATCCCGGCCGTCGACCACGCGCTCGACGTCCTCGCCACGCCGCTGCGGCCGGCGGCCGGCGCCCTCCTCGCCGCGTCCGTCCTCGGCACCGTGTCCGACCCGCTCACGTCGATCGTGCTCGGGACGGCGGTGGGCGCGCCCACGGCCCTCGTGCCGCACGCGGCCAAGTCGGCTCTCCGCGCCGCGTCGACCGCGACGACGGGCGGGCTCGCGAACCCGCTGCTGAGCTTCGTCGAGGACGCGATCGCCCTCGTCACCTTCGCCCTCGCGGTGCTCGTGCCGCTCGCGGTCGTGGCCCTCCTCGGCCTGACTCTCTACCTGGCCTCGCGCTGGCTCCGCCGC